>NZ_JBVFVW010000001.1:0-684392 GCF_055522415.1 Christensenella sp. KGMB01412 | reverse complement strand
ATCTCTTTACAATATTTCTACTATTTAGTTTTCAATGTGCTTTGTACATTAAAAATTTTATATTCCTCAGTAGCTCAGCGGTAGAGCATTCGGCTGTTAACCGAAGGGTCGTTGGTTCAAACCCAACCTGGGGAGCCATTATGAGGAAAAGACCTCATAAACAATTTCCGGTGGCGATAGCTAGAGGGATCCACCTGTTCCCATTCCGAACACAGAAGTTAAGCCTCTAAACGCCCAAAGTACTTGGCTGGTGACGGCCCGGGAGGATAGGTAGCTGCCGGATTCTATTTTAAAAAACCTGCAATGAAAATTGCAGGTTTTTTGTATTAATGATATAAGATTGCATCTGTATACGTGATTCCACTTATTATGAGGCTAATTGAGCCGGATTTATGTATTGGTTATGGAGGCTTGCTTTTGCTTGAGCAAACGATAATTTGGGTTTAATGATACTATGTGGCATTGAAGTTTGCAGATGAGATATTAGGGATGGTTGTTCATACCGTGAAAAGTATTCGCAGCATAAAAAAGGTTTCGCAATAACTACGAAACCTTTTTCAATGTTAACAACTGGCATTACTATTTTTCATGTTGCTTTTTATATTTGTATCTTAGGAGAACTACCGTTGTTGTGCCAGCTGCCAGGCATAATGCAATCCACAAGCCAAGGCTGCTGTTGTCGCCCGTTTGGGGGCGGCTTGTTGTGAGGGCATCGGGAGACAGCGGTGTATTTGTGACGGTTTGCTCCACGCTGATATGCTGGCCCTTTGCATCATACACAACAGAAAACAGGTGTTTTTCTTCATCCAGTATATATCCATCAGGCGCCTTCGTTTCTACAAAATAATATTCGCCCGGCAACAAACCGGTGACAACGGCCTTACCGGATTTATCTGTAGTAATATGATCTAATATCAAATTACCATTACTGCTGTACACACTGAACACCGCTTCCGCCAGCGGGGCGCCCTGCAGGTCGGTTTTGCTGATCTCCAGATTCCCTTTATACTGGTGGTTGATAAACTTCTGTAAGTCCAGTGTCGGAAATGCGCCTGCATAGCTATCCGTAATAGAGAAGAAGATAGGGCGTTCGTCCAAAACCAGTCCGTCAAGAGTTTTTGTTTCCACGAGCTTGTAGCTTCCTGGCGAGAGTCCGCCAAGGCCAATCCAGCCGGATGAATCGGTCGTGAGCTCGGCTATGAGGGATGGGGTATCGCCCATTTTGTAAAGCTCAAATACAACGCCTTCAAGCGGTTGCCCGGTATCGGATTCCTTTACCATACGAAAGCTGCCTTGATAGTCGATAAACGATCCAACCTTTATCACGTCGGGATTGGTGGTTACATCAAACTCCATTGGCGTGGTGTTGAGGATATACTCGTCTGCACGCCTGGTTTCTACAAACCGGTAATGACCGACAGAGAGTCCCTTCACCAATATTTGTCCGGCGCTGTCTGTCGTAAGGTTTTCACGAACGGTCTGCCATCCATCTGCAACCTGCTGCTCGATGGCAAATATCGCGCCCGAAACAGGCCAGCCAATTTCATTTTCCTTGACAAATTCCACCTGGGTAAGCCCGTTGGTAAAGGTAAAAATATTGTTATCCGGCGATAATGAGATCGGTACGCCGGAGGAGAGCACTGTAGTAAGCGTATATCCAGGCGGCACAGCTACTTCCTGGATGGTATAATCGCCTGAAACCAGATTTTCGTAGGTAATGATTCCCTGAGCGTCTGATGTGGTTATACCGCCGACAGGATCGCCGTTTTTGTCATAGAGCTGGAATTGAGCGCCGGCAAGGGGATTACCATCCATATCTACCTTTTGAATCGTAAGCTTCTGGAAAGCGCCGCGCAAGGTACCGCCACCCCTGTTTACATCTACGCCAAGCGGGGTAGTCACCGATCCTGAGTGAGATCCGCCGTTATTACCTGTGATCGTAGCAGTGTTCGTGATTTGCTGCGTTGCGCTGCCGTTTGAGGGATCGACATAAATAGCCGCCTTGTAGCTCATATAGTATGCGCGGTTGATTGTTGCATATTGCCCTTTCAGGGTAACGGTCAATGTCCATGTGCCGTTGACATTGGTGTAAGCGGCGTCATAATCCGTACCCTGTACGAGTGTAACGCCAAGGTCAGGCGTAAGCTTTCCGGATTGATCCACCTGCATGCCGTTGATTGTAAGCGAGCTCATCAGTATGGACTGGTTGGACGACGGCACGTCTACGACCTTGGTATCCGTGAGCGTAGACTGGCTTGGATTAATGGTAACATTCCAGTACGCATAGCCGTCGGCGCCCTGATAACCGTTTTTATAAGCAAGAGATCCTCCATTATTTACTGCGACTTTACTGGTAAGGGTTTCTTTTGGCGTAAAATCGTTGTAAAAATCCGCTTCGTTCGTATATTCTTTTTTGACTACAGTTCCTTCGACCGTAGTATCAAACTGAACAAGGAACAAAGGAGGAAGCTCGCTCGATGCAACAGGGACGCCCTTCACTGCGTCCGGCGCTGCATCAGGCAGGCGTACGGTTAACGTTTTGTCAGTACCGGACGGATTGGCCGGTTCCGATATCATAAAATAGCCATATTCCTCTGGTGTTAGTTCTCTTAGCTGCGTGTATCCGCCATCCGGGGCAACCGAATAGAAATAGATACGTGTAGAGCCGGGGACAAATACCTGATCGTCGGGGATTGGATCATCGATGCGGGCATTTTGCAGGCCTGTTTTTGCATAATTGGTATAGATGCTCCACGTGATTTGTTTGGTAACCGCATTATAGCTTCCGCTTTTACCACCGTTTTGCTGTGTTTGCTTATTAAGCGAAACCTGGGCTTCGGAAGTATAAATTCCAAGGCCGTCTTCAAAGAACGCCGTGTTTTTATATGTGGTCAGCGATGGATCCTGGCCCGTATATTTCAAAGGCGTTTTGAAGGTGATGGTAAAGCTGTGATCCGTTGGGAAAAGGGAAGCGTCAAGCTCCAGCTTAAAACCGGCTGGCAAATTGGTATAAGAATATTTATCGTTCCCGAGCAGCGTATTGCCATTGCCGTCGGAACCATTGTCCGCAACGGAACAGTCTGTAACCTGGCCATCGATAATGTAATTTGCCATATCGGTGAGGAGGCCTTTCGTAATCGTCTTGTGATCGTTGTTGAGTACGACCTGCCACGTTATCGTCTTGCCATTGACCGGTGAGGAATAGTCAACGTCCTTCACAGTTTTAATTGCTCCCTGCTGGCGCAATGTGAAAGTGGGCGTTGACGTAATCGGCGTCGAACCGCCCGGAGGCGTTCCCTGAGCGGCATTTGCGATCATCTGGTCAGTATTCACAATATTACCCGGGGCTTGCTCTGCTTTGGTTTCATATACAATATTGTATGCACCTGTGAGCTCGTTGGTAAATGTAATTTCGAATCTGTTTCCAGGATCGACATTTTCCGTAAGCGAATATTCACTGCTCGCAAGCGGCTGGTTACTCTGTACAGGATTCCCGTTCCCGTCGAATGTAACAGGATATATTTTCAATGTAGCCGGATCGAAAGACATGGGTACCGTGTTTCCAATATTGTTGTAAATATCGGCGATCATAGTACCCGCGGGGATCGTGTTACCCGCATAATTGTACTGGATCATCCATTTTACAGTTTGCGTTTGGGGAGAATATCCTGTTGACATTTTTTTGAGGTAGCTGTCGTAATTTGCCCTGAGAGTCGCCTGTGCGGACAGGGGAGTTGTATTTCCAGACCAGTCCAGCGTAGCATTGTTTTCAAAAAGTTTATTTTCACCGAGCGGTGCAACAACACTTTTATCGATTGGCGTAGTATAACGGATGCAGTATGCAGTTTTGATAGGCGCGTCAAAGGTAACCGTATCGTTTTTCGTGGTTGTATCACTCACTGTATAGCCTGAGGTGAGCGGTGCGCCATAAGACGTAATATTTCCATATACGTCAAGGTTAACGGGCAGGACCTCTACCGTCGTTGCAGAATAGATCAGTCCGGGGGGAAGCGTATCTGCAACCTTTGCATTGTCCAAAGAGTCCATATTTTTATTGATGATAACATCCCATGTTATGGAATCAGGGTTGCGCGTTTTATCAAATGAGCCTTTTTTTTCGATGGCGCTTCCAACAAGAGGCTTTAACGTCACGCTGGAAGATACGTTTGTTTCGCTTGGGATGCTGATATCGGTATCGCCAGGCTCTGTGACATTCAGGCTGTTGAAGGCTCCGTTAAAATTAATTTGACCTGTTACATCGCGCAACGTACTAATCGCGTCTGTAAAAGTGATGGTAACAGTGCCATCGGTATTGACCGAAAAATTGGCATATGTTTTGCCGCTTACAGGATCAATCATTGGCTGGTTGTAAAGGCCTGTTTTAATCTTTACGTTATCTGGCAGTTCTATCGTATAGTAATCGCCCGCTTTTATTTTGGGCGTCACATCGTTTGGAATTGCCAGGTCAAAATTAAATTTGATCTGTGAATTAATATTTGCTGTCCCGTCGGGCATGGGATTTCCTTGGGCATCGGTATAGCTCAGGTGCATTCCGGATATGATCGTAGCGGGCGTCGTTGTGAAATAATTTTTGATGTCGGTTCCTATTGGGGCCGCCATTGGAACGATAACAGGATAATCCTCCTGCGAGGCACTTTCCTCATTTGAAGTGTCGGCGATCAAAACAGGGACGGGAGCAAAATTTTCACCGCCAATGCTAATCTCAAATGGAGTACTCAATGCGATCTGATCCATATTAAAAGCGGCGTCAAAGGAGAAGGTTCCAACAACAGCAGTATTCTCGGCATGGGCAAAATAATCTCCAGCCGTTATCCTGACAGTACCATTCTGTAATATATCCGCGTTCCCTAAGCTAACGCCAGTCTGTGATTGCTGTATTGGAACCGTTTTGACGATGGGGCTGAGGGTATCCGGCAAGTGAAAACTATAATAATCACCGGATATGAGCTGTGTTGCTATTTCCGCAGGAATGGTTACGTCAAAAGTAAACCGCACGATTGAATCGGGCGATATATTTTCGCCTTCCAAAACAGTTTTCAGGTCTGCGGACAAAAATGAAACTTTCAGATCAGAAAGAACTGTATGAGTTGCAGGGTTGCTGTATGCTTCTATGCCCTGTGAAGCTAATTGCTCAAAAACAGTTTTTATATCCCGTGGCTGGCCGGAAGGCACTGTGCCGTTCGTTTCAGTTGGCGCTGGGGATTGTGATGCTTCCGGAGTTTCAGCCGCTCCGGCAGGATTGTTTTCCCCGTTGTTATCAGATGGTAAAATGGCATCGCCGATTGGAGTGGGACTGTCATTTGCGCCGCTCGAAGCACTTGCCGACGGTTCCGGCAAAACTTCGCCGGCAGCCGGTGTTTCCTGTCTTGGGGCATTCTCCATATTTTCGGCCAGGGCCAGCATTGGAACCGCAAAAAGTTGGAGCGTAAAAGCCATACACAAAACAAATATCAACCATTTATTGATATGCTTTTTGTGAAAATTATTTTGTTTCATCGTTTGTCCTCCCCGGTATTCGAACATAAAATACCTGTCGTTCTCAATATTATTGATTATATATAAACGAGCACTGAAGCATAAAACAATGTAAAGGCAAAATGCGCACAGAATCAGGATAGGGAAAATCGTAAATAATCTGCTTTATTTTCTGGCGAAGTACGAACGTTACGATCAAAAGTAAGCATTAATTTGCAAAAAACTCTTTTTTGGCAGGCAAATGTGGTATAATTACTTTGGAGGTTAGAGTATGGAATGTAAGCATTGCGGCTCGCAGATGTATGAGCGTAAATCGAAACAGGCATCAAATTCCACAAGGGTATATATTTGTCCAAAGTGTAATGCAGTCATATATGTCTGGCCTGATGGAGATGTAAAAGAGGAAAAGAAAGAAAATAAGTATTGATAGGAAGATATCCTGGAAAGCCGTTTAAAAAAGACGGCTTTTGTTATTTCAAAACCAATTTAGCTGATTGACAAAGCGGTAAATAAGATTTACAATTCATACATACTATTGGTATGTATTCGAAAGGGAATCAAAATGGCACGAAACAAATATCCGGAAGAAACCGTGCAGAAAATATTGGAAATTGCAGGCCGGTTGTTTCTTGAAAAAGGTTACGACCAAACATCCATTCAGGACATCGTAAGCGAGCTTGGAATGTCAAAGGGCGCGGTCTATCACCATTTTCAGAGCAAGGAAGAAATATTCAACCGGATATGCAGCGATTTTTATGACGATAACGAATGGTTTGAGCGCGTAAAGAAGGATAAAAGCCTGAACGGGCTGCAAAAACTCCAACGGGTGTTTTTTGATTCTCTTGGGAATAAGACAAAGCTGAAAATGGACAGGGCATTGCTGTTGCCAATGCTTGAAAATCCGCGTATTGTTGTCGCGCAGCTGCGTGAATCCTTATTTGAAACAGGGCCGATTGTCGCGCGGTTGATCGAAGAGGGAAACAAGGATGGTTCTATGGAGGTATCAAAACCTGCGGAAGCGGCTGAATTGCTCATGCTGCTTACGAATATATGGGCAAATCCGGCGCTGTTTAGCTGGAGCAGGGAAGAATTTATGAGCCGCGTGTCTTTCATAAAGGAGCTTACGGATAAGATAGGGCTGCCGGTGATAGATGAAGAAGTAGCCGTGGTTTGTGGGCATTATTATGATGCTGTTGTCCAAGGGAAAGACATAGAATAAACAGCATTTTTTTGCAAAAATACATACCGACGGTAGGTATGTAAAATATTTTCCAGAGGAAGGACAGAAAAGTTAAGATGGGATATAAATTGTTTAACAGGGATTTTACAATCATGATAGTGGGGCAGATAATGTCCTTATTTGGGAACGCGGTCATGCGCTTTGCGCTTTCGCTGTATGTACTGGATCAAACGGGCTCGTCGTCTGTTTTTGGGATGATACTTGCAATTTCAATGATACCAATGGTCGTGGGAGCGCCTTTTGGAGGCATTTTGGCAGACCGCGTAAGCCGCAAGTGGATTATGGTGGCGCTGGATTATATTACAGCCCTTACGATCGGAATCTTTGGAATTTTGATTCAGGCGGGAGGCATAACTGTGGTTGCGGTGCTGATGTTCGTACTAATGATTATACAATCATTTTACCAGCCTGCCGTACAAGCCAGCGTTCCATTGCTCGCACAGGGAGAAAATCTTGTCCGGGCCAATGGCATGGTCATTCAGGTCAATGCGCTTGCAAATCTGTTAGGGCCTATCATCGGAGGATTTTTATATGGTTTCTTCGGCTTGTGGCCAATCCTTATTGTTGGGTTTGGATGCTTTTTTGCATCGGCGACGATGGAATTATTTTTGCACATCCCTTTTGTACGGCGCGAAAGGAAGCAGGGAATTTTTAAAATGATCAAAAGCGACGCAGGTAGCGCAATGCGTTTTTTGCTGCACGAAAATCCGTCCATGCTCAAATTGTTACTGCTTACAGCGGCGCTCAACCTGTTTATGGCGGCAATGTTTACCGTAGGGCTGCCATATCTCGTCAGGATATTTCTGGGGCTTAGCAGCCAACTTTACGGTTTTGTGGAAGGGGCAATGGCCGTTGGATCCATCATGGGAGGCCTTCTTGCAGGCGCTGTGACGAAGAAGGTTCGATTCAGCGGTTCCAGTAAGTTTCTATTTGGCGCTACGCTGTGCCTGGCGCCGTTGGGGCTTGCGGTTATGGGGAATGGCACGCCGTTTGCTTCCTATGGCGTGATTCTTGTGACGGTGGTGGTTTGTCTGTGTTGCACAACACTTTTTACGGTGATCGCGCAGACATTTATTCAAAAAGTAACACCCAATGAGATGCTTGGAAAAGTAATGGCATTCGTGACAATGTTTTGTACCTGCGCTTATCCGCTTGGGCAGGCAATGTATGGATTCCTCTTTGGAATCGATGGACTTAACCCGGCGGTGGTCGTGGGGGTGGCGGGCATCGCAAGCCTGCTGATTGCGTTTGCCGCAAGGAGGACGCTAAAACGCTTTTCTGAAAAACAGCCGGTCATGCCGAAAGCAAAGGAGATTATGGATAGCTGAATATCGCTTGGTTGACATGGATTGTGAAATCTCTTACAATGAAATCAGGAGAGCAAAAGCATATGTATCAGGTGATTATCGTGGATAACGATCCGATGGTGTCCTACATCAATCGGGAATATGTGGAACGCGACGGACGCTTTCGTGTCGTCGGTGAATTCCAGTGCGGGCGTGACGCGCTTGATTTTCTGGCGGAAAAAGGAGCGGACCTCATGATCCTCGATATTTGCCTGCCTGAATATAATGGAATCGAGCTTTTGAAAGATATCCTAAGGAATAGAATACAGGTGGACGTTATTATGGTCACTGCTGCAAAAAAAACCGATGCGCTCGTTTCTTCGCTGCATCTTGGCGCAGTTGATTATCTGGTGAAGCCCTTTTCCTATAACCGGTTTCAGCAGGCTCTGGATAAATATATCGACTATAAGCAAACCGTAAGCGGCCTTCGTACGGTGGATCAGGAGACGATCGATCATTTGTTCCACGCCAAGGACGCGTCGCTGTCCTATTCGCAGGGCGGCGCTAAGAATGAAACGGAAAAGAAAATTATGGAGTGCTTTCGTGAGAAAGCGGGGCATGATTTCACAGTGAAGGAGTTTGCGCAGCGCCTGGGGCTTTCTACAGTAACGGTAAGACGTTACCTGAAACGGCTCACGGACGCGGGGCGCGTGATTGGCGATATCGACTATAATACCGGCGGACATCCCTGCATGGTGTACCGTCTGCCTTGAATTTTGGAAGGTTTTTATGAAAAACAGACTACCTGCTTATTATGAAAAAGGGGACCTGCTGAGCGATATCAGTAAAGCGCGCAGTGTGCTTGACGTAGTGATCGAAGGATCATATGATGGAATTTATATTACGGACGGAAATGCAAATACCATCATGGTGAACAAATCCTATGAGATATTGTCGGGGCTCAAACGCGAGCAGGTGCTGGGAAAAAACATGAGGGATCTTGTGAAGGACGATTTGATTAACCAGTCTGGAACGCTTGAGGCAATCAGGACGCGGGAGCCTGTGACGCTCGAGCAGGAATTCCAGACAGGAAAACGCGCAGTCATCACCAGCACGCCCACGCTTGACGAGAATAATGAAGTGATTATGGTAATCACCAACGTGCGCGATATTACAGAACTGCACGAGCTGAAAATGAAGCTGCGGGAAAATGAAGAACTGTCGGAGAAGAATGTATCTGAGCTGGAAGCAATAAGAAGGCAGCTGATCGGCGACGGCGAGCTTGTAGTTCGCGATAGGGCGATGCTGAATGTCCTTCAAATGATAGACCGGGTGCGTAAGCTCGACACTACGGTTTTGCTGACAGGTGAGACCGGAGTTGGGAAAGATAAGATTGCATCCTATATATTCCGTGGCAGCAACCGTTCGGCAGAGCGATTTATTAAAGTGAATTGCGGCGCAATTCCTTCCACGCTGATTGAAAGCGAGCTTTTTGGTTACGAAAGGGGCGCTTTTACCGGAGCAAACAAGGAAGGAAAAATGGGACTCTTTGAGGTGGCGGACAAAGGCACGATATTCCTTGACGAGGTGGGAGAGCTGCCTCCTGATATGCAGGTTAAGCTGCTGCGTGTGCTGCAGGAGCAGGAAATCGAACGGATTGGTTCCAATAAACCAATCAAAGTGGATGTGCGTGTGATTGCCGCTACAAACAGGAATCTATTGGAAATGATGCGTGAAAAAACCTTCCGGGCAGACCTGTTTTACCGCCTGAACGTTTTTCCCGTTACAATTCCGCCGTTGCGGGAACGAAAAGACGATATTATTCCGCTTGCAGAGCAGTTTCTTACCGATTTGAACCATAAATACGGAATGGAGAAAAGGCTTACCGACGCGGCAAAGGATGTGCTGCTGGAGTACCGGTGGCCAGGGAATGTCAGGGAACTGAAAAACGTAGTGGAACGCTCTATGATTATGAGCAATACAAATGAAGTCACCCTGGGGAACCTGTTTTTACATGTTGCATCCGCGGAGGGACAGCTTTTGCAAAGTGGGGAAGGAATCGATTTAAAGGCGCTCGTAGAGCGCATGGAGCTTGATTATATTAATCACGCATACGAGCAGTGGGGAAACGTCCGCAACGCCGCAAAAAGTCTTGGAATGGATGCAGCTACCTTTGTTCGCAAACGAAAAAAGTATCGTGATAAGCTTGGGGTGTTGCAAAAATGAAACACGTTGCAAAAATGAAACGAAATAGAAAAGTTTAAATTTTACCCTATTTCAAGAAGTAAATGAAAAAATTGTTAAAAAAGAGACAATCGCTGTTGTAATATTGCAACAAATCCAATTAAAATTGGTATTACAATTTTTATTGTGGTGGAATATCGATGTAAACTATGGTTTAATTTTTACAAAATAGCATTCTTATTTTGAGATTACACAGAAAAAGTGATTAAATTTCAAAAAAGAGTGCTTTTTTTTGAAAAATATGCTATATTTTTATATGGATGGCACGTTATTTGCATATATAAAATTGAAGGTATATAAAGGGGAGATCACTGTTTCGCGGTTAGAAAGCAGTGATTGGGAAAAACAAGCTCATAATTAGAAAGGAAAAGTATTATGGCACTTATGACTGGCGAAGAATACATTGAAAGTATTCGCAAAATCAAAATGGAAGTTTATATGTTTGGGGAGAAAATCGAGAATCCTGTGGATGATCCGATCCTTCGTCCTTCGCTCAATTCCGTTCGTATGACGTATGATCTGGCGCAAATGCCTGAGTACGAAGACCTCATGACGGTAACGCTTGAGGATGGACGTAAAATCAACCGCTTCACAAACATTCATCGTAATACAGACGATTTGATCAAAAAAGTAAAGATGCAGAGGCTCTTGGGACAGCAGACGGCTGCATGCTTCCAGCGCTGTGTTGGTATGGATGCGTTCAATGCCGTTTACAGCACGACTTATGAAACAGACAAGGCCTGTGGAACGAATTACCATGAAAACTTTGTTAAATTTATGAAATACTGCCAGGATAACGATCTGACGATCGACGGCGCGATGACTGATCCGAAGGGCGACCGCTCTTTGGCTCCCCATGCACAGCCTGATCCGGATATGTACCTGCGCGTGGTGGAAAGGCGTCCGGACGGAATTGTCGTGCGCGGCGCAAAAGCGCACCAGACAGGTATGCTTAACTCTCATGAGGTAATCGTAATGCCCACGGTTGCAATGAGACCGGAGGACAAGGATTATGCGGTGTCTTTTGCGGTTCCGCTTGACGCACCGGGCCTCTTCATGATCATCGGCCGCCAGTCCTGCGATACGCGCAAACTGGAAGGCACGGAGCTTGATGTAGGAAATGCTGAATTTGGTGGAGTGGAAGCGCTTACGATCTTTGACGACGTATTTGTTCCAAACGACCGCATCTTCCTCAATGGGGAAACAGAATTCGCAGGAATGCTGGTTGAGCGTTTTGCAGGATATCACCGCCAGAGCTATGGCGGCTGCAAGGTCGGCGTGGGCGACGTGCTGATTGGCGCGGCTGCGGTTGCGGCTGATTACAACGGAGCAGCAAAAGCTTCGCACATTAAAGACAAGCTGATTGAGATGACGCACCTCAATGAAACGCTGTATGCGTGCGGTATTGCCTGCTCGGCGGAAGGGCACCAGACGGAATCCGGCAATTATATCATCGACCTGCTGCTGGCAAACGTCTGCAAACAGAACGTAACGCGTTTTCCGTATGAAATCGTACGGCTTGCTGAAGATATTGCGGGCGGTATCATGGTTACGGCTCCGTCTGAAAAAGACTTCCGTGATCCGAAGCTCGGTAAATATGTTGAGAAATACCTGAAGGGTGTGGAGAGCGTTTCTACAGAGAACCGTCTGAGAATCCTGCGCCTGATTGAAAATCTTGCACTTGGCACGGCTGCCGTCGGCTACCGTACAGAGTCCATGCACGGTGCGGGAAGTCCGCAGGCACAGCGTATCATGATCGCGCGTCAGGGCAACCTGGGAATGAAGAAGGAACTCGCAAAGAAGATCGCGCACATCGAAGAGTAAGAAAAATAAAATCAGCCGCCGCAGGCGCACACAGTGCGTACCGGCGGCTGGATGCTTTACGGAAGAGAGTGGAAAGGGGCAGTTATGCACGAAGAATTGCAGGAAAGGATCGAACAGGTCCTGCGCGATAAGGTGCGGCCCGCAATGGGTGAGCACCAGGGCGATATTGAGGTAGTCGATATCAAAGACGGCGTGCTTAAGGTGCGTTTTCTGGGCAAGTGCAGCAACTGTCCTTCCGCTTCTTTCACATTGGAGTCTTTGGTAGGCAGTACAATTAAGGAAGAGATACCCGAAGTGAAGGATGTCGTGCTGGTGACGGGCGTCAGCGATGAAACCTGGAATATGGCGCGCAGCATCCTTGACAGAAAACGGGCGGAACGTAATACCAATGAGAATCGGAATTAAATATTGCGGCGGCTGCAATCCGCGTTACGACCGTACAGGGATTGTGCAAAAGCTGAAAAAGGATTTCCCGCAAAGCGAGATTGTGATTGCGGGTGCCGATACGCCTGTTGATTATGCGGTGATTATCTGCGGATGTCACAGCGCATGCGCGTTGCATGATAATCTGGAAGGGCGTTACGGTAAAATGATAATGGCCGAAAAAAATGATTATGCAAATCTCCGGGAGGCGCTCAGGCAAATACCGGAACAATAAAATTTTGATTGTGACAGGGGAGGAAACCAATGGATTGGAAACAAATATACAAATCGCGGCTTACAACTGCCAAGGAAGCGGTAAAGAAGATTAAATCAGGGGACACGGTGGTCATCGCGCATGCGACGGGAGAGCCGGTTCATGTGACGGACGCTATGGTTGCGAATGCGGATGCTTATGAAAATGTGGAAATCATCCACATGGTGTCTATGGGAAAATCATTATATTGCGCGCCGGAGATGGAAAAGCATTTCCGCCACAACGCATTTTTCCTGGGCGGGACGACGCGTGCAGCATGCGCAGAAGGCCGTGCGGACATCACGCCGGTTTATTTTTCCAAGGAGCCGGAGCTTTTACGTACAAACTGCAAGCCGGATGTTGCGCTTGTGACGGTGACGCCGCCGGACGAGCACGGATTTGTAAGCCTTGGAATTTCTGTGGACTATACGATGGAAGCGGTAAAACAAGCAGAAACCGTTATTGCCCAGGTCAATAAATATATGCCCCGCACGCATGGCGATTCGTTTGTCCATGTTGATGAAATCAGTGATTTTGTAGAATTTGACGAACCGATCCTCGAACTCCCCAATCCAAAGATTACGGAAGTGGAAGAAGCGATTGGACGGAACTGCGCGTCGCTTATCAAAGACGGCGACTGCCTGCAGCTTGGAATCGGCGCCATACCGGATGCGGTGCTGTTGTTCCTGAAGGACAAGAAAGACCTCGGAATTCACAGCGAAATGATTTCAGACGGCGTGGTAGAGCTTGTGGAAGCGGGCGTTATCACAAATAAGAAAAAGACGCTGCATCCGGGCAAGAGTATCCTCACATTTGCAATGGGCACGCGCCGCCTGTATGATTATCTTGACGATAACCCGGCAGTTGGCGTTTATCCGGTTGACTATGTAAACGATCCGATCGTGATCGCCCAAAACGACAATATGGTTTCTATTAATTCGTGTGTCCAGGTTGACCTTATGGGGCAGGTGGTTTCTACCTCTGTGGGCCATAAGCAAATCAGCGGCGTGGGCGGCCAGGTAGATTTTGTCCGCGGCGCATCCATGAGCAAAGGCGGCAGAAGCATTATGGCGATGCCTTCAACGGCGGCAAAGGGAAAGGTATCCAAAATTGTCAGCGTCATTGATGAAGGTGCTGCGGTTACGACCTCAAGGTATGACGTGCAGTACGTTATCACAGAGTATGGTATTGCAGACCTGCGCGGCATCACGCTCAGGGAGCGCGCGATCCGCCTGATCAGGATTGCACATCCTGATTTCAGGCCGCAGCTTATTGAGTTTTTCGAGAATAAATTTAAATGTAAATATAGCGAAGAGGACTAAGGAGAGGTATTATGAAACAACTTGCAATTAAACCGGTTATCCATGCGTTTGACACATGCAAAGAATTCTGTGAAGCGTTTGAGATTGGAGAGGGCGACCTTATCATTACAAACGAATATATTTTCAATCCGCTGTTTACGGACCTTGGAATCAAAGCGGACGTAATGTATCAGGAGAAATATGGCACGGGCGAGCCGTCCGACGAAATGGCGGAAGCGATGTATGCGGACATGAAAGCAGACTATAAGCGCATCATTGCCATCGGCGGCGGAACGATTATCGACATCTCCAAGATTTTTGCACTTAAAAATGTCAGCCCGATTCTGGATCTCTACGACGGAAAGGCTGAAATCATCAAAGATAAAGAGCTGGTACTCGTGCCCACAACCTGTGGGACGGGCAGCGAAGTGACGAATCTTTCTATTTTAGAACTCAAGAGCCGTCATACGAAGCTGGGTTTGGGCCTTGACGAAATGTATGCGGACAGCGCCGTTATGGTGCCGGAGCTTTTAAAGGGGCTGCCTTTCAAGTTCTTTGCGACAAGCTCGATCGACGCACTGATCCATGCTCTGGAATCCAGCCTTTCGCCTGAAGCGACTCCTTATACGGAGATGTTTGGTTACGAAGCGATCAAAATTATCCTCAACGGATATAAAGAGATCGCAAAGAACGGCGAGGATGCACGTATTCCGCTCCTGAAAGATTTCCTGATTGCGAGCAACTACGCAGGGATTGCGTTTGGCAACGCAGGCTGCGCGGCAGTTCACGCAATGAGCTATCCGCTGGGAGGCACCTACCACGTTCCTCATGGCGAAGCAAACTATTGCCTGCTGATCGGCGTATTCAAGGCATATATGGAACTCGATCCGAACGGTAAAATTAAAAAACTCAACAAATTTATCGCGGATATCCTCGGATGCGGGGAAGAAGTTGTATATGCAGAACTGGAAAAGCTTCTCAACAAAATTCTGCAGTGCAGGCCGCTGCATGAATACGGCGTAACAAAGGAAGACCTTGACGTATTTACGGATACGGTCATGACAAAGCAGGGCCGTCTGATGGCGCGTAACTATGCTACGCTTGACAGGGACAAAGTATACGAGATATACAGCAAGCTTTTCTAAATAAAATACGGGTTTCGCCTGCAGGGCTCCTGCAGGCGGAGGCCTGTTTTGAAACAAAGGAAGGCATACCTCCCCAAAAGACGATTTTTGCGGAGCATGCCGCCTGTATTTGACAAAATTTTAACAAAGAAAAACGCTATATATGACTGTTTGCACCGTGGTGTGCGGTCAGGGAATAACAATCGAGGTTTGATAAAATGTATCGGATGACGGTATTGAAGAGAGGATTCAGAGGGCTGAACAGCAATGCGACTGACATGATCAGGGACAATCGCTTCCAGATTGAGATGCTTTCCTTTAACGAAATGATCTCCTCGCAATATTTTGAGAGACACCCGGCAGATTTGCTTTTGGTAGACCTGTGCACGAACCCCGAAACAGGAGTTGAGCTGATACGCGAATTGCGTTTAAACAGCGTGCGTACGGAAGTGATCGCCTATGTTGCGAGAAACGACTGCGATACGCTTCGTGCAGTGATGCGCCTTGGCGTAGTGGATTGCCTTGTCGATCCGTTTGACACGAGCCGTTTTGAGCAGGCGATTGCGCGGTTTCTCCATCGCGTACAGCTTGTTGAGCAGCGGGGAACGCTGACGCAGGAAAAGGTGGACTGGCTCCTGAAGGGAGCCGAATGTGAGGTTCCGGAACTGCCGAAGGGGTTGCAGAAAAAGACGCTTAACTCTATCAGGGCGGTGTTCAACAGCCAGCCGGATGCTTGTTTTTCCTGTGACGATATTGTTGGGACAGTTAATTTGTCCCGCATTACGGTGCAGCGTTATTTGTCCTATTTGCGCCAGAATAACGAGTTGATCGAGAATACAAATTATCAGACCGGAGGACGTCCGTGCTCGATTTACCGCTACAATCCCGGATTGTTATTTGCATAACGTTTTGGTCAGGATAAACAGCTTGCTGGAAGTAGTTTTATAGTCAGGTGGCGGGCTTTGTTGATTCGTTATGCGCGAGGGCGTAAGGTTTTACAGATGCAAAAAGGTCATGGAACATTTGCTCCATGACCTTTTCTAATGCCTGTTTTATTTATCTGCGAAAACTTCCCTCAGAAGCTGTGGTGTCTGTTTGCATTCACACTCCATGCAGGAACGTTCCAGATAATCGAGAAGCTGCGGGCGGAAGTCCGGATGCGCGCAAACTTCGATAATCTTACGCGCACGGATTCTTGGCGGAAGTCCGCGCAGGTCTGCATAACCATATTCCGTAACAAGGAAATGGATATCGTGTTCTGTATGGTCTACATGCGTTACAAATGGAACAATGCACGAAAGCGTACCATTTTTTGCAGTAGAGGGTGTCATGAAGATGGAAAGGCCCGCGTTTTGCGCAAAGTCGCCGCTGCCGCCAATCCCGTTCATGATTCGCGTACCATTGATGTGCGATGAATTCGTGTTGCCGTAAATATCAACCTCAATCGCCGTATTCATAGCGATAATGCCAAGGCGGCGAATAACCTCCGGATGATTGCTGATCTCCTGGGGACGCAGCATGATCTTATCTTTATATTTCTCAAAATTTTTGTCGTAATGCTCCTGAAAATCCGGGGAGATTGTGAGCGACGTACCGGAAGCAAAAGCAATTTTCCCCGCGTCGATCAGGTCAAATACCGCATCCTGCAAAACCTCGGAGTAAACGTTGAGATTTGTAAAGGATGATTTTTTAAGCCCTGCAAGAACCGCGTTTGCCACGCCGCCCACGCCGGACTGCAACGGAGGAAGCGGTACGGGCAGGCGTCCTGCTTCCGTTTCCTTTGTGATCAGCTCAACAATATTATCCGCGATTTTTTGTGAAATATCATCAACCGGTTGGACCGCGCGACCTTTATCGGGAATGTCGGTCATAACGATTGCCGCGATTTTATCGAAATCACAGGGATAATATTCCGTACCGATGCGGTCGGCCGCACGTACGATAGGGATCGGCTTGCTGTTGGGAACACGTTCAACGGTGTATACGTCATGAATGCCTTTTAAAGATAACGGCTGTGTGGTATTTACTTCAAGAATAACCTTCTTTGCACAGTCAATATAAGTATTTGCCGCGCCGATTGAGGTCGAGGGAATGATATGCCCGTCCTCGTCTATACCGGAAACTTCGACGATTGCAAAATCGATGTCGCCGAAAAATCCATTTTTGGCCCAAACGGCAAGCTGGCTTAAGTGCATATCAAAATATTCGATCTCGCCGGCGTTAATCGCATTGCGCACGGTGGAATTGGTCTGGTAGGGAAGACGTTTTTTCATAGCGCCCGCGCGCGTAAGAGCACCGTCGATCTGATCTCCAACGGAAGCTCCGGTCATAATCGTAAGATCAAGTTTTTCGCCCGTTTCTTCCGCGCGTTTCGCAATCGCAAGCGGAACCGCCTTTGCATGGCCTGCCGGTGTAAACCCGCTCAGCCCAATCGTAGCACCCGGATAAATAAGCTTTGCGGCTTCATCTGCCGTCATTACCTTGGATAAATATTTTTCACATTTGATTCTTTCGTTCATAACGATAGTACCCTCCAATTTGCGCCGGAGTTCTTTTCATATCTAAAAACGACGCATTCTATAACAATTATATATTATACACTGTGGCAAACAACTTTGCATCAATTATTAGCCGATTTTTCCTGTTAACTAACTAAGGAACCGGAAAGGAAGGAAACACTCGTTTTTTTAGTTACAAAAGGTAGTGACTTGTCCTGTGAAAAATTTTGAAAAGCAACCTCTGGAAATTTTAACTTTTGACTGTTTGTTCCGGGGGTATATTAGTTAAAGACTGCAGAAGACGAAATCATTTCAAAGCTGCTTCAAACTTCGGTCTGAATAAAAGGCTATTATCATAATACACACAGAGAGGATGCTATTACAATGAATAAGAAAGCAATTATTTCCATATTTGTTTCCGTTTTATTGGTATTGAGTATTTTCAATTTTGCTTATGCAAATGAAGTAATGCCAAATCCAGCAAATGCAATGGAAGAGGAATCAATTTACTCTGAAATGGATACAGAGGCAGCAGAAGAAACGGAAACACCAGAGCCGGCTGCTTCACCTGCCCCCATACTTGAAGAAACGGGGCAACCTTATCAGGAGGAGCAGGCAGCACCGTTAGAAACGCCTCAGTCATTGGAAACTGATGAGGGATTAGAACAACCGGTCCTGGCGGCAAACTCGATCACACCGTTCGTTGCCAGCGACGATACAACGCTGCGCAATGAAATTGCCAGCGCCGCTCCCGGAGGGGTAGTAGAGATTTCAAATAATATTACGATTACGGGGACGCCGTTGACAGTCGACAAAAACCTGACGTTTCGTTCTGCCGGAGGCACGGTGCAGCTATTGGTTGCGGGGAACATACGCCATATTAATGCGTCGGCAGGCGTCATCCTGACCTTTGAAGGGGTGGAACTGGTTGGCAATGCCTCTGCAGATGGTGGAGGTATCAATGCGTTGGGCATGATTACACTCAATGGCGCGTCGATCAAAAATTGCCAGGCCGCGCAGGGCGGTGGTATCAATGCCGCAGGCGCAGCAACTATTAATAATTCGACATTGACTGGAAATAAGGCAACAGCGGGCAATGGCGGCGGAGCTTATGCCAGTGGCGCTGTTTTAATATCAGGAAGTACGATTAGCCAAAATACTGCGACAGGCGACGGCGGCGGGATTTATTCGGCAGGCAATTTTACATTTTCAAGTGGAACGGTTAGTGGAAACAGCGCGGAAAGAGGCGGCGGGATTTATACTCCTGCGCCCAACGCCTTCCTGAACGGAGGAACGATCAGTAATAATACGGCCGTCGATGGCGCCGGATTTTATGGGCAAACCGTTTATATGTTGCGTGGGACGGTCACCGGGAATCGCGCGACGGAAACCGGGGGCGGCCTGTTCGCGGTAAATATAACGGTGGAAAATGGACAGGTCAGCGGGAATAAGGCCGGTGATAATGGCGGCGGTATTCATACAGAACAGGATTTTGAAATCAACGGTGGTTTGATCGAAAATAACACAGCAGTGAACGGCGGTGGCGTTTATGTATCCGGCGAAGCCCAACTGAACAGTGGCGTGATTTCGGGTAACAATGCAACAACCGGAGGCGGAGCCTATGTGACCGGCAGTACACAATACATCGGCACGGAAATCAAGGGAAATACGGCGGCTAACAATGGCGGCGGACTCTACCAGAGAGGCAATATTGTCATATCCGGTGGAAGTCTGGCAGATAACGTTGCAACGTCCGGCCATGGTGGAGGTATTTATTCAGCAAGTAATTTTACGCTCCAGGATGGAACAGTCAGCGGCAATCAAGCCGGAATAAACGGCGGCGGTGTGTATATGATTGCGCCAAACACATTCCTGAGAGGAGGGACTATCTCGGGTAATACAGCGCAGCAAGACGGCGGCGGTGTGTATGGATCGGTTATATATATGCTGGAAGGCACGATTGACGGCAACCATGCGATGGAAGATGGCGGCGGTGTGTTTGCTGTCAACATCACTATGGAAAACGGACAGATCAATGGAAATGTTGCAGACGGCAGCGGCGGCGGAATTTATGCAGATAATTGGATTGAAATCAATAATGGAACGATCAGCGGCAACAGGGCCGAAAATGGAGGCGGAATAAGTACAATAGGAGACATTGACTTCAACCAGGGCTCTATTACAGGCAACACGGCCTTGCAGGACGGCGGCGGGATCTACGGGACGCTGGCAAATATTTTCGTTCAACCTGGCGCTGTGTTTGCGGATAACAGCGCATCACGCGGATATCTGATTAAGGAGGAGGACAAAGCCCTGTATGCTTCAAATGTCCACACGACGTATATTACGCAGCCGTTTACATACGCATATAACAATTTTGATATCAATTATACCGGTATCGAAATCGAGTATGTGGTGACCTTTGATTCACAGGGGGGCAGCGGGGTAGAGCCCGTTTTGGTTTCTGACGGATCAACGGTGGCAAAACCTGAGGATCCTGTAAGAAACGGCTATACCTTCACGGGTTGGTTCAGGGATGCGGCGGCAACGCAGCCGTGGGATTTTGCAACTGCAATCAACAGCAATATAACGCTGTATGCGGGTTGGCAGGAAACGCCTGTGCCGATCGTGACCTATACGGTAACGTTTGATTCGCGCGGGGGCAGCGCGGTTACAGCGATAACCAATATTTCGGCCGGGAGCCTGATCAGTGCTCCTGCAGATCCCACATACGAAGGATATACGTTTACGGGATGGTTTACCGATGCGGCAACAACGCAGAAATGGGATTTTGCATCGGATGCGGTAAATGGAAATATGACGCTGTATGCGGGATGGAAGGCAAACGACGTGGTAGTTGCCGTTCCAAAAACAGGAGATACGGCCGATCCGTGGTTTTATGTATGGATTGCCGTTGCGGGAGCTTCTATCCTTGCGGGCTTGCTGGTGAAAGTGAAATATCAGCAGAAGAGAAAATAATCTGAATATCGTCTCAGGACAGCGGATGACCGGAGCGTCTCAATGGCGCAGGTCATCCGTTTTTTAGATTAAGCAAAATGATCGGCAACCACGGTGTTTTTAAAGATAAAAACATACGTTAACGGAAAAAACACAAATCCGATTTTTTTAGTTACAAAAGATTGCGTTTTCCCTGAAAATTACTATAATAGTACAAGAAAACTTGTATGCTTTTATATTGGGGTTAAAGGCATTGTAAAAGTGAATTTGTATATAATTTTTAGGCGGATTATATATAATTTTATAATTTTCAGGAGGGTTTAGAAAATGGCTACAATAGCGGAAATATTCGAGAAGGCGCATGTTGCGCAGGCCGAATATGAGAAGAACGCCGACCAGGCAAAGGTAGACGCGGCTGTAAAAGCAATCGGCAAGGTTGTTTATGACCGTGCGGAAGAACTTGCAAAAATGGCGGTTGAGGAATCCGGCATGGGCGTTTACGAAGACAAAGTGGCGAAGTGCAAAGGAAAATCCAAATGTATCTGGAACAGCATGAAGGGCAAAAAGTCCTACGGCATCATTGATGAAAACAAAGAGACCGGAATTATTAAGGTAGCAAAGCCAAAGGGAGTCGTAGGGGCGATCACTCCGGTGACGAACCCTGTTGTTACGCCCATGTGCAACGCGATGTTTGCATTGAAGGGTAAAAACGCGATTGTAATCGCGCCGCATCCGCGCACAAGCAACCTGAACAAATATGTGGTGGATTTGTTCCGCGCAGAGCTGAAAAAACTCGGATTGCCCGAAGACCTTGTCCAGACGATTGAGCATCCGACGCTCGATATGACACAGGAAGTTATGAAGACTGCTGACGTTGTTGTTGCAACTGGCGGCGGCGGGATGGTGAAATCCGCTTATTCGAGCGGCAAGCCGGCCCTTGGCGTTGGCCCTGGAAATGTGCAGGTGATTGTTGACCGCGGCGTGGATTATGACGAAGCCGCATCCATGATTATTGCGGGCCGTAAGTTTGATAATGGAATCATCTGCTCTGGTGAACAGAGTATTATTGCTCCCAAAGATGATTTTGACAAGGTAATCGCTGCCTTTGAGAAAAATGGAGCTTACTATATTGACGATCCGGCAACGGTAGAAAAATTTGCAAAGACCATTTTCCCGGACGGCGTAATCAATAAAGACGTGGTAGGCCAGAGTGTGCAGAAGATCGCGTCCCTTGCAGGCGTAGACGTACCGGAAGGCACAAAGGTTGTCGTTCTGAAGGCGCGCGGCATCGGCAAAGCAGACCTGCTGTGTAAGGAAAAAATGTGCCCGTTCATGATTGCGATTCCATACGATACGTTTGATGAAGCAATGAATATCGCATATGAAAACCTTTGCTATGAGGGAAAAGGACATACCTGCGCGATCCATTCAAACGATATGGAGCACGTACGCATGGTCGGCGAATTCATGCCGGTAAGCCGTATCGTAGTGAACCAGCCTTCCTCCACAACGGCGGGCGGCGCGCTCACAAACGGATTTTCACCGACGACAACGCTTGGCTGCGGCAGTTGGGGAAATAACAGTATTTCTGAAAACCTCAACTATACGCATCTGATTAACGTTTCGCAGATCGGTCTTTACGATAAAGACAAAAAGATTCCGACAGACGAAGAAATCTGGGCGTAATGCAAAAATTGCCTGTATGCGAAGCCTTTGGGCTTCGCGGCAGGCTGATTTGATATAATTGGTAACTTAAATGCAGATTGGCATTGAACAAAAGCAGACGCAGTCACAGGTATTGGGGCAGCAACTGCAGCAGGCATTGTTTCTGCTGAAGATGAATGCGCTGGAGCTCAATGATTACCTGGGCGGGATGGTGGTTGAAAATCCTGTTTTGGAAATGACAGAGCCGGAAAACCTGTTTGGAAACGCGGGAGCTTTCCGTGTGCGTATGGGTACGGATGTGTCACAGGCCGGACAATCCGGCGGTATGCGCAGCAATGAAGGATTTTTCGAGATCGCGGACAGTGAAGGCCTCAAGGATGAGTTGTTGCAACAACTTGATATACGGGGGCTTGAACCAAAGGAGCTTCTGGCCGCAAAGACCATCATTGACAGCCTTGACGACAGAAGCTATTTTACGGAGCCACTGAGTGAAATTGAGCGCTTATGCGATGCTTCTGCAGAGCAAGTGCAAAAAGCACTTGAGGCGGTTCAGTCGCTTGATCCGGCGGGAGTCGGAGCAAGATCATTGCAGGAAAGCCTGAGATTGCAGCTTGAGCGCAGGCAGGTTCAGGATCCGTGTGTGTACAAAATTCTGGACGGGTTTCTGGAGGAACTTGCGCATGCAAAGTATGCGGCGATTGCAGCAAAGCTTCATATCTCGGTGCGGCGCGTCAAAGAATACGCGCAGCTTATAAAAAGTCTTTGGCCGGGCGTGAGCAACGACGCAAAGAGAGAAGAAATACAATATGTGTATCCGGAAATTACGATTGTGCGAAACGGGGACGACCTCGAGGTGCAGCTTGACGAAAGAAGGCTGCCAAAGCTTACGATCAATCCGGAGTACCGAAAAGCAGCGGAACAGGATAAAGCTGCGAAGGATTATTTAAAGGAACAATACATAAAAGCGAACAGGATTGTCAGTTCGCTGGAGTTGTGGAAAACGATGCTGCGACGTGTCGCAGAAAAGATCGTAACAGTCCAAAAGCCTTTCTTCCTTGAGGGAAAGCCGCTTGCGCCAATGCGCCTTGCGGACCTCGCCGAAGAGCTTGGCGTAAATGTTTCGACCGTGAGCAGGGCGGTGGCAGGGAAGTACCTGATTTGTGACAGGGGCGTGTTTTCACTGAAACACTTTTTTGTGCGAAGCCTGCCGACGTCACAGGAAAAGCCTGTGAGCAGCGATTATGTGCACGAAGCAATCAGGGAATTGCTTGAAAAGGATTCCTCCCTTTCAGACAGCGCAATGACAAGGCTGCTGAATGAACGGGGAATCAACATTGCACGCAGGACAGTCGCCAAGTACAGGATGAAAATGGGCATTGCTCCCGTTTATCGCAGAAAACAGAAAGTTTGAAATAGTAAGTAGCGTCCAAAGACGCTTGCTATAACATACGTTGTAAAACGAACGCTATTTTTAGGAGAGAGATATGGATTTCACATTAAGCAAAGAACATCAGATGCTGCAAACACTGTTTCGTGATTTTGCAGAACAAGAAGTGAAGCCGCTCGCTGAGGAACTGGATGAAGAAGAACGCTTCCCGGTTGAGACGGTAGAAAAGATGAAAAAGTACGGCTTTTTGGGCATACCCTTCCCCAAGGAGTATGGCGGACAGGGCTGTGATACGCTTGCGTATGTATTGTGCGTTGAGGAGCTTTCCAAGGTGTGCGGTACAACAGGAGTTATCGTTTCGGCGCATACGTCCCTCGGTTCAGATCCGATCAAAAAGTTTGGTACGGACGAGCAAAAACAGAAATACCTCGTTCCGCTTGCAAAGGGCGAACATATCGGTGCGTTTGGCCTGACGGAAGCAGGCGCGGGTACGGATGCTTCCGGGCAGCAGACAAAGGCTGTTCTCGAAGGCGACCACTATGTGCTCAATGGAAATAAGATTTTTATTACCAATGCGGGCTATGCCGATACGTATATCATTTTCGCAATGACCGATAAATCCAAGGGAAACCACGGGATTTCGGCGTTCATTGTCGAGAAGGATTTCCCGGGATTTTCCGTTGGAAAAAAAGAGCGCAAAATGGGTATCCGCGGCAGCGCCACGGCAGAGCTGATTATGGAAAACTGTATTGTTCCCAAAGAAAACCTTCTTGGGAAAGAGGGACAGGGCTTCAAAGTGGCAATGGCTACGCTTGACGGCGGAAGAATCGGCATCGCAGCGCAGGCGCTCGGCATTGCGGAAGGCGCTTTCAATGAAGCTGTTGCCTATGTAAAGGAAAGAAAGCAGTTTGGAAGACCGCTTTCCAAATTCCAGAATACGCAGTTTGTGCTTGCAGATCTCAAAGCGAGAATTGACGCGGCGCAGCTGCTCGTATACCGCGCGGCAGTCGCAAAGGATACAAAAGACCGTTTCTCCGTAGAATCGGCAGTTGCAAAGTTGTATGCTGCGGAAACCGCAATGGAAGTAACGACAAAATGCGTCCAGCTTCTGGGCGGATATGGTTATACAAGGGAATACCCGGTGGAGCGCATGATGCGCGACGCGAAGATCACAGAGATCTACGAGGGTACCAGCGAAGTTCAGCGTATGGTTATTTCCGGCGCTGCGCTGAAGTAAACGGGAGGTAATTACAGTGAATATAGTAGTTTGCATCAAACAGGTTCCGGATACAAATGAAGTTAAGCTGGACCCGGTCACAGGAACATTAATCCGTGAAGGGGTTCCGAGCATCATCAATCCGGACGATAAAGCAGGTCTTGAAGCAGCACTCAGGCTGAAAGATTCTATGGGCGCGAAGGTCAGCGTCATTTCGATGGGGCCGCCCCAGGCAGACCTTGCGCTTCGCGAGGCGCTCGCAATGGGCGCGGACGAAGCGATCCTTGTGACAGACAGGGCGTTTGGTGGTGCGGATACATGGGCGACTTCGTCTACGCTTGCATCGGCGATCAGAAAGCTGCCTTTTGACCTGATCATCACAGGCCGTCAGGCAATCGATGGAGATACGGCGCAGGTTGGCCCGCAGATTGCGGAGCACCTGAAGCTTCCCAACATCAGCTATGCGGAAGAAATCCAGGTAGAAGGCGACAACATCATTGTGAAGCGCCAGTACGAAGACCGTTATCATATGCTCAAGGCAAAAATGCCTTGCCTGATTACGGCGCTTGCAGAGCTGAACGATCCGCGGTACATGACGCCGATGGGAGTTTTTGACGCATATCGCGAGAAAGAAGTGGTGAAGTGGACCTTAGAGGACCTCGATGTGGACAGAAGCAACATCGGCCTGAAGGGTTCGCCCACACACGTGTTCAAATCCTTCACAAAACCTTTAAAGGCAGCGGGAACGGTCGTGAATACGGACGTGCAGGAATCGGTTGAATTTTTGATGGAAAAGCTCCGTGAAAAATTCATTATTTGACGGAAAGTGGTGAAAAGATGAATATACAGGATTATAAAGGCGTATTCGTATTCGCACAACAAGAAGATAATAAACTGACAGGCGTATCCATGGAGCTTGTCAGTAAGGCAAAAGAGCTTGCAGAGGCGCTCGATACGGAAGTAACGGCAGTGGTGCTTGGCTACGAGATCGGGGATATGGCCAATAAGCTTGGACGCTATGGCGCAGACAATGTGATTTTGGCGGACGCGCCGGAGCTTAAGGTTTATATGACGGAGCCTTATGCGCACGTGTTGACGTCGATCATTCAGGAGAAAAAGCCTGAGATCGTGCTGTATGGCGCAACTGCAATCGGAAGAGACCTTGCGCCGAGGGTTTCGGCCCGTGTGCATACAGGCCTTACAGCAGATTGCACAGGCCTCGAGGTCGATCCGGAAACAAAGAATCTTCGCATGACTCGTCCTGCGTTTGGCGGAAACATTATGGCGACGATCATCTGTCCGGATTACCGTCCGCAGATGGCGACGGTGCGTCCGGGTGTGATGCAGCGTATTTCTCCAATCGAGTCCCATGCAAAAGTTGAGAATTATAAGGTGGAGCTTCCAAAGGAAAGCATCAATGTCGAGATCATGGATATTGTCAAAAAGGTCAGCGACAAGATGGATATCCAGGATGCGAAAATCCTTGTATCCGGCGGACGCGGAATGGGCTGCCCGGAGAATTTCAAGCTTCTTGAGGATTTGGCGGAAGCGTTTGGCGGTACGGTGAGCTCGTCACGTGCGTGCGTTGACGCAGGCTGGGTGCCTAAGGACAGACAAGTCGGTCAGACTGGAAAAACGGTTCGCCCGGACCTCTATATCGCATGCGGCATTTCCGGCGCGATTCAGCATCTGGCGGGAATGGAGGACTCCGACGTGATCATTGCGATCAACAAGGATGAAACCGCTCCGATTTTCGAAGTTGCAGACTTTGGCGTTGTGGGAGATGTGATGAAGATATTGCCGGCGTTTACCGAGCAGGTCAAAAAAGCGATCGCTGAAAGAAGCGAAGCGTAACAAAGCAGCAGGCAAAAGGGATACCATTTTGGTATTCCTTTTTTGTTGCGTTCTATTTACCGGGATTTTTCGTATTGCGGTTTCAGGATAAAAGTCTTATAATAAAGCCACAGATAATTTTTTGCTGACAGTTTACATTTCGACATAATCGTTCCTGACATGAATTGAAAATTGAAAATCGTTTCTAAGGTTACATAAGTCGCTTGGCGTGACGCATCACATGCGCGCGGTATAGATAAGAATCGACAGGAGGAGACCGATGAAAAATTTGAAGCTTTTTATCAACAACGAGTGGGTGGATGCGCAGGATAATAAGACCTTTCTTTCCTATAATCCTGCGACGGGAGAGCCTGTTGCGCAGCTTGCGCAGGGATCAAAGACCGATGTAGATAAGGCGATTGCCGCTGCAAAGGCGGCTTTTGACAGCGGCGTTTGGTCTGAAATGGATCCGGAGGAACGCGGCGGCTTTTTGGCGCGCGCCGCACAGATCATGCAGCGCAGGGCGGAGGAGCTTGCGGTGTGCGAAACGCAGGATACAGGCAAGCCGATCAGGGAATCGCGCGATGTTGATATTCCATACGCAATTCGCGCAATGGAGTATTTTTCAAAGGTTATGACAACTTTCAAAGGGGATATTGTCAACATTCCGGGCAATTTTGCGTTTGATTATGTGACATATGAGCCGATGGGCGTTGTGGGAACGATTTCTCCGTGGAATTTTCCGCTTCATTTGTTTACGCGGGCGGTATGTCCTGCGCTTGCCGCCGGAAATACGGTTGTGGCTAAAGCGTCGTCCCTCACGCCGGTTACCTCGCAGCTCATGGGAGAAATTTTTCTGGAAGCGGGTTTCCCGGCAGGCGTTGTAAATATTATATCCGGCCCCGGGGCCGTTGTTGGAGAGGCAATCATGGCAAACGAGAATGTCAGCATGGTTTCCTTTACAGGATCGGAAGAGGTGGGAAGAAGCCTTTTGGAACAGACCTCGCGTTCCAGGGTTATTAAAAAACTCATTTTGGAACTGGGAGGAAAAGGACCGCTGATCGCGCACAAGGATTGTGACATCAGTGGCGCGGTAAACTCAACAATCCAGGGATTTTGCCTCAATCAGGGCGAGGTATGCTGCGCTTCTACGCGGCTGATCGTCCATGAAGATATTTACGACGAATTTATGGAGCTTATGGTAAACCGTTTGGAATCTTTGAAACCGGGCGATATCATGGATCCGTCCACTCAGATTGGCTCGCTGATCAACAAACACCAGTATGATATTGTTGACGGTTACGTGCAGGAGGCGGCAAAAAACGGCGCGACAATATTGTGCGGCGGCAAACGGTATATGGAAGGCAACTGTGCAAAGGGTTACTATTATCTGCCGACAGTGCTTACGGATGTGAAACCGGATATGGCTTGCGTGCAGGAAGAGATATTTGGGCCGGTTTTGTGCGTTTTCAAGTATAAAGATACAGACGAAGCGGTCAGGCTTGCCAACGATACGCTGTTCGGGCTGGGCGCGGCAGTGTGGAGTGAGGACGTCAGGACGCTTTACCATATAAGCAGGAGGCTTAATGCGGGTACCGTATGGCAAAACTGTAATGTCATGTCAAAGCTCGAGGCGCCGTACGGCGGAAATAAAAACAGTGGAATCGGAAGGGAAAACGGAACGCATGGCATCCTTGAATACATGAAAACCAAAAATAATATTCTCTATGTGGGAGAGGAATACGATAATTTCTTCGGATTTCAGGATTGACCGGATAACCAAAAGGCAGAGTGGCGTTATGAAAGCGTTGATGAAGGTTGCAAAAGGCAAAGGAAATCTGGAGATTTGTGATATTCTCAGGCCGAAAATCAAAAATGAAGACGACGTACTGATTGAGGTAACGGCGGCGGGCGTATGCGGAACTGATATCCACATCTGGCGTGATGAATTTCCGTATTATCCGCCGGTGGTTATGGGACATGAATTTGCTGGGATTGTGCGGAAGACGGGAAAAAGCGTTACGCGTTTTTCTACGGGCGACCTCGTGGTGGGAGAACCCCATACGCACTTTTGCGGAAAATGCGAAATGTGCCGTGCGGGGAAGATACAGCTATGTGCGCACAAACGGTCGCCGGGATGGGGGATCGACGGGGCATTTACGGATTATCTTGTGATGCCGGAGCTTTTTCTGCACCATGTACCGGAGGGAGTGGACAGCGTAACGGCAGCACTTTGCGAACCGCTCGCGATTGTGACGACCGGAGTTTTGGAGCATGGAAAGATTGGGCCGCAGGATACTGTTGCCATCGTGGGGGCGGGACCGATTGGGTTGCTGTCCGCCGTGGCCGCAAAATCAGGCGGTGCCGCAAAGGTTGTCGTATTGGGGACGGATGCGGACGAGGCCGTGCGGTTTCCTGCTGCAAGAAAGCTGGGCGCGGACCAGGTGATTAACGTGCAAAGGGAGAATGCAAAAAAGCTGGTCGACAGCCTGACAAGCGGCCGGGGTGTGGATGTAGTGGTTGAGGCCAGCGGCGCCGCGGAGGGGATCAATACGGCGGCTGATATTGTAAAACAGTGTGGGAAAATAACTGTAGTAGGGATGCCGGGAGAAGAAAAGCTAAGCATCAAATGGCTCGAGATGATCCATAAGGTGCTGGATGTTAATTTCAATTTCAGCTCCAGCGTTTCGTCATGGGAGCGCGCGCTTTCTATCATGAAAACGACTCCGTACGATCTTTCAGCGGTGATCACGCACAAAGTCAATATCAGTAACTGGGAACAGGCATTCGACGATATCGCCATTGGGAACGCAATTAAAGTGATGTTTATTCCGCGTCAGGACACATATGATATCGGATGACAGTGGGATGATTTATGAGCAAAATGGAAGAGCCGGCAGTAAAGCCGGCTTTTCTATCTGTATTTTTACATAAGAGACAAATTCCTGCAAAAATGTAAATTTATTATTGCAATTTGGTAAGAAACAGATCAAATTGTTGTAAAATAGAATTGAAAGAAAAATTGAATGGAAAAAGCAGCGATAGAAATTTATTGCAGAGAAAAAGCAGGGAGAAGGACGATGGAAAAATTGGAATGACCATTTTACCAATTTTACCACGAAAAAAGTGTTAGAAACGAGACGTTTTTGTCAGGTGTTTTTAAAACGTGTGAAATAAGCGACAATAGGAGAATTAAAAATTATTGCGATTTTCGCTGATTATATAGATAAGTATTTACAAACGTATTATTATTTGTTAAAATATACACAAAGTATAGCTTTTCATGATGGGCTGGTATGTGCGCCCGCCAAAAAGCAGAAAGAAAATGAGGAAAACGTCATAACCGGAACAATGGTTTTGCGGAAAATTAAATAGAGGATTGAAAAGGACAATTATGCTTGAAAGCAGCATGGAGTTTCATAATAAAGTATAAAATGTCTATTTTTGTGGAAAAAGAAATTACGGTTTGCAAGAAATGGATTTTAAAATTTCATTTTTATAATTGATGAGGGATCAGTTAGGCTTAATCATTTTTGAGGGGGAACGGTTTTATGAGCAGGAAAGTAACGGTAATTGGCGCTGGGAGCGTTGGGGCGACGATCACGTACACATTGGCGGTCACAGGGCTTGCTTCTGAGGTTGTGGTAATCGACATCAATACGGAAAAAGCGCTTGGCGAAGCGATGGATGTGCGGCAGGGAACGCCCTTTTGCGCACCGATTAAGATATATGCCGGCACGTATGAGGACGCGGCGGGTTCGGATATCGTAATTATTACGTCCGGGCTTCCGAGAAAAGCAGGGCAATCAAGGATTGATCTTGCGCAGACGAACGTCGATATCATCAAAGAAATTGCACCGGAAATCGTTAAGCATGCGCCGGATGCGGTCTATATTCTGGTAAGCAATCCTGTAGACGTGCTGACCTATACCTTCTGCAAGGTTTCAGGAATCCCGGAAAGCAGGGTGATTGGTTCGGGAACACTGCTTGATACGGCAAGGCTGCGCAGCCGCCTTGCGGAATATCTGGCGATCAGCCAGAAGAGCGTGCACGCCTATGTATTGGGCGAGCATGGGGACAGCTCATTTGTACCGTGGTCCGCAGCGCGCGTTGGCAGTGCAAACATCCTGCGTCATTATGGGGAATTCAACATTGAAGGAGCGGTTAAGGCGGAGCTTAACACAGAAGAAATTGAGCAATACATCAGGACGTCGGGCGGAAAGATCATCGCACGCAAGGGAGCGACCTTCTATGCAATCGCGATTTCCGTATGCCATATGGTAGACTGTGTTTTTGGAAGTACAAGCAGGGTGATGACGGTATCTTCCATGCTGCATGGCGAATATGGAATCGATGACGTGTGCCTGAGCATTCCGTTTGTACTTGGCTCAAAGGGAATCTGCGGGACGGTACTGCCGACGCTCACCGACGATGAGGTCGCAAAGCTAAAGCACAGTGCCGATGTGCTAAAAGATGTTATTAAACAGGTAAAACTATAAATCTGTTATAAAAAATAGTGGGAGGCAGTTGAAATGGAATATCGTATTGAACGTGACTCAATGGGAGAAATGAAGGTTCCGGCTGACAGATACTGGGCGGCACAAACACAGAGAAGTCTGCAGAACTTCGAGATTGGTGACGAGGTAATGCCTCGCGAAATCACGCACGCTTTTGGAATCCTGAAAAAAGCGGCGGCGATTGCAAACTGCAATCTTGGGAAACTCGATGAAGAAAAACGCTCTGCGATCGAACAGGCCTGCGATGAAGTAATTGCCGGTAAACTGAACGGGCATTTTCCGCTCGTGGTATGGCAGACCGGAAGCGGGACACAGTCCAATATGAATGCGAATGAAGTAATCGCGAACCGCGGGAACGAAATCGCCGGAAATAAGCTGCTGCATCCCAATGACCATGTCAATATGTCGCAAAGCTCCAACGACACCTTCCCAACGGCAATGCACATTGCGGCGGTGCTTGGAATAGAAGATAGGCTGATGCCTGAAATGGACCGTATGATTGAGACGCTCAAGCGTCTGGAAAAGGAAAATGAAGGGATCGTGAAGAGCGGGCGGACGCATTTGCAGGACGCTACGCCCATTGCTTTTTCGCAGGAAATCAGCGGATGGCGCAATATGATCGAAAAGACAAAGAAAATGCTTGAAGCTGCGCTTCCGGGATTAAAGGAGCTGGCGCTTGGCGGAACGGCGGTTGGTACCGGCCTCAACGCGCCAAAAGGCTTTGCGGAAGAAATTGCAAAGCAGGTCGGCAACCTGACGGGCAAGGAATTTGTGACTGCTGAGAATAAATTCCATGCGCTTACCTCAAAGGACGATCTTGTGTTCGCGCACGGCGCTTTGAAGGCGCTTGCCGCAAACATGATGAAGATTGCAAACGATGTGAGATGGCTGGCCAGCGGCCCGCGTTGCGGATTGGGAGAAATCTTTATTCCGGAAAACGAGCCGGGCAGCTCGATTATGCCGGGCAAGGTAAATCCTACCCAGTGTGAATCGATGACAATGATTGCCGTACAGGTTATGGCAAATGACGTGGCGGTAGGCATGGCTGCTTCTCAGGGGAATTTTGAACTGAATGTATTCATGCCGGTGTGTATCTATAACTTCCTGCAGTCGGTAAGGCTTCTGACGGACGGCCTCAAATCCTTTAACGACAACTGCGTGACAGGGATTAAGGCAGACAGGGAGAAAATGAGTCACAACCTGCACAACTCGCTTATGCTGGTGACGGCGCTCAATCCGTACATTGGCTATGACAATGCCGCGAAAACGGCGAAAAAAGCGCATAAGGATAATATTTCCTTAAAAGAAGCGTGCGTAGAACTTGGATTCCTTACGCCGGAGAAATTCGACGAGGTATTCCATCCGGAGGAAATGATCTGAATCTGGTAAAGCGACACAACCCATTTGCCGGACGGCGGAAAGCAGCCGCGGTCCATTTGAAGGAATACAGGGGAAAGGGGCGCCGCCCCTTTCCCAAAAAATAAGGGGAGTGCTAGAAGAAGGGAGGTTCCAATAGTTTCTATTGGAAATCAGTATGGTTTTTAGTTATTATCCGGGATGTACTTTAAAAACAAAGGCAAAACAACTGGATGAATATGGAAGAAAGTCTGCAGAAGCGCTGGGCATCAGCCTGGAGGAATTGCCGGAATGGCAGTGTTGCGGCGCGGTTTATCCGATGGCAAAGGATGAGATTGCCACAAAGCTTTCGGCGGTTAGGGCGCTTGACAGTGCAAAGGGGCTCGGAAACGAGCTTATTACGCTGTGCAGCGCATGCCATCATGTCTTAAAGCGTGTCAATAACGACATGGCGACAGATGATGATATTCGCATGAAGGTGAATAATTATCTCAAACTGGAAGAGGATTACGCGGGGGAAACTCCGGTCATCCATTATCTTGAAATGCTGCGTGATAAAGTAGGCTTTGATGAATTGAAAAAAAAGGTGGTAAATCCGCTGAAGGGCAGGAAGATAGGCGCATATTACGGTTGCCTGCTGCTGCGTCCCAGCGATGAGCTGCAGTTTGATAATCCGGAAAATCCTACGATCATAGAGGATTTTATCAGGGCGATTGGCGCAGAGCCTGTTATCTACCCATACCGCAACGAATGCTGCGGAGGATATGTGGTAATCGAGGATAAGGAAGCGCCAAAAAAAATGTGTGAGAATATTATTTCTTCCGCAGAAGGAAAAGGAGCGGAAGCGGTTGTAACCGCCTGTCCGCTTTGCAGGTACAACCTTGACGCAAACAGCGCAAAGCATGATTTGCAGGTATATTACTTTACAGAGCTTTTGGCTGAGGCGCTTGGAGTGAAGGAAGGAGGCGCATCGCAGTGAATGAAGCACAAAAAGACCAACTTGAAACTGTAGTCAGGATCAGCGGCGTCGATCCGAAAAAGTGTATGGTATGCGGGAAATGTTCGGGAACATGTCCGGCTTATGATGAAATGGAATATCACCCGCACCAGTTTGTCGCGATGGTTCGCAAAGGCCAGATAGACAAGCTTGCAAAGTCCGAATCAATCTGGAGATGCCTTTCCTGCTTTGCATGCGTCGAGCGGTGTCCGCGCAGCGTGGAACCGGCCAAGCTCATTGAGGCGGTGCGTCTTATGGTGATCCGCGAGCAGGGTGCAAACCATTTGAAAGTGACGAAGATTCCGGAGATACTGGATGATGAAATGCCACAGCAGGCGATCACCAGTGCATTGCGGAAGTATAATAAGTAGGTATTAGCATTTTAACCTGTTGCAGGAATTGGGCCAAGCTGTAAAAATGTGCGTTCGATGAGACCGCCGGGAACAAGCCGGCGTATAAGGATGGGGCTACGTGTCATTCAACAAACGTACAAGGCGTGGAAAGCGTTGTTTTTCCGCGAAAGGAGCATGGCGACTGCCACAGGCGAGAGGAGAAGTGATTTTCTTGCAGAGAATAGGAGTTTTTGTCTGTTGGTGTGGAAGCAACATTGCGGCGACAGTTGACGTGGAAGCGGTAGCGGAAGCGCTGAAAAATGAGCCGGGTGTCGTATACACTGCAGATTATCAGTATATGTGTTCGGAGGGCGGACAATCGAGAATCAAGGAGGCGGTCAAAGAACATGGCCTTACCGGGATTGTCGTTTGTTCCTGTTCCCCCAGAATGCACGAAGCAACGTTCCGTAAAACGGCCGTTGCCGCGGGGATCAACCCATACATGGTTGAGATCGCGAACATCCGCGAGCAGTGCTCGTGGATTCATAAGGATAAGGTAGAAGGAACAGAAAAGGCGATCATACTTGCCAAAGCCGCGGTAGCAAAGCTGAACCTGAACGCACCGCTTACGGCTGGCGAAAGTCCGGTTGTAAAGCGCGCGCTTGTGATCGGCGGAGGGATCGCCGGCATACAGACAGCGCTTGATATTGCGGACGCCGGATATGAGGTGGACATCGTTGAGAAGTCGCCTACCATAGGCGGTAAAATGGCGCAGCTCGATAAAACGTTTCCGACGCTGGACTGTGCGGCCTGCATTTTGACGCCCAAAATGGTGGATGCAGCATCGCATGAGAAAATCAACCTGTATACGTACAGCGAGGTGGAAAAAGTATCCGGATTCGTTGGCAATTTCACGGTTGATATCAGGAAAAAAGCGCGTAATGTAAACAGCGACCTTTGTACAGGCTGCGGCGCGTGTACGGAAAAGTGCCCGTCGCGCAAAGCAAAGAGCGAATTCAATATGGGACTTTCAAACCGCGGTGCAATCTATATTCCTTTTGCACAGGCGATTCCGAACGTTCCGGTCATCGACCATGACGCATGTATCCATTTCAAAACCGGAAAATGCGGGTTGTGCGAAAAGGTATGTACGGCAAAGGCGATTGATTTTGAACAGCAGGATGAGATTGTAACGAGGCAGTATGGCGCGATTATCGCTGCGACAGGCTTTAATCCGATCAAACTGGATAAGTTTGACGAATACCAGTATTCACAATGCCCGGATGTGGTAACGTCGCTTGAATTTGAGCGGCTGACCAATGCGGCAGGACCGACAAAAGGCGTTCTTTTGCGCCCGTCGGACGGGGAACATCCCAAGACGATCGTATTTGTGCAGTGCGTTGGTTCACGTGACACTTCCGGCTGCGGAAAACAGTATTGCTCGAAAATTTGCTGTATGTATACTGCAAAGCATGCCATGCTGGTGCGTGAAAAATATCCGGATACGGACGTTCATGTATTTTATATCGACGTGCGTACGCCCGGCAAGAACTTTGACGAGTTCCAGCGCCGCGCGGTAGAGCAGTACGATGTGGATTACATCAAGGGTATGGTTGGTAAAATTGCGGAAGAAAATGGCAAGCTAAAGGTGCAGGGATCGGACCTCATCAATGGGGAGCAGATTTTGATCGACGCGGATCTCGTGGTGCTTGCAACGGCAATCGAGCCGGACGACAGCGCACGAAGCCTTGCATCGATGCTGACGGCAAGTATGGATACGAACGACTTCTTTACGGAGGCGCATCCCAAGCTTCGGCCTGTGGAAAGTCCGACGGCGGGCGTATTCCTGTCAGGAGTGTGCCAGGGGCCCAAGGACATCCCGGAGACAGTCGCCCAGGCAGGCGCTGCCGCAGCCAAGGTGATCGGTTTGCTTGCAAAGGATAAACTGACCTGCAATCCATGTGTCGCGGGCAGCGATGAGCTGCTGTGCAATGGCTGCAGCGCCTGCAAGAACGTTTGTCCGTACGGGGCGATCGATTATGTGGAAAAAGAAATCAACGACCACGGAGTGCGCGAAGTGCGCAGGGTTGCATGTGTGAACGAGGCGGTCTGCCAGGGCTGCGGCGCGTGCACGGTTACCTGTCCTTCTGGCGCAATGGATTTGAAGGGCTTTACCAATAAACAGATTATGGCGGAGGTGGATGCGATATGCAAGAACTGAACGAAGAAAAGAAGAGCGAATTTAAACCGCTTATCGTAGCGTTCTGCTGTAACTGGTGCAGTTATGCAGGGGCGGACCTTGCGGGGACGAGCCGGCTTTCCTATCCGGCAAACGTTAAAATCATACGGGTTCCTTGCTCCTGCCGTGTAAATCCGATGTTTATTTTGCGGGCGTTCCAGCGTGGGGCGGACGGCGTGATCATCAACGGATGCCATCCGGGCGACTGCCATTACTCTACGGGAAACTACTACGCAAGAAGAAGAATGACGCTTCTGTTCAGTATGCTCGATTATCTGGGGATCGAAAAGGGCCGCACAAGAGTGGAATGGGTTTCCGCTGCCGAAGGCCAGAGATTCTCTAAGGTCATGAACGAATTCGTCCAGACCATCCATGAATTGGGTGAGAACAAGAGACTGGAGGATTTGAGATGCAAGCAATAGAGAAACAAATCAGGGAAAGGGCGAAGGCGCTTCTTGCCGATGGAATTGTTGACCGTGTGATCGGCTGGAAAAAAGGCGAGTACTTTTACGATAATACGCCGGCAGTTTTTGGCCCGGATGATATTGACGAGCTTATATACAACAGCTTTTGCGGTGCGAACCTCAGCAAATACCTGATTGCGGAAAGCAAAAAGGAAGGCAAGGTACTTGCGCTGTTAAAGCCGTGTGATACCTACAGCTTCAACCAGCTTTTGAAAGAGCACCGGATTAACCGTGAAAACGTATATGTGCTGGGAATTCCATGCCACGGCATGGCGGACATAGATAAGCTGCATGCAAAGGGAATCAAAGGGATCGAAGGCATCGAGCCAAACCGTAACATCAAAGGAGTCGAAGAGGCTGAGGATGACGCAAGCGAGCTCGAGCTTAAGGTTAAGACAATTTATGGCGATAAGACGTGTGCGCTTGGCGAGGTTTTACTTGAAAAATGCTGCGCATGCAAGGGTACGGAGCACGTCATTTTTGACGAGGTGATCGAGGACAGGCACCCAGTTCCACAGAGCTCGTTTGACCGCTTTGGCATGGTGAAAAAACTGGAGGCAATGACGCCGGACGAGAGGTTTAACTTCTGGCGCGCAGAGCTATCCAAGTGTATTCGCTGCAATGCCTGCCGGAACGTATGCCCGGCCTGCTCGTGCCTCAAATGTGTGTTTGATAATGACAATTCCGGCATCAGCAGCAAAGCGAATGTAGATACGTTTGAAGAAAACATGTTCCATATTATCCGCGCGTTCCATGTGGCGGGGCGTTGTACGGATTGCGGCGAATGCAGCCGCGTTTGTCCGCAGGGTATTCCGCTGCATCTGCTGAACCGTAAATTCATCAAGGATATCGATGAATTTTATGGAGAATACCAGGCCGGTAAGGACGATAATTCCCCGTGGCCTCTTGTGGAATACACAGAAGGCGACGTGGAGCCGGACGTTGTAAGCAAAGGAGGAGAAAAGTGATGCAAAAGTTGCCTATGAGCCGAATCGGCGAGCTTTTTTCCGCAATGAACGGGAACAGGGAATTATATGTGCCGGTTACGAAGGCCGGTAAGGTGAATTTCGATAAGTGGAGCGAAGCTGCGAATGTGAATCTGAGCGCGCTGCATACTGTAAAATCGCCAAAGGATATGTTTTTCCCGCAGAGCGAGGATCTCGTGGCCTTTAAAATGGAAGGCAAGAATATCGATGTACTGCCGCCGGAAGAGCCGGATACGCCCTTTGTGGTATTTGGCGTTCGCCCGTGCGACGCAAGAAGCATGGAAATACTTGACCTTGTGTTTTTAAGCGATCCGGTAGATACCTATTATGAAGCGCGCCGCAAAAATGGCGTGGTGGTATCACTGGCGTGTAACGAGCCGGAGGAAACGTGCTTTTGCGGCGCGTTTGGCATCGATGCGACGAAGCCGGCCGGGGACGTCGCAACATGGATCGTAAACGATAATCTTTACTGGAAGCCCCTTACCGAAAAGGGCGAAGAGTTGACAGTGCAGCTTTCCGGGTTACTGGAAGCAGCGGATGAAACGGAAATTGAAGACGCGACCAGGGCGGTAAAGGAAATCTTAAACAAGCTGCCTCTTCGTGATTTAAGCCTCGAAGGTTTTGGCGAAGACAACATGAACGAATTATTTGATTCGCCGCAGTGGGCGGAGCTTTCACGTGCGTGTATCGGTTGCGGCACTTGCACATTTGTGTGCCCGACCTGCCAGTGCTATGACATCCGCGATTTCAATACGAACGACGGCGTACAGCGTTACCGTTGCTGGGATTCGTGTATGTATTCCGACTTTACGAGAATGGCGCACGGCAACCCGCGTAAAACGCAGGTGGAGCGTTTCCGCCAGCGGTTTATGCACAAGCTGGTATATTTTCCCGCGAATAACGACGGGGTATATTCCTGCGTGGGATGCGGAAGGTGCGTAGCAAAATGCCCGATCTCCATGAATATCGTAAAGGTAATAAAAGCTTTGGGAGTGAATGAAGATGAGCGATAAGATCGATATGAGCAGAAAGGATTCGTTGATCCCAATGGTTGGGGTTATTACGGATATCAGAAAGGATACGCCCGATGTAAAGACGTTTCGTGCCAATGCACCGGGCGGCGGCGTATGCTTTGAGCATATGCCGGGCCAGTGCGCGATGCTTTCGATTCCCGGCGTGGGTGAGGCGATGTTTTCCATTACCTCTTCGCCGACCAATACGGAGTTTATGGAATTCAGCATCAAAAAATGTGGTTGCCTGACAGATTGGCTGCACCAGATGGATGTAGGCCAGCAGATTGCGATCCGCGGGCCTTATGGAAACGCTTTTCCGGTGGAAACCGAGCTGAAAGGCAAGGATTTGTTATTCATTGCAGGCGGTATCGGCCTTGCGCCGCTGCGCTCGGTGATCAATTACGTGCTTCATTACAGGGAAAATTATGGAAAGGTTGATATCCTTTACGGATCGCGTTCCATGGACGACCTTGTGGACTTTAATGAAATTAAAACAGAGTGGTCGAATGCGCAAAACGTGGATGTACATCTTACGATTGACCGCGAGCAGGATGGCTGGGACGGACACGTCGGTTTCGTTCCTGATTATGTCAAGGAGTTGCAGTTCAGTACCGATAAGACGGTACTGGTGTGCGGCCCGCCGATCATGATCAAGTTTACGCTTGCGGCGCTTGAAACGCTTGGTTTTGATAAAACACAGGTATATACGACAATGGAGCTTCGGATGAAGTGTGGAGTCGGCAAGTGCGGGCGCTGCAACATTGGTTCGAAGTATGTTTGTAAAGACGGTCCGGTTTTCCGCTGCGATGAGCTTGAAGAATTACCGGACGAATATTGATTGAGAGGAGAGACAGATAAATGGAAGAAATGGTAAATGTCTTTCTGATGGGAAAAAAATATAGTGTCCCGTCAGGCCTTACCATCATGGGGGCAATGGAATATGCGGGATACCAGCTGGTGCGCGGCTGCGGCTGTCGAAACGGATTTTGTGGGGCCTGCGCGACGATTTACAGGATCAAGGGAGATAATACGCTCAAGTTTTGCCTTGCATGCCAGACGACGGTAGAGGACAATATGTATGTAGCGATGCTGCCGTTTTTCCCAATCGTCAAACCAGTTTACGATATGGAAAAAACCAAGCCTACAGAGCAGATTATGATGCAGCTTTATCCTGAAATTTACAGCTGTATTGGCTGCAACGCCTGCACAAAGGCCTGCACTCAGGAGCTTAAGGTAATGCAGTATATTGCACACGCACAGCGTGGCGAATATGAGAAATGCGCGGAAAAATCTTTTGACTGCGTGATGTGCGGCGTGTGCTCGGCACGTTGCCCGGCAGAAATTTCCCATCCGCAGGTCGCTCTTCTCGCACGCCGGTTGACCGGAAAATATATCGCGCCCGAATCAAAGCACCTGACACAGCGCGTACACGATATCGAGAACGGCGATTTTACAAAGCTTCTCGAGGATGTTGCGGGAAAACCGATCGAAGAATTAAAAGAGCTCTATAACCATAGAGAGATCGAAGAATAAGGAGGCGGGAATTATGTTTACACCAGAAATGCTTGAATCCATCAAAAAGGTGGAGGCGACAAGGGCAGACAGAATCGGCGTAGAACCCAAAAGAATGACCGCCGAAGAAAAAGAAACGCTTTTGAGCAAGTTTCATCCAGACTATAAAACAGATAGCTTCGAAGCGCTCAAAATAGGCCCAAACAAGGGCGATAAGGTGCCGATTGAGCTTGCTGCGCTTTTGCAGGCCAACAGCAGGGTAAAGGGGCTTGACCTAGACCTTGAAAATGTGGCATATGATGTTGACGTACTCATCATTGGCGGCGGCGGCGCAGGCGCTTCTGCGGCGATTGAAGCGCATAACGCAGGGGCAAATGTTATGATCGTAACGAAGCTTCGCATGGGCGACGCCAACACAATGATGGCTGAGGGCGGCATACAGGCAGCCGATAAAGCGAACGATTCCCCGGCGATCCATTATCTGGATGCACTGGGCGGAGGCCATTACGCAAATAAACCTGAGCTTTTGAAAAAGCTGGTGTCCGAAGGGCCCGGCGCAGTAAAATGGCTCAACGAGTTTGGTGTGATGTTTGATAAAGCGCCGGACGGAACGATGATCACAACGCATGGCGGCGGTACGTCGCGCAAAAGGATGCACGCAGCAAGAGATTATTCTGGCGCAGAGATTATGCGCGTGTTGCGTGACGAAGTCATGAACCGTGAAATTCCGATTGTTGACTTTACAGCGGCGATTGAGCTGATTTTGGACGAAAATGGTAAAGCTGCTGGCGCAGTGCTGCAAAATATGGAAACGTGCGAATATCTGGTAGCGCGTGCAAAGACAGTTATCATTGCAACCGGTGGGGCAGGACGCCTGCATTATCAGGGGTTCCCGACCTCCAACCATTACGGCGCTACGGCAGACGGACTCATTCTTGCATATCGTGCAGGTGCACCGCTTTTGTATGCGGATACCCTGCAGTATCATCCTACGGGCGTTGCGTTCCCGGAGCAGATATTCGGCGCGCTTGTGACGGAAAAGGTGCGCTCTATGGGAGCAATGCTCATCAACTCCGAAGGGGAGGCTTTCATGCACCCGCTCGAAACGCGCGATGTGGCGGCGGCTTCGGTTATCCGCGAATGCAACGAACGCCATAAGGGTGTGGAGACTCCGGAAGGTTATGGCGTATGGCTTGATACTCCAATGATCGATATCATCCACGGCGAGGGAATGCTGGAAAAAAGACTTCCTGCGATGCTGCGGATGTATATGAAATATGACATCGATATGAGAAAAGTACCGATCCTGATTTATCCGACTCTTCATTATCAGAACGGCGGAATCGATATCAGCGTCGACGGCATGAGCCGTGTTGAAAACCTGTTTGTAGCGGGAGAGGCTGTTGGAGGAATCCACGGGCGGAACCGGCTGATGGGTAATTCATTGCTCGATGTAATCGTATTCGGCAGGAATGCAGGGCAGAATGCGGCTGCGAAGGCTTCCTCAGTGAAGGTTGGAAAGCTGACGCTCGATCATGTGGATAAATACGCAAAGGAAATGGAACAGGCGGGTATCAAGAGTGATAAAGTATCGCCGCTGCTGCTCCCCACATATACGCACGGCAGGGAAAAACGCCAGGCGGAATAAAGACGGGGCAGCGGAATCAGCAAGTTTATTTTGAAATACTGCAAAAGGTGTTATAGACAGCATACGTTCAGCCGTTTTGGCGGGGCGTATGCTGTTGTTTTTCAGGATGTGTGTATGACAGCAAAAAGAGTGCGTCAAAGTACGGAGCAGGACAGGAAAATCAAAAATACAAATTAAAAACAACACATGCAGCGTGCTTCTATGATATAATAAATATAATACAGGATAGTACAGGTTGGGTATCAAAGTGTTGCACGCAGTCGCAAAAGTTTTTCAGGGGATGTTGGATAAAATCGAAAATAGCAAGGTTTCCCGCGCGATACGCAAGGGGCTCATTACTGCTATCCCGATTCTTATGATCGGATCCATCGCGCTTATTTTATTGAGTTTGCCAATCGAGGCTTTTCAAAGCTTTCTTATTTCTTTTGGCGGTGGAATTTTACATCAGATTTTGAGCCTTGTCCACAGTGCGGCATTTGATTTTCTTGCGATAGTTTTTCTGATTACAATCAGCTATAGCTACGCGCAGATTTGCAGCAATAAAATGTCTATGCGGATTGGCGTTCCTGTGGTTGCATTGTGCTGTTTTATGATTATGTCTGGCGCGGGTACGGATAGTTTTTCCATGTCTAACTTTGGCGTCAACGGCCTTTTTATTGCAATTCTGACGGCTATTTTTTCCAGTATGCTTTTTATCAGGCTTGCATCCGTACCGAAACTGGCGCTGCATATCTATGCCGATGGCACCGATCATGATTTTAATACGGCCTTTTCCATGATATTACCCGGCGCGATCGTGCTGCTCGTTTTTGCCACTGTAAACTATGTCCTGATCAACGTTTTGGGAGTAAACAATTTATCTGATTTTCTGGCGGATCGAATGATTACCCTGTTTATGGGACTTGGAAAAGGGTTGCTTTCCGGTATTTTATTTGTTTTCTTCCTTGGCACATTTTGGTTTTTCGGTATCCACGGCGGAAATGTTATGGATCAGGTTTCCCAGCAATATTTTGCGGGAAATGTGGATATTAATATTGCAAACATTGCCGCTGGTTTACCACCCACGGAAATATTGAGCAAAACGTTTTTTGACGTATTTGTATTTATGGGAGGCTGCGGAACGATCCTCTGCCTCGTAATTGCCATTTTTTTATTTTCACGCAGGAGAAGCGTAAAGGATATTGCAAAAATGGGCGTCGGCCCTACCATATTCAACATCAACGAATTTGTAATTTTTGGTCTTCCGGTTGTTCTCAATCCCGTGTTTTTCATTCCGTTTGTTTTAACGCCGATTGTGATTACCGTGATTTCTTATTTCGCCGTCTATCTTGGAATCGTACCTTATGTGACGCAAACGGTAGAGTGGACAACCCCAGCCATACTGAGCGGCTTCGTGGCGACAGGCTCCGTTGCGGGCAGCCTCCTGCAAATCGTAAATATTGTGGTAGGCGTTTTGATTTACCGCCCGTTTATCAGGATATATGAGAAAAAGCAGCTTGTCAGTATGAAGAACGATATTTTAAAATTAACAAAAATCCTGAGCGAAGCGGAAAAGGAAAATGAGCAGCCCGGGCTATTGAACCGGAACGATCATTTGGGTTCAGTCGCGAAAATGCTGGCGACAGACCTTCGTCATGCAATCAAAGGCCATAAGCTGGTACTGTATTATCAGCCGCAGGTGAGGGGAACGGGCGAATGCTTCGGGGCGGAAGCGTTGCTCCGCTGGGAACATGAAATCGGAGGCTTTGTCGCTCCTCCGCTGATCATCGAGCTTGCACGGGAAGCGGGATTCCTGGGAGAGTTAGAGCAGGAAGTGCTTGATATGGCCTGTGCAGGACTTTTCAATTTCAATGAAAAGCTGGGAAAGGATTTTGAACTGTCGTTTAATATCACTCCGGAGTCACTCAGAGAGAAAAACTTTTTTGAACAGCTACAGAGGATTGTAAACAAAAATGCAGCCAATCCGCATAACCTGTGGATTGAAGTGACGGAGCAGGCTTTGCTCGCAGATACGCCGGAGATGGAAAAGACGATGGAACTGCTCCGCCAGACTGGCTATAAACTTTCCCTTGACGATTTTGGTATGGGGCATACGTCTCTGCTGTATTTGCAGAATAACCAGTTTGACCAGGTAAAACTGGATGGTTCCATCGTCCGGGATATGCTGCAAAATGAACGCTCGTGCGATATTATTTCTTCTATTCTCTTCCTGAGCAAATCACTCCACTTTTCAGTTCTGGCCGAATATGTAGAGGTGCCGGAGCAACGTGAAAAGCTTATGGAGCTTGGCTGCAATGAGTTTCAGGGATATCTGTACAGCAAACCGGTTCCTGAAAATGAATTTGTAAAGCTGGTTATGAAGTGGAGAAAGCTGGATAATAGCGAAGAGCTTTGAGCAGGACCGGCCAAAACGTAACCATTGTCAAAATCCGCATCTGAAAAGAAAAGCGGATTTTTTATGCACATAGTAAAAGGATACATATTTTCATGAAAAAAGCAAAGTTTTGGTATACTTTGCCAGAAGAATGAGGTAAGATATTAGTGAAAAACAATTCATAAAAGTGTCTTTTTAAATATACAGGAAATACAGATCAACAGGAGGTTTTTTGTATGCTTTCAAAAAAGGAAATGTATCGTTATGCCGGTGACCTTTCGCAGTTGTTTTATGCCAGGCAGTACCGTCTTGTCGGAGGACGTGCGGATGGAATGCGTGCTGTTGACGTAAATAATGGCGCGGGACTTGAATTTACCGTATATGTGGACAGGGCAATGGATATCGGAAGGTTTTCGATCCATGGCGATAACTGTGCTTATCTTTCCAAAGCAGGGATGGCTGCGCCAGCCTATTATGACGACAAAATGGGTGGATGGCTCAAGACGTTCAACGGCGGGCTTCTAACTACGTGTGGGCTTACCCAGGTAGGGCAGCCCTGCGTGGATGACGGCGAAGAGCTCGGGCTGCATGGAGATATCAGCGCGGCTCCTGCGGAAGACTTTTGCTGCGAGGTGGATATGGACGCTGAAATACCTGAAATTATTCTTCGTGGCAAAATGCGTACTGCTAAAATATTTGGAAAAAGTATTTGCATGACGCGTGAGATTCGTGTGAAATATGGCGATAACAAAGTATATCTTACTGACAAAGTGGAAAATCTTGCGGCAACCCGCCAGCCATATATGGTGCTTTATCATATGAATATGGGGTATCCGCTTCTTGATGCGGGCGTAAAGTTCGAGACGAGCGGCGAATATACAGGCCCGTATGCCGAATATCCGGAGGAGAATATTAAGAACCGTCTGATTTATCCGGACGTATCCGATTCGGGAGCGGAAGAGGTATACTATTATAAAAATAAGGCTGAAAAGGACGGAATGGGTTATGCCGGCATCTACAACGAGAAGCTGAAAAAAGGCATTCGCATCTGGACCAGGCCTGAGCAGCTTGATCGTTTTGCAAACTGGAAAAATCCGTATGCGGGAGATTATGTGATGGGTGTCGAGCCGAGTAACTGTTTTGTTGGCGGACGGGAAAAAGAACGCGAAACAGGACTGAAATACATTGAACCCTATGAAGTAAAAATGCAGGAACTAATCATAGAAGCTATCTAAGAAATAAAGCAATCAAAAGGCCGTGCATTTTGTACGGCCTTTTTTGTTGCCCTAAAATATCCGGCGACGGAAATACATTTTTTTGGTTTTATTGCACATCGACCAATATTAAAATATTGTAAATGCAATAAATATATATATTACTGGGGAAGGAAGGTTATAAATAATTAAGCAGTCAGACGATATGCCTCCTGAAATACTGGAAAGGGATTCGGCTGTAAACGATCTGCCACGAAAGGAAATGATAATATGAAACAGAGAAGAAAGATTGTTTTGACCACAATATTGACGGTTATCATGGTCTTGGCATTTGCCTCGGTTGCGATGGCAGCGGGGACAGCCGATACCGATACGTCGAATGCGTCCATTCAGTTTACGGCAGGCAATCTTGAATTGAAGGCTGTTCCGGCGTTGGACTTTGGACAACATGCAATCGATAATGCAACGGTTGATTTTGGAATGACCACAGATACGGCTACGCTTCAGGTTGCCGATGCGCGCGGGAGCGGGGCTGGGTGGAAGGTAACGGCACAACTTGGTGCATTTTCAGTTGCAAATGGAACAACGCCTATTGGAAGCGCGACGATCACGCTTACAAACGGTGCTCCTGCAGGCGTAGGAACCACAGATACAGCACCGGTTGTCTCAACACCGATCACGCTTGCGGCAAACGGCGCTTCAACGCAAGTAGTATCCGCTGCGCTTAACAGCGGACGTGGAACCTGGAATATGGTATGGCAGAAGGCGAATGCGTCGATCAATATACCGGTAGCTTCCCAGCAAATCGGCGAGCACACGGCGACATTAACATGGACGCTGGAAGATAGCCCGTAATCAGGTAAAGAAAGGCAGCGCGTATCCGGCATATATCCGGATGCGCAGGCAGAGAAAGACAAAATGAAAACAAAGGGCGAAAAAACTTTTTTTGCTGTCATGCTGATTTTATGTATGCTGATCCCCATGGCTACAGGCTATGCAGTGGATGCGACGGAAGGAGTCGGATTTTCAGTTCGTGCAGTTCTCCCGGAAAATCAGGTCAATTCGCAGGTTTCTTATTTTGACCTGCATATGGCTCCTGAACGAAAACAGGATCTTACAGTGGAGATTTATAATAAAGAAGCAAAGGAAATCAAAGCAAAGATTTCTGTGGTCAGTGCATCCACAAATGGCAATGGTATCATAGATTATAAAACTCCGGGAATCAAAGATAAGACATTAAAAATTCCGTTTTCTGAGATTGCAAAGGTGCAGGAGGAGATCGTTATGGTTCCTGCGGAGAAAACGGCGCATACGGTGATATCAGTCACAATGCCAAAGGAAGAATATGACGGTGTGGTACTTGGCGGCATTGTTGTAACGCAGATTAAAGACGAAGAAGAAGCAAAAAAAGACGAAATGCAGGCAGCGCAGGGTGTGACGATCAGAAATGAGTACAGTTATGTGCTGGGCGTAAAGCTGACGGAAACAGACAGCGAGGTATTGCCGGAGTTTGAACCGGTAATTGCGCAGCCGGAGCTGATTCAATACCGCGTAGGCGTGGTACATTACATAAGAAACAAAGAGGCTGCAATCGCAAAGAATGTCACACTGGGGATTAAAATCTATTCTGAGCGTGAAAATAAGATCATATTAACAGAGCCGGAGAAACGAATCGATATGGCTCCAAATTCTGTGATACCGTATGGAGTACTTTGGGGAAGGGACATTGCTCCCGGAAACTATATCAGCTATGTCAGTATGGAACAGGACGGCAGGACTTGGAACTTTGAGATGCCATTTGAGGTGACCGCGCAGCAATCGCTGGAAATCAGCCAAAACTCACTGGAAGAAAAACAGGGAATCCCATGGTGGGCGGTTTTACTGATCATATTAGTTATCATATTGATCATAATTATATTGATTTTACTTTTGATTGTCAAAAGAAAAAAAGGGAAAGAAACACTGACATCCGTGAATGATACATGTATGGGCAGGAGGAAGTAATACAAAAACAGGACAGAAGTGGAATTGCTTTTGCCCTGTATTGATATGGAGGCGAGGGCGTGAGGGGTACAAACCACAAAAAAAAGCACAAAGTATGGAATATTGCCGCCATGGTTTTGATTGCAGCGCTCGTTGTACTCACAGTACCTTCACCACAAGGACAAAACACCTACGCCCTTGCACAGCAAGAGGAGAATAGTGCAGAGACGGAGGCGTCCGCTGAAACGCCGGTACAGGGAGAACAAGACGGCGAAGGAACGGAGACGCAAATTCCTGAAGAAGATGCGGGAGAAGAAAAAGAGACGCCTGATGATGTGCAGTCCCCGGCAGAAAATGACACGCCTGTACTTCCTGAGGCATCGCAGATTCCGTTGCCCCCTTCCTCTGCTTCCACAATTCCGCAAGAAGGGGAGGAAGTATTGTTAGAGCAAACGGAAGAGCTTCTGGCGGAAGCTTTTTCAATCGTAACGGATGGTCTGGATACAAACGAAGCAATGGTGGATAACTTTGCAGACCTGAAAACCGTACTTGAAAACGATACCCTATACGCGGGAATCGACACAATATATCTCAATGGGACGATTACTTATGTTGCCGGAGGCATATTGATCGGAAGTAACCGCAAAAACGTGACAATCGTCGGGCATCCAAAGAGTGAGGATGGCGTGCGCAATCAAATAAACGATATTGCCGGCGGGATCGGAAACGTAATCAGGCCGCGTGTGGCTGGTACGAGCATAACGCTAAAAGACGCTGTAATCAACGGCAAAAATTACTACGGGCCGGTTATGGCGGAGGACGCGTATCCTTCCACGATCACATATGACAATGTAACATACAAAGGGCCGCAGATCGTCTTCAATCGGCGGGGATTGGTGCGTTTCCTGAATTCTGACGTTACGATTATGGCAACAGGCGGCGACGAGCCACAGGAAGTTGGGGAGATCGCCCAGCTTGAGATCGGTGGAGTGACGACGATCAAAAAGACGGATGGTACAAACTCAATGTTTTGGTTTGCTGGCAATAACGGTACAAACCAGTATATCAGGGTTTTGCCGGGAGCGGACGCCACGGTTCTCAACACGACAAGCGGCGGCAATAACGACTTCATCTATGTGGAGGGAGCCGGAAATACAACAAACCAGAAGCCGACGCTCACAGTGGGTGTGGGAGCATCGTTTTCGGTCACTACACGCGACGGCCTCCAACGGAGCGGCCATAAGTTAGAGGGAATTGTGGTCGAGGAAAACGGCAGGCTGAATGTGGTTCATACAGGCAGCAACAATGCGCCGACGATCAGGCTAAACACCTTGCTCCAGGTCGGAACCGGCGCAACGCTTAACGTACAAAGGGCGGCGAACAGCAATACGGAAGGCCTGGTTAAGTTTGCGTCTGCGGGCGGAAAGGTACAGATCAATCATCCAAACCGCATCCTGCTTTACAATCCATATGGCGGCCTGATCAAATTTACGACTTCAGGAACGATCACGGCAACCGTGGATGCAATCAATAACTGGACGGCAAATACAGGGGCATCGGACAGTATTGACAATATGCCCAATTATATATGGAATAAAAATGACAGTACTACAATGAATATGAGTGCAACCGCCTCGGGAACAGCTATCACCTCCGCTTCTATTTCCAATACAAGCGCAGATGATCCAAATACGGATGTGTTCAGCAACTCCACCTTTAATACCTATACGTCTTATATGATTGCGATGGGGAGTTATTATCTGGATATTGATGCCGTATATCAAAACAGCAGGCAGATTACGGGAAAGACGGAAGGCAGCGCAAATGTGAAAATTACATATAATGGCGATGCAGGAACGGCAAGGGAGCTTTTGGCAGATGCCAACGCGGATGGAAATTATGTTGCAGACGTGCCGGATTCAAACCTTATACTTGATGAAACGGTTCTTGCCCTCAGCCACTATGATTTTCTGAAAGCGCGGCACAAAACAACGGTGCTTGAAAATCCGGGAACTCTAAGCTTTTTGAATGTCCCTTCAAAGCTTGCCTTTGCAGATTCGGCAATATCAGCAGTACCTCAGCTTATCGGAAGGCAGGATCCGGGATGGGCACTGTCCGTATCCGATACACGTGGTGCCGGAAACGAATGGAGCGTGCAGGCAAGCATCGCACAACCGCTCACTGGAACCAGTAACGGACAAACATATACACTTCCCGGAGCGCTTGTATATATAGAAGGGGCTACCAGCAAGATGCTTGGAAAAGAGCCGCTGCAGGTCTACAGCGGGACAACGGGCAGTTCCAGCCAGACGGATATTACATGGGCGGCAAAAGAGGGAATACTGGTTTCACTTGATGGCGGGGAAGGATGTCCCAATGTGGAATACAACGCCACGATCGAGTGGACTCTGTTGGATGCGCCATAATAAAAGAGGTATCAGGCGGCGGTAAAATATCGGCGCTTTTTCTATGTACCCATGATTAAAAAGAAATGGAATGTGGTATCTATATTACAGCAATATCGAGACAGGGGCAAGCAATGTGAATTTTTACAGTTATGAATATTTTACGAGTCATGTAAAGCTAACGAACCAGTTTGAGTTGATCTTTATTCTGATATTGCTTGCCGTTGCCATTTTTTTGGTTGTGCAGATCATACGAAAAAAAATATCGGTACAGTATAAAGAGCTTGCGCTATTACTCTTTATATTGTTTTCGTTGATGGCGGGAGTTAAGGTGAGCGACGCGATTACTGCAAAAAATCAGCAGACGCGTTATCAAAGCAATATCAATTCGATTGATACGCTTTCAGGGAAACTGAAGGTGCCTCAGGATCAGATTTTTATCAGCACACCGGATATTACGGACCAAACCGTGTATAAGGTGCGCAACGATTATTATACCTTGTATTGGTCGGACGATAAGCAGTCTTTTATTGCTGTGAAGCTGGACGCGCTCGTAATCGATCCAATCAATATCATCAACGAGTAAGGGGGGAATGGCAGGTGCTTTCTTATGTTGATATTGCAATTAAGCTGACGATTGGTTTTATCTGCCTGATTATTATCATCAATCTGTCGGGAAAAGGACAGCTTGCGCCACTTTCGGCAATGGATCAGGTTGGCAACTATGTACTTGGCGGTATCATCGGCGGCGTGATTTACAATCCGGATATTACAGTACTGCAATTTGTAATCGTTCTGTTGATATGGGGACTTCTGATTTTTGTCACGCGGTTTATCAAAAACCATAATGCTGAAGCAAAAAGGATGATTGACGGGGAGCCGATCCAGATTATGCGCAATGGTGAGCTGCTGACGGATAATTTTAAGCGGATCAATCTCACAGCGCATGATTTTTCAACCCTGCTGCGTATGCAAAATGTGCATAAAATAAGCGAATTGAGCGACGCGCAATTTGAGCCAAACGGGCATTTGACGCTTGTGAAAAAAGGCGAAAAGCTTTTGTCGCTGATGATCATTGAGGATGGTCAGGTTAATCAAAATAATCTGGAGAATATTGGGAAGGATGAACAATGGCTCGAACAACAGCTGCGTGAAAAGGGAGTGGAGGATATTTCAAAGGTATTCTGTGCGGAGCTTTCCGGCGATCATCTGAATATTTATCTTTATTGAGCGGCTTGCAAGGAGCGGGCGATCTGATATACTGTTAGTATGGAAATACATGGAAATTTAAATGGAATCAGGGATTCTATAAAGGAAGAACTGAACGAATTATATGACTATAAGATGCAGACGCAGGAATTTGCGTCCGTTTCTTTGATTGAGGAAATGGCGCGGCTAACGGATATTCTTGGAAAAGAAATTTCCGTGTTCCTGTCGCGCGGCGGAAAAGTACTCGATGTTTCGGTTGGCGACGATAAAAGCGTAAAGATGCCTTACATGCGTATGCGGCGAGGCTTTGAGGGCGTTTCAGGCGTGCGGTCGTTGCATACGCATCCAAACGGGAGCCCGATGCTCTCAGAGGTGGATATTGGTACGCTTATTTCTACGCGGTTCGATGCGATGGCGGCAATTTCTGTCCGCAACGGAAAAGCGGCGATGATGTGCGTCGGCTTTTTGGGGGATGCACTTGACCAGGTAAAAATTGCAGGCCCGTTTCGTGCGGGGCGGATACCGCAGCAGGCGCTGATGCAGGAAATTGCCTTTGCGACGGAACGTGTGAGCAGGCTTGTCCGTATGCACGATACGCAGGGAGAGGCAGAGCGCGTGCTGCTGGTAGGTTTAAACGCGCCGGAAGAGAGCATGGAAGAGCTGCGGCGTCTGGCGCAAACCGCCGATGCGGAGGTAGTTGGCGTTGTAACGCAAAGCAGGGAGCGAGACCGGGCATACTATATCGGAAAGGGGAAAGCGCAGGAGCTTTCGTTGCAGCTTGCGGCGGCAGATGCCGACGCCGTTATTTTTAACGACGAGCTGACGCCCCTTGAAACGAAAAATCTTGAGGAGCTGCTGGGAGTGAAGGTGATTGACCGGACAATGCTGATCCTCGATATTTTTGCAAAGCGTGCGCGTACGCGGGAAGGTCGGCTTCAGGTAGAGCTTGCGCAGTTGCAGTATACATTGCCAAGGCTGCAAGGGGAAGGAACGGCGCTTTCGCGTCTGGGCGGCGGCATCGGCACGCGCGGCCCGGGTGAAAAAAAGATCGAAGTAGACCGCCGCAGGATTCGCCGAAGGATATTTGAGCTAACACAGGATATTGAAAAAGTAAAACAGCAACGTGACCTGCGCCGCAGCGCACGGCGTGAAAATGAAGTAAAGGAAGTTGCGCTTGTTGGGTATACCAACGCAGGAAAATCGAGCCTGCTGAATGCCCTTACGGATGCGGGCGTGCTTGCGGAGGACAAGCTTTTTGCAACGCTTGATCCGGTGACAAGGAAGGTAATGCTTCCTGACGTGGGAGAGACTGTCTTTACGGACACGGTAGGGTTTATTGAAAAGCTTCCGCACGACCTGGTGAGCGCTTTTCGCTCGACGCTTGAGGAAGTCACGCATGCAGACCTGCTTTTGTGCGTAACGGATGCGGCGAATCCAAATGCACAGAAACAGATGGACGTGGTTGATGGGCTGCTTGAATCGCTCGGCGCTGCTGAAAAGCCTAAAATAACAGTGATGAACAAGGCAGACCTGCTGGCGGTGGTTCCGCCGGATGAAGCTGACACCATATATATATCAACGCGCAGCGGTTATGGGATGGAAGCGCTCCTTGCGAAGGCGGCGGAAAAGCTCGCGCCGCAGATGATGTCTTACGAGGGAAGAATCGGGTACGACAAGGGTGATCTTCTGGCTCTGGTTAACCGTCACGGAAAAGAAATAGAGCTTGAATACCTTCCGGAAGGGATCGAAATAAAAGCAAAACTTCCGGTCGAAACGATCAAAAAACTGAAATCTTAAAAAAGCGCCTGCACTGCAATGCAGGCGTTTTTTGGCGCTGTTTTGCAAAGGAGAGGCAACGCTCTGCTCCTTGCGGAAAAAGTGTTTTTTTGATATGATATATCATAAGATAGTTTTGCTATTATCAGGTGGATGATTAAAAATTATGCAGCTTGAAAGAGGAAATGAGGGCAGGCATGTATCGGGAAGAACTGGCACATAAAAAAGTGGGCGCTGTAGCCGGAATTTTTATTACCGTCGGGATTGTACTTGCAATTCTGGCGGTGATGTTCATCATGTCCTTTCTGAGCTTTTGGACGGGAATTGGCTGGATCCAGTTTCTTGCGCTTATTATCGTGGCGCTTGGAGCATTTTTCTTCGTAAGGTATTTTTTGACGGATTATATCTATTTGGTGGAGGATGGAGAAATCCTTTTCGGAAGAAGGATTGGAAGGCGCGAAAAGGCGCTGTCTACCATACCGCTTCGCAATATCAAAAAAGCGGGAAGCTTTGAAGATATGGCGCAGGGGCTTTCGGGCCGGAAAAAGTATAAGTATACCTATAAGAAGAAAAAAGATGCGTTTGTAGTCGATTGCGGCGATATCGCAATTATTTTCTCGCCGACGGATGAGCTGGTGAAGAAAATCGGCAAGGGAGGACGTACGAGGTGAATACGCCTGTCGCGGATATGCTTACGCGTGTAGCGCAGGCTTCAAAATCCCGCTTTTGTATGCCGGGCCACAAAGGCAAGGGCGGTTTTTTGCCGATTGAGGTAAGCCGGCTGGATATAACAGAGCTTCCTGATGCGGATAACCTGTATGCGCCGCAGGGCGTGATCAGAGAGGCACAGGAGCTTCACGCGAAGCACATTGGCGCGCGGGAAAGCTATTTTCTGGTGAATGGGAGCTCGTGTGGCGTGCATGCAGCGGTATTATCCGTCCTCGAACCGAAGGATACGGTGATTGTTGCGCGGGATATCCACCTGAGCGCTGTAAACGCATTTTGCATGGCGGGGGTTCAGCCTGTATTTGTATGCCCGGAGACGGAGGCGGCAGGTGTGCCGGGCGTTGTAACGGCAAAGGAAATTGCGCGGGCGGTGGAAAATCATCCCCACGCAAAGGCAGTTTACCTGACTTATCCAAATTATTATGGCCTGTGTGCAGATATCAATGAGATATGTGCGATAGCCCACAAGGCGGGGATGAAGGTGATTTGCGATGCGGCCCATGCCGCGGCGTTTGATTTCTCGGAACTGCTGCCGGTTTCGCCGGCACAGGCAGGATGCGATATTTGGGTAACAAGCCTGCATAAAACACTGTGTGCGATGAACCAATGCGCGGTGCTTAACATCGGGGCAAATGCAGCGATACAGCCGGAGGTCGTGCGTTCAAGGCTCAATATGCTTCAAACCACAAGTCCTTCCTATTTGTTGCTTGCCTCGTGTGATTATTCGCTTGCAATGATGCGCGAGGAGGGGGAAGTCCGCTTGAGGGCGGCGGTAAACCTTGTGGAGGACAATATGCGCCGTATCGAAGCGATCGGCGGCTACCGGTGTGTTTTACAGGATATCCCAAAAGGCTCGGGCGCATTTGACAGAGATATTTTAAAACTGGTAATCGACGTGACGGATCGTGGGATCAGCGGTTTTGGGGCGGCAAAAGAGCTGCACAAATGCGGTATCGACGTGGAAACAGCGGATGTCTCAAATATTGTGCTGATCTGCACGATAGCAGATGGGATTGAGGATTTTGAAAACCTCAGGGACGCGCTGAAGCAAATCAGGGGCGCTAACTACCATATTGCAAATACGTTCGCGCAGGAGGAAATTAATGAGGTATACCGCACGCAGTTGGAACGATCGATGCGGGATGCTTTTTTTGCTGAAAGACGTATTGTAGCCGTGGAAGACAGCGTAGGCTGCATTGCGGTGGCGAGCGCGGGCGCGTATCCCCCGGGAGTTCCCGTCATTATGCCCGGGCAGAGGATTACGAAACAGATGATAGATTATCTGAGGCATTTACAGGGCAGCGGATATGGACTTTTTGGAATGCAGGACGGCGGGATTGAGATCGCCTGTTTATAAATACAGTTGAGGAAAGGACCAAAGGAAGTGAAGGGATTATTCATTACGTTCGAGGGTGTGGATGGCTGTGGCAAAAGCACTCAAATGCGTTTTTTATCAGAATATTTGATGGAAAACGGGATTACGCCCGTTTTGACAAGGGAGCCGGGAGGCACTGTAGTTTCAGAGAAGATCAGGGATTTGGTGCTCGATATCGAAAATACAGAGATGGGAGACCGGACGGAGGCGCTTCTTTACGCTGCGGCGCGTGCGCAGCACGTTGAGCAGGTGATCTCGCCCGCTGTTGAGCGGGGTGAAGTTGTTCTGTGCGACAGGTTTATTGATTCGTCGCTTGCCTATCAGGGCGTGGGACGCGGGCTTGGCGTGGAAGCCGTCATGAATATAAACCAGTTTGCAATGGGCAGTATGATGCCGGATAAGACCTTTTTCCTGGATTTCCCGCCGCATCTGGCGTTTGAACGCATGAGCAAAAAACGTGTGCACGACCGGCTGGAAACGCAGGAGGAAGAGTTTTATATCCTGCTTTATAACGGCTTTGTAAAGCTTTCTGAGATGTATCCGGAGCGGATTGTTCGTATCGATGCGTCCGGTGACAAATATACGACGCAGGATATTGTGCGTGCAAAAATGACTGAAATTCTAAAAGCGGGCGGCGTTTGGAATGAATGAAATTTTTGAGAACGCTGTAAAAACTGGCAATATTGCAGGTGCATACCTGATTTCAGGCGTATCGCCGGAAACGACAAGACGACAGATTGATGAATTTTTACTGCACGTTTTTTGCGATCAGGGAACTGCCTGCGGAAAATGTCCGGGTTGCTTGAAATACCTGCACAAAAGCCATGTAGATATTGTGACGGTGGAAGCGGCAAAAAGCACGATCAAAATCGACGATGTGCGGGAAATACCATCCCTTGTGTCGAAAAAACCTTATGAAGGCGGGTATAAGGCGGTAGTGATCGCACAGGCTGACGTAATGACGCCTCAGGCACAGAACGCTCTTTTAAAGGTGATTGAAGAACCGCCGGAAAATACTGTGTTTGTTATGGGGGCGCAGAACACCAAAAATATATTGCCTACCATACTTTCGCGGTGTATAATTTTAAAGACGTCTCTTTCCCGCGAACAGGCAGAGCAAGAGCTGTGCAGGGAACAAAAAATTCCTACGTTGCGCGCGCGTGTGCTGAGCAATGCGGCAAAGGGAGACTACCATCTGGCTGTTTCCTATCTGCAGGACGGCTTTTTTGAAATCAGGGACGATATGATCCTTGCTTTAAACCGGCTTTGGACTTCAAAAAATATGGCGACGAGCGCTACGCTGGCGTTGTTTTTGAAGCATGATGCAAAAATTGATTTGTGTCTTACGGTGGCGTTACAGTATATTGCGGATGTGTTGCTTTACAAACATACAGGCGAAGAGAGCGGATTGGTAAACGAGGATAAACTGCGGGAAATCAAAGAACACGCCAAGCTGCGGGATTATGTTCTCTGCAATACGCAGATACAATTATTTGAGTGCATGGTAAAGCGTGCGCAATGCGCCGGGTTAAACACAAAGTTGGCGCTGGAAAGTATGCTTTTTCATATATTGGAGGTTATTTTATGAATTCAATCATTGGGGTGAGGTTTTCGGAGATCGGAAAGATTTACTATTTTGATCCCGGCGATCTTGCAATACAATTAAACGATAAGGTTATTGTGGAAACAGCGCGCGGAGTCGAATTCGGCGAGGTTGTGCTCGCTCCACGGCAGGTTGAGGATAAGCAAATCGTAAAACCGCTGAAAAAGGTAATACGCAAGGCGGAGACGAAGGATTTCAAAAAAGTGGAATCCAACAAAAAGAAAGAAAAAGAAGCGTTTGGCGTTTGTGTGGAACGGATCGCCAAGCATAAAATGGATATGAAGCTGATCGATGTAGAGTATACGTTCGACAGCGGAAAAATTATTTTTTATTTTACAGCGGAGGGAAGGGTTGATTTCCGTGAACTGGTGAAGGACCTTGCATCCGTATTCAAAACGAGGATCGAGCTGCGGCAGATCGGCGTGCGCGACGAGGCAAAGAAGATTGGCGGCCTTGGGCCGTGCGGGAGACCTTGCTGTTGCAGCGCGTTTTTGGGGGATTTCCAGCCGGTGTCAATCAAGATGGCCAAGGAACAAAGTTTATCGCTTTCTCCAACCAAGATCAGCGGTTTGTGCGGAAGGCTGATGTGCTGTTTGAATTATGAGCATGAGCATTACCACGATATGCGCCGCAGGCTTCCAAGACATGGAAGTATTGTAAAAACACCGGACGGGGAAGCTGAGGTAATTGATACCAACGCATTGACTGAGATGGTAAAGGTCAGGATTACTTTAAAAGACGGGACCTTCGACATCGAGGAATATGACCTTAAGGAAATCACGGTAAAAAGCCGTAAAAAAGAGGCTCCTGTGAAGGAAGAAGAAATAATCGTGGACGACGAAATAAAATCCTTGTTAGATAACTAAAAAAAGGTTGCATTTTCGTCAATGAATGGTAGAATATAACTGTATTAAGTATGGAGGTGAACGAACATGGCATACAAAATTTCAGACGCTTGCATTTCTTGTGGTGCTTGTGCTGCAGATTGCCCTGTAGATGCAATTTCTGATGGCGGCGATCAGTATGTAATCGACGCTGATACGTGCATCGACTGCGGTTCCTGTGCATCAACGTGCCCCGTAGAAGCAATTTCTGAGGGTTAATCAGCAAGAAGTGTAAATTAACATGGTTTTTTAAAAGAAATCTGCATATGCAGGTTTCTTTTTTTTACCGTTATTTGTCATGTGGATATGGTATAATAAAGAACATATGGAACGGATAGACGATCTGCAATTAAAAGGGCTTAAAATTATACAGGATACGGATCTGTTTTGCTTTGGAACGGATGCGGTACTGCTGGCCGACTTTGTGAAACTGAAAAAGAACAGCAGGGTTGCGGACCTTGGAACGGGAATGGGAATCCTGCCGCTCTTACTTTTCGGGCGCAGGCAGGATATCACCGTAAAAGGGCTCGAGCTGCAAAAAGTATTGTATGACCTTGCGTGCCGGAGCGTAGAGCTCAATGGGCTTGAAGCAAATATAGAAATGATAAACGGCGATATTTGCAGTGCTGCAAAGCTTCTTGGGACGGGGTTTGATATTGTGGTGTCAAATCCTCCGTATGAAAAGAAAACGGCGGGAGTCGGGAGCGAATGCGAATCCCACCGTATTGCACGGTTTGAGGTTGCAGTTACGCTGCGCGGGCTGTGTGCAGCTGCGGGAAGCCTATTGCAGACCGGCGGACGGTTTTATATGATCCACCGCGCTTCGCGTCTTGCGGAGATTTTCGAAGAGCTGAAGGGATGCCGGTTGCAGCCAAAGGAGGTACGCTTTATTCACAGCTATGTGACAAGCGAGCCGGCGCGCGTTCTGCTTTCAGCAATGAAGGATGGAGGGGAAGGGCTGCGTATACTTCCGCCGCTCATCGTACACGAACGTGACGGCAGCGAGACGGAAGAAGTCCGGCGTATTTATTGCAGGGACGGGCAGCAGACGGGAGACGGAAATGGAACAGGGTAAGCTTTTTTTGGTAGCAACGCCAATCGGCAATTTAAAGGATATTACGCTGCGCGCGCTTGAAACGCTCCGTGAGGCCGATGTAATTGCGGCTGAGGATACAAGGCATACAATAAAACTGCTCAATCATTATGAAATCAAAGGAAAGCTCATGAGCTTTCATGAATACAGCAGGGAATCGCGTTTTGAAGAGCTGCTTGAAATTCTGCACGATGGAAAAAAAGTGGCGCTCGTATCGGATGCTGGCACACCGGTGATTTCTGATCCGGGATTTGCGCTTGTGGCGCGGTGCGTACAGGAGGGGATATGCGTGGAAAGCATTCCTGGTGCGTGTGCTGCAGTGACAGCAGTTACACTGTGTGCAATGGATTGTTCCCATTTTATTTTCTGGGGATTTTTAAGCCAGAAGCAGAACGCGCGCAGGAAGGAATTGGAGCGTATTGTGCAAATGCAAATGCCCTGCGTTGTATATGAAAGCCCGAACCGGATTGTGAAAATGCTGGAGGATGTCTGCACTGTGTGCGGAGAAGATACTCCTGTCTGCATTTGCAGGGAGCTGACGAAGCTTCATGAAGAAGTCCTGCGCGGCACGGCAAAGCAGGCGTTTGAGAGCTTTGCAGGGAGGGACGCAGTGAAAGGGGAGTTTGCAGTCGTTTTTTATCCGCAGGAGAAAACGCAGATAATGGACGAAGCGGAAATCGCGGCGGCGCTTAAACTGTATCTGGAAAAAGGCATGACAAAAAAATCGGCAGTGAGCCAGGTGGCGGAGCAGGCTGGTATCCCAAAGAACCGGGTTTATCAAATAATGCTACAGCTCGGGGAATGAAGAATTTCAATCTGGAATAGACAGGTATTGTTAAAAAAACCGTTATATAGCCATTTTCAAAGGTTGAATTTTGGCTCTGGATGTAGTAAAATAAGGAATCGAGTCAGTAAAAGCACAAAGAGGTAACATATGAAAATTATTAGTTCAGCAGTATTTTGCGATTTACCAAAAAACGAATTACAGGACAAGACAGCAATCATGGTAGACGCGCTACGTGCGTCGGCAACGATTATTACCGCAATCTCCAACGGGTGCGACAGGATCGTTCCCACAGGAGAGGCGAATGAAGCGGCAGCCATCAAAAAGATTTCCGAAGGAAATGTTCTTTTGTGTGGTGAAATGGCAGCAAAGAAGGTCAGCGGATTTGATCTGGGGAACTCCCCGCTTGAATATACGCAGGATATTGTGGAAGAGCGGATTATTATTTTTTCAACGACAAACGGTACGGTTGCGATCAAAACGCTTGCGCCGGCAGAAGATGTATTGATTGGCACGTTTATCAATGCAGAAGCGGTCGCAAAGAAGGCGATTTCGCTTGAGCGCGACGTTGTGATGGTTGGAGCAGGAACAAAAGGGAAATTTTCGACGGACGATATGATGGCGATTGGCTGTATTATAGACCGGATGCTTAAAATCGACGATGAGATTGAGCTTGACGATATGGGCAGGGTGGCATTGAAGCTGTACCATGACGCAAACCACGACATCTTAGGGGCGCTTGAGGGCAGCACGCATTTTGAATATCTGAGGCAGCTAAAGCTCTATGATGACTTGGAATATTGCACGCGTGAGGATATGTTTGACGTGGTGCCGGTCTATCAGGAAGGCGTTATTATCAAAGGATAGCCTGACAGGCAAAATGAAAACATTAAGACGCAGCGTTTGCTGTGTCTTTTCTTTTTTGATGGGGACGGTTCGTGCTATTGAAAAAACAGGTGCAAAACGGTATAATAAAAGTTATGCCAGATAAAAAGGAGCCTTGAAAAGATGAGCGAAAAATTCTATATTACAACACCAATCTACTACCCGAGTGATAAGCTTCACATTGGGCATGCTTACTGTACAACTGCGGCAGACAGCATTGCGAGATTTAAACGCCTGACAGGATACGACGTAATGTTTCTCACAGGGACGGACGAGCACGGACAGAAGATTGAAAAGGTTGCTATGGAAAAGGGCATGGAGCCTAAGGAGTATGTGGACGGAGTTGTGGCGCAGATCAAAGATTTGTGGAAACTGATGGACATCACAAACGATGATTTCATCCGCACCACAGATAAACGGCACGAGGAATGCGTACAAAAGATTTTTCAAAAGCTTTATGATCAGGGCGATATCTATAAAAGTGAATATGAAAGCTGGTATTGCACGCCGTGCGAAGCCTTCTGGACAGAGCGTCAGCTTGTGGACGGAAAGTGCCCGGACTGCGGACGCGAGGTGCATAAGGTAAAAGAAGAAAGCTACTTTTTCCGTGCGTCAAAATATGCCGACAGGCTTATCCAGTATATTGAAGACCATCCTGAATTTATCCAGCCGGAATCGCGCAAAAATGAAATGCTCAATAATTTTCTGCTTCCAGGTCTGGAAGATTTGTGCGTGTCGCGTTCATCCTTTAAATGGGGCATCCCTGTTCCATTTGACAAAGACCATGTGATGTATGTGTGGATCGACGCGCTTTCCAACTATATTTCAGCACTGGGATATCTATCAGATGACGACAGCAAATTCAGGCGTTATTGGCCTGCGGACCTGCATCTTGTCGGCAAAGAAATCATCAGGTTCCATACGATCACATGGCCGACGATCCTGATGGCATTAGGACTGCCATTGCCGAAGCGTGTATATGGCCATGGCTGGCTGACGTTGCAGGGCGGAAAAATGAGTAAAAGCCGTGGAAACGTCGTTGATCCGGTTGTGCTTGTCGGGCGTTATGGAGTTGATGCGATCCGCTATTTCCTGATGCGGGAAGCGCCGCTCGGAAGCGACCTGATGTTTTCAAACGAGTTATTGCTGAGCCGGATCAATGCGGATTTGGCAAACGATCTTGGCAACCTTTTGTCGCGGACAGTAGCAATGATCGGAAAATATTTTGACGGTGAAATTCCGGCGATGGGAGAGAAAAAACCTGAGGATAAAGAGCTGATTACCTTTGCGGAAAAGCTTCCGGCACATATGGATGCACTGATGAACGACTGGAAGGTCTCTGAGGCTTTGACGGAGATATGGCAGTATATCGGCATGCTTAATAAGTATATTGATGTGACGATGCCCTGGGCGCTTGCAAAGGATGAGGCGCAAAAAGAACGGCTTGGCAGTGTGATGTACCACCTTGCGGAAGGGCTGCGCTTTGTGAGTGTGCTGATTGAAGCTGTGATGCCGGAAACTGCGGTCAAAATCAGGACACAGCTCGGGATCGGTGGCCGCAGGGAGTTATGCAGCTGGGAAAGCATCGGTTCTTATGGAAAACTTGGTGAAGGAATCAGAGTCAGCAAGGGAGAAGCGATTTTCCCGCGCATTGATATTCCAAAAGAGCTCGACGCACTTGACCAGTTGATGAAAGCAGCGCAGGAACAGGCTGCCCAAAAGAGTGAAGAAAAGACAGAGCAAATAACAATCGACGATTTTAAAAAGGTACAGCTTAAAACTGCAAAGGTCACGGCCTGTGAGAATCTGGAAGGCTCGGATAAATTGCTGAAGCTGACAGTAAAATGCGGAGGCGAAACGCGCACGATTGTTTCCGGCATCAGGGAAAGCTTTACAGCGGAAGAAATGATAGGTAAAACGGTTATCATCGTAGCGAACCTGAAGCCCGCCAAATTGCGCGGCACGCTCTCTGAGGGCATGATACTGGCGGTAGGGGATAATCCGGATATTGCGCTTGTAACAGCCGATGCAAAGGATGGGATGATCGTTGGATAACCAAATGATGCTTTTTGACACGCACGCGCATTTATTGGACGAGCGTTTCGACGAAGATCGGGAGGAGCTCATCGGACGCTTGCCACTCGAGGGGGTGGAATATGTCGTGGAGGCTTCCTCAGATCTTGCGGACAGCATTCGCGCCGCGGCGCTTGCAAAAGAGCATAGGATGATCTACAGCGCGGTAGGCGTTCATCCCCATAGTGCGGGTGAATGGGACCAAAAGACTGCAGTTGCTCTGCGCTCGCTTGCAAAGGAAGAGAAAGTTGTGGCGATTGGTGAAATAGGACTCGATTACCATTACGATTTTTCTCCCCGCGAAACGCAAAAAAAAGCGTTCGAGCAACAGGTAGAGCTGGCACTTGAGGTGAATCTTCCCATTGTGGTGCACAGCAGGGAAGCGACTGCCGATACGTTGGAAATCCTGCGTAAATTTCCGCAGGTGCGAGGGGAACTGCATTGTTTTTCAGGCAGTGCTGAAACTGCGCGGGAGCTTGTGAAAATGGGCTTTTATATTGCCTTTGGCGGAGCACTCACCTTTAAGAATGCGAGAAAGACGTTGGAGGCTGCGCAGGCTGTGCCGATGGAACGGTTGCTGATTGAGACGGACTGCCCGTATATGACGCCGGTGCCTCTCCGCGGCAAACGGAACGAGCCCGCATATGTGCGCTATGTTGCACAGCGGCTCGCAGAAGTAAAGAATGTTGATGAGGCGGAAATTGCACGTGTTACCATGAAGAATGCAAAACGGTTTTTCGATATCGAATCCGGTTTAGAATAATAACAGCAAGGAAAATAAATTGTATGCCTGCGGGCATACGGGAAACGCAGGAAAGACGGTTTGAATACTTTTACTTACAAAATAGGAAACGATACTTATATCAACCTGACCAACAAATGCACGAATGATTGCGAATTTTGTGTCAGGAGAAACGGAAAAGGCGTTGCGGGTTACGACCTGTGGCTCGAAAGGGAGCCAAGCGCGGCTGAAATTATAGATGAATTGGAAAAAGATCCGACTGACGTTGTGTTTTGCGGGTTTGGGGAACCAACGATAAAGATAGACGAGCTTAAGGAGATTGCAGCCTATGTAAAGCGTTACGGCGGACATACGCGCATCAATACAAACGGGCATGCAAGCGCATTCCACGGTCGTGATATTGCGGCGGAACTTCAGGGAATCATTGACGAGGTGTCGATCAGCCTTAACGAAGCGGACGCGAAGAAATATGAAGCCGTAGTCCACAGCCGGTACGGCGAAGACGGATTTCGTTATATGCTCGACTTTGCGCGGGACTGCGTGAAATATGGAATCAAGGTGACGCTTTCTGTTGTAGACGTGATCAGCAAAGAAGATATTGAGACGTGCAGGAAGATAGCAGAGGATATTGGAGCGCACTTCCGGGTACGTACTTATATTTCCTGACAGATAGAATAAAAAAACGTATTGCCAAAGCAATACGGTTTTTTTAGTTTAATGTTTTTCCAGTCCGCAAATCAAATCGATCCTGTCAAGTTCTTCCTGTGTCAGCGGTGAACGGTTTACGATTTGAAGGTTGTCGGTAAGTTGTTCCGGTCTGGATGCCCCGACCAGTACGCTTGTGATGTCAGAATCCTTAAGCACCCAGCCGAGTGCGAGCTGTGCAAGCGACTCATTTCGCTGCGCAGCCAGATCGTTTAAGGCGTTGATTTGCGCAAGCCTGTCACGCGTAAGGTCATCTTCATGCAAAAAGCGTCCGTCTGTCTTGATGCGGCTGTCCTGCGGGATACCGCCAAGGTAACGGTTGGTGAGCATACCCTGCGCAAGCGGGCTGAAGGCAATAATCCCTTTTCCATGCCGTTTTGCAGCATTTTTCAAGCCGTTTTTTTCAATCGTCCGGTCAAAGATGGAATATCTGTTCTGATTGATGATGAAAGGGCAGCGCAGGCTGCTGAGGATTTCGGAAGCCTCCTCCATATGAGGCCCGTCATAATTTGAGATGCCTGCATATAAGGCCTTGCCGCTCTTTACAGCCTGGTCGAGCGCTAGCATCGTTTCTTCAAGCGGCGTTTCCGGATCCATGCGGTGATGGTAAAATATATCGACGTATTCAAGCCCCATACGCTTGAGGCCTTGATCGAGACTGGAAAGCAGGTATTTACGGCTGCCCCAGTTTCCATAAGGCCCTTCCCACATATCGTAACCGGCCTTGGTACTGATTATGAGCTCGTCGCGGTAACGTGATAATTCGTTTCTCAGGATACGGCCACAGTTCACTTCCGCGCTGCCGGGCGGAGGACCGTAATTGTTGGCAAGATCAAAATGCGTGATGCCGCCGTCAAAGGCAGTAAAGCACATGGCTTTCATATTTTCATAATTGCCATTGGCGCCGAAGTTATGCCAGAAGCCAAGCGAAATTTCAGGAAGCTTCAGCCCGCTGCTTCCGCAGCGGTTATAATTCATGGTTTTGTAACGTTCCGGAGATGCGGAATATTTGTACATACGGAAGGGCCTCCTTGTATTATAATCATTATTGCTATTATAGCACCGAATAACCATCCATGACGAAAAATCTGGAAAAAGGAGGGATACAATCGGTTTTATTATGAAAAAAAGGAAGGCGAAGCCTTCCTTTGTACTGCGCAGATTGAAAATCTAATGGAGCTTGATCTCTATACGGTGTGTCACGAGCCAACCCAGCAGTGCAAAAATCGCGGCAAGAATGAGCCATACACAAGCCGAATAGAGCAAACTGGCGGACATCCATGTATATAGAGCGAGAAAAGCCTGCTGCATGGGCCAAAATGCGGCGCCGGGTTCTGCCAAGACCGTATTGGCGATCAACAGGATCAGCAGGATAGGAACAAGCACAGATACAAGCGTTTTTGCAAGCTTGCCCATTTTGTAATAGCCGCTGCTGATAAAATATCCCAGTGTGGTAAGGAACAGAAAAAGAGCAAACCCGAATATAAATTCATCAAATAAAGAGCTGTGAATGAGCGCCATTTCCGCAGGCAGGGATGAATAGGTTATTGCATCTACAGCAGCACAAAATATGGAGGTAAGCGCACACAGCGCCAGTGAAGAAATCAAAAAGCTCACATAATGTGTGCGGCGGGAGACGCCGTTTGCAAGGGCAAAACGAAGGTTCTCAGAGAAGCTGGCAAGACCAAAAACCAACATAAAAATACTGGCGTAGGCGATTGAGGTCGTACTGAAGGTAACGCCGGAAGTAAGCGAGACCGTGATGGTTGCACAAGCGGTCAGTACGGTAACAATCAGATAAAAAAGTAAAAAGGCAAACCGGTTCGTCATAAGCTGCCATTGAATCATTTGTTTGATTTTCATTCGTGTTTCCTCGCTTTCTACGCGTTTGTCAGGTGTATAAACAGCTGCTGCAGGTCAAGGGGCGTTACCGTTAGCCCTGTGGGGATTTCATCTTTTTCTCCAAGCACAAACGCTATCTTAAGCCCGCCTAACTGCTGCACGCCTAAAATATTTTTGCCCGCACACCAACTGTCCACATCTTCCGATTTTCCGGATATGGTATAGCCCATACTGTGCATTTCTTCAGTGGGACGTTCCAATAAAAGCCGTCCTTCTTTTATGATTACAACATGCTCGATAAGCGAAGCAACTTCTTCGATCAGATGCGTTGAAAGCACAATCGTACATGGATAATCGCTGTAGCGGGCAATCAATTCTTCATAAAAAAGCTGCCTGTGATTTGCGTCAAGGCCCAAAACCGGTTCGTCGAACAGCAGATAGTCGGCGCCGGATGCGAGAGTCAGAATGAGCTTTAGAATAGACTGGTAGCCAGTTGAAAGTTGCCCGACCTTTTGCTTCATTGCCAGGCCAAACTTTTTACTCAGGGAATCGGCGTAATCCATATCAAACTTTGGATAAAAAAGACTCGTCCAGTAAAAAAGCTTGCTTAAGCGGACGGAAGGTTCATAGAGCATATTTTCGCTCATGTAAAAAATTTTTCCGAGCGCCACATCATTTTCAAAGCAGGGCCGGCCGTCTACAAGAACGGTTCCTGCAGTAGGGAAGATACGGTTTGTGATCAGGTTCAAAAGCGTGGATTTGCCTGCGCCGTTCCGTCCTAAAAGTCCATAAATATGCTTTTCCTGGAAAGTAAGGTTCATATGTTCGAGCGCAGTAATATTTTTAAACTGTTTGGTTACATTTTTTATTTCTATCATGACTGGTCTCCTTTCGTGATCATGCGAATGATGTCCTGCTCCTTGATATCCAGTTTTTTTGCTTCTGCCAAAAGTTTTACAATATAGTCCTCATAAAATGACTGCCTGTGCTTTTCACGTATTTTTTTGACAGCCCCTGCCTTTACAAACATGCCGACTCCGCGTTTTTTGTAAAGGATATCCTGGCTGGCAAGGATATTGACGCCTTTCAGGACTGTAGCGGGATTGATTTTGTATACGGTAGAGATTTCCGTAGTGGAAGGTATCTGCGTCTCCTCCGCGAATGCACCGGAAAGGATTGAATCCTCAATTTGGCTGGCGATCTGGATATAGATTGGGATATCGATATCAAAATCAATTTGCATAATGGAACTCCTTTTAAAAACTTAAGTGGTTAACTACTTATGTAACTAACTATAGAACGAGATGGAAAATTTGTCAATGTTTTTTTAAAAAGAACAAAAACAGGAGTGTATCTACACTCCTGCCAAAAATTGTAAAATAATTACTAAAGGATCATTACCAGCGTGCCCAGTGTGATTAAAATGCCACCCGCGATGGTTTTGGCAGTGACTGCTTCCTTGAGGATGATAAAGGCGAGCACCATACTGATTACAACGCTGAATTTATCAACGGGAACAACCTTTGAAGCGTCGCCGAGCTGGAGCGCTTTGAAATAGAACAACCATGAAAGGCCGGTGGCAATACCGGAAAGAATAAGGAAAATCCAGGATTTTACAGTAATATTTGGGATTTCAAACTGGGTTCCGGTCATAAAGACGATACCCCACGCCATGATCAGCACGACAACCGTGCGGATTGCCGTTGCAAGGTTTGAATTCATGTCCTGTATGCCGATTTTTGCAAGTATGGCGGTAGCGGCCGCAAATACAGCCGATAACAGCGCAAATACAACCCACATCCTTTTTCCTCCCCGAAGCGTTTTCATAAAGCCTCACTCCTTTGATGACAGGAAACGAAAAAGGCCGCAGAACCTGCGGCCAAATGATGTAAAGTTAAAGTTCCTTTTGCAGCATCAGGATTTCTTCACCGTTGAGTATCTCACTTTGCATACTGTCGCTGGCGACAAACCCAAGCTGCTCGCGATAAATCTTGAGTGCACGGTAATTGGCAGGGTCGACATTGACCTCGACGATTTTGATACCAAAGGTCCGCATATCCGCAAATGCAATATTCAACAGGGAAATTCCAAGGTTGGGATATGTCTGCGGATCAATGATATTGATGCTGTGAAGGAATACCTTGTCCGGATTGTCAAAATTCCGCATGAAATAAACAGCACCAAGGATTTCGTCGTATTCCACGGCAACATAAACACGTGCGTGACGAAGCATCGCAATGAGGTCAAAAACGTCAAGCGCGCCGCCTTCATAGGATGAATTTTCAATCTGGATCAGTTGTTCCACCAAATCAAAATCACGTTCTTTTATATGAAAATATTCAATAGCCATAATAAGTCCTCCAATATTTAGAAATACAGTAAACTTGTAATTCCAAAAAAATTATACCTAAAAATACTGGTTATTGCAAGTAAAAGCACTAAAATAGGACGGCGTCAAATGAGGGGAGGAAAGGAAAACAGCTTTGCTGCGTCCTGCATAACACGTCCGGAATATTGCGCGGCGCGCGCTTCCTTGGGTGTAAGCTTATTGTCCTCATCCTGCAAGAGCAGTCTCTCTGAAAAGCTGAACGCATCGTCCGTGCCAATGATGATATGGTCGAGAAAAGAAATTGATAGCGCGTGCATTGCATTGAATATATGCGATGTTGTTTCGATATCGCTGACGCTTGCAAGACAGCTGCCTCCCGGATGATTGTGGGCGACCATCACTTTTTCCGTGCCGGTACGAATCACAACTTCCGTGATATGCCGGATATAAACCGGCGCTTCTGTTGTGGTACCGCGGCTTAGCCGTTCGGTGTGCCTGACACGGAAATGCGCGTCAAGGCAAATAACATAAAATTCCTCCTGCAACTTTCCGCGAAACAAATGTTTGACATATTCGATTGCCGATTCAATCGATGTGATTTTTGTCCCTTCAGCGAGATCGTTGAGCCAGTACTTTCGCGACAACTCAGATTGCAATTTAATCAATGCGGCGGCGCTTTCGCCTATACCTTCCACAAGGGCAAGGTCTGCCGCGTTGGCATCGAAAACATGCTTCAGGCTACCAAATTTATGCAGCAGCCTATGTGCCAGCTCATTGGTATCCCTGCGTGGAATTGCATAAAACAAAAGAAGCTCAAGCGCTTCGTGTTCTTCAAAGGAATCAAGCCCGTCGCGCAGGAACCGTTTTTTGAGCCGCTGCCTGTGTCCGTCGTGTATTGAAATAATAGTCACCTTTACTTTCCGCAAACATTTACAGTTAATTAATTCGCCATATGCTGCAAGGAATCCTTTTCCTGCCAAAATGCTAAAAAAACAATGTATTTCAAGCTGAAATCTGATATAATAAGAACGATTTGTTCTGGAAAAATAAAGGAGAAAAGAAAATGTTGGATTTTTCGCTTGCCCCGCGTAAAGATGAAATGATTGACGCGCTGTGCAGGATATTAAAAATTGAAAGCGTAAAAAGCCCGGCGCAGGGAAATATGCCATACGGCAAGGGCGTATTCGACGCGTTGATTAAAACATTGGGGATTGCGGAAAAGCTTGACTTTGACAGTGTGAATTTTTATTCGCATTTGGGATATGTGGAATACGGCGACGGAGACGAGATGTTTGCGATTGTAACGCATCTTGACGTCGTACCTGCAGGAGATGGATGGACAGTCCCGCCCTTTGACGGCACGGTTAAGGATGGCAGAATTTACGGCAGGGGAGCGATTGATGATAAGGGGCCTGCGATTGCGGCGCTGTTTGCACTATCGGCAATCAAAGAAAACTGTATCAGTCTCAATAAGCGCGTGCGCCTTATTTTTGGTTGCGATGAAGAGAGCGGCTGGTCTGATATGGATTTTTATAAGAAAAACGGGGGAGAAATCCCGACAATGGCGATATCGCCCGACGCAGAATTTCCAATTATCAATGCGGAAAAGGGATTGTTGCATCTTGTCGCAAAAAAGAAAGCATACCCGATCGACGAGCAAAGCGGCGGTTTGATCGTGCGTTCTCTCTCGGCGGGAGAGCGTGTGAACGTCGTTCCGGCTGTATGCACCTGTGAAATTTCTGGAAACGCACAGGCGGTTATACAGATGATGGATATTTTTAACGAGGATTCTCCGGTCAAGGTTACTGCGGAAGAAATAAACGCTGGAGTCAGACTTACCGCGCATGGTTTTTCCGCGCATGGCTCGAAACCGGATGCGGGAAAAAATGCGTTGACGTATATGATGCAGTTCCTCAATATGCTGCCTTTGCGCAAAAATGCTATTAGTGATGCGATTTATGAATTGGCTGAGCAAATTGGCCTGCAAACGGACGGAACAAATCTGGGGATTGCGGCGCAGGACGAGTCCGGAGCACTGACGCTTAACCTTGGATATTTTAAAACGACGGAGGAAGGAGTGGAAGCGGGAATTGATATCCGCTATCCAATCCATAGCGATAAGGAAACGATCCTGTCAAAAATAAACGGCAGATTTAAAGAGCTTACCATTCGAGAGGAATTTTCCCGCGCGCCTCATTTTGTGCCGGAGGATTCCCCGCTGGTGCAGGGCCTGAAACAGGCGTATGAAGAAGTAACGGGAGATAAGGCCTATTGTATGACAATGGGCGGTGCAACTTTTGCGCGCGCATTTCCAAACTCGGTTGCGTTTGGGGCGTTGTTTCCGGGGCAGGAGGGAACGGAGCATCAGCCGGATGAATATATTGAAATCGATTCACTGGTCAAAGTAGCGGATATTATTGCAAACGCCATATTGGTGTTGTGTAAATAGGAAGAGAACAAAGGAGTTTGGAATGAAGAACTTAACGAGCGACGATTTAAGGCAAATGTATTTGGATTTTTTTAAAAGCAAGGGACATACGGTAATCAGGAGCGCATCCCTGATACCTGAAAACGATCCTACCGTGCTTTTTACGACTGCGGGTATGCACCCGTTGGTTCCTTATCTGCTGGGGGAAAAGCATCCGGCGGGAACGCGTCTGGTGGACGTACAAAAGTGTGTGCGTACCGGCGATATCGATGAAGTGGGCGACGAATCACATTGCACATTTTTTGAAATGCTCGGGAACTGGTCGCTTGGCGATTACTTTAAGAAGGAAGCAATCTCGTGGAGTTATGAATTTTTAACCGATGAAAAGTGGCTGGGAATCGATAAAGACAAGCTTTATTTTACCTGTTTTGCAGGCGACGAGCACGCACCGCGTGATATGATGGCTTTTGAGACCTGGCGTTCTATGGGCGTAGATGAAGATCACATTTTTTTCCTTCCCAAGGAGAATAACTGGTGGGGGCCGGCAGGGATTACCGGGCCGTGCGGGCCGGATACCGAGATGTTTATCGATACCGGAAAACCGGCTTGCGGGCCGGATTGCAGCCCTGCCTGCGATTGTGGGAAGTATCTTGAAATATGGAACGACGTATTCATGGAATACAACAAACAGGCGGATGGCTCTTTCTTGCCGCTGGAGCATAAAAACGTAGATACAGGAATGGGCCTTGACCGCACGATTGCGATTTTGCAGGGTAAAAGCTCCGTATATGAGACGGACGTATTTGCGCCGATCATTGCAAAGATTGAAGAGCTGTCCGGCAAAAAATATGAGGGTGCGGACGATGAAACGAAAAAAGCGTTCCGTATCGTAGCGGATCACATACGCTGTTCGACCTTCATGATTGGCGATGAAAAGGGTATTACTCCTTCCAATGTGGACCAGGGTTATGTTTTGCGCCGTTTATTACGCCGTGCGATTCGGTTTGCGGGCAAGCTGGGGATTGCGGAAGGGAACCTTTCAAAAATCTCAAAGGTTGTGATCGATAAATATGCGCACGCATATGATGAGCTTCATACGAATGAAAAGAAGATATTGGCAGAGATCGAAAAGGAAGAAGAACGTTTCCAGAAAACAATTTCACAGGGCCTGAAGGAATTTGAAAAGACTGTGGAAAAGATGCAGGGAGATATCATCGATGGGAAAAGTGCATTCCGTCTTTATGATACCTTCGGATTTCCGATTGAATTTACATTGGAGCTTGCGGAAGAACGTGGGCTGAAGGTTGATAAAGAGGGGTTTGATAAGGCTTTTGAGCATCATCAGGAGCTTTCGCACGCAGGAGCGGAGCAACGCTTTAAAGGCGGCCTTGCAGATACAAGCGAGCAGACGGCGAGGCTGCACACGGCGACGCATTTGCTGAATGCCGCACTCAGGAAGTACCTCGGAGAGGACATCACGCAAAAAGGTTCCAATATCACCGCGGAGCGCTTGCGGTTTGACTTTAATTTTGACCGTAAGGTTGAGCGTGATGAGCTTGACCAGTTAGAAGAATATGTAAATGAGGCGATTGCGGCAGGGCTTGACGTCGTGGAAGAAGAAATGAGCGTAGACGAAGCCAAAAAGCAGGGAGCAATGGGCGTATTTGATTCTAAGTACGGCGAGATCGTGAAGGTATATACGATTCCCGGATACTCCAAAGAAATTTGCGGTGGACCTCATGCAAAGAATACTGCGGAGCTTGGTCATTTTAAGATCAAAAAAGAGCAGAGCAGCAGTGCGGGTGTGCGCAGGATAAAGGCAGTGCTTGAAAACGACTGACAATAAAAGTAAAAAAGCTCCGGGGTTTTAAATCCCGGAGCTTTTTTGATTTGGTTTCATCAGCGGCCCTGAAAGCGGGAAAGCAGGGGAAGGAAATCTGAAATCACATGATCCACATAAGTGAGGTCGCCAAATGCACCCGGCGTTTTTTCGATTGCATATACTGTGCTCACCCCGGCCCTCTTTGCCGATTCCGCGCCATGGGGAGAATCTTCCACTACAATACAATTTTCCGCGGGGACGCCAATATTTTGAGCGGCCTTGATGTAAAGGTCGGGCTCAGGTTTGCCACGCATCGTACCATCGATGTATGTAATTTTATCTACGTCGAACCAATTTGCCAGATGAAATTCGCGGATGTAAAAATCCAGATTCGAACGTTCGGATGCTGTCGCGATGTTTCTGGGAATATCCTTTTCTTTCAGGAAATCAAGAAATTCGTTCAGGCCATCCACAAAGCAGAAGCTTTTGGGATCTTCCAGGCAAAGCTGCCGATAAATACTTTCCTTTTCTTCAGAAAGCTCAAAAATTTTTTCGGCTGGTAGTTCGTTGCCAAGAAAATGCTTGATAATGGCTTCATTGCTGCGGCCGTGCGGGTTATACTCCAGAAGCGTTTCCAGCGAAACGTCGCCTCGGCCGTATTTGGGCAGAAATATTTGCCACGCTTTGTCGTGTTTGTCAGAGTCAAAAAACATGGTGCCATTGAAGTCAAATAAAATTGCTTGCATCGTTGTTCCTCCAAATCTATTTACAAAAATATAATACCGGTGTATTGGCAAGAAAAAACGCGCCCGCCGGATAAGGCCGCGCGTTCTCATTACCGTTATTGAACCGAATGTATCTTATCAAGAGGCCAGATCACGGACATCGCATGACCGACAATCTGGTCTGTCGCAATCGGGCCGATATAATCCGTACGGCTGTCAAGCGAATGGGCGCGGTTGTCTCCCATGACAAAAACAGTATCCTCGGGAACGGTAACCGCCTCCATATCCATATATGGTTCAGTGCTGTTGATGTAAGACTCAGTAAGCGGCTGGCCATTGACATAAACAGTGCTGTCTTTTATCTCAATGGTATCCCCGGGCAGGCCAATCACACGTTTAACATAGGTACCTTCCATATTGGGGTAGTGCACGATGATAATATCGCCGCGTTCGGGAAGGCCAAAATATCTGCTGACCTTCTCAACGGCAAGCTTCTCATCGTTTTGCAGCGTAGGAACCATCGAGTCGCCGTCCACCATTATGATCTCAAACAGGAAGGAACGCACAAGCAGCGCGATTATGATTGCGGCTATGATTGAAAATATCCACCCCCATACAATACGCGATTTTGTGACAAGCTTCTCTTCCTTAATACGTTTCTTCTTTCGTTTGCGCCCAAACTCGTCATAGGTTATAAGGTCGTCATCCAGAGGTTCGATTTCATCGTCCTTTTCTTCACGCAGGGAACGCTGAACACGATAGGGGCGTTCGAGACTTCCGTCCGGCCTGGGATCGTTATTGGAATACGCCTCGTCAAACGGAATGGTATCCTCATAAAAAGTCTGCTCGGCATCGTATTCTTCCACGCCGTCATCATAAAAATCATCGCGGGGGGCTTCGTGAAACCGTTCGGTAATCAGCTCAGGCTCTTCACCAATCTGCATATCCTCAAGGTATGGATTACGCATATGGCGGGGGCGGGATAAATCTTCCGAAGGGTTCTTTACAGGCTCCTGAATATTTTCGTTTTCGTAAGGGTTTACGAGCCTGCGTCCGTAATGCTTTTTGTTCTCCTGCTGTCCGGAGTTCCGGGCGTTTTCATTTTCTATTCCAATCCGCCGCGGTCCTCTATATCTATTGTTGTTTTCTTCCATTCGTAATAACCTTTTTCATTCGTTTCATAAATGTCCCGTAATCGAGCATAACAATATGCCCGCATGTGAGACACTTTATCTTGATATCAGCTCCGGTACGCAGGATTTGCCACTCGTAGCCACCGCAGGGATGTTTTTTTTGCATAACGACAACATCGTTACATTCAAATTTCTGTGCCATTTTGCTACCGCCCCGGTAAGCCGAAAAATATCATCATAATGTTTTTATTATACTATATCCATGATAAAAATCCTAGCAGAAAATGAAGTGCTTGCATATCAATTTGAATGGGGCTATAATTATGATTGGACTTTTAACGGAGCGATTATTTCGGGAGGTGAAAAACACGTGGACGCAGACCCTAAACGAACGAGTGTAGGATTGATAAACGGCGGTGTGCGTGAGGTGTTTTCTATCTGCTGCGCCGCCTGCTTAATGGGAGTAGGTGATTTTAATGATAAGGATTTTCAGCTCCGCTGAGAATAATGTATTCAAAGAAATAGACAGAATAGAGCCGGGTGCGTGGGTTCATTTACTTGATCCTACGGAGGAGGAACTTGTTTTTGTGAGGGATACCCTGCACATTGAAGATGAGTTTATTCGTGCCGCGCTCGATGAAGAGGAAACAGTCCGTATCGATGCGGAGGAAGACCAGACGCTCGTTTTGGTGGATATCCCGATTGTCAGCGCGGAGAGAAGTTCCTTTATGTATACGACGCTGCCAATGGGAATCATCATAACGGCGGATAACATTATAACGGTGTGCCTCGAGGAAACATCTATTCTTGAGGATTTCTGGAACAAAAATGTTCGCGGTGGTTTTGATACCTGCAAAAAAACACGTTTTTTACTTCAGATTTTATATAAGAATGCAGGAAAATATCTGCAATATCTGCGTCAAATCGATAAAGCATCCACACAGGTGGAAAACGCACTGCATAAATCGATGAAAAACAGTGAGCTGATCCAGATGCTCAAGCTTGAAAAGTCATTGGTATATTTTTCGACCTCCCTCAAGTCAAACGAGGTGGTGCTGGAAAAAATGCTTAAGTCGAAAGTAATACAGAATTATCCGGATGATCTGGACCTGCTGGAGGACGTTATTATAGAAAATAAGCAGGCGATTGAAATGGGAACAATCTACCGGGACATTCTTTCTGGGACAATGGATGCGTTTGCAAGCGTGATATCAAATAATCTGAATATTGTCATGAAGGTTTTAACTTCCCTTACAATTATTCTGGCCATACCGACGGTATTTGCCAGCCTGTGGGGTATGAACGTAGGCGGGATTCCGTTTGCAGATAATCCAATCGGCTTTATGTGGGTTACCGTGATTGCCCTTGGAAGCACGGGCATTGCGGTTTGGTTTCTCTGGAAAAAGAAAATGTTTTAGCTGTGTTTTCAGAGGCTTAAAGTATTGATATAATATTGGCTGCGGCAATTACAAATTGCCGCTTTTCTGTTTTAATACCTTTTCTACAGTCAGGAAAATGTAATCCACTTGCTTCTCGTTTTTTTATGAGATATCATGAAAAAATCAAAACGAATCGATTTTGTACCGATTCATTCATTTTACAGAATGCAGATCAATATACGTTGCCATTTGTTAATATGCTGAATATCATTTTCCTTCTTTAGGATTTTTGTTGCAGAAAAAAACGCTGCCTGACCGTTATTGTTGAAGGGCAAAATAGTTTGCTTGAAAAAATAACTTGCAGATGTTACAATAAATTGAATAATAAAACTATAAGGAAGTATCCTGATAATATGTTAGAAAAAATTGTAATAAACGGCGGAATACCGCTTAAAGGCACCATAGAAGTTACGGGGGCCAAGAATGCGGCGGTAGCGATTTTGCCTGCGACGATTTTGGCGCGTGGAATATGCGTGATAGAGAACCTTCCAAGGATTGCCGATGTGCTGATCATCAAACGCATTCTGGCTGAAATCGGCGCGGAAGTGGAATTTGACGAGAACGGTACCATGACGGTGGATACCACCAATATTAATACAAGTAAAGTAACGATGAACCTCGTAAAAAGGATGCGTGCATCTTATTATATGCTGGGGGCGCTGCTTTCACGCTTCGGCGACGCAGAAATCAGCCTGCCGGGCGGCTGCACGATTGGTGAACGGCCCATAGACCTTCACATCAAAGGTATGGAAGCGCTTGGCGCTAATGTCAAGACGGAATACGGCAGGGTTGTAGCGACTGCGCCGGAAGGCCTGAAGGGCTGCGATATCTATATGGACAAGGTTTCGGTGGGCGCTACGATCAATATTATGCTTGCATCGGTATGCGCCAATGGGCAGACATCCATTATCAATGCGGCAAAAGAACCGCACGTTGTAGATGTAGCGAACTTTCTTGTGTGTATGGGTGCGAAAATCAAGGGGGCGGGCACGGATGTCATCCGTATCATTGGCGTGGAAAAGCTGCATGGCTGTAATTATTCGATCATTCCGGATCAGATTGAAACAGGGACGTTCATGATTGCCGCCGCTGCGACGCGTGGCGATGTGACGATCAAAAATGTAATCCCAACCCACATGGAAGCGCTTACTGCCAAAATGCAGGAAATGGGAGTTGAAATTCATGAGGGTGCGGATTTTATACGCGTTACCTGTGATAAACGTCCGAGATCGGTCAAGATCAATACGATGCCATATCCAGGATTTCCAACGGACCTTCAGCAGCCGGCGACGGTGCTTCTTTCCACGGCGGAGGGTACCAGTATGATTACAGAAACGATTTTTGAATCTCGTTTTAAGCATATCAAGGAAATTCGGCGTATGGGCGCGCAGATCACGACGGAAGACCGCGTGGCGGTTGTCGAAGGCGTTGACAGGCTAACGGGCGCGCCGGTAAGCGCAACAGACCTTAGGGCGGGCGCAGCGCTCATTGTCGCGGGATTGATGGCGGACGGAACGACTGAAATCCAAAATGTAAAGTATATTGATCGCGGTTATGATCACATTGAGGATAAACTGAAAAAGCTGGGAGCCGATATCCGGCGTGAAGAAGTGGTATACACTGAGGATGAAGATATTTTTTAAGGGAAGAAGCAGCAGGGCTGCGGCAGGGGAAGATGCCGCAGCTTTTTTATTGAATTACGTTGTATGTCCTTGCTAACGTATAAAGCAAGTGGAAGTTGTTATTTGCTTAAGTATATGGGATATAAAAGATCGTGATTCTATTTGTTAGAAAAAGTTTATTAAATAATGCAAAGAATATGCTATAATATCATGTAATATCTAATTGATTACCACAGGGAGGTATGAATTTGTGGAAATAGACCCATTGGTGTGGCAGCTTTTATTGCAGGTAGTTTTGATTGCAATCAATGCTTTTTTTGCCTCTACCGAAATTGCAGTCATTTCGCTGAATGCGAATAAGGTTCGTAAGCAGGCCGAAGAAGGGGACAAGAAAGCAAAGCAAATGCTCAAAATGGTAGAAATTCCGGCTGGCTTCTTATCAACAATCCAGATTGGGATTACGCTCGCCGGCTTTTTGGGTAGCGCCTTTGCGGCAGATAATTTCGCAAGCCGCCTTGTAGACTGGATGGTAAACGTGCAGGGAGTGACGTCGATCTCGCCCGATACGCTCAATACCATTGCCGTCATCATCATAACGCTGATCTTATCGTATTTTACGCTTGTATTTGGAGAACTCGTTCCAAAACGTATTGCAATGCAAAAACCCGATAGGGTTGCGCGCAAGTCGGCAGGTGTGATCACTGCGCTTTCTATTGTGATGAAGCCGATCGTCTGGTTGCTTTCCGTTTCCACAAACGGTATCCTGCGGCTTTTGCGGATGAATCCCAATGAAGAGGAGGAGGCCGTGACCGAGGAGGAGATTCGGCTGATGGTTGACGTCGGAGAAGAACGCGGCACCATCGAAGCAGCGGAACGGGAGATGATTGAGAACATTTTTGAGTTCAACAATACGACTGCGAAAGATGTAATGATGCACCGCACGAACGTGACGGCAATCTGGAAGGAAGATACGCCGGAGGAAATCCTGAAGGTAATCAGGGAAAGCGGGCTTTCGCGGTTTCCGGTATATGACGAGGATATTGACGATGTGGTTGGCGTGCTTAGTACGCGGGCATATTTGCTCAACGAAAAGAGCGCGCATCCAAAGCCGCTGATGGATATTATATATCCGGCCTATTGCGTTCCGGAATCAGTCCATACGGATGTGCTTTTCAGAGAAATGCAGCGGCAGAAAATTCATATTGCTATCGTGGTGGACGAGTACGGCGGAATGAGCGGTATCGTTACAATGGAGGATCTTCTCGAGGAGATCGTAGGAAATATTTACGACGAATTTGATCCGCAGGACGAACAGGAGATTATCGCGGTCAAAGATAACCTGTGGCGTATCTCAGGCTCGGCGGAAATCAGAAATATCGCGGAGGTGTTAGAAATAGAACTTCCGGAGGACGAGGATTTCGATACGCTTGGCGGCCTTGTGTTCAGCAGGTTGAATACGATCCCGGAAGACGGAAGCCATCCGAGTGTGGATGCCTTTGGGCTCCATATCCATGTTGAGAAGATCGAAGACCGGCGCGTCGAATGGGCGCTTGTATCCAAGCTCGATCAAATGAGCGGGAGCGAAGGGAAAGAGGAAAAGAAATAGAATAAAAATGCAGCCTTATGGCTGCATTTTTTATGAAAAAAGGAATGGAATCTTCCTTTTGATATTCAGAAAAATTCTACATAATTATCACACAGCAATCACAAACAGGGATTAAGATAAAACCATAGATTTTTTCTTCATAAATTCCTTCTCAGTGTTAGTACAAAAAACCTTTCCTCCTTCACAGGGAAAGGTTTTTTACTTTGGACATAGCTGCTCTGAAAGCGCGTCTGCAAGCATACGAAGTCCTTGTGTTACTGCCTTGCGCTGCGCGGTAGTCATGCTCTGGTAAGCCTTTATTTCAGCCTGCTCCAGTTTTGTGAGTACATCATCAGCATATGCTTTTCCTTCTTCAGTTAAAAACACGAGCTTATTACGCCTGTCGCCCGGATTTTCTTTACGGAATAAAAATCCCTGTTTTTCGAGCTTGTGAAGAATAAAAGAAATGGTTTGCTTAGGCAGGAGGAGCTTGCGGCACAGGCTCTGTTGCGTACAACCATCCTTGGCACTGGCAATTTCATAAAGCGACAATATCATATTTTCCGAAGTGCCGTGACTTTGCGCCCAGCTGGAATAAGCATAATTGATTTTGAACCAGTTTTCGTAATAAAGATCGATTTCCTTTCTGATTTCTTCATTTTGTTTCATAAGAATACTCCAATCGATTTATTTTATGAAAATGGCGATATTTCCTGAACAGAAACGCCACAATGACGACAAGTGCAAGCTGGGCTGCAGGCATCGCGAGCCATATTCCCGTCACGTCAAACAGCAGGGGAAGCGTAAACAGGAAAAGCGGCGTAAGGACAAGCGGATCGATATAGATAATAATTGCAGAAAACCGCGTATTCTGTGTTGCGTAGAAAAATGAGGAAGCAAGCCTTGTAATGCCAACCAGTGGAAAGGCGAAGGATGAAATAACGAGCGCCTGAGAGACAAGCGCCGCAGTTTCGCTGGAAGCGCCAAAGATTGCAGGGATTCCTGTACGGCATAGGATTCCTACGCAAAGAAGCGCACCACTCAAAATCAGTACCATGGCAAAGGCCCGTTTCAGGATGGAATCTACATGCTGCTGTTGTTTTGCACCGTTAAAATAACTGACAAGGGGCTGTATTCCTTCGCCAACGCCATATAAAAGCTGCTGCACTGAGGTCACAAAATACATCAGTACAGAATACGCCGCAACCACAACGCCGCCGCCATAAGCAAGACACTGCCAGTTTGCGAGAATAATAACGATCGAGGGCGCGAAGGAAATACCAAAGGGTGAAAATCCGATTTTAAGGAGTTTCCCAATGGTACGGATGTCAGGGCGCATCGTTTTGTATGAAAGACGGTTTTCCTTTTTGGAAAGCAGCATAATAAGGCTGACGGCAGCGACGATTGCCTGTGCAATTACGGTTGCGAGTGCTGCTCCGAACATTCCCCAGCCAAAGCCCATGATAAACAGGGCATCGAGCACAATATTGGTTCCAAGGCCGCTGATCATAGCGATCATGGCGGAAATCGTCTTTCCCTTGTTGCGCAGGAGAGGAACAATCCCCGTCCCTAAAATCTGGCAGGCGCTGCCTGCGGCAACAATCTGAGTATATTCGGCTGCCGCCTGTAATAACTCGCCCTCAGCTCCGAGGAAGCTTAAGATTGGGACATAGAATAATGAGAGGATTACCGTCATTGCGATGCTGAAGAAAATCAGCACAAAAAAGGTGTTCCCGTAAGCCCGGCGGGATTCCTCAAGACGGCCTTCGCCGAGACGTGTAGACATCACGACCGAGCCTCCCGCGCCAATTCCGGTGCCCGCAGCAAGAAGAAAAGCCGCGATAGGCCAGGAAAGATTGATTGCGGCAAGACCGGTATCGCCGATTGCATGGCCAACGAAAAATCCGTCTATGATCGCATAGAAACCCATAAGAAGCATGGTTAGCATGGATGGGATAACGTACCTGAAAAATTGTTTTTCGCTTGGTTGCGTTTGCATGGTTCACCTCATTCTATAAAATAGAGTAAATTAAAATTAGTACGATATTGGACATTTTACAGAATGGAAAACGATATGTCAAGCATTCGTCGAAATTTATTTTAAAACCATGCTGTCTGTAGTAAATGTGCCACTTCCGTAAGCTCGTCCGGTTGGTAACCGGAGTAACCAACCACTATGGCAGGAAAAACAGGTGATGCGTAGGAGTTATGATAGTAGGATGAAAGCCCGTAAACCCGTACTCCTTTTTTTTGTGCTGAAGAGACCAGTAACTGCTCGTCCATTCCGTTTTCTACCGTAAGCAAGAGATGAAGGCCGGAATCCTGGCCGCTGATTTTAATAAGTGATTTTGGTATGTTTTTTGTCAGGTGTGAAATAAAAGTATCGCGGCAGAACTTATAGCGGCCGCGCATGCGGCTCAGATGCCGTTCAAAATAACCGCGGCTGAGGAATTTATTCAGCGTTTCCTGTTCAAAGCTTGGTATGGTACAGGAGTAAAAGTATAATTCCTGATGGAAACGCCGTACAAGATGCGGAGGTAAAACCATATAGCTGATACGCAGGGAAGGGGCAAGCGTTTTTGCAAAGGTATTCATATAGATGACACGCTCATTTGTGTCAAGGCTTTGCAGCGCGGGTATTGGCCTTCCGGAAAAACGAAATTCGCTGTCATAATCGTCTTCAATGATGTAGCGTTTTTCTCCTTTGCCTGCCCAGTCCAGAAGGGATTGCCGGCGGCCAATGGGAGTAACGATGCCAAGAGGAAAATGGTGCGAGGGCGTTACATGAAGAACATTGACGGAGCAGGAAGAGAGCACGTCGATATCTATACCGTTGTGATCCAGGGGTATAAATACTGTCTTGAGGCCGTTTGCATTCAGGATACGGGCTGTTTTTGGGTACCCCGGGTTTTCCACTGCATACGTACTGTCGCGGCCCAGAAGCTGCGTAATGAGACCAAGGAGATACTCTGAACCCGCGCCCAAAACGATTTGGGACGGCTGGGCGTCAATTCCGCGAAAGTCGTGGAGATACCGTACGATTTCCTGGCGAAGTGATAAATTGCCCTGCGGAACGGCGGCACGCAGCAGCTCCTGGCTGTTTTCGTTGAGGCATTCACGCATCAGCTTTGCCCAAACCGAGAAGGGGAAGTGCTGTGTATCCACAGAATTGGTCCTGAGATCAAATTGAATGGACGGCGGCGTATGGGGAGGTTCAAAGCTTTCATGCGGAACAGACGGAGAAGAATTTATATGGTAACCGGAAAATTCGTTGACGAAATAACCGCGCTTGGGCAGAGAATAGATATAACCCTCAGCGCTAAGCTGTGCATACGCATTTTCGATTGTACTTTGGCTGATTTTCAAGTGCACGGAAAATTTACGCTTGGATGGGAGCCGTTGCCCTTTTATAAGGTTTCCGCATTCTATTTCACTGCGGATATAGCGGTATAATTGTTCGTAAACGGGTATTTTATCATGATGTTTTAAAATAGGCGTTAACATGGAAACCTCCAATCTGGCATGCTAAAAAAGAATAAAACTGGCGATTGAATACAGATCAGTTGTGGTTATAATCATAGTCGTAAACAATAACAATGTCAAGAAAGGAACTTGAAAAATGGCAGAGGAACGATATGAACTGAACAAGAATTTAGCACAGATGCTCAAAGGCGGCGTTATTATGGATGTAACGACGCCGCAGCAGGCAAAAATTGCGGAGGATGCGGGCGCGTGTGCAGTCATGGCCCTGGAACGCATACCTGCCGATATTCGCGCGGCAGGGGGCGTTTCCCGCATGAGCGATCCGGGTATGATCCGCGGGATACAGAAAGCTGTAAGCATTCCGGTCATGGCGAAGGTGAGGATAGGTCATTTCGCGGAAGCACAGATACTTCAGGCAATCCAGATCGATTATATCGATGAAAGCGAAGTGCTTTCTCCAGCGGATGATGTTTACCACATTGACAAAACACAATTTAAGGTACCGTTCGTATGCGGCGCAAAGGATCTGTCGGAGGCGCTTCGCAGAATTGCGGAAGGCGCCTCCATGATCCGAACAAAAGGCGAACCCGGAACGGGAGATATTGTTCAGGCGGTGCGGCATATGCGTATGCTGACAAGTGAAATGAGAAGAATTTCATCACTTGCGGAGGACGAATTATTTGAATCGGCAAAAAAATTGGGCGTACCATATGAGCTGTTGCGCTATGTGCATGGGAACGGAAAACTGCCGGTTGTAAATTTTGCGGCGGGCGGAATCGCAACTCCGGCTGACGCGGCATTGATGATGCAGCTTGGCGCGGAAGGCGTTTTTGTTGGCTCAGGTATCTTTAAGTCGGGAAATCCGGAAAAACGCGCCGCTGCAATCGTCGCGGCAGTAACGAATTATCACGATGCGGATATGCTCGCGCGGCTTTCCGAGGATCTTGGAGAAGCGATGGTTGGAATCAACGAACAGGAGATTGAGATCCTGATGGCGGAACGGGGAAAATAAGATGAACATAGGAGTATTGGCTCTTCAAGGCGCTTTTGCCGAGCACATTGGCATTTTGGAGAATGAGGGAATCACATGCTTTGAAATACGAAAAAAGAGCGACATACCGGGACAAAAAATGGATGGGCTGATTTTGCCGGGCGGGGAGAGTACTGTGATGAGAAAGCTTCTGGTAAGACTGGATTTGCTGGAACCGCTTCAGGAGATGATTCGAAACGGCCTGCCGGTGCTGGGGACGTGTGCGGGGCTGATTCTTCTTGCAAAAAGGATTACGGGCGGTGATCAGCCATGCTTTGCCTGCATGGATACGACAGTCAGGCGTAACGCATATGGCAGGCAGCTTGGCAGTTTTGAGGTGATAGAGGAATTTGTGGGGATTGGGCTGATCCCAATGACGTTTATCCGCGGACCATATATTGAATCGGCAGGGAAAAATGTGGATATTCTTGCAAGAGTAGATGAGAAGATTGTAGCGGCCAGGCAGGGAAATATGCTGGTAACCGCATTTCATCCGGAGCTGACTGATAACCGCAGCGTACATCGATATTTTTTGGATATTGTGCGAAACAATTACAGGGAGGCTCCGGCAGGAAGAAGCGCGTGAAAAGCGTCAACTAAAAAAGCAGGCATGGCGCCTGCTTTTTACGATCAATTTTATTTTCCGATAATTGGCGAGGGCGTTGAGTTATAAACAGTCGTGCCGGGATCGATTGAATGTGTAAGCCAGACATTACCGCCGATCACACAGTTTTCGCCAATCACCGTATCGCCGCCCAGAATGGTTGCTCCGGAATAAATAACGACGTTGTCCCTGATATCAGGATGACGTTTTACCCCTTTCACAGGATGACCTTTTTCGTCCAGTTCAAAGCTCTTTGCGCCAAGCGTTACGCCCTGATATATTTTCACATGTTTGCCAATGGTACAGGTTTCTCCAATAACAACGCCTGTGCCATGGTCAATAAAGAAATATTCGCCGATCGTTGCGCCGGGATGGATATCAATTCCGGTTTTGCTGTGGGCCTGTTCCGTCATAATACGAGGTAAGAGAGGTATATGCCGTCTCTGAAGCGCGTGGGCGAGCCTGTAAATGCTGACGGCCTCAAAGCCGGGATAAGCAAGGAGTATCTCTTCATTGGAAATTGCAGCCGGATCGCCGCAGTACGCCGCCTCGATATCGGTATTCAGCAAGCGGGCAATTTCAGGCAGCTGGTCCATAAAGTGCAGGGTAATGCGCCGCGCGTTTTTCCTGCATTTATCGCAATCCAGACGTTCGCGTTTTTGAAGGTGGCACTGGTTTACCATAACCTCCGCTACAATACAGTCAAGAAGGATTGCCGCTTCTTTCAGGCGGGAAGTAACATTTTTATGCAGGTCCGCCTCCTTTACAACTGCCGTATCATAAATATTTGGAAACATGGCGCTGCGGATCAAATTTATAAATGCGGCGACTTTTTGTTTCATTCCAAAGCCACTGATTGTATCGCCGTTGATATTATGCGCGTTGATGCCAATGATTTTATCTGCGATCTCAGGCGCGGTTTTTTTGGTCCATTCTTCCAGCATGATCGTCCTCCAAACGCTGCATTTTTATAAATAGCTCCAGATGCTTTTCGCGTAATGTGCGAGGTTGCCCGGACAAAAAGAGATTACTATTTTATAAAAAAGTGTACTTATATTATATAGTTATTGTATAATAGATGTCAAAGAAACTTTTATAGCGGAGTCATTGAAGAATAGGGGGGCATATCTTTCTGGAATTCTTTATTGACAGAGCATGCAGCGTGCGTGATTGTGGTATTTGTCATGGCAGGGCTGCAGAAAGGGGAATGCAAGTATGCCTATTAATATCAACAGCAAATTGCCGGCAGCAAAAGTATTGGCGCAGGAGGGCATATTTACGATGCCCTTTGAGCGTGCCGAGGAGCAGGATATCCGTCCGCTCCGAATTGCGATTCTCAACATCATGCCCACCAAGGAACAAACGGAGACACAGCTGATGCGGCTGCTGGCGAATTCGCCGTTGCAGGTGGAGATCGTTTTGCTGCACCCGGCGACTCATGTATCCAAAAATACGCCGATTGAACATCTGAATACGTTTTATAATACATTTGACGATGTAAAAAACCAGAAGTTTGACGGGCTGATTATTACAGGCGCGCCTGTGGAACAAATACCCTTCGAGCAGGTGACCTACTGGAAGGAGCTCGAGGAGATTATGGACTGGAGCCTGCAAAACGTTTATTCAACACTCCATATTTGCTGGGCGGCGCAGGCTGGGCTTTATTATCATTATGGGATTCCAAAGTACCCTTTGGAGCAAAAGCTTTCCGGCATATACCTTCATAAACGTACGGATGACAATAGTCCGTTGATGCGCGGGTTTGACGATGTTTTCTGGGCGCCGCACTCGCGGCACAGCTATATCAAAAAAGCGGATGTGGAAAAGAAAAGTCAGCTTCATATTCTGTGCGAGTTTGGCGAAGAGGGCCTTTATATGGTCAGTGCGAAACGCGGACGGCAGATATTTGTTACAGGTCATCCGGAATATGACGCAAATACGCTGAAAACAGAATATATAAGGGATCTTACAAAAGGGATGGAAGTGCCGATGCCTGTCAACTACTTTACGGATAACGATCCCAAAAAGCCGCCGCTCGTTCGTTGGCGCGGACATGCAAACCTGTTGTTTAATAACTGGCTCAATTATTATGTATATCAGGAAACGCCGTATGACTTACAGGCGATTAAAAATGAGGAGTGATTGGTATGAAACTTGCGAAAAAATTGACAGACCTGATCGGCGATACACCGCTGCTTCAGCTTAACAACATCAACCCTGCAATCTGGGCAAAGCTCGAATATTTTAATCCGCAGGGGAGCGTGAAAGACAGGGCGGCCTATTATATGATCAAAGACGGAATCGACCGCGGCCTTATTAAGGACGATACGGTAATTGTGGAATCGACAAGTGGAAATACGGGAATTGCGCTTGCCTATATCTGTACCTGCCTTGGTTTGCGTCTGGTGCTTACCATGCCGGAATCCATGAGTATCGAGCGCAGGAACCTTCTTGCAGCTCTTGGCGCGGAACTGGTGCTTACGCCGGCTGCAAAAGGAATGCGCGGCGCGATCGAGCAGGCGAAAGAAATTTGCGCCAAAGAAAACGGATATATGCCAAACCAGTTTGAAAGCCCGGCGAACGTGCAGGCCCACAAAGAAACAACCGCGCCTGAAATCCTGCGCGATCTGGTAGACGATGTGGATATTTTTGTCGCGGGCGTGGGAACGGGAGGAACGATCACAGGCTGCGGAGAAGTATTTAAGGAACGGCTTTCGGATGTGCAGATTGTGGCGGTTGAGCCCGCCGAGAGCCCGGTGCTGTCCGGAGGAAAAGCGGCTCCGCACAAAATACAGGGAATTGGTGCGGGCTTCGTACCAAAGATTTTAAACAGGGACGTGATTGACGAAGTGATGCAGATCAGCGCGGAAGAGGCGTATGAAATGGCCCGCACACTGGCGCACAAGGAAGGCGTATTGTGCGGTGTGTCGTCGGGAGCGGCGCTTGCTGCGGCTGTTAAGCTTGCAGAGAGGCCGGAAAACGCAGGTAAGAAAGTTGTCGTAGTACTGCCGGATACCGGAGAACGGTATTTGTCTACGGATCTATTCAGTAACAATCAATAATTGAAAAGGATAAGGGGTGTTTATTATGTTAAAGAATATACCATCTATTATTTCTCCTGAGCTGATGTATGCGCTCATGAATATGGGGCATGGAGACGAAATTTGTTTTGGAGACGCTAATTTTCCGGCGGATTCCATGGGGCAGAGAGTGATCCGTGCGGATGGGCACAAAATTACAGAGCTTCTGGAAGCGGTGCTCGAGCTGATGCCGCTGGATATTTTTGTGGATCAACCGGCAGTTCTTATGGACGCGCCTGCCGGAGATGAGCCGGGCGTATGGAAAAAGTATGATGAAATTATCAGGAATAAGGACTTTTCAGGCGGTTACAAGAACGGATTTGAAAAGATGGAGAGGTTTGCCTTTTATGACCGTGCACGCGAATGCTATGCAGTAGTCGCGACCGGGGAAAGCGAAGGCTATGCAAACATAATTTTAAAGAAAGGCGTTATTTTGTAACAGCGGTAAAGAGGGCATAAGAATGGAATTTACGTTTCAAATTCCCACTAAAATCATAGTGGGCGAAGATTGTGTGAAAAAAAATGCGTCGCTTCTTTCCTCATTTGGAAAACGTGCTGTGATCGTAAAATCGGGTTCCGCAGGTAAAAATGGCGCGCTCAGTGATCTGTGTGCGGCTCTTGAGCAGGAGGACGTTTGTTACCATGTATGTGAAAATGTGCCGCCGAATCCTTCGCCGGAAGATGTCGCAAAGTTATTGGGTTATGCGCCGAATTTTGATTTTATAGTCACTGTGGGCGGCGGAAGCGCGATGGACGCGGCTAAAGGCGTTGCGGTGCTTGCAACGAACGATATGCCGGCGGAAGGACTCTACGAAAAATCTTATCAAAACGCGCCGCTGCCAGTGATTGCCATACCAACGACATGCGGTACGGGCAGCGAAGTGACCGCTGTTTCTGTATTGACCGTCGGGGAGACAAAAAAATCGTTTGCGAAGCCGGAGCTTTTTCCCGCAGTTGCATTACTTGACGCAAAGTATCTTAAAACGCTGCCGGACCACGTGATGATCGACACGGCGCTTGACGCATTGGCGCATTGCGTAGAAGGATACCTGATCTTTGAATCGTGGGCGACGCAGATGCTCGCGGAGGAGGCGTTCCGTAATTTTGCTCAGTATAAGGAAGCGCTCAAAGCCTGTAAGTTTACGCCGGAACAGCTTCAATTAATGCTTTATACTTCCACCTTGGGAGGAATTGTGATCAGCATGGCGGGAACGTCCGCCGTACATACAATCGGTTATCCGCTTACCGTGCAAAAAGACATTCCACATGGACGTGCGTGCGCCCTGACGCTGGGCAGGTACGTTGAATTTGTATACGATGCAAATAAGGAAAAGGTCGATAAACTTTGCAGCCTGCTGCAGGTGGACGGCGTACAGGGATTCATTGGCATGATCGATGAAATTTTAGGGGAAAAACCACGTGTAACGAAGGAAGAACTGGAACGTTTCACAGAAATTTCTGCGGCTGACGCGATCCGGAAAAAGAATGCAAAACCGGTTACAAAGGCTGACATCATGAAAATTTATCTTGCATCGCTGCTTGGATAGGAGGAAGGCATGAATAAATCACTGGGAGAGGTATTCCGTTCTGCCTGGAATACGACAAGTCATAATTTCAAAACGCTTTTTACGGGGCTTCTTGCCTATACGGTGCCAACCTTGCTTCTTTCGATTTGCTCTTCGGCAATTTCGCAAAATCCGCGTATGGTATCATTGGGAGGGACGATTTCAATTTTATCGATCCTCTACATGGTATTTGCTTCACCGCTGTTTATGGCTTATATGGTCAGCATACTGCGTTCTTATCACCTGACGGGCGTTCCAGCGACCTTTGCAAACGCCTGGGGAGCGGCAAAGGCAAACTATGTCAGATACCTGACGACGCTACTGGCGGGGATTGTAATTACGTTTGCCGCAGTGATCATCATCATGCTTATTTATATGCTGGTAGCGGCAGGGACGATCGTTTCCTCGATCGGAATGTTTTCAGGTGTGAACAGTATAACCGACGTTATGGCTGTGATCGCCGTGATCCTTCCGGCGATTATCGTGCTTGTCGTATTACTGATGCTCTACATGTTCTGCATCAGCTTCGTACAGTTTATTCCGGGAATGGAGGCGACCAGCGGGTTTGGCGCTGTGTTTAAATCTTTCCGCTATATTTTCCGCGGCAATTTCTGGAAGAGTCTCGGACACGTCTTACTGATTGGCATTATTGTTTCAGTCATTGAAATGGCTGTCATGCTTCCGTGGCTGATACCGTATTTCTCAATGCTTTTTGCAATACCTTATGGGATTTCAACAGACATGCTTACTACAGCAAGCTCGACTCTCATGTTTTGGACGCCGCTTGCAACAGCAGTCAGCACGGTGATTGGGATTTTACTGCAAACGTTTACCACACCGTATATGTTTGAGGTATACCTGAATGCAAAGAGTGTGAGTGATGGAAAGGATTCGCAGGGCGTTATGAATACGGCGCCGTTTAATCCTTATACCAACCCGGCGGGGAACGGCGGGCAGACATGGCAGCAGCCACAGCAGCAAACGCAGCAAATACCTCCGGCCGCTGCTCCCACAACACCGCCGGAAGCGCAACAGCAGCAGAACGAAAACAACGGGAACGATCAGAACAATCAATAAAGAATATAAATGAAAAACCGTTCATCCAACTATGGGTGAACGGTTTTTCTATAAGTAAGGAATCGAATTAGAATTCTACATCTCTGCCATAGTACGCGCAATCGAGGATTTTCCTCATGGATGCAACGTCTGTTTCACGCGGATTGCTTCCCGTACACGGATCGGCAACCGCATTTTCTGCGATGAAATCCGCGACCTTGAGGTAGTTCTCCTCAGTTACGCCGTTTTCGCAATAACTTTGTTTGATGCCAAGCTTTTTATTAAGCTCCTTTATTGCGTCAACCAGCGAATTAACCAACTGCTTTGTCGTTGCGCCGGGAAGTCCCAGGGCACGTGCGATCTCCGCAAGCTGTTCGCTGCTTGTCTTTTCGTTGTATTCAATTACATAGGGCAACAAAATCGCGTTGCAACGGCCGTGAGGGATGTCAAACTGTGCGCCCGTTTTATGCGCCAGCGAATGGGCAATCCCCAGCAGGGCATTTGAGAACGCCATACCTGCCATACACTGCGCTACGTGCATTGCGCCTCTTGCTTCCACATTGCCTTCAACGGAAGCAACGAGGTTTTCATAGATCATTTGGATTGCCTTTAATGCAAGCGCGTCAGAGAAGGGGCTGCGCAGGGCTGCCACATATGCTTCAATCGCGTGTGTAAGGGCGTCCATTCCTGTATCTGCGGTTAGGGACTTTGGCATTGTCAGAGGAATATTATTGTCGAGTATCGCAATGTCCGGTGTGATTTCAAAATCTGCCAGCGGATACTTGATCAGCGTATTGTAATCTGTAATGACTGAAAAAGCGGTTACCTCGGTGGCTGTGCCGGATGTAGACGGGATAGCCACGAAAATTGCTTTCTGGCGTAATTTTGGCATAGTAAACGGATCCTTGATATCGTCAAAGGTCTTTTCCGGATATTCATAGAACACCCACATTGCCTTTGCCGCATCAATCGGCGAACCACCGCCGATTGCGACGATTACGTCCGGTTCAAAGTCGCGCATTGCCTGGGCGCCGCGGTAAACGGTCTCAACAGAAGGATCGGGCTCGACTCCTTCAAAAAGCTTCGTTTCAAGTCCGGCTTCATGAAGAACATTTTCCAGCTTTTCAAGGAAACCGAATTTCTGCATGGAGGAACCGCCGGTCACGATGATCGCGCGTTTATAACCTTTCAGGCAGGAAAGCTCATTGATTGCGTCAGGACCAAAATACAGGTCGCGGGGTAAAGTAAATCTTGCCATAATAAAAACTTCCTTTCATAATTTTTCTTACACTTTATTGATAACCAATTAAGTGATTCAGTACTCTTTATACTGCTCATTTTCACACATTGTTAAATATATATCAAACTATATTTTCTAAATCAAAAATGATATAACGACAAAAATTATTATTAATATGGTAATTTATAATGCCTGATAAAACGCCTGAAATGGGAATAAATAGAAAGCTATCACAAAACAGTGTGATTGTGCTAATATAGTAATGGTTAAATACAAGATAGGAAAAGCGTATGTGGAAATTAGCAAGGTATTTAAAAAACTACAAAAAAGAAGTCGTTTTGGGGCCGATCTTTAAGTTGATTGAAGCGATCCTCGAGTTGATTGCCCCCCTTATTATGGCGAATATCATTGATCTGGGAATCAAAAATGCCGACAGAGATTATATCTTCCGTATGGGGGGATTAATGATTCTTATTGCTGCGGTAGGCCTTTGCTGTGCGCTTGTTTGCCAGTATTTTGCCGCAAAAGCATCCCAGGGATTTGGAACCGACCTGCGCAATCAAATGTTTGCGCATATTGGGAGGCTTAGCCATGCGGAAATTGATGACATTGGTACGCCATCGCTGATCACGCGTATCACAAACGACGTAAACCAGCTCCAGGTGGCAGTGGCGATGCTCATACGCCTTGTGATCCGTGCACCGTTTCTGGTGATTGGCGCTACCGTAATGGCAATGATTATAGATTTGAAAATGTCGGTCATTTTTCTTGTCGCGGCTGTGGGAATTGCGGTTGTGCTTTACCTTATCATGACAAAATCAGTGCCGTTCTACCGTGCGATCCAAAAGATGCTGGACAGGATTTCGCTTGTGACGAGGGAGAATCTTTCAGGCGTGCGCGTCATCCGCGCATTTTCCAAACAGGAAAAAGAACAGGAGCGGTTTCAGGAAGCTACAGGAGAGTTGCAGGATGCGGCAATCCGCGTTGGGAAAATATCCGCGCTTTTGAATCCTCTTACCTATTTGATCGTGAACCTTGCGATTATTGCCATCATTTGGTTTGGCGGAAATGCCGTTAATATGGACGCTTTAGAGCAAGGGCAAATCGTGGCCCTGGTGCAGTATATGACGCAGATATTGCTTGCGCTTATCGTCGTCGCAAATCTTGTGGTTATTTTTACAAAAGCCTCGGCTTCGGCTGTCAGGGTTAATGAGGTATTGGAACAGCAGCCGGGCATTGAGGATAAAGGGAATGAGAATATCAAAGCGGACGGCTCAACAAGTACGCCAAAAATAGAGTTTGATAACGTTTCTTTTTCCTATGGAAGCGGAGACGATGCGCTGACGGACGTCTCGGTCAGGATCATGCGGGGGCAGACAATCGGTGTGATCGGAGGTACTGGTTCCGGAAAATCGACCTTTGTCAACCTGATTCCCAGGTTTTACGACGTGGAAAAGGGAAGGGTGCTTTTTGACGGGATCGATGTGAGAGAATATCGTTTTTCGGATTTGCGCGGACAGATTGGTATGGTTCCTCAAAAAGCGGTGCTTTTTACGGGCACTGTGCGCGAAAATATGCTTTGGCGTGATGAAAATGCGACGGATCAGGAAATTTGGGATGCGCTGCGGGTGGCGCAGGCAGATGAATTTGTGGGCCGGATGCCCCAAAAGCTGGATACCCAAATTTTACAGGGGGGTAAAAATCTATCAGGGGGCCAAAAGCAAAGGCTTACCATAGCACGCGCGCTTGTTGGCGGGCCTGATGTGCTGATTCTGGATGACAGCGCGTCCGCGCTTGATTTTGCCACGGACGCTGCGCTCAGACGGGCAATCAGGGAATACAGCAGGGATATCACGGTAATTATGGTTTCCCAGCGGGCGACGACGTTAAAAAATGCAGATAAGATCATTGTCTTTGACGACGGCAGGGTAATGGGTGTGGGAACGCATGACGAACTGTTTGAAACCAATGAAATATATCGCGAGATATGCCTTTCCCAGCTCAGCGAAAGCGAGGTGAAGGGCAATGCTTAAAAACAAGGATGTGATCAAAAGGCTCGTTGGTTTTCTGGCACGTTATAAAGGATATCTGGCGATTGCTTTGGTCAGTGCCGCTCTCAGCGTTGCGATGTCTTTATGGACACCCGTTTTAATCGGTAACGCGGTGGATTTGATTGTTGGGCCGGGCAACGTTGCCTTCGCAAAGATCGTCCCGATTTTATTGACTATTGGCGTTGCAATCGGTCTTTCGGCGCTTTTCCAATGGATTATGACAAGATGCACCAACCATGTGACATATCATGCAGTGCGCGATTTGCGTGTCGCGGTATTTGAGCGGCTGAAAAATATCCCGTTAAAGTACATCGACGGACATTCCCATGGAGACCTGATCAGCAGGGTTGTAAACGACATCGACCAGATTTCCGATGGACTGTTGCAGGGATTTGCACAGCTTTTTACCGGGGTTGTGACCATTGTGGGTACGCTACTCTTTATGTTGTCTATTAATATGACGATCACGCTTGTGGTGGTATTGATTACGCCTTTATCGCTTTTTGTTGCTGCCTTTATCGCAAAAAAATCATTCCATCTGTTTCGCGAGCAGGCTACGGTACGAGGGGAGCTCAGCGGATATATCGAGGAAATGGTCGGAAACCAGAAGATTGTAAAAGCCTTTGGCTATGAGCAGAGAGCGCAGGATGCTTTCGAAGAGATCAACGGCAGGTTATATACAAGTGGAGTTAAATCGCAGTTTGCCTCATCGCTTACCAATCCAAGTACGCGTTTTGTGAATGCGATTGTTTATGCAGTGGTTGGAATTGTCGGAGCGGTTTCCGCGGTGAACGGCGGTATTTCAATCGGACAACTATCCAGTTTTTTAATTTATGCAAATCAGTATACCAAGCCCTTTAACGAGATATCCGGCGTCGTAACAGAGCTGCAAACCGCCCTCGCTTCGGCGCGCAGGGTGTTTGAGGTGTTGGACGAGCCGCTTGAAGCGCCGGACAGTCCGGATGCTGTAGTCGTAGAGACAAGCAATGGAAACGTAAGCATGGAAAATGTGTCCTTCTCCTATGTTCCGGACAGGAAGCTGATCGAAGGACTTACCGTGCATACAAGGTCAGGCGAACGTGTGGCAATCGTAGGACCAACAGGAAGCGGAAAAACTACGATCATCAATTTGTTGATGCGTTTTTACGATGTAGACAGCGGCACAATCAGTATTGACGGTAGGCAGATCAAAGCGATGACGCGCAATTCCATGCGTGCGCTTTATGGCATGGTATTGCAGGAAACGTGGCTGTTTGCGGGCAGTGTGCGCGATAATATTGCTTACGGCAAACCGGATGCTACGGAGGAAGAGATCATAGATGCCGCAAAAGCGGCGCATGCGCATAGTTTTATTAAACGCCTGCCGGATGGTTATGACACGATTATTTCGGAAGACGGCGGAAACATATCCCAGGGGCAAAAGCAGCTTTTGTGCATTGCACGGGTGATGCTGGTTCAGCCGCCGATGCTGATTCTTGACGAAGCGACAAGCAGCATTGACACGCGCACGGAAATGCAAATACAGCGGGCCTTTGAAAAGCTGATGAAAGGGCGCACCAGCTTTGTTGTGGCACACAGGCTTTCCACCATACGCGAGGCGGATTGTATCCTTGTAATGAATGAGGGGAGCATCGTAGAGCAGGGAACACATCGTGAATTGATCGAAAAAGGCGGCTTTTATGCCGGACTTTACAACAGCCAGTTTGAACAGGCTGAATAAGAAAGCAAATAAAAAAGCTGTCCTGGAAACAAGACAGCTTTTTCCATATCAGTAGATATTGCCGCCGCCGTATTGCTCGATAAATTCTTCGTAGGTTCCCTGCTTGTCAAGCAAGCCGTCCGGGGTAAAGCGGATAATGCGGTTTGCAACCGTATCGATAAACTCGTGGTCATGCGATGCAAACAACACCGCGCCCTTAAAATCAACAAGACCGTTATTTACCGCTGTGATCGACTCAAGGTCCAGATGGTTGGTAGGCTGGTCCAGAACAAGGACATTCGAACCAAACATCATCATACGCGAAAGCATGCAACGGACTTTTTCGCCGCCGGAAAGCACGTTTACCTTTTTGAAAACATCCTCGCCGGAGAAAAGCATACGTCCGCAAAAACCACGCAGGTATGTTTCTGTCGTATCCTTTGAATATTGACGAAGCCAATCGAGAATATTCAGGTCGCACTCGTCAAAGAACGACGAATTATCTTTGGGGAAGTAAGACTGGGACGTTGTACCGCCCCATTTAAACGTTCCTTCGTCCGGCTCCATCTCTCCCATCAATATCTGGAAAAGCGTGGTCGCAGCGATTTCAGTATCTCCAAGGAAAGCAATCTTGTCTTCACGGCCCATCACAAAGCTTACATTGCTCAGTACCTTTTCGCCGTCAATCGTTTTGGAAAGGTTTTCAACGGTCAATACTTCCTTTCCGATCTCGCGGTCAGGCGTAAAACCGACAAACGGATACCGGCGCGAAGAGGCGGGCATTTCCTCAAACTCCAGCTTATCCAAAAGCTTTTTACGCGAGGTTGCCTGCCGTGACTTCGATTTGTTTGCGGAAAAGCGCTGGATAAACGCCTGCAATTCCTTTGCCTTTTCTTCATTCTTTTTGTTCTGGTCGCGCATCATCTTCTGTATCAGCTGGCTTGATTCGTACCAGAATTCGTAGTTGCCCACATACATTTTGATTTTGCTGTAATCGATGTCCACCATGTGCGTACATACTGTGTTGAGGAAGTGGCGGTCATGCGATACGATGATGAGGGTTCCTTCATAATCCATCAGGAAATCTTCCAGCCAGTGCACGCTTGCAACATCCAGATGGTTGGTCGGCTCGTCAAGCAGGATTATGTCCGGCTTGCCAAACAGCGCCTGTGCGAGCAATACCTTGATTTTTTCATTGTCCGGCAGGGAAGACATGGTTTGATAAAGGATGTCTTCAGAAAGCCCAAGCCCCTGTATCAGTTTGGATGCGTCGGATTCTGCTTCCCAGCCGTTGAGCTCCGCAAATTCGCCTTCCAGCTCGCCGGCACGAATGCCGTCCTCATCCGAAAAATCCGGTTTTGCATACAGCGCATCCTTTTCTTTTGTGATTTCCGCAAGACGCGGGTTGCCCATCATAATTGTTTCTAATACCGTATACTCATCAAATGCAAAGTGATCCTGCTTCAGTACGGACATACGAGTGTTTTCCTGAATGTGTACGTCTCCTGTGGTTGATTCCAGATCGCCGGACAGGATACGCAGGAAAGTCGATTTGCCCGCACCGTTTGCACCGATGATGCCATAACAGTTTCCGGGCGTGAATTTAAGGTTCACCCCCGAAAAAAGATTTGTTCCGCTAAAATTAAGACTCAAATTCGTTACTGTAATCATTTTTTACTCCATTTACTGTTTTTTACCCAAGTTTGTTCATTATACCATAAAACGGGGATTTGTGGTAAAATAGTCATATTATTTTAACAGGGGAAACGAATGAATCTGAAGGAAACAATTTCTTTATGGAATAAGCTCGAAGATACGGAAAAGCCGATCATGCTTTATGGAATGGGAAACGGCGCGGATAAAATTCTTGATGAGCTGGGACGCCGCAATATTTCAGCCGCAGGGGTGTTTGCAAGCGATGAATTTTGCAGGGGGCAGCAATTTCGCGGATTTCAGGTCGTAAACTATGCGCAGGCAAAGGAGCGGTTTGCGGAGATGGTTGTTCTGGTTGCGTTTGGAACGCAGCTTCCAGAGGTAATATCGCGTGTCAAACGTATTGCAGAAGAGCAGGAATTGTACGTTCCGGATGTGCCGGTGGTCGGCGGACGCGTGTTCGACAGCGATTTTCTGGATGAAAATATAAAACGATTTGAAGAAGCGTACGGGATGCTGGGAGATGATTTTTCACGAAGAACCTTCTGCGATATGGTTGATTACAAAATAAGCGGCAAGCCGGAGTATTTGTTTGATTGTGAATGCAGCGTTGATTCTGTGTACAGTGAGGTTTTGTCCTTAACTGAGCATGAGGCGTATGTGGACGTAGGCGCATACACAGGCGACACCGTAAGGGAATTTATCGGGTATGCAGGGGGATACGATTACATTTATGCGATTGAACCCGACCAAAAAAACTTTGCGAAGCTGCTGAAAAATACGCAGGCGTATGACCGCATAGACTGCTTTCATCTGGCCGCGCATGAAAAGCAGGGGAATCTTGGGTTTTCGCAGCGGGCAGGCCGCAATTCTGCTTGCTGCGGGGATTGCGGCGGGCAGGTAGAGGCAAACAGCCTGGACAGCTTGCTATCCGGGCAAAGGATCACTTATATTAAGCTGGACGTGGAAGGGCAGGAACTAGCGGTTCTAAAGGGAGCAGGTCAAATCATCCGGCAGCAAAAACCAAAGCTTCTTGTTTCCGCGTATCACAGAAACGAGGACCTTTTCGAGATTCCGCAGTTGCTGAAACGGCTGCGGGAGGATTACAGGGTTTATTTGCGTCATTACCCTTATATACCCGCGTGGGACACCAATTATTATTTTGTATGAAATAAAAAGACCGGAAAAATCCGGTCTTTTTATATAGCAGTTTTTATCATTAAAAAGCGATGGCGTTACTCTGTCCTGAGCGCTTCAATCGGGTGCATCTTCGCGGCCTTATTCGCCGGATTGATTCCGAAGATAATGCCAATCGCCATGGAAAACAGAACCGCGAGCAGTGCGACGTCGCCGGACATCACATAAGAAGTGCCGAGCGCCGCAGACAGAATTGCGAGCAGTCCCCACGAAGCGGCAAGGCCAATCAGCCCGCCAATCGTGCTCACAACCAGCGATTCAATCAGGAATTGAAGCAGGATGCGCTTTCTGCCCGCACCAATGGCTTTGCGAATACCAATCTCCCTCGTGCGTTCGGCAACAGACACGAGCATGATGTTCATGATGCCGATTCCGCCGACGAGAAGGGAAATACCTGCGATTCCGCCAAACATGAGCGACATCGTATCGGTGATGGAATCCATTGACTCGAGAATCGAGGATTGATTCATAACGGAAAACGCATCTTCATCCTTGAAACGTTGCATCAGGGCGGTGGTTACATCCGCTTCCGCCTGATCCACAAGCTCGCTGCTGCCCGCGGTGATCGTAAAGGAAGTTACGCCCGACACATAAAACATACGTTGCGCCGTTGTGTAGGGAATGATAATGTTGCTGTTCTCCGAACCGATGATCGACTCTCCCGCGTCCGCAAGCACACCAACGACAAGAAAGCTGCGCCCATCTACAGATATTGTCTCCCCGACAATATCTGTCCTGCCAAACAAGTCGTCCGCAATATCTGTTCCAACGACGGCTACTGCGGAATTGTTATCCACATCCGGCGATTTTATGAATCGACCGTATTGTACGGAGAGGTCGTTGATGTCCGCGTAAGAAGAAGTTGTCCCCACAACAGATGCGGTTGTTGAGGTGTCGCCTGCTTTTAGCGTTGCGCTTTGCGTCAGGGAAGGCGCGGCAAGGGATATGCTGTCATATTCCTCCGGTAGGGCGGCGACGTCGCTTAGTGTCATCGGCTGGTAACGCGTGTTGGTGATGGAAACAGACAATTTATCTGCGCCAAGCGTTTGAAGCGTATCGGTCACCGAGCTTGTGGTACTGCTCACGATTGATACCAGTACCACAACGGCCATAATTCCGATAATGATACCCAGCATCGTGAGGAAAGAGCGCATTTTGCTGGCCCATACGGATGAAAATGCCATGCGGAAGGATTCTAACAACATACGTCATGATCCTCCATTACTTTGCCGTCTAAGATGCGAATGCGCCGCTGCGCCTGCCGTGCGATTGCATCATCATGCGTAATCAGTACGATGGTATTTCCATTTGCATGCAGCTTCGAAAAAAGCTGCAGTATTTCCACACCGGTTTTGTGGTCCAGGTTTCCCGTCGGTTCATCCGCCAGGATGAGGGAAGGAGAAGTAACAAGCGCACGGGCGATTGCAACCCGCTGCTGTTGCCCGCCGGAAAGCTCCGTTGGCTTGTGGTAAATACGTTCTGAAAGGCCCATGCGGTCCAGTGCCTCTATTGCACGCCTTCTGGCCTCTTTTCGTGGTACTCCCTGGTAAAGTAGCGGAAGCTCGACGTTTTCAAGGGCGTTGTTTTTGGTCAACAGGTTAAAGTTCTGGAAAACAAATCCTATCTTAAAGTTGCGAATACGCGTCAGTTCGTCCTCCGTATAGTCGTCGATTGGCTGACCGTCCAGAATATATTCTCCGTCGTCCGCAACGTCAAGACAGCCGATGATGTTCATCAAAGTAGATTTTCCACTGCCTGATGGACCGATGATTGCTACAAATTCACCGTCGTTTATAGTAAGCGATGCCTTATCCAGGGCGTACAGCTCTTCATTTCCTATTGTATATATTTTTGAAACGTCTTTCATTTGAATCATACTGTCGTCTCCTTTCAGTTGCCGGGAGCGCTACCCGGGCCACCACCGTTGCCGCCGCTCGGCGGTTCTCCCATTGCGCTGCCCATATCCGAGCTGCCCCCGGGCATACCGCCGCCCATGCCTCCCTGGAACATGGTATTCACTGAAGATTCGGTGGAGGATGTGTCTGTATAAACGACCTGCTCTCCTTCCGAGAGGCCGGATGTAATTTCGACATTGGTACCGTCGGAAAGTCCCGTTTCTACAGTGCGGCGTTCTCCGAGGAGGCCTTCTTCACTGGTGCCGCCCGCGATGTAAACAAACTGTCCCTCTGCGGATTCCTGCAGTGCGTCAAGAGGAATCAGAAGCACGTTTTCGCTGGTAGCAATCGAAATCGTGGCAGTTGCGTTCATCCCGGCTTTGATTCCGGAAGCTCCCGTATCTGCCAGCGTGATAGTGACGGGGTAAGTAGTAACGCCGGATTGCGCCGTTCCCGCATCTGATATTTTGGTCACAGTACCCTCAAAAACCTGATCTGGAAGAGCATCCAGTACAACGGTTGCCGTCTGGCCATCCTCAATGCTCAGTATATCGAGTTCGTCGATATCGACGGAAAGCGTGTCTGCGGTTCCTGTCGATATCGTAAAGGCTGTTGAGGTGAGGGAATCATCACTGTCACTGGTGGAAGAGGACGTTGCAGCCGATGTTGCGGCAACCGACGAGGAAGAGCCTGAGCTGGAGGCCGACATTCCTGAGCTGCCGGTGTTACCGCCCGGCATAGATCCAGAACCGGATGTTTCCGTGCCAGAAGCAGCAGACGGAGCCTCGACGGAATTTTCTGTCTGGGTACCTTCTGCCGTAGCAGGGAATACCGCGTCAAATGTCAGTGTGTTTCCTTCCGATTCACCGCTGACCACAATATTTTGCACCTGCGCGCCGGAAACGTTTACCTGCGCGTCGTTCTCAAAGTGGTAGCCGGAGGTTGCCGTCAATGTTACGGTTGCCGTATAGGCTGTGCCGGATGAAAACTTTGGCTCAGAAGGCGTCCATGTGATTTTTCCGGTGTAGCCAACGCCCGGCATAATCGTCGTCTGCGGCGTATTTTGCTCAACCGGATTGTTGATAAAGATTTCTACGACGCCACTGATCGGCATTACAGACGTTACCTGTGTATCCGCGAGAAGCATAATACTATCGCTGCTATCTTCTGCTGCAGCCGAAAGAAGCGAAACATCATTCGTTTCATCCTGATCGGTCGAAAGGAGCGACGAGGTTTTCATCGCCTGTGCGCCGGTTGCGGCCGACTGTGAAGATGAACCGGAAGAGGAGGAATCGGTTGAAGTACTGCCGGAAATAGAGACCGCGCTTATGCTGCCGTCAATATCTGCAACAATGCTGTTTGTCGCGGAGTATTTGACCAACAGGCGAAGCAATTCTTCATATTGAACCCGTTCCGCCAGAAGGGATTCATATTCCGCAGATGCGGCGGCTTCCTGCAGCGTGATCAACGTATCGCCACTGCTGACGCTTTCATTCAGGGAAACGTCAACGCTGCTCACCACGCCGCTGCCTCCGAGGATTTCGAGTGGAGTGTTGATTTCAAGCGTTCCGCTGCCAAGTACCGTGCCGTCCTCGGACGAGATGCTGACGGTATCGCCAAGAGAAGGACCGTTATCGGTCAATGTGACCGTGCACGAAGAGCTGGAAAGCACAGAAACGGTTCCGGTTACTGTGCTGCCGTCAGACAGTGTAACTGTTACGCTGTCCCCATAGGAGACACCTTCTGTTGTGGCAGGGGTAAAGGTCGTCTTCATTTTCCCGTCGATTGAGAGCACGAGGAGCGATCCGTTTTGGGTAATGACGTCATAGGTGCTTGTGTTTTCAGATGCGTAAATTTGTTTGACGCGCCCGCTGACGGAAGAGGTAATATATTTCGATTCCGTATCGTCTTTTGTGCTGCTGATTTCAGAGTCGATGGAGGAAAGCTTTTCCTGCGCGCTTAAAACAGCACTTTGCAGGGAGGCTGGTTCAAGCGTTGCTAACGTATCGCCGGCCTTTACAGTGTCTCCGGCCTCAACCAATACAGAATCCACTGTGACACCCGCAGGAATTTTGACGTCGGTTGTAGTGCTTGATTCCAAATTGCCGGAGCCTACAACGGTGGTTTCGATCGTACCTGTAGATACGGTAGCGGTTTTCGTCAAAGCGCCCGCTGCCTGTGTGTTTCCACGCATAAATTGCGGCAGTAAAAAAACGGCAAGCAATACGACTGCTGCCGTAACCGCACTTATAATAATCCATTTTTTCTTTTTTGATTTTTGCCTTTTTTTGTTCATGAGTTCCTCCTGGATATTTGTTTGTCAATCAAAAAATAAATCTGGAGTCAGTGTAAGCCTTACGTGTGAAGTATACATGAACGCAGCGTGAAAGACAGCTTAAGCTTTTACAAAGAGGAGGCATTGTTTCATTGACTTTTTCTGCCGGTTATGCTATCATTTTTGAGTCGGTAATTTGAGCCGAAGTGGTGGAACTGGCAGACGCGCTGGACTCAAAATCCTGTGGTAGTGATACCGTGTGGGTTCGATTCCCACCTTCGGCACCACGTCGCGGCAAGTTCCGCGATTCCAAAGCCCTCGCAAAAGCGAGGGCTTTTTCATGCTCCGCTGCCGCTCCTTTTCCCCACGCGACCGCTTCGCTGGGCTCGCACGGGGCCCCGTTTTTAGCTGCATCTATTTTGTATCAGCGGCACCAAAAAGAAAAGTTCATGCGGCAGCATAGGCTTTTCTTTTTTTCTATCGTACGGGAATCGAACCCACCTTGGGTTCCTGCGATGCAAGCCCGCAAGGGCGCGACGAGCTTTCCCACCTTCGGTACCAATAGAAACATCCATCTGAAGATGGATGTTTTTCTTTTGTCAAATGCAATATGATTATTTCCTGAAAAAAGCAAGATTGTGATTTACGCATCGTGGAAGGCCTAGTATAATGGAAAGAAAAACGCGAGGTGCAGTACAGTGCTAAAAGATTTTTATAAGGAGCTCGACGAGCTCTATGTGCAGGGCGATCAGGAAAAGGTAGAACGCTTTTTGCTTCAAAATGCAAGCGCCACCTGTCCATGCTGCGGCAAATTCAATGAGACTTATCTTGCCTGCATGAGTGAGCTTGGGGCTTTTTATCGCGGAGCAAGTAAATATGAAGCGTCGATTGAAGCGTTTATGGCGGCTGAAAATATGATCATCACATATCTGGGAGAAAACACGCCGGAGTATGCCACAAATACAAATAATATGGCTGGCACTTACCGGCTCAAAGGCGACTATGAAAAGGCACTGAAGCTTTTTATGAAGGCAAAAACCATCTATGAGGGTACGATTGGAAAACAGAATTACGAGTATGCAAGCGTTCTGAATAACGTTTCATTGCTGTTCCAGTCCACAAAAGAATACGATAAAGCAATCGACTATTTACAGCAGGCGATTGAAGCGATGAAAGAGATTCCGGACGCCGTGGAAGAACTTGCCACAGGTTATTCCAACCTTGCGACACTGCTGCTGCAAAAGGGCGAACCGGATGAAGCGCGTTCTGCCATTGATGAATCGCTGCGTTTGATGCCCGAAGACAGTTTCCACTATCCGGCTGTGCTCAATACGATAGCGGCCCTTGAATACAGCGCAGGAAATTATAACGAGGCATTGAAATACTATCTGCAAACACTGGAGAAGGTGCAGGCGTTTTTCCAGAAAAATGTGGAATACGCCATTACCTGCGAAAATATCAAAAAGGTTTATGAAACGATTGGCGAATATGAAAAAGCGATGCCGTATATGCGCGAAGCGCATGACGTATATCTAAAGATATATGGAGAAGGACATGAGGTTGTACGACGTGCTGCTGAAGAGATGAACGCGCTTGGAAAAAAGACGGGGCAGAAAGAAAAATGAAGGGGCTTGAGCTTGCACAGAAGTATTATGAGACATATGGCGCAGAGATGATCCGCCAAAAATTTTCTGCATATGAAAACCGGATTGCCTGCGGACTCGTGGGAGAGGGTTCGGAGTGCTTCGGTTTTGATGACGAATATTCGCGGGATCACGATTGGGGGCCTTCTTTTTGTATGTGGCTCACGGATGAAGATTACGAGGAGACAGGCCTTGCGCTGGAGCGGGAATACCGTGCGCTCCCACAGTGCTTTGGGGGATTCGCAGGCAGGGTTGAAGAAAAATACGCAGAACATCGAATCGGTGCGCTGCGTACTTCTGTATTCTATTTTAACTATACGGGGTTAAAGAAGGCGCCGGAAACGATTGCAGAATGGCGAAGGATACCCGAGGAATTTTTAGCGGTTGCGACAAACGGACGTATTTTCAGGGATGACCTTGGGGAGTTTTCAAAACGCAGGGAGCTTTTACTTGATTATTATCCTGAGGATATCAGGCTGAAAAAAATTGCGGCGCGCGCCGCGGTGATGGCACAGTCAGGGCAGTATAATTATGCGCGCTGTATAAAACGCGGGGAAGCGGTTGCCGCGCAATGCGCGCTTTCAGAATTTATCAAAGCAGCATGTTCCATGGTCTATTTGCTGAATAAAAAATATGTTCCATACTATAAATGGGCCCATCGGGGGATGAGGGAGTTATCCATACTGAATTGCGTGTACGGCCTATTGTCAGAGTTGTGCGAAGAAGGGAAAAGCGCAACACAAAAAACAAATATTGTTGAGAATATATGCCGGGATGTCGCGGAAGAACTCCGAAAGCAGGGGCTATCGGACAGCAATGACGACTTTTTACTTGCGCAGGGGGAAAGCGTGCTTTGCCGAATTAAAGACGATATGCTCAGCAAGCTGCATATCATGGCGGAATAGGAGATACAATGGAGAAAAAAGCAGTGATCGAAAAAATTATTTCGATTGAATGGACTATGTTTGACGCGGTTGAGAATATTTCAGGAAGGGCTTCCTGTCAGGATGATTACGATACCTTCCGCATTATGCGGAAAAGCCAACTGGAAGCGTGGAATGCCGAAACACTGGAAAGTTACCTGAACGATCTTAAAACCGCGCAGGAAAACGGCAGGAATCTTCTGAGTGAAAAATACGCGTTTATGATGGAATATACGTCTCCTGATGAATTTGAACAAATCAGGGATCGGCTTCCAGACATAACGGAGGATAAAAAGAGATTGATTGAAGCGATCGTACCTGAGCATGTAAAGTGGCTGGAACAGCTCGCGCCGGAATATCCCATGCTCGTAGGCGGGGGCAGGCCCATCCACTCCAGTGAGGACGAAAAATATGATACCTCGTTCGAGACATACCTGCGCGGAGAGCTTTCTACTTACTCCATCGAGACGCTCAAAAAGTACCGGCGGTTTCAGGAACACCTGTTAGAGCAGGGAAAGAACATGAATCTGGATATTTTGAAAAATATGGCGAGGGAATATGGCTACGCTTCACTGGAACAGGCGGAAGAGCGAATGAGCAGGAATTGATGAAAGCGTGGAATCCGTGGCATGGATGCCATAAAATAAGTCCGGGATGTAAAAATTGCTATATGCACCGCAGGGATGAATCCATAGGGAAAGATCCCGATACTGTATATCGTACGACAATGTTTGACCTGCCCCTGAAAAAGAAAAGGGACGGCAATTTTCGTTTGCAGCAAAAGGGCGATGTATTCACCTGCGGCACTTCGGATTTTTTTCTGGAGGAGGCCGATGAATGGAGAACGGAAGCCTGGAGCATGATCAGGCAGAGACAGGATTTGAGCTTTTTGATCATTACTAAGCGCATTCACAGGTTTTATGAAAAGCTCCCGCCTGATTGGGGCGAGGGCTATCCTAACGTAAAAATAGGTTGTACTGTAGAGAATCAGGAACAGGCAAATTACCGTATTCCCATTTTTCTAAAAACGCCAATCCGTCACAAGATTATTATCTGCGAACCGATCCTGGAAAGAATAGATTTGACGCCGTTTTTGAGCGGGCAAATTGAGATGGTGGTTGCGGGAGGCGAATCCGGTTATTATGCGAGGATCTGTGAATTTGACTGGATTTTGGAGATAGAACGTGAATGCAGAAAGCGCAATATATCCTTTTGGTTTAAGCAGACGGGCACGCATTTCAAAAAAGACGGAAAAAGGTATGTCATTCGCAAACGGTTTCAGCACTCACAGGCGCGCAAGGCGGGAATCAATTACTCTGCAACAAAATAGTTTTGTTCCACTTAAATTATGATTAAAATATTCACGAAATGTTTATAATTAAAATTAGAGTTTATTCATAAAGATTATCAAAACTCAAAAGATATCATTTGAAAAGAGGAATAGGGATGCCAAAACAGTCTGTTACGCCGCTTGCATATTTAATGGATATGCTTTATATCCAGGGGACACAACTTGCAAAAATGGTACATGTTGACAGGACGATCATCAGCCGTTGGAAAAACGGACGTGCTGAATTGAACATGAAATCGGCATATTTTGAGGATGTTGTGGAGGCAATTCTTGATATCAATGAGGAGCAGGGAATCCAAACGCTGGAACGTTTTTTTTCATCAATCAACCATTCAAAGGTGGAAGAACGCGAGACACTGAAAAAGGGAGTATCGGCATGGCTTGTTTCCAAAGATTTTAAGAAAAAGTATGTCGAGGAAGACAACGGAAATTGTCTTTATAGCGCGGCCTATAAAATATATAAAGGGCCGTCCGGAAAGAAAGACGCGCTTCAGCATATTTTAAGTATCGCAAATTCTCTTCCGCCGGGTGATATCCTGTGGGGCTATGATGCCGATTCACACATTTTTTATACGAAATCCAAAGAGGCGCCTATGTCTCAGCGGCAGTTTATTAACGCTGCAAAGCGGGGCGACGAGATTATTACAATGTTGTATATGAACCGGCCTGCCGAGCAAATTGAAAATATGTTCGAGTATTGGCTGCCGGTTTTTCTGTCGCCGAAGTCTCAGGCATATTACACGTATGATACGGATATTCCTTTTTACGAATATGTTTATGGAATTAAGGGAAAATATGTTATGATCGGCGCAAATCATGATAATGTGAGAGCTAATTTATATAGCGCGGTTTATGACGATCCAATGACAGTAACGCAGTTTGACCATTTTTTGGAACAGCATCTCCAAAAATTCGAACCGCTGATGAGCCATATGCAGGATAAAGACCTGTGTGAAGATTTTAAAAAAGATGAAATAGCGGAATATCTTAAAAAAGACATGAACCAGTATGTTATTGTGGATTCTTCGCCATTTTTGACTTACAGTAAGGAAACGATTGAACAGGTTATTTTCAACTACGAGCTAAACTCGTCGGAAGAACGTAAAATCATGCGGTTTTACAAAAATTGTATGGCCAGCAATAAGCGTTTTTTAACAGAAAAAAGTATGACGCGCGTCATATTCAGTATGGACCATATTCAGGAACTGATCACAACCGATACGGTTGACGCGCCTGTATTCGCTTCTCTTCTTGGAAGACCGATACGGATTGACAGCAAATGTATCGCGCGGGACTTAAGGGCGTTTTTTCTTGCAGTCAAAGAAAATCCTAACGTGGAGATCGCGGTGCGCCCGTTTGGGAATACTTCCTTTATACCAAATCTGAATCTATGGACAAAGGAAAATACGGTTGCTTATTTCTATCCGTCGGACGACGCGAGCGTACGTGTGATGACAAATGAATTTTCCAGTGTCAATGCGTTCTATTCTATGGTGGATAAATATTGGAACCAGCTGCCGTACGAATGTAAGCAGAGAGACTGGGTATACGATCAGGTCAAACGGCTGGTAGAAAAAGTATAGTGCGTGCAATGTTATGTTTAAAAACCTGCTGCATTTGTCCGTGGGGCTCATAAGCTGCATGACAAAAATTAGTTGCAGTCGGTAGAAGATTAACAAAAAATAAAAAGCTGCGAATTTGTTCGCAGCTTTTTTGTAATCAACAAGGGGGTTCATGCTTTGCCGTCGCATCCGCAAACGAGGATACGGGCCTTCACAGCTTCCACCACATATTCGCGGCCGACCTTGCCGTACTTTTTGGGATCAAATACATCAGGCGTATCCCTGATAACCTGCTTTACGCCATTGCTGTAGGCAATGCGAAGCTCGGTAGCGAAGTTTACCTTGCAGATGCCGGCCTTCACGCATTCGATGATATCCTTGTCAAGCAAACCGGACGCGCCGTGCAGGACGAGCGGAATATCTACTACTTTTTCAATCGCCTTCAGGCGATCTACATCAAGGACGGGCGTTCCGGAGTAAATTCCATGCGCTGTTCCGATTGCCACGGCAAGGGAAGCGATGCCTGTGCGCTCTGCAAATTCCTTTGCCTCCATTGGATCCGTATATCCGCCGCTTCCGCCGTCAAGATCGTCTTCTTTTCCACCGACTTTGCCAAGCTCTGCTTCCACGGGGATATTTTTGAGCTTTGCCTGTTCGACAACGCTTTTGGTAAGCGCAATATTTTCTTCAAAGCCTTCGTGGGAACCGTCAATCATGACGGAAGTATAGCCCGCTTCAAGCGCACCTACGGCAAGATCGTAGCTGTCTCCGTGATCCAGATGAATTACAACCGGCACAGCGGCTTTTGCCGCAAGCGTAGCGACGATAGCGCGATACATATCAAGGCTTGCATAGCGTACGGTTGAGGGAGTAGTCTGCAAAATAACGGGAGCATGCAGCTCCTCGGCGGCAGCAACGATTGCCTGGCCCATTTCCATATTTTCAACATTAAACGCGCCTACGGCGTAACCGTTTTTTTGGGCGTCGAGCATTAATTCCTTTGATGTTACCAGTGGCATATTGTTCCTCTTTCCCGAAATAATGTATTCCGTAACTTAATTTGTCGTTGGGTTGGACTGGATCATATCGCGTACGGTCTCGATGGAGATATTTCCCTCCATAGGACCAAATGCGCTTGTATTAAGCGCCGCAGCAGCGGAAGCAACCTTTGCGCACTCAAGCAACGGCTTTCCTTCGAGCAGCGAGCATATAAATCCAGCGTCAAATGAATCTCCGGCGCCGGTCGGATCAACCGGCGAGATTTTATAAACGCCGAAATCAAATGGCGCTTCATCGCGTGAATATACGGTGCAGCCGCGTGATCCGCGTTTTAATGCAAGAATTTCCAGTTTTTCGTTTTCAAACATTTTTTTGACTGCCAGATCAAGATCTTGCTCCTGAGCTATAATCTGGAGCTCTTCTTCGCCGGGGAACAGGACAGAACAGTTATCTATGATCGGCTTAAGCACCGCGGAAGCTGCCCGGCTGCGCAGCATTTCAGGACGGATATTTGGATCAAGCGATAATTTTGCCCCGTTTTTCAGGAAAAGATCTACAGTTTTCAGCACCTCTTTGGTAAAATTCTCGTCATAGCTCACAGCGGTTCCCATCAAATGGAAATACTTTGGAGCCCCGCCCGGGATAGCCGAAGGCGCTTTCGTTTTTATAACGGGAGACAAATGATAAATAAACTGGCGTCCTCCGTCGCTGAAATTCGTGTTGAAGGCAACGGCGGTTGCCAATTCATCATCAACTCCAATCAGGTCGCAATTCACGTCGTGTGAACGCAATCTGTCTATAATGCACCTTCCAAAATCATCAGGGCCGACTTTGCTGATAATGCCGGTCGAGTGCCCAAGCCTTGCCGCCGTATCAATAAAGATTGCAGGCGCGCCGCTGGGATAAGGGCCCAAAAATTCAGCGGGATCATAAAAGTTCTGGTCAATTTCAGGACGCATGATCTCTACGAGAACCTCGCCCATTGTCCAAATTTCAGCCATTTGTAGTGTTCCTCCGTAAAATTTTTTTATTATTTGCAGAAAATAGTAATCTTCCGCAATCATAGATACATTTCAGATACAAGTGTATCATATAATACATTATGACAAAATAAAATGTCATAAACAATACAATTTAACAATAAATAAAATTGCGAAAAAAGTCAATGTTTGATGGAAAATTAGAGATTGTGAAAACAAATGTTAAATTTTTCTTAAAAAGGGGAGAGCAACCATATTTTTTGGGGGAAATGCAGTAAAATTAAATTGATCATATGCCGGGTATGTGATATCGTTAAACGCGTGTGAAAAATAGCTGTTTTACAAAAAATGGTTGGTTTTATCTTATGGACATCAGAAATTTTTACAAGGAAGGGCGGAGAGCTTCTTAAGTTGCATGAAACAAAAAAGCCTTATTATATGAAGAAATTATCGATTATTATACCAATTTATTTTAATGAAGAAAATCTGGACGCCATGTATGCGGAACTGAAAGAAAAAGTACTGGATCAACTGGCGCAGCGGGATTACGAGTATGAAATTATCATGGTGGACGACGGCTCTGGAGACGGATCTTATACCCTGATGGAAAAATTTGCCAGAGATAATCCACATATTATACTTGTTAAGTTATCCCGTAACTTTGGGGAGCACGCGGCGCTTCTGGCGGGGCTTAATGTGTGCAGCGGTGATTGTGCCGTCAAAAAGTCGGCAGATGCACAGGAGCCTGCGGAGCTGATTCTGGCAATGCTTGAAAAATACGGGGAAGGCGACGACGTTGTGCTTGCGGTAAGGCAGGACAGGAACGAGCCTGCTCTGCAGAAATTTTTATCGAAACGGTATGCCTGCATGATGCGCAAGGTTGCCCTGCATAATATGCCGGACGGAGGCTTTGACAGCTTTCTCATTGACCGGAAGGTGATCGATGTCCTTGTGTCTATGGACGAACTCAATACCTCGCTCATGGGCCAAATTTTGTGGAGTGGTTTTAAGACAGGGCAGGTTCCATATACACGGCTTGAACGGACGGCAGGCAAATCAATGTGGAGTTTTTCCAAAAAAACAAAACTTGCGGTGGATTCTTTGCTGGGCTTTTCTTCCTTTCCGATCAAGTTGGTTTGGATTACAGGAAGCATCTCATTCGCCGTATCGCTTGTGTGGCTTGTATGCTATCTGGTTTACAATGCGGTAACCGCCCAGCAGCCGGGGCAGTTTGCCATTATCATGCTTGTGCTCTTTTTATTGTTTGGAATTCTGATGATTACAGCCGGAATTCTCGGAGGTTACATTTGGCGCGCTTTTGAAGCGGCGAGAAAACGGCCTGTATTTATCATAGAAAAGGTTCGGAAAAATGACGAAAATAAAGACTGATAAAAGGTCGGTATGGGAGTTTGTGAAGCAGGAGCACATCCTGCTGATTCTTGTAATATTTATTTGTTATTATATATGGAGCCTTTTGTTGCCGCCGAATGTTGCGCCGGATGAAGGAATGCGGTATCAAATCCCCGCTTTTATTTATCAAAACGGTTACTTGCCCCATGGGGCAGATCCGGCGGTCAGAGATCCGCTGTGGGGAATATCGTATGGCTTTGCGCCGTATCTTGCGCAGATCATTGGCGCGGGTTTTATGAAGATTACGAGCGCTTTTACGATAGATGGATTTGCGCTTCTAATGGCGGCCAGAATGGTAAATGTATTAAGCGCGACAACTACGGTTTGGTTTGCGATTAAGATTTCGCAAAGAATATTCCGCGGCGTACACCGCTGGGTATTTGTAATACTGATTGCCGCGCTGCCGCAATTTATTTTTCTTGGGAGCTATGTGAATAACGATTGCTTCGCTATTTTTGCAAGCTCGATCATTTTTTATGCGTGGATTATTGGGCTGCAGGAAAACTGGCCGGTAAAAAGCTGTGTGATGCTTGGTATTGGAATGGGCCTGTGCGCGATGTCTTACTATAATGCCTACGCATGGCTTCTTACGAGTGTTATTTTGTTTTTCTTTTCAGCGCTCATCATCGACAGGGAGCATTGGCGGAACCGGAAATTTCGTATTAAAATATACGTGATTGCGGGCATCTTTGTTGCGATTGCCGCGTGGTGGTTTATCCGCAGTTATATTATTTACGACGGTGATTTTCTGGGGCTGAATATAACAGAACATTATAAAGAGCTGTATGCGGTCGACGATCTCAAGCCATCCAACGTACAGACGGTTCAACAACAGGGAATTTCTGTTCCTAGTATGCTGATCAGCATGAAATGGCTTCTGTTGACCTTTTGCAGCGCAATCGGCTGTTTTGGATCGATGGATATGTGGATTCCATATTGGATTTACGTTGTTTATGGAATTATTTTCGTTTTGGGATTTATTGGAATGCTCATGCGCTTCGTTGCGTTTGTCAGGAGTAAAGGAGAAAGAGATAAAGCTAAGAAATGGCTGCTTGGTATTTGTATGCTGCTGACAATGGCAATACCGGTTGCGCTGAGCATATACTATTCTTACACAAGCGATTTTCAGCCGCAGGGCAGATATGTCCTGTCTATGCTGCTACCATTTATGGCGTTCGTAACACTTGGACTGAAAACATTGAGCGAAAAAATAATACGAAAACAAAAAGCGCAAAGAAATGCAGCGGTTTGTTTTTGTGTGGGAATGATACTGATTACAGCATATGTGTTTGTTGGGACATACCTGCCTGCATATATATGATCAAAAGGAGTAAACATGATTGATTTTAATATTCCGCCATGCGGACCGAAAAGCATGAAATATATACAGAAGGCTATTGCAAACCACCAGATTTGCGGAGACGGCGAGTTTACGCAAAAGTGCAGTCAATGGCTGAAATTAAATTGTTCCATTTCAAACGCTTTCCTGACCACGTCATGCACGCATGCACTGGAAATGGCGGCGCTGCTCTGCAATATTGAACCGGGTGATGAAATTATCATGCCGTCCTATACTTTCGTATCCACGGCGGATGCGTTTGTCATGCGCGGCGCAAAGATCGTATTCGTGGATATACGGCCGGATACAATGAATATCGATGAAAATTTGATTGAGGACGCAATTACTGAGAAAACAAAGGCGATCGTTCCCGTTCATTATGCGGGCGTTTCGTGTGAAATGGATCAGATACTCGAAATTGCGAAAAAGTATGACCTGAAAGTAATTGAGGACGCAGCGCAGGGAATAAAATCCTTTTATCATGGAAAGGCGCTTGGTACACTGGGCCATTTTGGCTGCTTCAGTTTTCATGAGACAAAAAATTACAGCATGGGCGAAGGCGGGGCGCTCCTGTTCCACGGAGCCAGGTATACGGAACGCGCTGAAATCATTCGGGAAAAGGGAACGAACCGCAGTAAATTTTTTCGTGGACAGATCGATAAATACACATGGGTAGACTGCGGATCGTCTTACCTGCCAAGCGATCTGAACGCTGCGTATCTTTTGGGCCAGCTTAAAATTGCAGATCAGATTTTTGACGACAGGATGGCAAGCTGGGAACGTTACTACAGCGGGCTTTCAGACCTAAAGGAACAGGGCTTGCTAGAGCTTCCGGTTGTGCCGGAAGGGTGCGGCCATAACGCCCATATGTTCTATATTAAAGCAAGGAATCTCGAAGAGCGTACGGATATCGCTTCGTTTTTGAAAAGCCGCTATATTGAAACGGCGTTCCACTATATTCCGCTGCACACTTCTCCGGCAGGAAAGCGGTTTGGCAGGTTCCATGGTGAGGATCGCTATACAACGGCGGAAAGCGAACGGCTGCTCAGGTTACCGATGTACTACCAATTATCACGCAACGATATCGATTATGTAGTCTCAACGATTCACGAGTATTTCAGGCATAAAGAGGAAGCGCAGTGAAAAAAATTGTAATTATCGGAGCGGGGGAATTCCAGAACCCGCTGATCGAGAAGGCAAAGAAGCTTGGTTATGAAACGCATGTCTTCGCATGGAAATGCGGGGATATAGGAGAGCGCACAGCGGATTATTTTTATCCTGTGAGTATTACGGAGAAGGAAGTGATACTGCGGGAATGTGAACAGATCAAGCCGGATGCGGTTGTGTCGATCGCTTCAGATCTCGCCACCCTTACCGTAGGGTATATTGCGCAGCGCCTTGGACTGCCGCATAACAGCGAAGCCTGCATCCAGTGCTCCACCGATAAATTTAAGATGCGTAAGGCATTTCGCGCAGCAGGAATTTTAACGCCGGAGTTTGCACAGGTCAGCGGGCAACAGGGCGCTTTGAAATTGGAGGGGATGTCTTATCCGCTTATTGTTAAGCCTACAGACCGTTCCGGCAGCAGGGGAATCACAAAGGTGTGGGAAGAAAGCGAGGCTGCCGAAGCGGTGAAGCGTGCGATTGATTGTTCCTTTGCAAAGGCCGCGATTGTAGAAGAGTTTATTGAAGGCGATGAATACAGTTGTGAATGTATTTCACAGGATGGCGTACACCACCTTCTGGCACTGACGAAGAAATATACCACCAATGCCCCCCATTTTATTGAAACCGGGCACATTGAGCCTTCCGGTATTGAAGACAGTATGTTGCAAAAAATAAAAGAGACGGTTTTTGCGAGTTTGGATGCCCTTGGTGTCACAGTGGGAGCCAGCCATACAGAATTCCGGATATCACCCAAAAATGAACCGGTCATCATTGAAATTGGAGCGCGTATGGGCGGGGATTGTATCGGATCGCATTTAGTGCCGCTCTCAACAGGATACGATTTTACAAAAATGGTAGTTGAAGCCGCAGCAGGAATACCAATTTCCTTAGAACGCCATGCGCACTATAAAACGGCTGCGATACGTTTTTTACTTGAACCGGACGACATCCGGAACATGCAGTCGTTCGAAAGGGATTTTCCTGAAATTGTTGTGGAAAAAAGCCCTCTGCATGAGGAAAATTTGAACAAGGCGGCGGATAGCTCTACACGCGCAGGTTATTACATCATGGCCGGCAATGACCGTGAGGCAATGGAAAACATGTTGAAAAGCGACAGGAATTAGCAAAGCGCTTCCAATATAGGGAGCGTTTTTTATTTTATATTTTCGGCACAATTTGTATTATTTCGCCGGAAAGGTTGTTCTGGTAAAAGAACAGGTTTATAATCCGTATGTATGAAATTTTTTGCAGGATGGAAAGGACGGTTATGAAATACTTATTTCAGGCAGGAATCGTGTTTGGCGTTTGTCTGTTGGGCGAATTGCTTTCTAAAGTGATTCCAATTCCAACGAGCGTATTAAGCATGGTGTTATTGTTTGTTTTATTGCTTTTGAAATGGATCAAACCAAGGCATATCGAGCATTTTGGTAATTTTTTACTGAAAAACATGGCCTTTTTCTTTATACCGGCAGGAGTAGCAATCATGGAGCAGTTTGACCTGTTAAAAAATTACCTCGTCCCGTTTCTCCTGATTTGTTTTATTACGACGATTATTACGTTTCTGGTAACGGTCTATACGGTCAAGGGCGTTATGGCGATACAAAAAAAGGTTAAGGAGAAATATAAACATGAATGATTTTGTAGCTTCTCCATTTTTTGGCGTCGTGCTGTGTATTGGAACCTATGCGGTTGGGTGGTGGATTAACCAAAAAACCAAATCGCCGGTTGCCAACCCGCTTTTGATCTCTATGGCGCTTGTGATTGTCGTCTTGACGGTATTTCATATTCCGCTTGAGGATTTTAACCGGGGTGGAGATTTTATCGGCTTCTTTTTGATTCCTGCAACTGCAGCCCTTGCGCTTTCGATTTACCGGCAGCTATGGCTGCTGAAGCGTAATTTTCTGCCGATTATTATTGGGGCGGCGGTTGGCTCGCTTGCCTCTATGGGCAGTGTGTACGGCCTTTGCAGACTGTTTGGCGTAGATCAGGTGATGGTGAGCTCGCTTATTCCCAAATCAGTGACTACGCCGATTGCAATGGATGTTTCGATCAGGCTTGGGGGAGAACCGTCGATCACTGTAGCGGCTGTCATTATTACCGGCATCATCGGGGCTATTCTCGCTCCGGTCATGATCAAGCTCTTTCGTGTCAAAAATCCAATAGCGGCAGGCGTTGCCATTGGTACAAGCAGCCATGCCCTTGGAACGGCAAAGGCGATTGAGATTGGCGAGGTTGAGGGCGCGATGAGCGGACTTGCGATTGGAATTTCAGGAATCCTTACGGTATTGTTTGCACTCATTATTTCCTGAAATGGCCGATGGGGAATATGCAGGCTCCGGTTTGATTTTAGGCTGATATCATGGTAAAATGAATGACCGGATAAAATTGGTAAACAAACCGCTTGTCGCCGGTTTCAGGAGAAGGACGTATGGCGCAAGGCGCCGCGTTACAGGAGGACTTTATGGCAGAAAAATTGTTGGCTATCGATGGAAACAGTCTTGTTTTCAGAGCGTATTGGGCACTGCCCACAACCATGCAGGACAAGGACGGCAGGCCGACCAATGCTGTGTATGGCTTTTTTATAATGTTGTTTCGCGTGGTAGAGGAATATCAGCCAACACATATTGCCGTTGCGTTTGACCGGAAGGAAAAAACATTCCGGCATGAAAAATATGCTGAATATAAAGCAGGCAGGCGGAAAACGCCGGAAGAGCTTTTAGACCAGATACCAATGCTTCAGGATGCGCTTAGCGAGGTGGGGATACATTATGCCGAGCAGGCGGGATATGAAGCTGATGATATCATTGGCGCGCTTTCCAAAGAAGCTGAAAGCGCAAATATGGAAACATATATTTTTACAGCGGATAAGGACCAGCTGCAGCTCATTGACGGTCATGTAAATGTTGTGCTGACCAAAAAGGGCGTGAGCGAAACAAAGCTGATGACAAGGGAAACGCTGTTTGAAGAAATGGGCATTACGCCTGCACAAATCACTGATTTGAAGGCGCTCATGGGGGACGCTTCCGATAATATACCGGGGATTGCCGGGATTGGGGAAAAAACAGCGTTGAAGCTGTTGCACGATTATCCGACAATCGAGGAGCTGTATGAGCATATTGACGATTTGCCGAAAAATAAGCTTCACGAAAAGCTTGTGAACGGGAAAGAATCAGCCTTCCTTTCAAAGGATCTGGCGACAATCGAGGTGGATATGCCGCTTAAGGAAGATGTCGCTTCCTTTTCCTTTGCAGGCTTTGATATGGACGGGTTGCGCTCCATGAGCGAGAAATACCGTTTCAATTCCTTCCTGAAACGTTTTGATTTAAAAAAGGAAGAAGAAAAAACGGTTGTACAAAAAACAGTCGCTCCCACAGAGCTTGGGTTTCTTGACGATATTTTTGAGTTTGCGTTGCTTGTAGACGCAGGTGCAGGCGTGCGTCTTGCGGTAGATGGAGAAACGGAATACCTGATTCCTCTAAAGCTGACATTGCTTGACGAGGGATATGACTTAAACGACGTTTTAAAGGCACTCAAACCTTATATGCAGGATAAGAAGGTAATCGCGCATGATGTAAAAAAGCTGATGCACGAATGGGGCGGTGATTTTTTCAACGAGTTTTATGATGTGATGCTTGGCGCCTGGGTACTGTATCCGGCTCATGCAAAGTATGATATGGCAAGCATCATGAAACGTGCAGACTTGCAGGAAAACGCAGCGGACCTGTTCGTACTGTCCCAGCGTCAGCGTGATGAAATTGAGCGCAATGAGCTCGAAGAAGTGATGTACCACATCGAGGAACCGCTTTTGAGGGTGCTTTACGGCATGGAGCAGGAAGGAGTCCGGGTAAACGACGACGAGCTGAAAAGGCTTGGAGAGGAATATAATCAAAAAATCGAGGAGCTCTCTTCTAAAATTTACGGGCTTGCAGGAGAAGAATTTAATATCAGCTCCACCAAGCAGCTTGCCGAAATATTATTTGAAAAACTTAAATTGCCGGTTGTAAAAAAGACGAAGACTGGCTATTCTACAGACGTGGAAGTGCTGGAAAAGCTGGAACAAAAACATGAAATCATTCCGTATATTATGGAGTACAGATCGCTCACCAAGCTAAAGGGCACATATGTGGACGGACTTCGTGCGCTTATCCGCAACGGGATGATCCATACCACGTTTTTACAGACGGCGACTGCCACGGGCAGGCTGTCAAGCGTGGAACCAAACCTGCAGAATATCCCAATCAAGTCGGCAATGGCAAACGACATCCGCAGCGTGTTTGTAGCGCCGGAAGGATATCAGATTGTCTCTGCGGATTACTCGCAGATCGAACTGCGGATTTTGGCTGCCATAGCGGATGATAAACACCTCAGGGACGCGTTTTTAAAAGGACAGGATATTCACGCCAGGACTGCGGCAGAGGTTCTTGGAAAGGATATTGAAGATATTACGCCGGCTGAACGCGCCAGCGCCAAGGCAGTCAATTTCGGTATTGTTTATGGAATCAGCGATTACGGACTGGCGCGCAATCTTGGAATCAGCAGAAAACAGGCGGCGGATTATATTGCCAGATATTTTGAAGAATTCGGCGGCGTTCGAAAATATATGGATGAAATCATTGCACAGGCGCACGAGGACGGCTTTGTTCGTACGATTTGCGGGCGCATCCGCTATATTCCGGAGCTATCCTCAGGTAACTACAATATTCGTTCGTTTGGCGAACGGGCCGCGCTCAATACGCCGATACAGGGGAGCGCTGCGGATATAATCAAAATTGCAATGAACCGGGTGGCGGAGCAGCTTAAAGAGAAGCAGTATGACGCAAAGTTTATTTTGCAGGTGCACGATGAACTGATACTTTATGCAAAGGACGAGCAGTGTGGCGAGATAAAGGAAATGCTGCGCGAATGTATGGAAAACGCCGTAAAGCTTAGTGTACCGCTGCGTGTGAACGTGGCGCAGGGAAAGACGTGGGCGCAGGCAAAATGAAACGGATGATTGGACTGATGGGAAACAGCGGTGCGGGAAAGAGTACCGTTGCATCTTTTTTAATGGAGCTGGGCGCGGATGTAATCGACGCGGATAAAATATCACATGATATCTGTGAACCGGGAAACGCGGGTTATGACGCGGTCAGAAAAGGCTTTGGAGAACAGTTTTTTGGCGCTGACGGGAAGCTTGACAGGCGGAAGCTGGGAGCGTATGTATTTGCCAATCCGCAGGAATTAAAAAGGTTGGAGCAAATACTTCATCCCTTGGTTCTGGAGGAAATGGATAAAAGGGTTGCGGCTTCTGCAAGCGGCACAATAGTAGTGGATTGTGCTCTTTTGATTGATGCGGGGCTCGAATCGTGGGTGGACGAAATCTGGCTTGTAACAGCAGCACACGAAAATAAGAAGGAACGTATTAAAATGCGTGACGGAATTGATGAAGAACACGCAAAAAACAGGCTTGGAAGTCAGAGAAAGCAGGATGAGCTTCTGGGGTATGCGGATGTCGTGATCCATAATGACGCAAGCCTTTCGGAACTGAAAAAACAGGTGGGAGAAAGTTTCTATGGGACGAACAACGAGCCGCAGGAATAGCGGAAAGAAAAAAGTTATTATTATCATTGTCTGCGTCATTATCGTGGCAGTGGTTGGCATTGTAGGTTTCACGCAATTATCGGAGTCATGGGAGAAATCAAAATATCCGCTCGAATATCAGGATTTGATCGAAAAATATGCCGCACAGTATGATCTTGATCCCTATTTTATTGCGGCAGTGATCAATACGGAAAGCGGTTTTGACGCTTCAGCGGTTTCATCTGCGGGAGCACAGGGACTAATGCAGATCATGCCTGAAACAGCGGAATGGATTGCAGGAAAATTGGGTGACAAAGAACTTGATCCAAAAAATCTTACAGATCCGGAAACCAACATTGAGATGGGGTGCTGGTATCTGCAGTTTTTAAAGGAACGGTTCGATAACAACCTGCCGGTAATGATGGCGGCGTATAATGCCGGTCACAACAAGGTAAGGTCATGGCTCGACGATCCACAATATTCCGATGGGGAAAATTTGACAAACATTCCCTATCCGGAAACAGAGAATTATGTTAAAAAGGTAACGAAAGCATATGAAGAATATCAAAAACTATATCAGCTTGGGTAAAAAATTTGTCTGTATTTTACTTGCCGGAGCGGCCCTGCTTCTTTTGGGAGCATGTGGCGGCGATCAGGCCACACAGAGCGGGGATGTGACTGTAAAAAGCAGCGCCGATGCTTCTGCAGATGCAACGCAAACGGCGCAGGGCGACCTGCAAAAGCAGGGCGGGGATTTATTTATTGCGATGCCGGAAGGAATTACCTCTCTTGATCCGCTTGCAGCAACAAACGAGGATCTGATCAACCTTCTGACTCTTATTTACGATCCGGCGATCAGGATTGATGGGAGTGGAAAACCGCAGGCCTCTGTAATAGAATCATGGGAAGTGGACGAAAGCGGCTCGGTTTATACCTTTCACATCCGGCAGAACGTAGTTTTTGTTTCCGGTGATGAAACAATTCCGCTTACGGCTGACGATGTAATTTATAGTGCTCAAAAGGTTGGGGAGCTGACGGGAACCCAATTCCCGGTGACAGATGGAACAACGCCGGAACCCCAGCCCACTGATGTGCCTGAGGAGGGAGACAACGGAGAAAGCGGCGATACGCCTTCTGCAAGTCCAAGTCCAAGCAGTTCGGCGTCTGCAAGTGCAAGCCCGAGCTCCAGCGAAAGCGGATCTGCGGATCCCAGCGCCTCGGCTACAATCGATATTCCGCAAACAAATCGATATACACAGTATAATTCACTGGTAAGCGGATTTGAAAAAATTGACGATCATACGATAAAGCTTACAATGACAAAGCCGGGGATGGAGGCGCTTTATTTTATGGCGTTTCCCGTACAGTGTGAAGGACAAAACAATGTGGGGAGCGGCCCCTATAAAATAAGCAGTTTTGATGCGGAAACAGAAATGGAACTGAACGTTAATGAGAGCTGGTGGGGGACAAAACCGAATATTACGAGAATTGTTGCAAAGGCCACAACTGGTAATTCGGCAAAGCTGGATGCTGTTTCAACCAGTATCCTTGATTTTGTTACGACAGATGTATTGTATTCCGGTAAGTATAAGCTTGCAAATAAAACGCAGGTAATCGACTATATGACAAATTATTATGATTGCATCGTTCCCAACCTTGGCAATTCCAAGCTGGAGGACACAAATGTGCGTCAGGCCATATCCTATGCGATTGACAGGCGGGAAATAATTTCGACGGTTCTTTTGAATCATGCGGTGCCTGCCAATCTGCCGATTTCGCCTGATTTTTATGCTTATGATACGAAATATACGCAGGACGACGATCTGAAAACGGCACGGCAATTATTGCAGGAGGCTGGTTACCGGACGGACGAGGTGCAGGAGGGCAGCGAATTAAACCTTACTTTGATTGTGCCGAACGACAGGGATATGTCTTACCGGATGGAAGCCGCCAAAATGATCAGGAAACAGCTTGGCAGGGTAGGTATTGTTGCGACAATCGAGGAGCTTGAAGCGGTGGATTATTATTCCAGGTTGCAAAACAGGGATTTTGAGCTTGCATTCTGTAGTTTTTACCTTGACGATAATCCGTCTCTCGGCTTTTTATTCAATAGTGATGGCAGCGCCAACTACGGCGGCGTAAACAATCAGGAGATTACCGACGCGATCAATACAGCGGAAAATGCCTTTACGGAGGACGCGGTAGAAAGTGCATACAGCGAGCTGCAGCGTATCCTTGTAGAACGCGTCCCGCAGATAGGGCTCTATTTCAGAATGAATTCCGCTGTTTGCAATGAAACGCTTACAAACATAAACGGTATGCACCAAAATGATGTTTTTTATCACATCAACGAATGGTATTACGAAAAGGCATACTGACGAAAACAGAATAAAAACGGCCGTTTTGGTTTATTAATATCATGTCCAATTTTTACCGGACACGAGAAGGCGGGGGCTGGTAAAAGATATTAGCTGGAAAGGATGCTTTTATGGATGCGGACAAAAACGGCACGATGATGCAATATTTTGAATGGTACATGCCGTCCGGCATTTTGTGGAAACAGGCTGCCCAAAATGCAAAACAGCTGGCGGATGATGGGATTACGGCAGTATGGCTCCCACCGGCTTATAAGGGCAGCGATGGGAAAAACGATGTTGGGTATGCAGTATACGATCTCTATGATCTGGGAGAATTTGACCAGAGGGGCTCGATTGCAACCAAATATGGCACGAAAGAAGAATATTTACAGGCGATAGACGCTTTGCATAATGCTGGAATTCAAGTATATGCAGATATTGTGCTTGACCACAAAATGGGTGCGGATGAGCTGGAAATGGTCTCAGCACGGGAATTTGCACAGGAAAACCGGTGTGAACAGATAAGCGGGGAAGAAGAAATTGCCGCGTGGACAAAATTTACGTTTCCCGGAAGAAACGAAAAATATTCGGATTTTAAATGGAACAGTACACATTTTGCGGCGATTGACTGGGATGAAAAAAACCAGCGAAGTGCGATTTTTCAATTTAACGGAAAACGGTGGGAAGATCAGGTAGACAAAGAGTTTGGCAATTTTGATTACCTGATGGGAGCCTGTATCGACCTGTGCCATGAGGAAGTTGTTGACGAGTTGAAGCGGTGGGGCCTCTGGTATTTGCGTGAAGTGCCTGTAGATGGCTTTCGGATCGACGCGGTCAAGCATATGCGTTTTACTTTCTACAGTGATTGGCTGGACACGTTGCGCAGGGAAGCGCGTGAGGAACTTTTTGCAGTTGGCGAATACTGGAATGGCGATGTAAATGCGCTCAACAATTATATTGATACGACTAAGGGAGCATTATCGCTTTTTGATGTACCGCTCCATTTTCGATTTGTAGATGCGTCAAACGCAGGCAGCGCATTTGATATGCGGACGATTTTTGATCGAACGCTTGTACGGGAAAATCCTCTTAAAGCGGTTACTTTTATCGATAATCATGATACGCAACCGGGACAGTCGTTGGAATCGTGGGTGCAGAGATGGTTTAAACCGCTGGCCTATGCAATGATACTGTTGCGCCAGGAGGGTTATCCGTGCGTTTTTTATGGAGATTATTATGGAATTCCACATAACAACATAGCGCCTATGAAGGATACGCTTTTACCGCTCATCAAGGCGCGGGAGCTTTGCGCCTATGGCGGCCAAATTGACTATTTCGATCATCCAAACATCGTCGGATGGACTCGCATGGGCGATGATGCACATCCTGACTCCGGACTTGCAGTGCTCCTCACCAATGGTGATGGCGGTGTAAAGGTAATGCACGTCGGAGAGAAGTTTGCGGGAAATAGATTTTACGATATATTGGATGCAGGTAAAGAAGATGTTACAATCGGCGGCGACGGAAACGGCGAATTTTCTGTAGACGGCGGATCGGTCTCCGTATGGATAAAGCGGCAATAAACAAATAAAGCGCGGAAGCTCCAAGTTTCCGCGCTTTATTAAACTTCAATTTTATTTTCCTGATGCTTTCATGATAGCGAGAATATGCTCGTCATCTGAAAGTGAATTCACATCTGTTTTGCTATTGTTAAAGTAAAGGACCGTATATCCATTCATCCCGCTGCCGGTTGTATCCGCGCCGCCTGTGGGCATACCAAAAAGGGAAGCCGCATAAACACGTTCTCCAATGGTGACAAGCACAGGGCGGTGCTCCCAGGTATCAGCGCCGCCAAAGGCTTGCAGATACGCCTCGTGATCTGCGGCGGTGGGCGTCACAACCTGCGCGCTGTTCACACCGCCTGTACGCACAAGATTAAAGGTGAGGCCGCTGTTATAGTCCTGAACGGAAAATTCCGTGCCAACGGGAAGAAGTGGGTTGATTTCCTCCCAGGAAGAAAGCTCACCATGCGCGGTAACCTTGCCTGAATAACTTGGGCCGGCTACTTTTTTAATCTGAGGGTTTAGCGGTGCGCGTACGACATTTGTAGAAAAAAGGGCTGCAAATGTATCGTCGCCAACCTGCCCGTCGGGATCGATGCCGTTTTGCTGTTGGAATTTACGCACGGCTTCAACCGTGAGGTCGCTGAATTTACCGGTAGGCCGGTAATTGAGGTAACCAAGGTCGCGCAGGCGCGTCTGTACGACTGTGACGCGGTCGCCCATATCCTTCTGTTTGATTGTGGAATCTTCTGCGGATGCGCTCAGGATGGGAACCATGAGCAGCAGGCACAAAAGTATGATACTTACAATTCGTTTCATATCGCTTATTTTACAAAAAAAACAGAAAAAATGCAAATCGGTTTTCAATTTCCAAGGTTTCCAGTATAATAATAACATGGGAAAAATAACGGATATCAAAGAGGGCGTAAAAAATAAAGAGCGGTTGAATATTTTTGTAGACGGAGTGTTTTCGTTTGCCGTTTATATTGATACTGCGCTGATCCATCACCTGAAAATCGGCATAGAGCTCAGCGACGCTCAGATGGAAGAAATCAGGCGGCAGGACAGCGAGAAATATGCGGTTGCCATTGCAATGGATCAGTTGTCGCACAAAATGCGTACAGAGAAAGAACTGAGGGATAAGCTTCGTTCAAAGGAAATACCGGAAGGCAGCGTTGAAAGTGCGATTGAAAAGCTCAAGGAGCTGGGGTACATCGACGATACAAATTATGCGCAGCTGTTCGCGCAGGAGCTTTTGCAAAAATACGGGAGCCGGATGGCGATACAAAAGATGATGCTAAAGGGTGTTCCGCGGGAGCTGGCTGAGGAGACGGTGAAAGGAACTGCGCAGGATGATGATGTGATTGCAGGTTATGTAGCGCGCTTGAGGCAGAAATACAGAAATGAGGAGCCCTATAAAGCGAAGCAAAAAATGATTCGGGCGTTGATGGGCAAGGGCTTTGAGTATGATGACATCAGAAGAGCGATTGGTGGAGAAGAAGAATGAAAAAAGAGATTTTGGAATTATTGTTCCATGCAGGCGATTTTATGTCTGGAGAACAGATCAGCGACGCGCTGGGCGTTTCAAGGGCGGCAGTTTGGAAACATATCAAGGCGATCAAGGAAGAGGGCGGCAGTATCGAAGCGCAGACCAACAAGGGATATCGGCTTACCGCATTGCCGGATGTGCTGAAAAAGGAATATATCGATTTATGGACCAAAGAAGATCACGAAAGGATTCATTATCTGCAGGAAGTTGATTCTACAAACGAATACGCAAAAAAAATGGCGCGTAACGGCGCGCCGGATGAAAGCGTCTATATTGCGGAATTACAAACCAAAGGAAAAGGCCGGTTAAACCGTGGCTGGACTGCGGGGATAGGGGAAGCGATCCAGATGAGCGTTTTGCTCAGGCCGGGTTTTGAACCGGCAAAGGCTCCCGCGATTACCTTTGCAGCGGCTTTGGGCGTTATTTCAGCTATCAGGCAGGTCTGTGGGTTGGAGGCAAAAATAAAATGGCCCAACGACGTCGTATTCGGCGGAAAGAAACTGTGTGGAATTCTGACGGAAATGTCCTCGGATATGGACCAGGTTGAATATATTGTATGCGGTATGGGGCTGAATGTGAACCAGGAACGTTTTCCGCCGGAAATTGCAGACAAGGCTGTGTCGTTGCGTATGATTACCGGAAGGCGCATCGACCGTGTCAGATTATGTGCCGCGATGATCGACAGTGTAACCAGCTATTTCAGAAAGTATATTTTGCATGGGATTGATTCGATTTTTGATGAATATTGCAGTAATAGTGTTATAATAGGAAAAGAGATCAGGATCGTAGGCGGAGCAGAAACAATGACAGGCTTATGTGAAGGATTTTCAAAACAGGGTGCGCTTATTGTGCGGACTGCGGAAGGAATCAGGGAATTTTTAGCTGGAGAGGTTTCGGTTCGTGGAATGGAACAATATATTGAATCATAAATTTTTTATTGGGAGTATTTATGTATAGCGGAAGTATAACTGACATCAAGGGGCTATTGGTAGGCCATGCGCAGGATACGGCAGGAATGACCGGTATCAGCGTTGTTCTTGTGCCTGAAGGCGCTGTATGCGGCGTGGACGTTCGCGGCAGCGCGCCGGGTACGAGGGAAACGGATTTTATGGCGCAGGCGAAGACAGTACAGCAATGCCAGGCAGTATTGCTCGCAGGCGGAAGCGCTTTTGGTTTGGCGGCTGCCGACGGGGTTATGATCTATTGTGAGCAGCAGCAAATGGGGGTGCGTACAGCGGATGCGGTCGTACCGATTGTTCCTGCCGCTGTTATTTATGATCTGGGATTCGGCAGGAGCGATATCCGCCCAAACGCCGGGATGGGATATGCAGCCTGCATTAACGCAAGCACCACTGTTCCGCAAGGCAGCATCGGCGTTGGAATTGGTGCAACCGTAGGCAAACTGTTCGGGATGCAAAATGCACAAAAGGGCGGCGTAGGAACGGCAAGCATAAAGCTTGCAAACGAAATCGTGGTCGGTGCGCTGGTGGCGGTTAATGCGTTTGGCGATGTTGTGGAGGACGGAAGGATACTTGCCGGCACCCAGAAAAAAGGAGTACACATCGGAACTGCAAAATATATACTGGAGAATGGCGCGCATACGCAAACAATGCTGGGACAGAATACGACGATTGGAATCGTAGCTACAAACGCAATGCTTACAAAGGATGAAGCGGCAAAGCTTGCCCAGGTGGCACACGACGGCCTTGCAAAATCGATAGAGCCGGTTCATACAACCGTTGATGGAGATACGATGTTTGGGTTATCGTATGGAAATAAAAAGGCAAATATGGATGTTTTGATCACCGCGGCGGTAGAAGCGACGCGCAGGGCTGTAATCAATGCGGTCACTGCAAAGGCATAGAAATATGATTTTGGGAATTGGAACGGACAGCCTGCGGATAGAACGTATGAAAAAGGCGATGGTCAAGGAAGCTTTTTTGAAAAAGGTATTTACCGATAAAGAACGGAAATATCTTGAAGAAAAAGGAATCCCGGAGCAAAGCGCGGCTGGGATGTTTTGCGCGAAGGAAGCGGTTTTAAAGGCAATGGAGCTTGGAATCACGGATGTCTCGTTAAGGGACATTGAAGTGCTGCACAAAGAAAGCGGCGCTCCGTACGTAAAACTGTACGGAACACTTTTGGGGCGTGGAAAGCTGCATGTCAGCATTACACATACAGAGGACACGGCAAGTGCATTTGCCGTGCTGGAACAGGAGGACGAAAGATGAGAACAGCGTTAACACCTGCACAGATGGGTGCCGTAGACAGGTTTATGATGGACAGGATGAAAATACCTGGCCTTATATTGATGGAAAATGCCGCGCATGGCGTTTTTGAAGCCATACGCGAAGAAATACAGCCGTGTTCCGTACAGGTGTTTTGCGGTACCGGAAACAACGGAGGGGACGGATTTGCTGTCGCGCGTATCCTGATCGCAAATGGATACGACGTTCAGGTGATCGTTTTAGGGGATACGAAAAAGCTGCCGGCGGACGCGGCGACGAATTATTCGTTCTTTGAAGAGAATGGGGAGTATTGCCGTGTAATTCAGTCTGAAACCGATTTTGAGGAACTTGCACAGGCTGAGGTATATGTGGACGCACTGTTTGGAACAGGACTCACGCGTGACGTGAGCGGGATTTACGCAACGGCAATCGGACATATCAACGCACAGGATTCGCTTGTGGTAAGCGTAGATATTCCCTCAGGCATTCATGCGGAAAGCGGCGCGGTAATGGGCGTTGCTGTGGAAGCGGATATCACTGTAACCTTTCAATATCCCAAAATTGGACATTTCCTCTTTCCGGGCAGAGAATACGCAGGGGAATTGCAGGTCGTCAGGATTGGCGTAGATGAAGGCTGCGACGTTCCATTGCAGTCAAACGTATGCGTATATGAAAGCGACGACGAGGATATGTGTCTCGGTCAGCGTGATCTCAATACCAATAAAGGAAGCTATGGAAGGTTGCTGCTGGTTGCGGGAAGTTATGGCATGGCCGGTGCGGCAGTGCTGTCGGCAAGGGCTGCATCCCGCGCGGGAGCAGGTCTTGTGACGCTTGCTTCGTGTAAAGAAGTGGTGGATGTTTTACAGCAAAACGTTCCGGAAGCGACTTGCGTACCGCTCCCGGGAAAAAATGGCTCCATATCCGGTGAAGCCGCCGGTGAACTTGAACGCCTTTTAGAAGGGAAAACAGCAGTGGCAATGGGGCCGGGGCTTGGCTCAGGCGACAGTGTTGCAGTGGTGATTGGAGCGTTAATCACGAATTATGATATTACAAAGGTAATCGACGCAGATGCAATCAATGCTCTGGCTGGTCATATGGAGTTTTTGGATCATATGAAGGGCGAGGCAATTCTGACGCCGCATCCCAAGGAGTTTTCCAGGCTGTCCGGACTGGAACTGCAGGAGATTCTGCAAAATCCGCTTAAAGCGGCTGTTGATTTCGCGGTGGAATATGAGGTGACGCTTGTACTCAAAGGAAGCACAACGATAATCGCCGATCAATTCGGAAATGCGACGCTGGTATGTGTTGGTACGCCGGGAATGGCAAAAGGCGGTAGTGGGGACGTACTCACTGGCATTATTGCAGGATTTGCAGCGCAGGGTAAGGATCCGTACGAAGCGGCGCTTGCAGGCGTTTATATTGCCGGAATGGCAGGGGAACGGGCGGCGGAGCTGGAGGGCGAATATTCCATGACTCCAATGGATGCGGTCAATTCAATCGGTTATGCCATCGACCAGATAACTGTGGATTATATTACGGCTGACACCGTAAAAAAGCGCGAAAAATCTGTGAAACCATCTGATTTGCAGGAAGCTCTCCCAAAGGAAGAGAAACTGGAGAAAAGGAAGGAACAGGAAGAGGAACCAGCAGAGGAAATGCCGATAGAAGAACCGGAACTGCCCGAGCCGGAGGTGGAAGAGCCGCCGGAAGAGGAATTTTCAGAAGAGGTCGTAACAGAGGAAACAAAGGTTGTCAGGGAGCCTGTAAGGGAAAAAATTCCGGATTTCCTTGAAAAATATGCGGATGATCCGCAAGAACCGGTTTTCGAAGAACGCCCAACGCGGGTGCAGCAAAGGAAAGCAAAAGAAAGAAAGCCCCTTTTCCCACGCAGGGCAAAGGAGATAGTTGAGGAGCACAGTGTGGAGGAACCGGAGGCAACCCCGGAGGCTTTGCGGCGGGAGGTCATGAAAGAGCTCCCCAAGACGGACGGTGATAAACCGACGCGGCGCAGAATTGGTTAAGGAGGAATGAGAAATGGCAGAATGGAAAAAAATTGAGGCGGATCAGTTCAATGAGAGCCCGTTTCGCATGATTGGCAAAGAATGGATGCTTGTAACGGCGGAGAAAGACGGAAAAGTAAACGCCATGACCGCTTCGTGGGGTGGCATGGGCGTGATGTGGGGCAAAAATGTTGCGTTTGTCGTAATACGTCCGACAAGATATACAAAAGAGTTTATCGACGCCTCAGAAACTTTTTCACTTGCTTTTTTACCTGAGAAATACCGCAAACAGCTCAGCTATTTTGGAACTGTTTCAGGGCGTGACGAGGATAAAATCCAAAAAGTTCAGTTCAGCGTATCACATGAAGGGGCAACACCGTATTTTGACGAAGCAGACACGGTGATGATCTGTAAAAAGCTGTATGCGCAGAAATATGATCCCGCTTGCTTCATCGAGCAGGGGATTGATGAAAAATGGTATCCTGAAAAGGATTACCATACGCTCTATATCTGTGAAATTGAAACGATATTAAAAAAATAAACGAATTTACATAAGAAGGCCGGATTGTTCCGGCTTTTTTTGTTTCAAAGCTCGTCCTGTATCACAACACGATTTTTACCATTGGCTTTTCCAAGATAAAGCCTTTTATCCACACGCTTGATCAGATTTGAGAAATCTTCGCCATCGGTGCGCTCGCAAACACCAAAAGTAATTGTAACATGGAAAGGTTTTCCTTCGTAAATAAAGGTGAATCGATCAACGCCTTCACACAACTCAGATACTTTCAGGCATGCCTCGTCAAAGGACAGGGAGTGAAACAAAAACAAAAATTCTTCTCCACCCCAACGGCAAATATAGGAAAAGCCAATACAACAATTTTTCATGATGGAGGCGACTGTCTTCAAAACGTAATCTCCACAATGATGCCCATAAGTATCATTGATGATCTTAAAATCGTCAATATCACCCATTGCAAGAATAATGGTTTGATGTTTATAGTCGCCCAATTTATCAAGGAAACAATGGCGGCTCAAAAGCCCGGTGAGTTGGTCATAATTGGCAAGCGAGCTTAGGCTTTCGTTTTCATCCTCCAGCTTTTTCTTTGTAACGGAAGCGGATACGTTGGATGCAAATGCGGCAAATAGAATAATGATAAAGCTTGCGCAGATGTTGTAGACATTCAGCCCTGTCAGGACGGATTGGCTCAATGGGGGATAAATTCCACTACTGCTAAAATAGACCTTCAACAGGAGAAAAAGCAGCAACTCGCCGCAGGAAAATAAATAGGGAATCCATTTGTGGTCAAAGGGGCAAAAGTACACCAAGGACGATATTGCTATCAGATACAATTCAATTCCGGTATTACTTCCAAGCAATAGATAAGTGACTGAAACAAAAATACATACTTCAAGATGGACAAGAGATACCGCGACACGATAAAAACCATGCTTTACGATCTGGCTCATTGCGATATAAAAACATACGCTTATGATATTATAAATACAAAGCTCCCAAAAAGAGAGAAAGGCAAAAATAACGATAAATGAGAGATGAGCGGCCAGTGCAAGCAGAATAATCTGAAAATATGTTTTTCGAGCGTAGGTTTCTTCAGTATGGATTTGCGAAGTTCGAAAAATTTTCATTGCTTTTATCTGCCTTTTTATTTTTCCTGTAATGTATGTATATTATAGAAGATAACGATTAGAAAAGCCAGAAAAATCGCTCTATAAAGTCACGTTTTATTAAAAAACAAGTGTATAGTCATACCTTGCGGCCGTAACGAGCACACAATGATACAAATGAGACTCAACACAATTCTCAGAAGGTGGGATATACGAATTTTTCCGGGAAAAAAATGTAGTTTTCAGAGTTAGAAAATTCATCATTTATCAGGGATCAAGCCACGGCCGGTCCAAACAAAAAAGTCCCATGCTTTGCATGGAACTTTTTTGTTGGTGCGGTAGATGGGACTTGAACCCATACGTCATAGACACACGCCCCTCAAACGTGCCTGTCTGCCGATTCCAGCACTACCGCGCGACAAATGATATTATATTATATCAGATTCATGAAGTCAAGAAATTTGATGCAAACTTATCTGCCTTTTTTCTTTTTTTTCTGTCTGTTCCGCTCAACGCGCGAACCGACATGGGGAATACGCGCGCCGGAGGACGGTGTTTCCATGCGGCTTTCTTCCGTATGCAGGGAAGAAGGCGGCGTTTGCTCCTGGCCTGGAGCAATCGTTCGCTCATCTTGTTGCGGCACATATTTACTGATGTCGCCATATGGACGGTTTTGCATATCCCGCGACAGGCCGGGATTTTTTTGTTCGTTTTCAAGACGGCTGGAAACGTCGGACGTTTCCCCCGCAGCAGAGACAGGGGATGTGGATTCGGCAGCCTGATCTTTTTCTTCTGGGCGGCTTATATTCAGATTGCGCAGTGCCTTCTGCTTACGGCTCTTTAAAAGAATGATCAGAATAATGATGATGGCGACGATAACCATGATGCCAACCACATATAAAAAGAAATAAGGATCATTGTTGTAAGCGTTTTGAAGCTTTGCGCCAATGCTGCTAAAAAAGTTTTCTTCCGTTGGTGCAGGTTGGGACGCAGGCACTACGCTTGCTGTAGCCGTGGCGGTTACGGTCGGAAGGGCAGACGCCGTAGCAGTAGGCTCTGGCGTCGTTGCGGTTGCAGGAACGGCGTCTGAGAACTGCAGAGTATTCATAATGCCGGATACAGCTGTGCCATATGTATTTCCTGCATCATTTTTGTAGATGGCGGTAACTGTATACAGTTGATTATTGCTGATGATAAAGTAAATCTTTGTTGTAAGCGTATCGTCTCCGGTTAACCCTCCCTGTAAAGTCAGGGCCTGTTTACCATTTAATGATTCAGTCGAATAATTACTGAAGGAATAATCCGCGCCATATTCTGCTTTTTTTGTAGAGACAATCTGATCGAGCTGTCCCTGTGTGAGCTGAGAAATATCGGTGATTTCCGGAACAGGCGCTGAATCATTGGAAGGCGAAGCAAATTCTTCCGAAGCGGAAGTATCGCTTGCCACGTATGTTGAAAGCGGCTCGGCAATCATCTTAATCGAGTAAGCAAACGCATTGTCTGGCGTATAATAACAGATGCTGAATTGAACGTCCTTGTTATCAGGATTAACGGCATTGAGTAATTCTTCACCCATATTAGAACCGGCAGGCGTGTAATAATAAAGTCCGGCCTCCTCTGGAATATCAACAACGAAATAATTTGCGCCGTCGGTATAAGGAGCGGCAAAGGCAGTAAAGGGAAGAACAAATAATATGATTGAGATAATAGCAATCGTAAGTTTTTTCAAAACAAAACCTCCGTGTGATTTCCTTAAGGTCAAGATACGGTACTTAATTTTGTCCCATTATAAACTATTTTCACCTTATTTTCAATGAAGAGCAGCTTTTGTTATCATAAAAAATCCTTTCCATCATTTTACGGAAAGGATTTGTGGCAGGATTCAGATATGGTGCTTTTTTTGTTTTCGCATCAATTTTTCGCGCTTCAGGAACTTTTCATCGAAATCATTTGTCTGTTTCACAATTACGTTACTCAGTACAAGCAGACATATAAGATTGGGAATCGCCATCAGTCCATTAGCAGTGTCCGAAAAATCCCACACAATTTCAAGCGTGGTTATCGCGCCGATAAAAATAACAGCTGCAAAAATACAGCGGTAAACAACACGCGCTTTAGGGGAACGCGCCAGGTATTCAAGGCTCTTTTCACCGTAATAGCTCCAGCCCAGAATGGTTGAAAACGCAAACAGGATAAGGCCAACCGTTACGACATATCCGCCTACCGGGCCAAGCGTGTTCGTAAAAGCGGTAATCGTTAGGGAAGCCCCGGTAACAAGTTCGCCATTTGCATCCAGCGTGCCAAGCGCACCGGAACAGGCGATCGCAAGCCCGGTCAGCGTACATACGATGATCGTATCAAAAAAGGTTCCGGTCATGTTGATGTATCCCTGACGGCTTGGATGATCCGTTTTGGCCGCAGCAGCGGCAATGGGCGCGCTGCCCAGTCCGGCTTCGTTGGAAAAGACTCCGCGCGCAACGCCAAAACGCATGGCTGTTGCAAACGAAAAACCTGCAACGCCTCCCAGAATGGAATTTGGCGAAAATGCACTTTCCATAATCTGCGAAAGACCTGCGGACATATTGCCTGCGTTTATAATAATAATGATAAGGCAGCCAACTCCATAAAAAACTGCCATGACAGGAACAATTTTAGAAGATACTTTTCCAATCGACTGGATACCACCCAAAAGAACAATCCCTACGAGTACTGCAATCACAAGCCCGGTGATCCAGGTGGGAATCGAAAATGTGTTTTTTACTGCGTCGGCAATGGAATTGATCTGTGTCAGGTTTCCAATTCCAAAAGAAGCGATCACAGCAAAAACAGCAAAAGCTCCTGCAAGAATTGTACCAAGCCATTTGATTGTAAAACCGTTTTTGATGGAAAACATTGGCCCGCCGGACATTTCGCCGTTTTGGTTCTTCTCGCGGTAAAAAACGGCAAGGACGGATTCGCCGTATTTGGTAGCAAGGCCAAAAAGGGCGGAAATCCACATCCAGAACAAAGCGCCCGGGCCGCCGAGCGTCATAGCGGTCGCTACGCCGACGATGTTGCCGGTGCCGATTGTAGCTGCCAGGGCTGTCATAAGGGACTGGAACGGGGAAATATCTCCCGCGTCGGCATTGTCTCCTTTTCCAAGGCTGTGTCTTGAAAAAACCTGCCTTAGCGCATAGCCTAAATTACGTATCGGTTTGAACCGCAGGCGGATCATCAAAAAAATACCGGTTCCCACAAGGAGAACAAGCATGACCGGTCCCCACACGAAATCGTTGACTTTGCTTATTATGTCTGCGAAAGTCATAACTAAAAACTCCTGTTTGTTTATTTAAGGGATAAAGTTCGTTATTCATATTATACAAAAAGTGTTTCACTGTCAAATAAGCGGTGGTTGACAGAGCCTTTTAAAAGGAATATAATCATATTAAAAGTGAATAAATCTTCGGGGCAGGGTGTAAATCCCTACCGGCAGTATAGCCTGCGAACTCTTGAAAAAGAGCCGATACGGTGTGATTCCGTAGCCGACAGTTATAGTCTGGATGAGAGAAGAATAATATGGTCACATATGATTTCCGGGGATTATTTATTCACGGAAATTTTTTTGTGGAGGTATTACTTATGAATTCACTCGTAGAAAAACCCAAATTTACAACGCGCAACATTACCTCAATCGCGGTAATGGCGGCACTCTCAATCGTACTTGTGTATCTGGTCAGGATACCGATGTTCCTTCCTTTTCTGGAATACGATCCGGCAGACATTCCGATTTTTATTACGGCGTTTGCATTTGGGCCGGGCGTAGGTTTTATTTTAACGGTCATCGTATCGGTTTTACAGGGGCTTACAGTAAGCGCGTCTTCCGGTGTGATCGGAATATTGATGCACATCGTGGCGACGGGATCGTTTGTGCTGGTTGCAGGTAATATCTACAAACGCAATAAAACGAGAAAAAATGCGGTTGTCGCCCTTGCGGTAGGCGTGGCAGTATGGACGGTGATGATGGTCGTGTGGAATATTATTATTACGCCGATTTTTATGGGCGTTCCGCGCGAACAGGTACTGACCTTGATTGTACCGGCGATCCTGCCGTTCAACCTGATCAAAGCGGGTATCAACGCAGCCATCACGTTTGCATTGTATAAATCGGTTGGAAAGCTTTTCCGGATTCCGGAAACACCGCCAAAAAAGCAGTGCACTGCTGAAGAGTAACACAGGCAGCAGAGAAGATTACTGATGCGACTTGCATAATTGCCGTTTTTTCGCTAAAATATAACAGGCGATATATTTTATCAAAATTTGATTTTAGCGAACGTTGCCCAAAAGCAAAAGGAAACCGGACGTTTATGCAGGAATATTTCAGTGACAGTGAGCAAAATACAAAAGAAATTGCAAAAAAGCTGGCTTTCCATCTGGGTAAGGGCAGCTTTCTTGCCGTTTATGGAGATCTTGGCGTGGGCAAGACAGCATTTGTGAAAGGGCTTGCGGAAGGGCTCGGCGTATCAGAAAATATTGTAAGCCCTACATTTACAATTCTGAGGGCGTATGAAAGCGGGAAGCTGCCGCTCTATCACCTTGACGTGTACCGCATTGCAGACGAGGACGAATTATTCGAGATTGGCTTTGACGATTATGCTGAAGGGGATGGCATATGCGTATGTGAATGGGCGAATCTCATCCCGGACGCGCTCCCTGAAAAGCGGCTGGATATCACCATTGAACGGATCAGCGATCATGAGCGAAGAATCGTGGTTGAAGAGGTAGCGGCATGAGGGTTTTAGGAATCGATACAACGGGAAATACGCTTTCTACAGCTGTAAGCGAGGATGGTATATTGCTTTCCGAAGTGTATATCAATACGGGAAAAAAGCATTCAAGAACATTGATGACGGCTGTGAATAATGTGCTTGCCGATGCGGAATGCGAAGTAAATGATATAGACGTTTTTGCTGTTGCGGCAGGGCCCGGTTCATTCACGGGAATACGGATTGGCGTAGCTGCCTGCGCGGCAATGGCTCATGCCGCTGGAAAACCTGCGGTTGCGGTCAATACGCTTGAAGCGCTGATTAAAAACGCAGGACGTTTTGGCAGTATTGTATGCGCGGTGATGGACGCCCGCAGGGGCGAGGTATATACGCTTGCAAAACAGGGGGACAAGGTAGTTGTGCCGGAATGTGCGGTTTCGCTGCATAAGCTTTTGACGGAGCTTTTGCCGGATGAGCGTGTTGTATTTGCAGGCGACGCCGCCTTGAACTTTGACGAGATAATTCGCAGGGAGCATCCGGACAGCGTTTTTTTACCGCCGCAGTTTATTATGCAGCGCGCTTCTTCTGTATGCGAGATTGCTTATGAGGAAAGCTTGAAGGGAAACCTGCTTTTTTATGATGGACTAAAGCCCCATTACCTGAGAGAAAGTCAGGCGGAACGGTTAAGGAAGGAAAGAAATTGAGAGAACTGAAGGACATTGTCATTCGGCGCGCGCAAAGGGAAGACCTGGAAGACATCCATTATTGTGAGAACAGCAGCTTTGATTTGCCATGGTCTTACGCGATGCTGTACGACGATATTATTGAAAATGACAACACGGTTTACCTTGTCGTGGAAAAGGACGGCAGGATCATTGGTTATGGTGGAATGTGGATCATTTTTGACGAGGCGCATATCACAAACGTATGTATTTTGCCTGAGTATCGCGGAGCAGGTTATGGATACCGGCTGATGCAGGAATTGATCGAGGTATCCAAGGAGTTTGGGGCGGATGCTATGTCGCTCGAGGTGCGCGTCTCAAATAAAACGGCTATGAAGCTTTATAAAAAATGTGGTTTTTCTGTTCACGGTATCCGTAAGCGCTATTATTCCAACAATGGCGAGGACGCGTATGTAATGTGGACAGAGCGTGGGCCGGGGCTTGAAACCAGCGTAGGCCAGTAATTATAAGTATATCATGCGGAGACGCAAATAATAAATGACTGGAAGAGGAACAGGAGGAAGAAAATAGATGCAGAAAATCAAAATGCCCGTCCCCCTCGTGGAAATGGACGGAGACGAGATGACCAGAATTATATGGGATATGATCAAGCAGGATCTGATCCTTCCCTATATTGACCTGAATACAGAATACTATGATCTTGGACTTAAATACCGCGACGAAACGAACGATCAGGTAACCTATGATGCGGCGAATGCAATCAAGAAATATGGCGTGGGTGTGAAATGTGCAACAATTACGCCCAACGCACAGCGTGTTGAGGAATATGGATTGAAGGAAATGTACAAGAGTCCAAACGGGACGATCCGTGCGATTCTTGACGGAACAGTTTTCCGCGCGCCAATCGTAGTCGATGGTATTTCGCCTTCGGTAAAAACCTGGAAAAAACCAATCACTATTGCGCGTCATGCGTACGGGGACGTATACCGTAATACGGAATACCGCGTGCCTGCAAATACAAAATTTGAGATGATCTTTACAACGGATGGAAAAGAAACGCGTTTACCCGTTTTCGAATATGAAGGCGGCGGGGTAGCGCAGGGCATGTATAATACCGACAAATCAATCAGCAGTTTCGCACGCAGTTGTTTCAACTATGCGATCGATACCAGACAGGACTTGTGGTTTGCAACAAAGGATACGATATCAAAAATCTATGACCACACGTTTAAAGATATCTTTCAGGAAATATTTGATGAGGAATACAAAGAAAAGTTCGATGAACTGGGAATTGAATACTTCTATACGCTGATTGACGATGCGGTAGCCCGTGTGATCCGTTCTGAAGGCGGATATATCTGGGCATGTAAGAATTACGATGGCGATGTCATGAGCGATATGGTGGCGACTGCGTTTGGAAGCCTCGCAATGATGACGTCCGTGCTCGTTTCACCTGATGGAAATTATGAATACGAAGCTGCGCACGGCACTGTGACAAGGCATTATTACAAGCACCTTGACGGCGAAGAAACATCTACAAATTCAATGGCTACAATTTTCGCATGGTCCGGAGCGCTCAGAAAACGCGGCGAGATGGATCAAAACGATGCGCTTGTAAAATTTGCAGATGCGCTTGATAAAGCATCGATCCGTACGATTGAGGAAGGCGTTATGACAAAAGACCTTGCGCTTTTGTGGGAAAAGGGAAACAAAAAGGTTGTCAATACCCATGGTTTTATCAAAGAAGTTGCAACGCGACTTGATCAAGAGCTAAAGGAGATCATGTAATATGGCGTTATACGAACAATGGAAGCAGTTGGCGCAAATGGCGCAAACGCCTCAGCAACAGCAGGCATTCTGGGATGATTACTTTGCCGCCGAAGCAGACGTCTATGAAAAAATCCTGGATGATACCAGCATAATCTATGAAGGTACGGAAAAAGAAGTTGCCGGGCAATTCGAAATGGATCCGGTTGTATTTTGCGGTTTTATTGACGGGATCAACACCAGCCTGAAAAAAGAAATCGATATCGACAGTCTGGAGGAAGATACGCCAATCAAGCTGGATATCGATTTTGAAAAATTGTTTTTTAATATGAACGACGCCAAAGCAAAATGGCTGTATACGCTTCCTCAGTGGGATAAGGTTTTGACGAAAGACAAGCGTGATGAAATCACGCGCGAATGGCGCGCTTCCAAACAGGCCGTAAGTGAGAAAACGGTAGGAAGAAATGATCCTTGTCCGTGCGGCAGTGGGAAAAAGTATAAGAAATGCTGTGGAAAAGATAAATAGACCTTGTTTTTACAAGCAGATGTGGCAGCTGCAGCAAAGGCCGGCTTTCGAATGAAGGCCGGCCTTTTTTATATGATGAAACCATGTAAAACGAAATACAATAAAATTGCCTTCTGTGTAATGAAGGAGTATAATTATAGCATTATTGATAAGGGAAGATATTTGCGGGATTGGTTTGTTTATGGTAGCTGCAAAATCAGGAAACAGGTTTGAATTGTTCAAAAGGAATTTTTCACAGCAAAAATTGTTGTCGTGTGTTTATATGTTTGATTGTTGTATGTATTTTTTTTGCGGCCTTCCCAAAAGCGGTATATGCGAATAAAAACGAATACAATACAGTGCGGGTTGGGTATCCGATGCAGACGGGCCTGACCGAAATCGACGAAAATGGAAACTATTCAGGATACACCTACGAATATCTGCAGGAAATGGCGCAATATAACGGTTGGAATTTTGAATTTGTTACTGTGGAAGGCACACTGGATGAACAACTTACAAAATTGCTGGATATGCTTGGAAAAGGCGAGATTGACATCATGGGTGGAATTGTATATAGCGACGAGCTTGCGCAGGTGTATGATTATCCTGGCTACAGCTACGGAACGGCATATTCCACACTTAATGTTTTGCAGGAAAACACCAAAATTAATGAAGCAAATTACCAATCGATAAAAGATTTAAAAATTGCGCTCCTGTCAAAAGCGAAAAACAACAATGCAGCGCTCGAGCAATTCTGTGAAATGAATGGTATTTCACCACAGATTACTTATTGCGATGACGAGCAAAGCATGATGGAAATGCTTTCTAATGGTACTGTGGACGCCGTGCCGGGAGTAGACATGAGCCCGATGAACGGGACGCGTGCAATCGCAAAATATTCTCCCAAGCCTTATTACTTCATAACGACCAAAGGAAACTCACAGCTTGTCAATGAAATCAGTTCAGCTATTTTAAGGGTGAATGAAGCAGATCCATATTTTTCTACAACGTTGTATGAAAAGTATTTTGAAACAAAAAACGATACGTTGATATTCTCTGATGAAGAACAAGCATATATCGATCAGGCCGGTGTAATCTATGTCGGAGTTCCATTGGGGCGTGCGCCCATTCAGTATATGGAAGAGAATACGGGTGAGCTAAAGGGAATTTCAAAAAATATATTCGATCATATTGCGGAAAGCACTGGACTCAAATTCGAGTTTGTCCCAGTTGGCAGCTATGATGAATTGCAGCAGATGATGCAGGAAAAGAAAATAGATGTGATTGCGGGCGCAAACTATGATTACAATGCTGCGGAAGAGCAGGAACTGTCGCTTACACGTCCTTATCTTACTTCACAGATTATTATGGCGGTAAATAAAAACGTTGATTCCGATCATATCAAAGGCAAGAAGCTTGCTCTACCGGATGGTGTTGTCTATGAAGGAAAGTATGCAAGCGAAGTACAACGCTACCGGTCGCCGGAGGATTGCCTGAAGGCTGTCGCAAAAGGCGATGCAGACTATACATATGGTAACGGTCATATTTTTCAATATTACGCCAACCAATCGCAGTACGGAAACCTGTACCTTGTGCCGCAGTCTGATTTGGCAGAGAAGGTCTGTATTGGAGTGCTCAAGCCTGCGGATGTCAGTTTATTAACGATTATCAATAAAGCGGTACGCAATATTCCTGATGAGACGATGAACGAAATCATGAACAAGAATACCGTTATGCAGCCGGAAAAGATTACTCTGACGGCTTTTCTGGATTCCAATCCAAGGGAAGCGGTTTTGTCTGTCAGTATCTTTGCCGCAGTTATAATCGTTATTTTGATTGTATATTTCAATCGGCGGATGAAGCTTTCCAGAAAACTTATGATCGAAAACGAGCGGTATCTGCAGCTTGCGGAATTATCCAACGAGTATATTTTTGAGTATGACTACGCCAAAGATGTATTGAAGCTGTCTGAAAAATGTGCAAAATATTTTAACGTGGATCGGGTAACGGAGCATTACAGCAAAGCCATGGAGCATTTGCCTAAGGCGCAGGAAATGATGTGTGCGTTCGAAAATGAAAATAAAAATGAAATGGTCGAGGATATGGAAATGATGCTCCCTGACGGCAGGAAGCGGTGGATACGCGTTACAGCAAAAGTGATTTCTGACTTCAATGGAAAGCATGTGCTCACAGTTGGAAAAATATCGGATATCCAGAAGGAATGGGAAGAAAAGAAAGACCTTTTATTGAAGGCACAAAACGATAGCCTGACCAATATATATAATGGAGCGACCTGCAAAAAGCTGATCAATGAGCATTTGCAGCATTCGTCTGAAGAAACGCCGGGCGCGCTTTTTGTTATGGATATTGACAATTTCAAGAGAATTAATGATAAATATGGGCATTATACCGGAGATAAGGTATTGATCAATGTTGCGGATATTATCCAGAGGGTATTTCGTAAGGATGATATTGTCGGCCGCCTGGGCGGGGATGAGTTCCTTGCGTTCATGAAAAATGTCCGTAACAGGGATATGGTTGTAAACAAATGCGAAGCTTTACGCAGGGAAATAAAAAAAGATATTGTTTTGGGGCAGGGAGAAGCCGCAACGCTAAGCATGGGGGTTGCTTTTGCCCAAAAAGGGCAGGATTATATGATGCTTTATGAAAAGGCCGATACAGCTCTCTATGTTGTAAAAGAACATGGCCGCAATGGCTTTGAAATCGTCTGATTTGTTTTGCTGCAAGATAGCGCCGGGCTTCATAAAGCTACGGTGCTTTTTTTGCTTCCAGGGAATAAAAATGTTTGCGTGACCGTGGAAACGTCAATAAACATAGAAAGCATTATCGTATGAATTTTCATGAAATGCTATACTTTTAATGACAAAAAATATATAATGAAGGTGTAAATAAATCTATGGAGAAAAGCTTATGAAACGAGGAAATGGGATACTGTTACACATATCGTCCTTGCCGTCTCCATATGGTATTGGTACGCTTGGGAAAGCGGCGTATGATTTTGTAGACGCCCTGAAAGCCGCCAAACAATCCTATTGGCAGGTATTGCCATGTACTCCAACCGGCTATGCCGATAGTCCCTATCAGGGAACGAGCGCATTCGCCTACAACCCTTATTTCATTGATTTTGATATGCTGGCGGAGGATGGCCTCCTTCAAAAAAGTGATTATGACGGTCTCTCCTTTGGTGACGATGAATCCTGTGTTGATTACGACGCTCTTTTTCGTTTAAAGATCGATATTTTAAAAAAAGCCTGTAAAAAAGGGATTGAGAAATATACGCAGGAATTTTCGGCATTTCGAATTGAAAATTCAGGTTGGCTGTTTGATTATGCGATGTTTACCGTACTGAAAAAACACTTTCACTATCTTCCTTATCAACAATGGGATGAATGTGTGATCGAGCGGGATCCTGCCACAATCATGGAATTGACGCAAACTTATGAAAAAGAAATTGAATGCGTCGAATTTATGCAGTTTTTATATGAGCGGCAGTGGTTTGCACTCAAAGAATATACAAATGCAAACGGAATACAGCTGATTGGCGATATTCCGATTTATTTGTCCGGAGACTCCGCGGAAGCGTGGGCGCATCCAGAGCTTTTTGTAAAGGATGGCAGCGTGGCAGGCACGCCGCCGGATTATTTTTGTGATACTGGCCAGCTATGGGGAAATCCGCTTTACGACTGGGATTATATGCGCGAGCATGGCTACGAATGGTGGGTGCGGCGTATGGCGCGCAGCCTTACCCTGTATGATGTACTGCGTATTGATCATTTCAGGGGCTTTGAAGCATATTTCAAAATTCCAAAGGGTGGTACGCCCAAGGATGGGGAATGGGTAAAAGGGCCTGCGGGCGCGCTTTTTGATGCGATCAAAACTGCGCTTCCCATGCCGCCGATCATTGCTGAAGACCTGGGACAGATTGACGACAACGTCAAAGGCTTCCTTGATTACTGTGGTTTCCCGGGGCTGAAAGTACTTCAATTTGCGTTTGACGAACAGGACAGCACTTATTTGCCGCACAATTATCCGCGCAACAGTGTTGTTTATACTGGCACTCATGATAATGATACGACAAAAAGCTGGTTTTTACATCAGGATGAGGAAACCAAAGAATATCTTTTCTCCTATATTGGGAAAAGTACGGAAAACGACATTGTGGAAAAACTGATTCGGCTTGCGATGATGAGCGTTTCAGACATAGCGATTATTCCAATGCAGGACGTTTTGAATCTGGGCGGTGAGGCGCGCATGAATTATCCGTCAGTGGCGCTGGGGAACTGGAAATGGAGGCTTAAGAAGGGACAATTTTCACAAGAGCATATTAAATGGATGAGAAAGCTGACGGAAACGTATGGAAGGACAGAGGTTGAAAATCAATGCTGAAATCGAAAAAGGCACTTGGGGTTTTCCTGATCATTACGCTTATCTTAATTTTGGGCATACAGGTATCCTGCTTTGCGCAAAGTTCAGACGCGCAGTCAGGAGATGAAATTATTGGTGATACGCGGCAGATGCTGGAAGCAATCAGCCTCGGAGAGCAGGACAAAATTGCAGAAATGGTGACCGAAGACGTGAAATCAGGACTTAGCGCTGAGGTGGTCACACAGATGAGGGACTACCTTAAGGGAACCGTGCAGGATATTGCGGTCTCTGATGTTGCGTTTTCGACGCTGAATGCACAGGACGGAACGCCGCTTGAAACGAGAAGCGCAGACGTTGTGGTTACGACAGACCAGGATGAGTATCACATCAATGTAACGCAGATCAATCAGGACGGAAATTGGCAGTTTCACGTGTTTAACCTGATTAATTCAAGTGATTATGCCGCGGTTACGCAGGTAGAGAACGATCAGTCAAGGATGATGCAGGGCGTGATGGTTGCGGTGACGGTCATATTCTATGCTGTGATTGCGTGGGCGATTGTTGCCTGTATCCGTGCAAAAATCAAGATGAAATGGCTGTGGATTATTCTCATCATCCTGCTGTGCATCTGTATTACGGTTGCGTCGAATGGAGCGGGCGTTGTTCGGGCAACGGTATCCTTTAATATTTATATCGCGTCATTTTCAAGCGCTTATTACTTTATGAACGGTGGATATCAGCTTAATTTCATCCTTCCGGTTGGAGCGGTACTGTTCCTTGCACTGAAAAGAAAGCTTGAAAAAAACTATCGTGAAAAGCTTGCGGCAGAGCAGCATACGATGTCTGAGGCAGCGGCGTTCGGACGTGAAGAGGAAGAGAATGGACAAACAAAATAGTAATAAGCCCAACAGGGATTATAATAATTTTTAGTAATGAAAAACGGAGGGTAAAAGTATGAAAATTGATTTTAACCATATGTTGCAGGCAAGCATAGGAGAGCATGGTATCTCAGGACAGGAAATTGAAGTCATGGCAGCCAGGGTGCCGCAGGTACATAAAAATATGTGCGACAAAAAGGATGCGATGGCGTGGAGGAATCTCCCATATAACCAAAGCTCGGTTGTGGAGGAAATCAACAAAGAAGCAAAACGGATCAACGATCACTTTGAAAATTTTGTGGTGTTGGGAATTGGCGGAAGCGCGCTTGGATCAAAAGCCCTTTTTACGGGCGTGAAGCATCTGAAATATAACGAGCTTTCCCGTGAAAAACGCGGCGGCGTAAGGTTTTATGTCGTTGATAACGTAGATCCGGACGGAATCAATGCCCTGTTTGACGTTATTGATGTGAAGAAAACATGCTTCCATGTAATCACAAAGAGCGGAAACACAGTGGAAACAATGTCGCAGTTTATGATCGTTCTGGATAAGCTGCAAAAGGAGATGGGCGATCATTTTAAAGACAACATCGTCCTCACGACGGACAAGGAATCCGGCATTCTGAAAAAGATATCCAATCAATATGGCTTTAAAACATTTACCGTGCCGGACGGCGTTGGCGGGCGTTTTTCCGTATTGTGTCCGGTAGGTCTCCTCTCCGCCGCCGTGCTCAATATCGATATCAACGAGTTGTTTGCAGGGGCAAAGGAAATGGATGCGGCATGCACCAAAGAAAGCCTTTGGGAAAATCCGGCTTATATGTACGCTCTGCTTTATTGTACGGCAATGAATAAAGGAGTCAATATCTCTGTTATGATGCCATATGCAGACGGTCTGCTGAACATGGCTGAATGGTACGCCCAGCTTTGGGCAGAATCTCTTGGAAAACGCTATGGAAACGATGGAAGCATTGTAAATAAGGGGCAAACACCTGTTCGCGCGCTTGGCGTAACAGATCAGCACTCCCAGATACAGCTCTATGCGGAAGGCCCGTTTGATAAAATTATTTCTTTTATCGATGTGGAGAATTTCCATACGCAGCTCAAAATTCCGCAAGCGCCAATCGACATGCTGGACGCGGCATATCTGCAGGGGCAAACGGTTAATAAGCTGATTGCGTCTGAAATGCGCGCTACGGAATATGCGGTTACGCAGGCAGGCAAGATGAACATGCGTATTACATTGCCGGAAATGAACGCAAAGGAGATTGGCGCATTATTCTTCTTCCTTGAGATGGCGACGGCTGCGGCGGGAGAATTCCTCGACATCAACGCATTTGACCAGCCGGGCGTTGAAGCAGGAAAAATTGCGACCTTCGCATTGATGGGCAGGGAAGGCTATGAGGAGAAGGCGGCGGAGCTCAGCAAGGCTTCGGGAAAGGATGATCAATTCATCTACACGGTATAAAACGACTGAATCAGGATATTGAAAAGAGGCGATGATCAAGTGAAAGAAAAATTCTTGAAATATTTGCCGGAAAATGATATTTATTTATTTAATATTGGTCAGGCGCAGAAAGCGTATGAGTTTTTTGGATGTCACTATATCCATGAGCTTAAAATGCACCGGTTCTGCGTGTGGGCGCCAAATGCCAGGAACATTAGCCTCGTGGGAGATTTCAACAGCTGGAATGCTGCTGAAACCCCCATGGAGCTGTATAAAAACGGCGTATGGGTATGCTTTGTTCCCGGTCTTAAGGATGGGGAAAATTATAAGTATATGGTTCATGGCTATGACGGCAGCACTGTTTTGAAGGCGGATCCGTTCGCATTTCACAGCGAAGTGAGACCGCAGACAGCGTCTAAAGTGTGGGACCTTGGCGGCTATGAATGGCATGATGATAAATATGTCCAGCGCAGGATCAAAAAAAATGTGCTGGAAAATCCGGTTTCGATCTATGAGCTGCATATCGGTTCATGGCGCACAAAGGAAGGCTACCGCTTTCCGAGCTTTCGGGAGGTGGCGGACGAGCTTGCAGACTATGTAAACGATATGGGCTATACGCATATCGAGCTTATGCCGGTTGCAGAGCATCCGTTTGACGGATCGTGGGGCTATCAGGTAACTGGTTTTTATGCGGTTACATCACGATATGGTACCCCGCAGGATTTTATGTATTTTGTGGATAAGATGCACTCGCGCGGTATTGGCGTCATCATAGACTGGGTACCCGGGCATTTCCCAAAGGACGCACAGGGCCTTGCGAAATTTGACGGTACGCATCTTTATGAGCATGAGAATGTACTCCAGCGGGAACATCCGCAATGGGGAACGTTGATTTTTAATTACGGTCGTCCGGAAGTGGTCAGCTTTCTGGTTTCAAATGCAGTGTTCTTTATGGACCAGTTTCATATAGACGGGCTGCGCGTGGATGCCGTTACATCGATTCTCTATCTTGACTATGCCCGCGACGGGTATTTTGTACCCAATGAGGAAGGCGGCAATATTGATAACCACGCGGTTGAGATGCTCAGGCGGGTAAATAGCGTAGTCCTTACGAAATACGCGGGGACTATGACCATCGCAGAAGAAAGCACCGCTTATCCGATGATCACAAAACCGCCATATGACGGCGGTCTGGGATTTACTTTTAAATGGAATATGGGATTTATGCACGATACGCTTGCGTATATGAGTATGGATCACTATTTCCGCCAGTTTGACCACAATAAAATGACTTTCTCCATGTTTTATGCCTTTCGCGAAAATTATATTCTGGCTTATTCTCATGACGAAGTTGTTCATGGGAAGAAATCAATGGTCGACAAAATGTTTGGCGATTATTGGCAGAAGTTTGCATCGCTGAGGGCACTGTATTCCTTTATGTTTGCACACCCGGGCAAAAAACTGATGTTCATGGGAGATGAATTTGCACAGTTTATTGAATGGGATTATAAGAAACAGCTCGATTGGTTTTTACTGGAATACGAGTCGCATGCAGGGATGCAGAAATTTGTAAAAGAATTGAATGAAGTCTATACGGGAAACCCGGCCCTTTACAGGATCGACGACAGCTGGGAGGGGTTTACATGGCTCAACGTGGACGATGCGGAGCGCAGCACGTTTGCCTTTATGCGAAGCGCAGGGGAAGAACGCATAATCTGCGTCGTAAACTTTACGCCGGTGGTAAGGGAAAATTATTGGGTTGCGATCCCGCAGGAAGGAAAGCTGGAACTGCTTCTTAACAGCGACGAAAAGAAATACGGGGGCTCGGGCGTCGGGCCTGAGCAAATAATTAAAACACAAAAAAGGGGTATTAATAAGATGGATTATAGCGCAGCAATGACGCTGCCGCCGCTTGGAGCGGTTTATTATAAATTCACCTTAAAAAAGTAAGGGGATGACGAAAAATGTTTAAGAAAAGAAAATGTGTGGCAATGCTGCTCGCCGGCGGGCAGGGAAGCAGGCTTGGAGTACTCACAAAGCATCGCGCAAAACCTGCGGTGACATATGGGGGAAAATACCGCATTATTGATTTTCCACTTTCTAATTGCGTGCATTCCGGCATTGATACGGTTGGTGTGCTGACGCAGTACGAACCGTTGGAATTAAACGCATATATCGGTACGGGAGCGCCTTGGGATCTTGACGGAATTACCGGCGGGGCGTTCGTGTTGCCGCCATATGTGAAAGGAGAACGTGGCGAATGGTATACCGGTACCGCAAATGCGATCTACCAGAATATCTACTTTATCGAGCAGTATAACCCGGATTATATTCTGGTGCTTTCCGGCGACCATATTTATAAAATGGATTACAGCCAAATGATCAGTGCGCATGAAGCGAATAAAGCGGACGCGACGATTGCCGTAATTGAGGTTCCAATGGAGGAAGCCTCGCGTTTTGGTATCATGAATGCGGATGAAACGTTGAGGATCAATGAATTTGAGGAGAAACCCAAAAAACCAAAAAGCAACATGGCCTCTATGGGCGTGTATGTGTTCAGTTGGCAAAAAATACGTGAATACCTGGTTGCGGACTCCAAGGATGAGAAATCGAGCAATGATTTTGGAAAGAACATCATTCCCAAAATGCTGGATAACGGCGAACGGTTATTTGCATATCCCTATAAAGGCTACTGGAAGGATGTTGGTACCATCAATTCCCTTTGGGATGCAAATATGGAGCTTTTGCACGATAGCCCCGGTCTTAACCTCTACGACGACGCGTGGCGTATTTTCTCGCGAAATCCAAATAAGCCGCCGCACTTTGTGGATCAAAACGCAAAAATTAAAAATTGCCTGATTTCAGAGGGCTGCTATATCTATGGCGAGGTAGAGAACAGTATCCTTTCCGCAGGAGTCACGATTGAAAAGGATGCGTTTGTAAAAGACAGCATTATTATGCAGGATACTATGATCAAAAAGGGCGGCAGGGTGCTTAAAAGCATTGTGGACGAAGAAGCGGTCATTGAAGAGAATGCAGTTGTCGGCGGTGAGAAAGAGATCACGGTAATCGGCAGCAAGGCAGTGATCAAAAGCGGCGCGCAGGTTGGTGAGGGCGATAGCGTTCCTGCCAAGCGAACCATAAAAGCTGCGAAGGGAGGGGTCTGATCATGTTAAGGGATACGTTTGGTTTGATCTATGCAGGCGAACAGAATATAAACCTGAGGGAGCTCGTTTATTTAAGGACTGTAGGCGCTCTTCCGGTGGGCGGCAGGTACCGCGCAATCGATTTCATTCTTTCCAATATGGTTAATTCCGGGATACGGAATGTTGGAGTAATTGCACAGCGCTCGTACCATTCCCTGATGGACCATCTTGGTTCAGGGAAGGAATGGGATCTTTCCAGGAAAGAGGACGGATTGTTTATCCTTCCTCCGTTTTCAAGCGCGGACAACATGGGGACGTACCGTGGACTCATCGATGCGATCAAAGGAGTAATGGGATATATTACCCGCTCCAAGCAAAAGTATGTCATCTTGTCGGGCTCCTACACAATTTATAACCGCGTTTTTGACGACATGATCCAATACCATATCGATACAGGCGCAGATATCACGATGCTTTACAACCAGGAGGAAGCTGAATTTTTCCAGGGAGAGCGTTTTAAAGACGTACGTATTCATGTCAATGACGCCGGAAGGGTAATCGATCTTGAAATCAATGCGTCTACGAGTGATTCTTCAAAGGTTGGAATGGATACCTATGTTATGAGGAAAGACCTTCTGGAATATCTTGTTGAGGATTGCATGTCGCGCGGCAAGTACAATTTTGTCAGCGATTTACTCATGAACAACCTGGAACGCATTAAAATCATGGGTTACGAGCACAAAGGATATGTCGGCAGGCTGCATTCGGTCGCCTCGTACTACAAGCTGAATATGGATTTCCTCAATACAGATATACAGAAGAATCTTTTTTACAACGGAAATCAGGTTTACACCAAAATAAAAGACGAGGTTCCGGCAAAATATCTAAAGACAGCCAGCGTGAAAAATTCCCTGATCGCAAATGGCTGCATCATCGAAGGCGAAGTGGAAAACAGCATTTTATTCCGTGGAGTTTATGTAGGGAAGGGAACGAAGATCAAAAACAGTATTATTATGCAGAACAGTGAAATATACAACAATTCTGATCTGGAATACGTGATCCTCGATAAATCGGTCAATATCCGTCAGGGACGCAGGCTGATCGGGGATGAGGGATTCCCTGTAATCATTCGTAAGGGGGCAATCGTATGAAAAAGCACAGGGTTTTGATTGTCGGTGCAGAGGCCGCTCCCTTCGCAAAGACGGGCGGGCTTGCAGACGTTATTGGCGCCTTGTCCAAGACGCTCGTAGCGCAAGGCGTTGACGCGCGCGTTATGATGCCGGGGCATAGTGTGATCAAGGAGAAATATGCGGACCGTTTGCGGGTACTTGCGACGATGAACATCCAGATGGGCTGGCGTACGCTGTATCTGGGCATCGAGACGATGGACCTTGACGGCGTAACCTACTATTTCATCGACAACGAGTATTACTTTGGTTATTGTATCTACAAAGGCGGTCAGGACGAAATCGAACAATACGCATATTTTTGCCGTGCGGTTCTGGAGGCAATTCCGTTTCTTGATTTTGAACCGGAGATTATTCACGTCAACGACTGGCATACGGCGATGATTCCGTTCCTCCTGAAAACACAGTATCAGGACAGGCCGCAGGGAAAGGCTAAAACAGTTCTCACAATTCACAATCTCCAGTATCAGGGACAGACTTCTTTTGATTTTGCAAAAGACGTCCTGAGCGTAGATGAGCGTTATTTTACTTCGGAGTATATTGAGGCCTATGGCAGCGCGAATATGATGAAAGCCGGACTTGTGTTTGCGGACAAGATTACAACGGTAAGCCCAACCTATGCGCGTGAAATTTTGGATCCATATTATGGCCGCGGCATGGAAGGAATTTTGAATGCGCGTAAAGACGATCTTTATGGGATTGTGAATGGAATCGATACGGTTGAATTTGATCCGGAGACAGACAAAAACCTGAAATGCAACTATACGCCGGACGATCTTGCGGGAAAATATGTAGATAAGACGGAACTGTTTGGGGAGCTCGATATTTCTATCGCGCCAAGCGCGCCGCTGATTGGAATGGTCACGCGTATGACCGAGCAAAAGGGACTTGACCTTGTTCGCGCCGTACTGGAAGAACTGCTATATGAAAACGTGGCCTTTGTGCTGTTGGGGAGCGGAGACGAGCAATATGAGAGTTTCTTCAAATATATCGCCGGCAGGTATCCGCAAAAGACAGCGGTTTGCCTTGGATACAGCGATCCGCTTGCGCACCGGATTTATGCGGGATGTGATTTTTTCCTGATGCCTTCTATGTTTGAACCGTGCGGTATTTCGCAGATGATTTCGCAGCGGTATGGAACGCTGCCGATTGTGCGGGAAACAGGCGGGCTTGTCGATACGGTGAAGCCGTATAATATCTATACGCAGGAGGGGGACGGATTTTCGTTTACAAATTATAATGCGCACGATATGCTTAATGTGATCCGTTTTGCTCTGAACGTTTATCAGGACAAGGCGGCTCTTGCAAGCCTGATCCAGACTGCAATGGCGATTGACAACAGCTTTGATAAATCAGCGAAGGAATATAGAAAAATATACGATATGCTGGTTGCAAAATGAACCGGCAGCATTGACGAATGATAAAATAAAGGATAAAATAGCAATCACTTATTACTGAAATGAAAGGCGCGATCAATTTAACTATGCAGAAAAAGTCTAAGTTATTGAAAAAGGCTGCTTCCATTGATGAGCTTCCGATTGAAGAAAATCCGTTTTTTCTGGATGCCGCGGAGGACGACGGGCAGGAGGACGAAGAGCCGATACAGGAAATTGCACAGGAGCTTGACGGACAACTGGAATCTGAGGATACGGTTGAGCCGGTGCATATAGACGACTTCGTAATTCCGATGGCGCACGGGCAGGAAGCACGCGAACAGCCCGGAGAAGCATCTGAATACTGCGGAAGCCTGCTTGAAGAAGCAGAGCCTCCCGCTGAAGAAGAAATTTTCGCCGTTCTGGAAAACCAGATCGATGATGAAAAGGAATAATATGATGAAGCGGAAAACGGTACGTTCGATATGAAAAAGTGACAAAAACTGTTATACATTGTATTGCTGTAACAGTTTTTTTCATATGGGCGGGCAAGTGTAAAATTATTATGAACCCGCGTGCATGGCAGGCGGATATGCTATAATAAGAATAATTGATTTCATAAGGAGGTATTTATGGGATACGATCTTTCGAAAGAAGAAATAAAGGAAAAAATCCTGGGGAAGCTTAAGCGTAATTTTGGTAAAACGCTGGAAGAAGCAACACAGGATCAGATATATAAATCCTGCGCGCTCAGTATTCGCGATGTAATCGTGGAGAAATGGACGGACGCAAACAAACAAATGCTCAACCAGGGACTGAAACGGCTGTATTATTTGTCTGCTGAATTTCTGATGGGGCGGGCGCTTGTCAACAATATGATCAACCTGCATCTGTTAAAGGATTACCAGGAAGTACTCACAGACCTTGGGCTGAATCTTGAAAATATTGAGGAGCAGGAGCGCGACGCAGGACTTGGAAACGGTGGGCTCGGACGTTTGGCGGCCTGTTTTCTGGACTCTTTATCCACACTTGACTTCCCTGTAACGGGGTGCAGTATCCGATATGAATTCGGCCTTTTTAAACAACGTATTCTGGATGGGGAGCAGGTGGAAGTGGATGATAACTGGCTGGAAGCCGGAAACGTTTGGGAAATCGCGCGCCCGGAGGAACAGGTAGAGGTTAAATACGGCGGCGAGCTGGAGGAGGTCTGGACAGAGCGCGGGCTGAAAATCAATCACAAAAATTATTACAGCGTGCTTGCGATTCCTTATGACTATCCGGTAATGGGGTACATGAGCGAAATGCCCGCAACGCTGCGCCTTTGGAGCGCAAGAGCCAAAACAGAGCTTGATATGCACTATTTCAACCGCGGCGATTATTCCAAAGCAATGCAGGAGCGGGAGCTTGCAGAGGTTATTTCCAAGGTTTTATATCCGGAGGATAACCACGAGCAGGGCAGGCAACTGCGCTTAAAGCAGTTCTACTTCTTTACCTCCGCGACAATGCAGCATATCGTTCGTAAGCATAAGGCGAATTATGGAGACCTGCATACGCTGCCAAACTATTTTACAGTGCAGATCAATGACACGCATCCGACGCTTGCGATTCCTGAGCTGATGCGTATCCTGATGGATGAAGAAGGAATGGGCTGGGATGAAGCTTTTGATATTTGCAGCCGCATATTTAATTACACAAACCATACGATCATGGCGGAGGCGCTTGAGCGTTGGGAAGAGGATATGTTTAAGGCGCTTCTTCCGCGAATCTATGAGATCATTAAAGTAATCAACGATAAATTCTGTGACAGCCTGTGGAAAATCTATCCCGGTGAATGGGACAAAATCAGCAAAATGGCGATTATTTCCTATCATGAAATCAGGATGGCTAATTTGTGTATTGCAGTCTGCAATAAAGTAAACGGCGTTTCAAAGCTCCATGGAGAAATTATCAAGTCGCGTACCTTCCGGGATTTCTATATCGTATTTCCGGATAAGTTTTTGGGGATTACAAACGGGATTACTCCCAGAAGGTGGCTTGCCAAAGCAAATCAACCGCTTACAAAGCTGCTTTGCGATCATATTGGCGACGGTTTTCTCAAAGACTATAAAGAGATGGATCGGATTGAGGATTTGCTCGATAATCAAAAATTCCTTGATGATTTTATGGAGGTCAAGCACCAGAATAAAATTCACCTGCGCGATCATCTGAAAAAGACACAGGGAATCGAGATCAATGAAAATACGATTTTTGACGTACATGCGAAACGTTTGCATGAATATAAGCGGCAGCTTTTGAAAGTACTGCACATCCTGCATTTGTATAACCTGAAAAAGGAAAATCCGCAGGTGCATATCGAGCCGTGCACATTTTTATTTGCCGCAAAAGCATCGCCGGGTTATGTGCGCGCCAAAAATATCATCCGCCTGATTTTGGCGGTTGCGGATCTTGTAAACAACGATCCTGACACCAAAGATATCCTGAGAGTTGTATTCATTGAGAATTACAGCGTATCAGAGGCGGAGATTTTGATACCGGCGACAGATATCAGCGAGCAGATTTCCACAGCGGGGCTTGAAGCGTCAGGTACCGGAAATATGAAGTTCATGATGAACGGTGCGGTAACGCTTGGAACGATGGACGGGGCCAACGTCGAGATTTACGAAGCTGTGGGCGACGACAACATTTTTATTTTCGGCGCCACAGAACAGGAAATCAGCCGTATGGAACGTTTTGGAACCTACAAGCCGGGTTTATATTATGAGCAGAATACAGACCTGCGTCTTGCGCTCAACAGGCTTATCGACGGATCGCTGCACGTTGCGAACGACAGGCAGTTTTCTGATCTGTACCATTCGCTTTTGTTTGGTGAGATGCAGCGTGCGGACCAGTATTACCTGTTGTACGATTTTGCTTCCTATGCGCAGGCGTACGAGCAGATCGTAAGCGCATATGTAGACAAAGAACGCTGGAAGCGGATGGCAGCTATGAATACTGCAAAATCCGGGCGTTTTTCTTCGGACCGTACGATCAATGAGTATAATGAGCTCATTTGGCATTTGAGGAAAATGAGCGAACGAAAATAAAATGGTTTAGGGTGGAACAATGCAAACGATTGATTTTTCAAAACAAATCATGCACGACTCGGCAAAGGAGCAATACCGTGCGCCTTCCGGAGCGGTTCCGGCAGGCACAAAGGTTGTGCTGCGTCTTGCGCTGCGCGATGTTTTTTTCAAAAAAATATATCTGGTCGCCGTTGCCGGCGGCGTTGAAGAAAATATTGAGATGTATGAGGAAAATGGCTTTTGGTGTGCGGAATATACCACGCCAATGGAGCCGCAGGTTATTTGGTACTGGTTTTGTATCAGTCTTGATGAAAAAACAAATATTTACTATGGCGCTCGCATAGGGAGTACGAGCGGCGCGGGGGACGTATACTGGAATCCGCCGTCTCCTTTTCAGTTGACGGTCTATGATGAAGCATTCACAACACCAACGTGGATGAAAGAAGCCGTTATGTATCAAATTTTTCCGGATCGGTTTGCGAGAAGCGACGATGCAACCTTTGACAAGGGAGCCGCGTATCACCGTGAGCTGGGCAGGGAAGTATATGTCCACAAGAAGTGGGACGAGCCGGTAGTCTATGAGGCGCTCGAGGGAAGGGAATTTTATGAGCCGTGCGATTACTACGGCGGAACGCTTCTTGGCATTGTAGATTCCCTTGATTACTTAAGGGATATGGGAGTTACTGTTTTATACCTGAATCCCATTGTTGAAGCGGATTCCAATCATCGTTACAATACAGGCGATTATTTGAAAGTTGATCCCATGCTTGGAACGAACGAAGATTTTGAGCTGCTTGCAAAGGAAGCTGGATACCGCGGTATCAGGTTAATGCTTGACGGCGTTTATTCTCATACGGGCGACGACAGCGTGTATTTTAATAAATATGGCAGGTATGATTCCGTTGGCGCGTATCAAAGTAAGGAATCTCCTTACTATAACTGGTACCAGTTTGCAAATTATCCTGACGAATATAAAAGCTGGTGGGGCTTTCAAACGCTCCCGGAGGTAAATGAAACGGAAGCAGACTGGATCGACTTTGTGATTGAAGGCGAAAAAAGTGTGCTTGCGACATGGATCCTTCGAGGGGCCAACGGCTTTCGGCTCGATGTTGCGGATGAGCTGCCAGATGAAACGATCGAACAAATGCGCAGGAAGCTGAAGCATCTATCCCAGGACAACGCCTTGCTGGGGGAGGTATGGGAGGATGCGACCACAAAGCAAAGCTATGGAAAAAACAGGACCTACGCGCTTGGACGCGGACTTGACAGTGTGATGAACTATCCGTTTGCGCAGGCGGTTACTGATTTTTTGACGGGAAAGTCGAATGCGGAAGCATTGAAACGGTTTTTCGTCGGACAAAACCAGAATTATCCAAAGGATATGTATTATTCGTTGATGAATCTGCTTTCCAGTCATGATGTTGCACGCATCAGGACTGTGCTTGGAACGAAAATAGACGCGCACTCTCTTTCGCGTGAGCAGCAGGCGCATTTTGTTGTTTCGGAAGAACAGGATAAAGCGGGCGCACAGCTGCAAAGGCTCGCGGTGGGAATACAGTTTAGTATTCCTGGAATGCCCTGTATTTATTATGGGGATGAAACCGGCATGCACGGCTTGCTTGATCCGTTTAACCGCGCGCCGTTTGTGAAAAACGATGAACAGATGCAGGAATATTATCGAAAGCTTTCGCGGCTGAGGCGGGAAAGCGACGCGCTTAAAACGGGTAATTGCGTATTCTATGCACAGGGAGAGGATATGCTTGGAATTCTGCGTTTTTGTATTGACGGAAAGGATGCGTTTGGAAACCTGAAAAAGGATGGAATGTACCTGACGCTTGTCAACCGCTCAGAACAAAAGCACCAGGCGGTGATCGATCTGTTTGCGGGGGAAGAGCTGATGCCCGCAAAGGCGGTCAATGCACTCAAAGAGCTTGAATTTGTACGCGCTTCCTGTATTTTAACCGGGGAGGATTATTCCGTCGCGGAAGGGCTTGTTCAGGCAGAGCTGCCGCCCAAAAGCATAAAAATCTTGGAGATAGAGTGGATATGAAGTATAAGACAGTATTATTTGATTTTGATGGAACGCTCATGGATACCAGTATTGGAATCCTGCAATGTGCTACAAAGACACTGACAGACCTGGGTGTGGCGATACCGCCAGAAAATATATTTCGTAAATTTATTGGTCCGCCGTTGAAATTGTCTTTTGTTGATGTGTGCGGAATGTCGGACGAGGATGCCGAAAGGGCGGTGACGCTGTACCGGCAGAAATATGCCGAAGGGGGAATGTTTGAAGCGAAGGTCTATCCGGGAATGGTCGATTTGCTGAAAAAACTGGATAATGCCGGAGTGAAATGCGCGGTAGCTTCTGTTAAGATGGAGAAAATTGTACGCACGACAATGCTCAATTTTGAACTCACTGATTATTTTGACGCGATTTGCGGAGCGTCTGAGGATATGAACATCAAGAGTAAGGAAGCGATTGTGAAGGAGGCGCTTAAACGCACCAATTCTTTACCGGAGGAAAGCATCCTGATCGGAGACAGCGATTATGACGCAAATGGGGCAAAGCTTGCCGGTATGGATTTTTGTGCGGTTTTATGGGGATTTGGCTTTAATAAGATGGAGGACGTCGCAAACTATACTTGCCGGTATATAGCGGAAGATGTTCCTGCGCTTGAACGTTTTTTGCTTAAGTAACCGCGGGTAAAAAGCAACATGGAATGCGCGTTACGCAACTTACCCAAATTGCGTTGACGTGCATTTTTTATACCTTTATACTTAAATCAGGAAAAAGAAATCTTGAAATCTTGCGGTCTGCGCTGCATACAGGCAAAAGATTGGCGGGAAGGGAATGTATGATGAAGGTTACCTTGGATATCGATCCGAAATATGAGCAGGATGAAATCATCATCCGTTGTGCGGAAATGTCGGACGAGCTTTTAAAACTCGTGGCGCTTGCCGGCACGTCTCAGAAAAAGGTGATGGGAAATCTGGAGAAACAAACCTTTGTTTTGGAGCCGGAGGAAATCTATTATTTTGAAAGCGTGGACGATAGAGTGTATATCTACACCAAAACAGAGGTGTATGATTGTCCGTTGAAGCTGTATGAAATTGAGGAGAAATTCGGCAACGGCAGTTTTTTGCGCGTCAATAAATCTACGATCATCAATCTTTCTAAAGTGAGAGTATTGAATCCGATCCTGAACGGAAAGATAGAAGTGGAACTTGAAAATGGAGAAAAGCAAATCATATCGCGGCAATATGCGCCGGCGCTAAAAGAAAAATTAGGGATTCGGAGGTAATAAAATGAAGGCGAAGCAACTGGCCGCAATGGCTTTTACAGTATTTGCAATAGCATTTCTGATTGCACTTTTTATTTCAAGCTGCATCGTGGTTATAATCGGTAGCGATGCGCTGCCGCTTGTCGAACTTAGAAACGATCTGATTTTCGCGGTGTTCATTGCCTGCGTGCAGCTTATATGGGCGGAATCCGACAAAAACAATAAAACGTATATCATTCGTACGATTGTGCACTTTATCATTTTGATTACGGGTTGCACACTGCTGATGTTATGGTTTGGATGGCTTCCTCCGGGCAACTATATTTTTACTTACTATATAGGTTTCATTGCAGCCTATATTGTAATCTGGCTTATATTCTGGAGAATCAATAAAAGGAAATGGTCGGAAATGAACAGGAAACTAAAGGAATATCAAAAAGACAAATTAAATTAGCCGAAGCGGTACGCAAAAATTGCATATCAAAAAAGAGACCTTTTAAGGTCTCTTTTTTGTTGATTGCTTTTCTTTAGAACTGCATTAGGTTCAGACCGATCTCATCACTGTATTTTCTATCGATTACACCATCAAGTACGGTAATAAAAATCTCGCCTGTTGCGCTGATTTCCGCTTCATTCAAATGGCCCGCATAAACGTTGCCTTTTTCATCGCCAAATACAGCATGAATATGCAGGTAAACTTCACCATTCATTTGCGAAACGTTTCCGGTAAGCGAGGCCAGCTCCAGATTACCCTCATAATCATGAGGAATATATTCCTTACCGGGAAGATTGTACACACCGAGGGTAGCAGTGCGGCAAGCGCCAAGCCCTGAAATAGTGCCGGCCTTTACAGCCGTTACTCTCGTGCAAATGTCCTTGATACATTCCATAATTTTGTCGCCCTTTTCAAGCCGGAGGGCAATCGTTTCTCCAAATACTCTGTGTTTCATAGTGATAATGTTATCCTTTCAAATTTATTGTCTGTTATTGAGCCAGTCGGGTAATGGCGTTCCGGCCTGCCTGTAGGCTTCCCTGAACAGCTCGATCTGGCTGTCGATGCGCGGCGCCCCGGGAACAACAGGCAGTTTTTTGTATACGCCTTTGCCTACCTGGTGCCGTGCCTTTACGTTGTCACGAAGTTGTAATTCCATCAATGCACGAATTTCCTGTTTGAGGTCATCGTCCATGATTGGGGCGGCGACCTCCACACGGCGTTCCGTGTTTCGGGACATGAAGTCGGCCGAGGAAATATAGACCTTTTGCCGATCCGGCGTGCCAAAGATATAAACGCGTGAATGCTCCAGATAACGGCCAACAATACTGGAAATCTTAATATTGCGCGTCCTTCCCGTTTCTTCTACATTCAGGCAGCAAATGCCGCGGATCAGCATGCGGATTTTTACTCCTGCATCCGATGCCTCAATCAGCTTATGTATAATATCGATATCGTTGAGGGAATTGAGCTTAAAAATAAGCTCGGCGGGCGCGCCTGCCCTGGCGAGTAACATTTCCCTGTCTATGCCGCGTAAAACAGCAGGTTTCAAAGTCAGCGGTGAAACCATCAGGATATCGGAATTTTCCACCAGGCTCCCCATACAGAGATTTTTGAAAACATCCTGCGCGTTGATCGCAATATCCTCGTTTGCTGTTATGAGCGAAAGGTCTGTATATAGCTTTGATGTGTTTTCATTGTAGTTTCCGGTGCCAATCTGCGTGATGAACTGGACATCGGAATCATCTTTTTTCATGGTAATCAACAGCAGCTTGGAATGGACCTTATAATCCTCGATCCCATAGATCAGGGATGCGCCTGCGTCCTGCAGACGCTTGGACCAATCGATGTTGTTTTCTTCGTCAAACCGTGCGCGAAGCTCTACAACCGTGATGACCTCCTTGCCGTTTTCCGCAGCGCGGATCAGCGCGTCAATCACTTTGGAATTGCGCGCAACACGGTATAAAGTAATTTTAATGGAAATAACGTCCGGGCGATCGGCTGCCTCCTCGAGGAGACGCACAAAGGTACGCATATCCTGATAAGGGTATGAGAGCAGCAGATCCTTTTTTTGTATTTGAGGTATGATAGGCGCAGAAGCGTCTATTTTTCCAGTTGGTTGCGGCTTTAGCGGCGGATAGAACAAAGGACTGAATTTTTCATCCGTCAATGCGTCGCGCAAATCGGACACGAAGGAAAGCACGGTCGGCATTTCATTGAAAAAAACTTCATCGCTTGTCAGGTTCAGGTGCTTCATTAAGCGTTTTGTGATATCGTCGCTCTGATTACGCGTAATGTCAAGACGTACAGGTTCAAGCTTTTTACGCTTTTTAACGATGATCTCCATGATATCGCGATAGGACATATCATAGTCAAAGAAAGCCTCATCCGCATCAATATCCGCATTGCGCGTGATAGAGAAAATACTGCGCGCCTCTACCTTATGCTTGGGGAAAACCCGTGCGGCGAAATGATAGATCAGGTCTTCAATCAGCGTGAATTTGATGTATTTACTGGGCAGCAAAAGCAGGCGTTCAAAATAACCGCTTGCAGGAATAATGCCAAGCTGTGTATTTCCGTTTTTGGATTTCAGGAGCACAGCGATATATACCGTGTTGTTTTGTAAAAATGGGAACGGGTGGTGTTTATCGAGGATATGTGGAGAAAGCAAGGGAAGAACATTGCGCTCAAAATAACGCTGCATAAAGCGTTCTTCATATTTTGTCAAATGCTTGCCCGGTTTATAAAAAATCCCATAATCTTCCAACTCGTTTAAAATTTCAAGCAGCGCGCGGTTTTTGCGCGGCGTAAGCCTGCGGATTTCTTTGTTGATCGCGCGCAGCTGTTCCGTGGTGGTCATGCCGGACCGCGGATCGATCTCATCCTTCTTGAGAAGGAGCCTGTCGTGAAGGCTGCCAACGCGCACCATCAAAAATTCAGAGAGATTGCTGTGATAAATCGACACAAAATTAAGCCGCTCGAATAGAGGAGTGGAAGGATCTTCAGCTTCCTCCAATACGCGCTCGTTAAATTTCAACCAGCTTAAATCCCTGTTAATCAGATGTTTGTACTTATTTTCACCCATAGATACCTCAACACGTTTACGATAGTTTATATTCATTATAATACGAAATCGATTAGAAAAACATAGAATGCACGAAAATTTTACATTGCGTGGCGATCATCTTGATAATAAGGCGTATTGAGGATATAATATTACAATGAGACAATAATGAAATGGAGAGACCATGAGCTTTTTTGCCAATATTACGACGGTACAGGTTATAGGACTCATTTTGCTTGCGGCAGCCGCTGTTTTCAGCTTTTCTTCAAAAGCGGTTGCCGTGCATTTTCAGTATAAACATGCTGACCTTGTTTGTAAATTCATTGGCTTTGGAGTAGCAATAGCGGGGTTTCTTGTGTTTTTTATTTGATAATTTTCTGGAGGAAGAACGATGCAAAAAGAGCTGAGCACCACCTACGATCCAAAACAAACCGAGGAGAAGCTTTATCAAAAGTGGATTGATAAAGGCTATTTTCATGCGGAGGTCGATAAAAAGAAAAAACCGTTTACAATCGTAATTCCGCCGCCAAATATTACCGGACAGCTGCATATGGGACACGCCCTTGACAATATGCTTCAGGATGCAATCATCCGTACCAAGAGGATGCAGGGGTATTCCGCGCTTTGGATGCCGGGAACCGATCACGCCAGTATCGCTACAGAAGTCAAAATTGTAGATGCCCTGCGCGAAGAGGGGACGTCCAAGGAAGAACTGGGACGGGAAAAGTTTTTGGAGCGTGCGTGGGAATGGAAGGCAAAATATGGCGGGAGGATCGTAGAGCAGCTTAAAAAGCTCGGATCGTCGCTTGACTGGGACCGGGAACGTTTTACGATGGATGAAGGATGTAACCGGGCGGTTCGGGAGGTGTTCGTACGCCTTTATGAAAAGGGCCTGATTTATCAGGGAAACCGTATCATCAACTGGTGTCCGGATTGCATGACTGCGCTTTCGGATGCGGAAGTGGAATACGAGGAGCAGGCCTCACACCTCTGGCATATGCGTTACCGCGCCGAGGATGGCGGAGAAGGAATCGTAGTGGCTACGACGCGCCCGGAAACGATGCTTGGCGATACGGCAGTGGCTGTAAATCCAAAGGACAGCAGATATAAAGACCTTGTAGGCAAAAATGTTATATTGCCGCTTCTTGACAAACCGATCCCGGTAATCGCGGATGAATATGTCGACATGGAATTCGGTACAGGAGCGGTAAAAATTACGCCTGCCCATGATCCGAACGACTATGAAGTAGGTGAGCGCCATAGTCTTCCGATGGTTCGCGTGATGAACGACGACGGTACGATGGCTGAAAACGCCGGCAAATACGCCGGGCTTGACAGGGACGAAGCGCGCAGGCAGATCGTAGCGGATTTACAGGCTTGCGGCGCAATGGTCAAAATAGAAGACTATACGCATAATGTAGGGCATTGCTACCGTTGCCATACGGTAATTGAGCCGATCATTTCCAGGCAGTGGTTTGTTAAAATGAAGGAGCTTGCGCAGCCGGCAATCGAAGCAGTGGAAAGCGGGAAGGTAAAATTTGTACCTGAGCGCTTTTCAAAAATCTATTTCAACTGGCTGTATAACATCAGGGACTGGTGTATTTCCCGCCAGCTTTGGTGGGGGCACCGGATTCCCGCATATACCTGCAAAAACTGCGGAAAGTTAATCGTCGCGCTGGACGAGCCTTCCAAATGCCCGGATTGCGGTAATGAGGAGTTTGTACAGGATGAGGATGTGCTCGATACCTGGTTCTCATCAGGCCTGTGGCCTTTTTCGACGTTGGGATGGCCGGATAAAACGCCCGAGCTAAGCTATTTTTATCCTACGGATGTTTTGGTAACAGGGTACGATATCATTTTCTTCTGGGTGGCCAGGATGATCATCTTTGGCATTGAGATTATGGGAGATGTGCCGTTCCATACGGTAGATATTCACGGTATTGTGCGGGACAGCGAGGGCCGCAAGATGTCCAAGTCTTTAAATAACGGCATCGATCCCCTTGAGGTAATCGATAAGTACGGTGCGGACGCGCTGCGTTTTTCACTTGCGGTGGGCAATAGCCCCGGAAACGATATGCGTTTCTATTGGGAGAAGGTGGAGGCTGCGCGTAATTTTGCCAACAAAATATGGAACGCCTCACGCTTTGTAATGATGAATATCAAAGGAGACGTAAAACCGATCGACGAAAGCAGGCTTGATATTGCAGACGAATGGATTTTGCTGAAGCTCAACGATGCGATCAGGGAATGTACCGAAAACATTGAGAAATACGATCTTGGACTTGCGGCGCAGAAAATCTACGACTTTACGTGGAGCGAGCTGTGCGACTGGTATATCGAGATGGCAAAACCGCGGTTATACGGAGAGGATGAAGCGGTCAGGGAAGCTACGATCAGCGTGCTTGTGTATGTGCTGAAAAATACGCTGAAGCTCCTGCATCCGTTTATGCCCTTTATAACGGAGGACATTTACACGAGCCTGCCGGATGCGGACGAAACCATTATGCTTGGTCCATGGCCGGAAATAAGGTATGAGAGCGGAAGCGCTCAGGCCGAGATGATGAACGGCGTGATGGACCTGATTCGTTCGATTCGTAATGTGCGCGCGGAAATGAATGTGCCGCCGAGCGTTAAGGTAAAGCTTACTGTGCTCACAAAGCACGAGGCTGCAATCGAAGCATGTGCGGAATACCTGAAAAAGCTTGCTTATGCAAGCGACGTTGAAGTGGTAGAGGACAAGGCGCAGATCCCGGAAAACAGCGTTTCCGCCGTGTGCGCTGTTGGAGAGGCGTTTATGCCGCTCGCGGAGCTGATTGACGTTGCAAAGGAAATTGAGCGGCTGAAAAAGGAAGAGGAAAAAAATAACAAGGAAATCGGCAGGGCCGAAGGAAAGCTGAATAATAAAGGCTTTACAGACAAAGCTCCCGCCAAGGTTGTCGAGGAAGAACGTGCAAAGCTGGAAACGTATCTTGAGATGCGTACGAAGCTTAAGGAGAGGATTTCCTTCCTGGAGGGACTGAAAGGCTAATGCAATACGTGCATCTGGCAGGGACAAACGCAAAGGGTTCGACGGCGCAATATATTGCGGACATTATTTCCGTAAACCACTCGTGCGGATTGTTTACCTCGCCACACATTATTTCCCCACGGGAGCGGATGAAGATCAATGGGGAAGAGATCGGTCAAACAGAATACGAGACCTATATGGAACGCGTAAGAGGTGATGGGAATATGCACCTCTTTTGCGTTTGGACGCATGCGGCTCTTGCGTGGTTCCGGGATAAGGGCACTCATTATGCCGTGATGGAAACCGGGCTTGGTGGAAGATGCGATCCCACCAATATTGTCCCTTCGAAAATGCAGGTCATTACGCCAATCAGTTACGATCACATGGCAATTTTGGGGAATACGCTTACTGCCATCGCGCGGGAGAAGTGCGGTATCATCAAGGACGATTCGATTGTAATTTCACATCCACAGGAGGAAGAAGCCCTGCGTGTGATTCGGCAGACCTGCAGGGCAAAAAATGCAAGGCTCGTTTTGTTGAATGAAAAAGAGATTAAAATCAGGCAAAGCGGGACAGCAGGGCAACGTTTTGATTTTTCCTATGAAGGAAAACATTACAGGGACCTGCACATCTATGCCGTATCTCCCATGCAGGTGGATAATGCCTGCGTCGCGCTCATTGCCGCAGCGGAGCTGGGAATGGGGGAGCAGGCTATCCGCGAGGGCCTTTCGCATACGGTGATTCCCGCGCGTGTACAGGTCAGCGGAAATGTCATTATTGACGGCGCGCATAATCCTGCCGCGCTTGCCGAGCTGAAGAAAACCGTTCAAAAGTATTATGGTAACACAGACATAACGGTACTGACTGCAATTATGCGTGATAAGGATGTATTTGGCGCTGTATCTGAAATTGAACAATTTGCAGACAGGGTAATTTGTACCTGTGCAAGTAAAAAGCGGGGAATGCCCGCAAAAGAGCTGGCGGATTATTTTGCGAATGCTGCGTCGATAGAAAATCCGGATTTTGCTTTTGAAGAAGGCCGTTGCGTTGCGGACAAAAAAAAAGGCATACTTGTCGTATGCGGCTCTTTTTATCTGGCTTCCTTTGCCCTGAGGTTACTCGCCGAGGCGTAAGATAACATCCTTATAGATCGGAATTGCGTTCCTGGGCCAGTGGTCGACGATGCTTTGCGCTTCCGTTTTTGAATATACGATGCTATTGATTTCAAATATCGTGCGGTCGTGCTCGAGAACCTTTAAAATCACACGAAATTCATTATCGGATAATTTGATGAATTCGCCAATTAACTGTGATTCCATTTCAAGTGTGGTTTTGTTTTTTTGTAAATATTCGTCAATCGTATCGCGAAACGACAAGCGAAGGTCGTTCTGCAAAACCTCCAGCATGTTTGCACCGTTTTCCGTTATACCATATACGATTGTCTGGGACGTAGGCTTGGAATAGATATGCCCGTTTTGTTCCAGTTCGAACATACATTCCTTGAGGTCAAAATAGCCCATGAAAGAAAGCTCGCTCATAATGCGTACCATTTGAAGCTCGGAAAGCTCCAGGTTACCATTTTTGAGCAAGTACAAAAGAAGCAGTTTATTATGCGCCATACTTTGTTTTGGTTTTACTTCCACGACAATTTACCTCTTTTATAATTATACCATATACACGTATTTTTAGAAAGAAACACTTGAATTTTAAACAGAAATCTGTATAATTGTAAAGGCAGTATAGTTATCATTGCAGGACGGCAAATGATAAGGTATATAAATATGGGACTGTAGCTCAGATGGTTAGAGTATCTCGTTGACATCGAGGGGGTCGCTGGTTCGAGTCCAGTCAGTCCCACCAACATAGGAAGGTCAAAGCCAAGGGGTGGTTTTGGCCTTTTTTAATAGCAAAAAATCCTTTCTTTATTATATTAATCATGAGATAAAAAATTTGTCTTGATATTATTTTAAGATTTGAATGATTGAAAAAAATATTACGCTGAGATATACTTATTAAGCTGACATTATTGATGTATGTGCAACTGCAGGAAACGGAGTAAATATGTTTGAATTAATGGATGATATATCAGAGCTCGTATATGTTGCCGATCCGGAAAATTTTGATTTATTATATATAAATAATACAGGCCGGGAAAATTTTGGCCTGAAGGAGGATTTTGCGGGAATTAAATGCTATCAGGCATTGCAGGGCAGGACGGAGCCGTGCCCGTTTTGCACCAATTCAAAACTGAGCGCGGGTGAAATTTATACATGGGAATTTACAAATCCTCTTACCAAAAATCATTATCTTTTAAAGGATCGGTTGATTGACTGGGATGGAAAAATGGTCAGACTGGAGGTTGCGTTTGATATTACGGAAAAAGAGAACGAAAAGCTTGAACTGACCAATGCTCTGGGTGCTGAAAAAATGATCATGGAATGTGTACGCTATCTCTATCGTGAAGACGAGCTGGATAAGGCAATTCCGCGGGCGCTTAAGACATTGGGAGAATACCTTGCGGCAGACCGTGCATATATTTTTGAGATCAAGGATAGCACGATGTATAATACGTATGAATGGTGTTCGGTCGGCATAGAGCCGCAGATTCAAAATTTGCAGGGTATCGATATTTTACTGATTGATCGCTGGAAGCCTTATTTTAACCGTCATGAATGCGTGATTATTGAAAATCTGGAAAAGATCAGGAATGAATCGCCGGGAGAGTATGAAGTGCTTAATATGCAGGGCATTAAGAGCCTTGTTGCGGCTCCTCTTGAAATCGGCGGCAAACTGAGCGGGTATATTGGCGTAGACAATCCTCCTGTCGACAAGATTAAAAATATATCGTCGCTGTTGCAGACGCTTCGTTATTTCCTGATGATGACTATCAGCAGAATCAACGATCAAAAAATGCTTGTAAAGCTCAGTTACTACGACACGCTGACGCAGCTTCATAACCGTAACCGGTACGTGAAGGATATTGATCGGCTTTCAAAGGGAGATCAGCCAGTGGGCGTAGTGTATCTCGATATCAATGGATTAAAAGATATCAACGATCAGTACGGGCATGAATTTGGTGATGGAATTTTAGCTGAATGCGCCCAAAAGGCGAGAACAATTTTTGGACGGGAGCATTGCTATCGGATTGGTGGCGATGAATTTGTAATCATCAGGGAAGGCCTTACGGAAGAACAGTTTAAAGCGCGGACCATGGAACTGAAGCATGAATTTGAACGCGATCCGCGTTGCAGGGCCGCAATAGGTTATCAATGGACGGCGGAACCTGAGGACATCCAGCAGATCATTTCAACTGCGGACGCGCAAATGTATGAAGATAAAAAGCGTTTTTATCATCAAAACAGGGCTTCTAAACGCTATCGTCATAAAAATGACGACATATTGGACTTGGCAACGCCAGACAAGCTCAAGGAGGAGCTGGATGGAAATAAGTTCCTAGTTTACCTCCAGCCAAAGGTATCCACCGCAGACAGGTCTGTGATCGGTGCGGAAGCCCTGGTACGGTATCGTGGAAAGAAAAATGTTACTTTACCACCGGGACAATTTTTACCGCTGCTCGAGGATACAAGGCTGATCAGCGGAGTTGATTATTTCGTCTGTGACTTCGTCTGCGGCAAGCTGAAGGAATGGATTGATCAGGGAAATGATCCGTATCCTGTGTCTGTTAATTTTTCCAGGTATACGCTTGCGGAGCCGGGGTTTATTGAACGCCTTCTTCGCACCACTGAAAAATATGACCTGCCTAAACGTTATCTTGGCATTGAGATTACAGAAACGGTGGAGCTTTTGGATGAAGTGGATACAAAGGAGCTCATCAAAAAATTGCGTCAAGCAGGATTTAACGTGTATATTGATGATTTTGGTACGCATTACGCAAACCTGTCGCTTCTTTCCGGAATTGATTTCGATGTCCTTAAAATTGATAAAAGTCTTGTAGACGATATTGCGAATAACATTAAGACGCGTTCGTTGGTTGGATCGCTTGCAGAATTATGTAAAAAGATGAAGATCAATACGATTGCAGAGGGAATAGAGACGGAAGAACAGTTTAAACTGATCAAAGAGCTTGGCGTAAACGAAGCCCAGGGGTTTCTGTTCAGCAAACCCATACCGCTCGAGGACTTTGAAAAGATGTATTTAAAACTGTTTCAGGATAAATAAAAAAGCGCCATTGGCGCTTTTTTATTTAGTTTGAATTCAAATCCCGTATTTCCTGCATGCGTATTGTCTGATCGATTGGTATATTTTCAGGCATACCGATATAATATCCCTGCAGATAGTCGATGCCATAGGATATCAGCGTTTTCATTTCTGCGTAGGTCTCCACGCCTTCGGCAATTATTTTGATGTTTTTCTGTTTCAAATAGGTGCTCAGGTTTTCAAAAAGCAGCTGTCTGTTTGGATCCGCGTCAATATCATGTATAATCGACATATCAATTTTAACATAATCCGGATTGATCAGAAGAAGTATCGAATCGCTGCTATAGCCTGTACCATAGTCATCAAGCGCAATCTGCGAATTCCATTTTTTGAATAGCTCCAGCTTTCTGGCGGTAAAGTTTTCATCGAGCCGTTCGGTTTCCATGATCTCAAAGACCACGTCGTCCAAAACCGAATGGAACTTTCGTTCGAATGCGCTGAGCGCATCTCCGCTCAGCATTTGGCTGGGAAGCGTGTTGATAAACAACTTGCGCTTATGGACCTTATCAGGAAAGTTTAAATATGATTTAAGCGCTTTGAACATCGTTAAATTCTCAATCTGGTACAAATGGGACTGTGCCTGCGCAATCCGTAAAACATCAGCAGGCGAGCGCAGGGTAGGAGACTGGGGCCGCATCAGGGCCTCGTATGCAAAAATCTCTCCCGTACGTGCGTCTACGATAGGCTGGAAGGCATATGTAACAAGCTCGTTTTCAATCAACCGGTTCAGTTCTTCTTTACTGTGCAGCAGGAAAGAATCACGGCTGTACAGGCTCTTATCAAATTCGGCAATCTTGCCCTTTTCCGTATTTTTGACGGTGTACATTGCAAAATCGGCGTATTTAATCAATTCAGAATAATCCGTAGCGTCTGAAGGGAACCATGAGATACCAGCGGATGCACGTATTTTGATGCTGCCGGAATCCGGAAGATATAACGTGGCGGTATCCATTTTATTTTTGATCGGTTCAATGATTTGCCTGATTTCGTCTTTGGAATGGCATCCGTAAATAAACACGTAAAATTCATCGCCGGACATTCTGGCAACAATCGTATTTTTATTGGATGTAAACTGTTTCAGGATGTTTGCAGCTTTCTTAATATATTCATCACCGTAATCGTGTCCGTAGGTATCGTTGATATATTTGAGGTTATCGAGATCCCACATCATAAAAGCTGCGGTTTTTAGCTGCTCAGGCTTTTTAAATAAATCGTGGATAAGGGATTGGAAAGCGCGTCTGTTCAGCAGGTTGGTCAGAAGGTCGTAATCGCGTTCATATTCCAGCTTGCGTTTTTCAAGCATTTCCTGCGTAATATCTGTCAGTACGCCCATGCTGCGTGTTGTTTCGTTGCCCACTAACTTCAATCGAAGCCATACGCTATTACCGTTTTGACCAATAAGCCGGTAAACAGATTCATTTTCCTGTACATGGGGCTCCTTGAAAGAAGAAAATGTTTTTATCAGTTTTTGAAATTCATCACCGCTCATATGCGTGCGTTCTTCGAGTCCAAACTGGGAAAAGAAACGACCTGTTATAATTACCTGATCTGTAACCGCATTATATTCGTAAGCGCCGATTGCTATATTGGCAGCCTGTATGATCTGCGACAATTTGGATGCAGATTCTTCAATGTCGTTACTGAGAATTTCGACCGCATCAGCAAGACGGTCAATTTCCGCAATGTGCGTTTTTGCAAATTTGAGCGGCAACTCCGCACTGCTGCTCTGCAGGGTGTGAGCCAGCGATACGATAGGTTTCGTCAGCCTGCGCCCTGCAATCATAGCCGCGACCATACCAAACAAAATGGAAATCAAAGAAGAAATAATTGCCATCATCGTCACCTGGTATGAAGAGTCCAGCAAATATTTACTTTCAATCGCACCTAAAAGAACCCACTGATCTCCTTCAAACAATGTGTTGGAATTATACAAATGAATGGGCTGCATGCTTGTGTAAACAGTATCCGTAATCTTGCTGTTTTTCTGGAGCTGGTAAATATTTTCGTAAGAGTTGTCCTCAGCTAGCGGGGTAGTATCGGAAGTTCCAACCATCAGTTTTGCCATAGGGCCGCTGGTTGTGAGATTTTGAATATCCAATGATCCATTTTCAGAAATGCCAAGCAAATAAAATCCATTTTTATTAATATCTATTTCGTTATAGGGGAGGAGAGTGGAAATATAATCGGTAGAAACTCCCGTTCCCAGAACCCCAATAATGGTTCCATCCGACAGGCGCAAAGGAATGGTATAGGTAATAATAGGGCGCGCGGTATCAGCAGATACATCAAAAGGAGGAGACCAGTAAGCTAAGTCGCTGCTTCCCACCTCAGGATAATCTTGCGCCGCATTAAAAGGATTATAGTAAAAAGCAGAAGTAGAATCGGCAGGATCCAATGTAAATTTGGAATCCCAAGTACTGTCCAAAGAAATATTCAGCTTCTTTGTAATCGAAGCGGGAGCATTTTCTATCAGCAGGTCTGAATTATCCGCAGAATTCGTCGTAGGATCCGAATCCCTCAGGTAAAGGCCATATTTTACATTGTCATCGCGGTTGCCGTTCATAATAAGGAAAGCATCCGTTACAGAATTATCACGAAGCAATGAAATAATTTGTTCGGAAACAGAATCCAAAATTTGAATAGAGGCTTTATCGTCGATATCCTGTGCTGAAATATTATTGTCCGCCAAAAAGCTTTCGATCTGGTTCACAATAATGTCTTCATGGGGCTCAAGCGCCGACCAGTGCTGTATCATTTCGTTTTCCAGATCGTTTTTGCGGCTGATCGTACGCTCAGTCAGGATATCAAAAGAGTTGTCGTTTAAGTGGCGAATTGTTCCGCTGAATAAAAGAATACAGGCAAATAGGACGGTCTGAATCACCATGATGATCAAAATCGGCCCCATAAACTTTTTAATGATCGATTGCTCTTTTATTTTCACGGACATTCGCCGATCCCTCTATTATTTCTGTGTTTCTTCTAATTGTTTTTTCAGATCGGCCACCCATGCTGAAAAGTTTTCGTCATTGTCATATACCGCCACAGCTTCGCTTCGGCTTGTTCCTTCCGCCATAGCGGTAAGAACGGCTTCACGGTCAGCCGCAGCTTTATCGGAAAGGGAATACTCCAGAATGTTTCTTGCGTCAAATCCGTTTTTGAATGCTTTATTTGTATAGAGCTGGTCATTTTGTACCTGACCAATAGAAACGAGCACGGATTCCTCCAATGACGTTGATATGTCGGCTGAATTTTCAAAGGTCTTCTCAACAAGGGCAGTATCATTCGCCTCGTTTTTAACGGGGAGATAACCGGAGGTAACTGAAAAATCGATATTGCGCTGCGTATCGGTAAACCATTTTAAAAATTCTGCCGCCGCGTATTCTGTCTTTTCATCCGACTTCGTAACGACCATTCCCGCACCTTGCTGAATGCTGTAACGCTCCGCCCCTTCAAAGCAGGGGTTCTCAAGTACAACGCCTTCGATAGGATAACTTTCCGTATCGTTGATCGTCACTTCGCTTGGAAAATAGGTTGCACCCGTTGTGGAGCATACCAAGGCAATCAGATCGCCGGTTTTCGCATCATCGGAACGGAATTTGCCAAATGCGCCGAAATAACCGTTTATATAAGGTATATAATAATTATCCCATAACTTCCGGAGCGCGTTCTCGTCAAGGTTAAAGGTTACTTTTCCGTCGCTTGAGACATCAAAAAGTGTGATGCCCTGCTGCTTCATTCCGCTGATTAAATAATTCGCCATTACATCGCGGCCAAAAAAGGTTTTCCCATCATCCGCTTCTGGAGTAAGACTGTCGGTCCATTCGTAATACTTCCGGGCGGTTTCGGTAATCCCTTCGATGGTTGAAATATCTTCGTAGGTTGCGCCCGTCGCCTCCGCAAATTTGTCCCAATCGGTTTTATTGAGCATCATTACTTCCGTTGATTTTGCGGTTGGGAATATCTTCAGGGAATTTGACTGGTCAAAACGACCTTCTTCTATATATGAGGGAACATACTGCTCAAGCTCTTCCTGCGTGAAGTATGGATCGAGGTCTGCTACGACGCCAAGCTGGTCAAGTTCATATGCCGTATCGGCATAAGCGGCAAAGATGTCCGGGATATCGTCTGCGCCTACTTTTTTATTGGCTGCGTCGGATACCTTTGTAAGCAGGTCGCTCACGCTGCCCTGGTTAAAAGCTTCAACTACGATACCTTTTTCCTGGCCGATTGTTTCGTTGAATTCAGAAACCATATCATCAAAAGCAATCTTTTGCGGACCGTTATAATAATGCCAAACTTCTAAAGATACTGGATTTGACGAGTCTAGTTTCACGGCAGACTTATCCGTAGAACAGCCTGTTACGAGCATTACACAAACCGTAAGAAAGGCTGTAGCAATCCAAAGGACACGAGATTTTTTCATTTTGTTCCCCCAATAATATGAAATAGTAATACCTATCTTATCATATATTTCAATGTATGTGAAGCGTTTAGGCGAGAAGGGGAATATTTAAAAATTGAAATTAGGGTTTACAAAAATATATTCTTTATGATATGATATTAGACGAACAAAAGAGATTCAGTTTCCTGGGGTGTGCGTAACGCTTTGTGTTTTAAACCCACATTCTAAATTCGGGAATCAGATGTCTTTACAGCGGTGTGCAGGTCCGTTACGTGCGGAAAGCCTAAAGCTGTGAGCGGGATACCCACCTGCCGTGAGGCGGGTTTTAGAATCAAGGCGTACGGCACTTTGGGGCATATTTATAGAGATAGCGGAATTGTGTAATGGTAGCACAAACGACTCTGACTCGTTTAGTTAAGGTTCGAGCCCTTATTCCGCTGCCAGATTGGGATAAAGCTTGCTTTGTCCCTTTTTTATTATCTCATCGTTTTGAATGCCGCAGTGCATGTAATTCCAAGTGAGTTTATCGATTGAAAGCCATATACACATCCCATCCCAAAAAATCTTCTTAAAATTGGGCGTTAAGCTTCTCGTTTGCGTTTACTAATAGAAAACAGATAAATATTGAAAACAGGAGGATATCTCTATGAACAAACCGTATGAAATCGAATCGGTGCACGGAAGGGAAATCATTGATTCCAGAGGAAATCCTACGGTAGAAGCCGAGGTGATGCTCGCGTGCGGTGCAACAGGTACTGCCAGCGTGCCGTCGGGTGCATCCACAGGAATGTATGAGGCGCATGAATTGCGTGATGAAGATATGGATCGGTTTGGCGGAAAGGGTGTCCTTACTGCGGTTAAAAATATCGATGAAAAGATTTCCACTGCAATCCGTGGTATGGACGCGTCAAAGCAAATACTGCTTGACCAAACGCTGAACGAACTTGACGGAACGCCAAATAAGGCGGGCCTTGGCGCGAATGCAATTCTTGCAGTTTCGCTTGCAAATGCGCGGGCGGCTGCAAACGCGCAGCAGGTGCCGTTGTATCATTATCTTGGCGGAACGATGGCGCGCGTTTTACCCGTGCCGATGATGAATATCTTAAATGGCGGAAAACATGCGTCAAACAATATCGATGTACAGGAATTTATGATCGTGCCCCTAGGGGCGCCAAGCTTTCACGAGGCTCTTCGGTGGGGAGTTGAGGTCTATCATGCGCTCGGCTCGATTTTGAAGGGAAAGGGACTTTCTACCGCCGTGGGCGACGAAGGAGGCTTTGCACCTGATCTTGCCAGTGACGAGGAAGCCATTGAAACCATATTGGAAGCGATTCAGGCGGCAGGATATAAGACTGACGATATTGGTATCGCACTGGATGCCGCAAGCAGCGAATGGTATGCAGACGGTCAATATACGATGCTCAAAAAGCAACAACAGTTGAAGGAAGAAGAGCTGATCGCCCACTGGAAAAAATTGAGCGATAAATATCCGATTCTGTCGATTGAGGACGGTCTTTCAGACCGCGACTGGGAAGGATGGACGGAGATGACAAAACAAGTGCCCGTCCAGCTTGTGGGGGACGATCTGTTTGTCACCAATACCGAGCGGCTGCAAAAAGGAATTGAGACAGGCGCGGGTAATTCGATACTGATTAAAGTAAATCAGATTGGTACGCTTACGGAGACCTTCGAGGCGGTATATATGGCGGTAAATGCAGGATATACGGCAATTATTTCCCATCGTTCAGGCGAGACGGAAGATACGAGTATTGCAGATATTGCTGTGGCTACAGGCGCCGGGCAAATCAAAACAGGCGCTCCCAGTCGTACAGATCGCGTTGCAAAATACAACCGACTGCTTCGCATTGAAGAGGCCCTTGGAACAGCCGCCGTATATGCAGGGCGCGATGCTTTCAGGAAAAGAAAAAGTTTATAAACCATATCATTTAACAATCGTTTCAAAAAAGAACGCATACTGCGTTCTTTTTTTTCGGGAACTGGAGCAATAAAATCTTTTAGGCCTAATATTGCTAAAAGAGTATATTTTTGATAGAATGTAAAAGTTAAGTTTTAAGAATCTCAAGGAGGCACTCACAAATGTCTGCACTGATGGAAATAACGATCGGGGATTTATTGGAAAAGCAAGCGGCGCAGTATCCGGATCATGATGCTGTTATCTCGCCTTATTTGGATGTTCGCTATACTTATAAGGAATTCAACGAGCTGACAGATCGGGTTGCGCGCGGATTCATGGGAATGGGGATTCAGAAGGGCGATAAAGTCTCGATTTGGGCGAGCAATTATCCGCAATGGATCATCACTCAGTTTGCAACTGCTAAAATGGGGGCCGTTATGGTTACGGTCAACACAAATTATAAACAATTTGAGCTCGAATATTTGCTCAAGCAGAGCGACACGACAACGCTCATTATGATGGGCGGGGTTAAAGATAATTATTACGTCGACCATATCAACGGCCTTTGTCCGGAGCTTAAGGACAGTAAGCCCGGCGAACTCGTTTCAGAGAAGCTTCCATTCCTGAAAAATGTTATTTTTCTGGACGAGGAAAGGCATCCGGGTATGTTTTTGTGGGACGATATTTTTTCCTTTGCAGACCGCGTATCGCAGGACGAGCTTGAAGCAAGGAAGAAGGAACTCGACATCCACGATGTCATTAATATGCAGTATACGTCCGGAACAACCGGGTTCCCAAAGGGCGTTATGCTGACGCACTATAATTTGGTTAATAACGGCATGGCAATCGGGGATTGTATGAAGTTTACGCACAATGATATTTTGTGTATTCCGGTTCCGTTGTTCCATTGCTTTGGCTGCGTGCTTGGCGTAATGGCGTCTTATACCCATGCGGCAACAATGGTGCTGATCGACCACTTCAATCCGGTTAAGGTTATGAACGCGATTCAAATGGAAAAATGTACCGCAGTACACGGCGTGCCGACAATGTTTATTTCCATGCTGGATCATCCGGATTTTGATAAATATGATTTTTCTTCGCTCAGGACGGGCATTATGGCGGGTTCACCTTGCCCGATCGAATTTATGAAGCGCGCAATGAGCGACATGAATATGAGTGAAATTACGATTACTTATGGTCAGACGGAAGCTTCTCCCGCGATGACGATGACGACTACGGACGATCCGCTCGAGGTTCGCGTAGCGACCGTTGGAAAACAGATTCCGGGTGTGGAAGTCAAAATTGTGGATCCTGAAACAGGGGAAGACGCGCCGTTTGACGTACAGGGAGAGATCGTTGGCCGCGGTTATAATATCATGAAGGGCTATTACAAAATGCCTGAGGCAACGGCGCAGGCTGTCGATGAGGAAGGTTGGCTGCATACGGGCGATCTTGGTACAATGGATCAGAACGGCTATTTTAAAATAACAGGCCGTCTAAAGGATATGATCATTCGTGGCGGAGAGAATATTTATCCGCGCGAGATTGAGGAATTCCTGTATACAAATGAAAAAGTGCGCGATGTACAGGTAATCGGCGTGCCGGATAAGCGTTATGGCGAGGAAGTGCTTGCCTGCATTATTTTAAAGGAAGGCCAGAAAGCGACAGAGGAAGAAATGATCGAATTCGTCAAAAATGGTCTTTCGAGGTTTAAAGCGCCACGCTACGTGCGTTTTGTGGACAGCTTCCCGATGACGGCAAGCGGAAAGATACAGAAATATAAGATGCGCGAATGGGCGATCGAGGAACTGGACCTTAAAGATGCGGCTAAAATAGAAACCGCCTGAATAAAACTGGGGAAATGATGATATGAGTATGCCGGATAAAATAGCGATCCATAATTTATTTGGAGTAGAGGGACTGGATGTCGCGTGGTATGGAATTTTGATTGCGTGCGGCATTGTCCTTGGCGTTCTTGTTGCCATATACGAAGCAAAACGCAGGGGATATACTTCGGAGCTGCTGATCGATTTTATGATTTTGGCATTGCCACTGTCTATTGTTGGGGCGCGTATTTATTATGTGGCTTTTGAATGGGAATATTATTCGCAGCACCTCGATGAGATCGTTGCGGTCTGGAATGGTGGAATTGCGATTTATGGTGCGTTGATCGGCGGTATTATTGCGGCGGTCATTATTGCAAAATGGCGAAAATTTCCGCTCGGGAGGCTGCTTGATATATGTGCGCCGGGCCTGATTCTCGGTCAGGCGATCGGTCGGTGGGGAAATTTTGTCAATCAGGAGGCTTATGGCCTTGTGATCAACGATCCAAATTTGCAGTTTTTCCCATATGGCGTATTTGCACAGGCAGACGGGCAATGGCACCTTGCAACTTTTTTCTATGAAAGCATGTGGGACCTTGGCGTTTTGGCACTGCTGCTATGGTATTCGCGAAAGGCAAAGCACGATGGAAATGTATTTGCAATGTATTTGATCGGATATGGTATCGGAAGATTTTGGATCGAAGGGATCAGGATACAAACGCTCGAGCTCATGCCCGGCGTTCCCGTTTCCCAGTTCCTGTCTGCGGTTCTGGTTGCGATTGGCGTAATCTACCTGATTGTGATGCGTAAGCGTAATAAGCCAAATGCGCTTTATGAGGGACGGTACTGCAAAACAGAAAAAACAGAGCCTGAAGAGGCTTGATTTAGTGATAAAAAAAGCGGAAGATGATTCCGCTTTTCATTTTTTATACACAGCACCGGATGCCCTTGCGCGAGAAGGGATTTCGGATCATGAAGCAGGTCACAGCATTCGCGTGACTAAATATTTTAAACAAAATAAAATAGGTAGGTGTTATTCTTGAGAAATCTGACAATGCTGACCGATCTGTATCAGCTTACAATGATGTATGGGTACTACAAGGCCGGCAAACACGACGACACAGCGGTATATGATCTGTTTTTCAGACGGCAGGGGGATGAAACGAATTATGCAGTCTGTGCGGGACTGGAGCAGGTGATTGATTTGATCAACAATCTCCGGTTCGAAGAAGACGATATCAAATATCTTCGCTCCCTTGGCCTTTTTGACGAGGAATTCATGGATTACCTGCGGGAGCTTCGTTTTACCGGGGAAATTTATGCCATTCCGGAAGGAACAGTCGTTTTTCCAATGGAGCCGCTCGTAAGGGTTAGCGCGCCAATCAGCCAGGCACAGCTTATCGAAACGGCTTTGCTTAATATGGTGAATCACCAGACGCTGATTGCAACAAAGGCGAGCAGGGTTGTTTATGCCGCGCAAGGCGATGCGGTTCTGGAGTTTGGACTGCGCAGGGCACAGGGGCCTGATGCGGGAATTTACGGCGCACGGGCGGCTCTGATCGGTGGTTGCACGTCAACTTCAAATGTCCTGACAGCGCAGATGTTCGGCGCTACGGCTGCTGGAACGCATGCACATAGCTGGGTTATGAGCTTCCCGGACGAGCTGACGGCGTTCCGGGCCTATGCACAAACATTTCCATCTGGCTGTATGCTTCTCGTGGACACCTATGATACGCTGAAAAGCGGCATTCCCAATGCGATCACCGTATTTAAAGAGCTGCGGGAAAAGGGTTATGAGCCTGTGGGAATCAGGCTGGATTCCGGCGACCTGGCGTACCTTTCCAAGCGTGCGCGTAAAATGCTGGATGATGCAGGTTTTCAAAATGCAAGGATATTTGCATCGAGCGACCTTGACGAATATACGATTGCCGATTTGAAACAGCAGGGCGCTAAAATTGATGTATGGGGCGTTGGAACAAGGTTAATCACGGGCCATGACCATCCTGCGCTTGGAGGAGTATATAAGCTGAGCGCAAATATTGTGGATGGCGAAATGATTCCAAAGCTTAAAATCAGTGAAAATGTCTGGAAAATCACAAATCCGGGTATCAAGAAAATAAAACGAATTTACAGCAAAGCTGACGGCATGGCGATTGCGGACCTTATCATGCTGGAATCCGAGGAGATCGATGCAAATCTGCCCCTTACGATATTCGATCCGATTGAAACATGGAAGAAGATGACAATCGTTGATTATGAGCTGCGCGACCTGCTGGTTCCTGTTTTTGTGGATGGCAAGCAGGTTTATGAATCTCCCTGTCTGAAGGATATCCAGGAATATGCACGTAAGGATATGGCGACCTTCTGGGATGAATTCAGGCGCATCAAGCGTCCGCATCTTTATAAGGTGGATCTGTCGGATGGCCTTTACAACCTGAAAAAGAAGCTTCTGAACGAGAAAAAATAGAAGAATCAACAGCGTTTGGATTGGAAATCAAAATAGAATATGTTATAGTAGGTAAAACGGCATTCGTTTTCATATTAAGGAAAGAAATACGGGTGCCGTTTTGTTTTTAACGGATTTATCCATTGAAGATAAGATATGCGTTTTATCTTGAATATCTATTCATTTTTAGTGTATAATAAGTAAAATAAATGTTTTGGATGAGAGGTGCCCATGCTGAAATTCGGCCTTTATACAAATGCAGATAAGGATCCGGACCTGCTTGCGACCAAAGAAGTGATACGTATCTTTGAAGAAGAGGGCTGTGAAATTTGTTACGACGATGAAACCGCCGGGCTTCTTGACATTTCTGAATATACGGACGCTTCCGAAGCAGATGTGCTTTTCATATTGGGCGGAGACGGCACAATTCTTCGTGCGGCGCGAAAATATGTTTCCTTTGGTACGGCGCTTGTAGGAATCAATATCGGTCATTTGGGTTTTATGAGCGAGATCAATCTGCCTGATGTGAGAATGATGATCCGCTGCATCAAGGCGGGGGATTACGTATTTGACGAGCGAATGATGATGCAGGCAAAAATCACAGGGAAGGACCGTTCCTTTATTGCGCTCAACGATTTTATCATCACAAAGGAAAACCGAACCCGCATGGTGCGCGTAGACCTGTATGTGAACGGAAATCTTGCGGAGCTTTATAATGGAGACGGCCTCGTGATAGCAAGCCCTACAGGTTCTACGGCATATTCCCTGTCGGCGGGCGGCCCGATTATTGCGCCAAACGTGAATTGTTTCTTGATTACGCCGCTTTGCTCCCATTCGCTTTATGCACGCAGTATTGTAACGCGGTATAGCGATACGATCATGGTAAAGCCCCATGAGGGGGAGTCGGACGTCACGCTTTCGGCAGATGGGCAGGAAACGTATTTCCTGACGGATCAGGATGAGGTCACGATTCAAAAGTCGCAGTTGAAAGCGCGTTTTTTGCGAATCACAAACGATCACTTTTTCCCGCAGCTCAAGGACAAACTTGCGCAGTGGAGCATCACAAAAAAATAGGAGCAAATTCATGAAATCCAAAAGACAAAATAAAATTTTAGATCTCATTGAAAACAATGAAGTGGAAACACAGGAGGAGCTTGTAACGCTTTTGAACAAGGCTGATTACAGGGTGACGCAGGCGACGATCTCGCGTGATATCAAGGAGTTGCACCTCATTAAGGTACAGTCCTCCTCCGGAGCGTATAAATATGCAGTCAATAAAAAGAATAAAGCGAACGATATGGATATCATGATGCGTATTTTCAAGGATACTGTTATGTCGGTGGACAGCGCGGGAAACCTTGTAGTGATCAAGACGCTTTCAGGCAGCGCGAATGCTGCGGCAGAAGTGGTGGACAGTCTCCATTACAGCGGCGTGATGGGAACCCTTGCCGGCGATAATACGATTTTTGTAGCGACCGTATCAGAGCAGGCGGCGGAAGAAATAGCAGAACGTTTTATTAAAATGGTTAATAAGTAGGAGAAAGCAGTAAAGCATGATACACAGCCTGACAGTGAGAAACATCGCGCTGATCGATGAACTGAATATTGAATTTTCAGGTGGGCTTAATGTCCTTTCCGGCGAAACAGGCGCGGGAAAGTCTATTGTTGTGGATTCCATGAATTTGTTGCTTGGGGAACGCGCAGACCGCGAATTGATCCGTTCCGGGCAGGAAAGGGCGCATGTAGAAGCTGTGCTTTCTATCGAACCGGCTGCTTTTGAACGTTTTTTTGAAGAAAACGGTCTGGAACCGGACGAAGAATTGATTCTGTCGCGCGATCTGTCATCCAGCGGGAAAAATATATGCCGTATCAACGGCACGGTCGTGACTTTGGCGACGCTGAAAGAGCTGACCGATCAAATCATAGACCTTCACGGACAGCACGAGCATCAGTCCTTGCTTTACGCGAAAAACCATCTTGCTTTTGTTGATAATTATTCCAAAAAACAGACGGAGCCGATAAAAGCAAAAATTGCGGATTTATACGCACAGTTAAAGGGCTTTGAGGCACAACTGAAAGCCACTGGCGGGGATGAAAAAGAGCGGATGCGCACGATTGACCTTTTATCATTCCAGATTGGAGAGATTACCAAAGCTGAACTGAGCGAGGGGGAACGCGACGCATTAAAGGAAGAACGCGAAAAGCTGAGTAATGCACAGTCTATCGTACAGACGCTCAATATGGGATATATGCAATTATACCTTGGCGGGGAAGACGGCGGCAGCGCGCTTTCCCTCGTGCAAAGCGCGATTACCGGCTTAGAGCAGATAGCCTCCTATGACGGGCAGTATCAAAAGACGCTTGAACGGCTGCGCGAAGCGGCTTATGAGATGGAAGAATGCGCCCATGACATGAGAAGCTATTCAGAAAATGTTTTATTTGACGAGCAGAGGCAGACAGAGATAGAAGAGCGGATCGAGCAGATCAATACGCTTATGCGGAAATATGGGGGTACGGAAGAAGAAGTTCTTGCGTACTGCGCGGATGCACAGGAACAGCTTGAACGGCTGCAAAATGCGGAGCAGCTCGCGGCAAAGCTGACTGTGGACATAAAATTGATTCAGGAAAAGCTGTATGCCGAATATATCAAATTATCCGCGGAACGGAAAAAGGCGGCGCAAAAGCTGTCAAAAAATATACTTGCCGAGTTGAATGATCTTGGCATGGAGAACGCGAAATTCGAAGCGCGTTTTGCGGAACTTCCCGCTCTGGAGAATACCGTTTTTTCAGGCGGCGGGATCGATGAAATGGAGTTTTATATTTCAACCAACATGGGAGAACCCTTAAAGCCGCTTTCGAAAACTGCTTCGGGTGGTGAAATATCGCGCATTATGCTTGCGTTTAAAAATATATCTGCGGGTATTGATGATATATCGACCTTGATTTTTGATGAGATCGATACCGGAATCAGCGGAAAAATGGCGCTTGTTGTTTCAGAGAAAATGGCGTCAATCGCGAGGTCGCGTCAGGTGATTTGCGTTACCCATCTTCCCCAGATTGCGGCAATGGCAGATACGAACTTTTTGATTTCAAAGAGTTCAAAGGGGAACACGACGAATACTATGGTAAGAAAGCTCAATAGAGATGAAACCGTGCAGGAAGTTGCGCGTCTCTCAGGGGGTGTCGAGACGGAAAGCTCCAGGAAATATGCGGCGGAATTGATTGAGAATGCCGAGCAATTAAAAAATGCGTTTTAAACGGGCGGAGGATTGCGTTGACAAGATTCAGGCGCACATTAATAGTTGAGCAAAGTAATGAATATGTCAATCAGGTCCGGGATATACTACAGGATGTTTCGGATTCGTTTTATGGTACGACAAGCGGAGAAGAAGCCTTTGAACTCTATGACAGATATCATCCTGATCTGGTTCTTGTCGAGGCGATTTTACCAGGATACGACGGTTTTGCGCTGATGGAGCACATGCTTGCCGATAAGGATGTTGTAAAACTGGTTCTTACCTCCCTGAGTCAGGAGCTGATCATCAAAAAGGCGTTTGAGCTTGAAGCCAATTATATCTTTGTAAAACCATATGTAAAAAAGATATTTGTCGATCGACTGCTTGATGCGGCGGATTTGCATACGTACAACAGGTCGCTTAGCCTTCTGGATGGCGACCAGCTTTTGAGTGCGCGGATTTCAGTGGTACTGAAACGCCTTGGAGTTCCCGCCAATATTCAGGGCTATAAGCTTTTGAAGGGTGCGCTTTTGCTTGTATGCCGAAATCAGCAGAGTATTCGTCCGCTCAATAAAAACATATACCGTCCGCTGGCGCTGAAATATGGTTCCACTGAAAAATGTGTGGAACGCAATATCAGGCATGCGATTGAAACGGCTGCGGACAGGGGTGATCCGGATGCTTTTATCGAATACTTCGGCTATACGATCAGCGCAGAAAAGGGTAAGCCGACCAACGGAGAGTTTATTGCCGCATTGGCGGAAAAAATATTATTACAGTTTGAATCTGGAAAGGAAACAGAATGAGAGAGAGACTTACGATAGCAAAGAATTATATTGAATCCAAAACGGATTTTAAGCCGGAAGTTGTTATTGTTTTAGGTTCGGGGCTTGGCGATTATGGCGATACGGTCGATGAAGTCGTCGCAGAGTTCTGTTACGCAGATATCCCGGGCTTTCCGGTATCAACCGCACCGGGGCACGCCGGGAAGCTGACCTTCGGATGTAAAGAAGGGAAGAAGATTGCTCTTTTATCCGGACGTTTTCATTGCTATGAGGGCTATACCGCGTCAGAAACAGTCGTACCGCTGCGCACGCTTTTAATGCTTGGCGCAAAATATGTATTGCTGACCAACGCGGCCGGAGGCGTCAATCTGGATTTTTCCGCAGGAGATTTGATGGTTATCACAGACCATATCAATTTTTCTGCGAACAACGCGCTTACAGGACCAAATATCGACGAGCTTGGGCCGCGTTTTCCTGATATGTCCTTTGCTTATTCCGGAGAGCTGAACGATCTGCTTGACGAGGTGGCAGCGGAGGAAAAGATCGACTTGCAGCATGGCGTATATGGATACATGGTAGGGCCGTCTTACGAAACACCGGCAGAAATCCGTGCGCTCAGGGTGCTTGGCGCTGACGCGGTTGGAATGTCTACGGTGCATGAGGTAGTGGCTGCATCCCACGCCGACGTAAAAACCGTTGCAATTTCCTGTATCAGTAACCTTGCGGCAGGCGTTGCAAAGCATGCGCTTACAATGGAAGAGGTCATGGAGGCGGGCAAAATGGTCGCATCGAAAATGCGCGCTCTCGTTGATGGTTTCCTGAGAAAATTAGGTAGCGCAAAACTTTGATTATCATCGTAGAATATGTTAGAATTTACTAATACGTCTTTCATGGCGATGTGGTTGCGGTTTCTCAAATGGATGTGAAAGCAACCGTTGTGTGGAACTGCTATGCAGCATACATTCTAATGTGCGTACCGTGCACTGGCATTTGTTTATATGCTGTAAATTATGAAAATATGAGGTTTGTCAGATGATTTTTAGCAATTTTGCAAATCCAAACTATTGGATGGCGCTTTTGTATAGTATTCCGGCAGTGTTGCTGGCGCTTTCTATTCACGAGTATGCGCATGCGTACGCCGCTTATAAGTGCGGCGATTCAACTGCGCGCAACCTTGGAAGGATGACGCTTGATCCGGTGAAACATCTTGATCCGGTCGGGCTTATTTGCCTTCTGTTGTTCCGATTTGGCTGGGCGAAACCCGTGCCGATCAATTCACGTAATTTTAAGCATCCAAAGAGGGATAACATCATTGTATCGCTTTCGGGTATTATTGCTAACTTTATCACCTCGTTTATTGTCGCGGCGATTCTCTTTATCAGTATGGCGCTTGGATTTATCAACGAGATATACATTCATATTATGGTGCCGATCATGGTTCTAAGCATTACGCTTGGTATTTTCAACCTGATCCCCATTCCGCCGCTTGACGGGTTTCAGTTCCTGAGCAGCTTCCTGCCGTATAAAGCGACAAAGGTATTGAATGTGCTTTACCGCTATGGGTTTATTATCCTTTTGATTTTGATTATAACTGGCTTTACAGGCTGGCTTCTGGGAAGCTTCACGATCTGGCTGATCAATGTCTATGATTCTTTCTTCAGCCTGTTTGTACCTCAAATGAAAGGAATGCTTCTGGGTTCGTATGTGTTCGCATATTCCGCTTTTTAAGCTTGCCCGGTTTGAAGGGCCGCTGGATTTGCTGCTGCACCTTGTCAGCAAGGCGAAGATAGACCTGCAGGACATTTTTGTTTCGGAGATTACGGAGCAATATCTTTCCTATATGGAAGAAATCAAAGAGCTTGATATGGATCGCGCCAGTGAATTTTTGAATATGGCGGCAACGCTGCTATACATCAAATCACGTTCGCTTCTGCCTGCGCGGCGCGAAGAAACGGAAGATGAGAATTTTGTTGATCCAGAAACAGAGCTCATAGAACGCCTGCGCGCATACAAACTTTACAAGGAAGCAAGTGAAAGGCTTGCCCGGATGGAAAGCGGTGCAAGCGGCGTTTATTATAAGCTGCCGGAAGAGATTATCGACGCCGATCAGGAGATCGTTATTGAAGGTACAGATACGGACGCACTCTATCTTGCTTTCCTGTCGGTTCTGAAAAACAGGAAAAAAGAACCGGTTCAATACCGTAATGTTGAAATCAGGCAGGATATGTTCAGCATCAGGGTACAGAAGAAAAAAATTCTGGAGCGTCTGCAACGTGAAAAAAAGATATCCTTTTTTTCCCTGTTTGAGGAAAAGGCCACTCATATGGAGATAGCGGTTACCTTTATCGCCCTTCTTGAGTTATGGCACATCAGCAAGCTGATGATCAACCAGAAGGCAGCTTTTGGGGATATTATTCTGGAGCAGCAAAACGGAGGGATGGCAGATTGAACAAAAACGAAATATGCGGAGCGGTAATGGCTACGCTTTTTGTGGCGGGCGACGCAGTTGAAACTTCTGTATTTGCACAGCTTTTTGATATGGATGACGATGAACTTGACGTGATCCTGCAGGAAATCATCGAAGAAAAGAAAAACAGGGAGGAAGGGCTTCTCTTAACGCGAATTGGAGACAAGCTGCAATTATGCACAAATCCGGTGTATGGAGGCTATATTAAAGACCTGCTTGCTCCGGATGAGCATACGTCTCTTTCTACCTCTGTTTTGGAAACGCTCAGCATTATAGCCTATAAGCAGCCGGTCACGCGGGCGGAGATTGATGAAATAAGGGGCGTACGCTCAAATTATGCAATCTCTACATTGAGGGAAAAAGGGCTTATCGAAGTGATCGGACGAAAGGATGTGCTTGGCAGGCCGTCGCTTTTCGCAACGACGGATGAATTTTTAAGACACTTTGGAATTGCATCGCTTGAGGAGTTGCCGAAAATTGATTTTGAAGCGTTGGAGGAATCCTCACAGGCCGATGAAGACAGCTTTTAAATACCATAGGAGTGCCGAAACAAATTGGGTTCGCGCTCCTGTTTTTGTATGATAGTATCGGGTTAACATAAGATAAATAAGGAGAACGGATGAGATTACAAAAGTTTTTAGCGAACGCGGGGATTGCTTCCAGGAGAAAAGCGGAAGAACTGATTGCCGCGGGCAGGGTAGAAGTCAACGGACAAACTGTCAGGGAAATGGGATTTCTTGTCGATCCGGAAAAAGACGAAGTAAAGTATATGAACCGCGTTGTAAGGCCGGAAAAGAATAAAATCTATCTGATGCTGAATAAACCGGCAGGATGCGTTTCTACCTGTCATGATGAAAATGGCAGGAAAACTGTGATGCAATATGTAAAGGATGTGAAGGAACGCCTCTATCCGGTTGGACGGCTTGACTTTACGACCGAAGGCCTGCTTTTGATGACCAATGACGGATCGCTTACGAATGCCCTTACACACCCAAAGCATAACGTACAAAAAAAGTACCTTGCCGTCATTGATGCGGAAATTACGGAAGAAGAGCTTGAAAAACTATCCAAAGGAGTGGTTCTGGACGACGGCTATAAAACGGCGCCGTGCGTCATGAAACTTTTGAGCAGCTCCGGATTGAGGAGCGAAGTCCTTTGCGTTATTACGGAAGGGAAAAACAGGCAGGTGCGGCGGATGTTTGCGGCGATTGAAAAAAACGTATGCTATCTGAAGCGCGTCGCGGTAGGAGATATCAAGCTTGGGAACCTGAAAAAGGGTTCCTACCGGATGCTGACAAAAGAAGAAGTTGCGTACTTGAAAAAATTTGTCCTTTGATCATTTTTTTGCAGGGATACGAAGGGGAAATGTTGAATTGTTAAAATAGAGGGTAGTTTTTTGTTCAAACAAATACATTATTAATATGGAGGTAACGTAATGGGCAAACTGGAAGAGCTCAGAGAAAAGAATTTGGATGCTCTTGCCGGCGGCGGGCAACAGAAGGTTCAGGCTCAGCATGAAGCGGGTAAGAAAACAGCCCGCGAAAGAGTGGAGCGATTGCTCGATGCGGGCAGTTTCATCGAGATTGAAAAATTTGTAAAGCGAACCTTCTCCACTCCCGGTTTTGAGGCCGCAAGCGCGACGGGCGAGGGCGTGGTATGCGGTTATGGGACGATAGACGAAAGACCTGTTTTTCTATATGCACAGGATTACACAGTCCTTTCGGGTTCGTTATCTGCTGCACATGCCGCAAAAATCCTGAAGGTTATGGATATGGCGGCAAAGAATGGCGTTCCTGTTATTGGCGTTTTAGATTCCGGCGGAGCGAGAATATCGGAAGGAATTGCTGCGGTGGAAAGTACAGCCGCTATATTAAACAAACTGACGGAGCTTTCGGGCGTCATTCCAACGATTACAGTTGTTGCAGGCCCTTGCATTGGAACGGCGGCATATATTGCTGCGCTTTCTGATTTTACGCTTATGGTGGAGGAAATTTCCGCGGTTGCTCTGCACGGTCCGCAGATTTACGGTTCTGCGCTTGGCAAAAACATTCAGGCGACGCAAGAATTTGGAGCACGCAATCATAATGAAAATACAGGCATTTCGCAGTTCTTATGTGCAAACGAAGAGGAATGTGCTGATACGGTTAAAACACTTCTGTCCTTCCTTCCATCCAATAATCTTGACGAAGCGCCTTATGGGCTTGATACGGACGATTTAAACCGTCAACTTCCTTTTACAGGGGAAGAAGGCTACGATGCAAAAGCTGTTATTTCAGCGGTTGCCGATCATGGAATCATTCTGGAAAGCGGCGCACACTTTGCGCCCGGCGTAATCACAGCATTTGGCAGACTGGGGGGGAATGTCTGCGGCTTTGTGGCGAATGCGGATCAGGAGATGACCTGCAATGCAGCCAAAAAAGCGGCGCGGTTCATAGGATTGCTGGATGCGTTTAATATTCCGGTCATAACGCTCGCAAACTGTAACGGCTCGGGCGTAAATATTGAATGGGAACAAAAGGCATTGATTCCGAATGCGGCGCGCCTCATTGGCGCATATGCACAGGCGGGTATTCCGAAGCTGACAGTCGTAACGGGAAAAGCAGTCGGCGACGGTTTCGCGATGATGTGTCCGAAGGCCCTTGGCGCCGATATGGTGTATGCGTGGCCAAACGCTGAGATTTCATCCATGCCTGCGGAAGCGGGCGCCCTTATCCTATATGAAGATGAAATCAGCAAGGCGCAGGACGGCGTTGCTGCAAAGCAGCAAATGAAGGAACGGTATATTGAAGAGTATGCAAATCCATGGCAGGCGGCGGAGCAGGGCGTAGTAGACGATGTGATCGAACCGGCCCATACGCGGCAGATCCTTGTGTCGGCCCTGGAAATGACAATCTCAAAGCGTGAAAACAAGCTGCCGAAAAAGCACGGCGTGCTTCCGCTGTAAGAGAGGTGGGGCTTTATGAACAGTGGTCTTGATTTATCACAGGAACTGGCGATCGGCGGGCAGTCTATCGCGCTCGGACTATTGGTTGTCTTTGTATGTCTGGCTCTTATTATTGCCGTTATAACGGTTCTTTCTATTGTTTTGAAGGATCGGAAAAAGCCTGCGGAAGAATCCGGAGTCGAAAAGGCGGTTTCGGAACCATTGCCACAGTCGCCCGTCCTGCAGGTGCAGGATGACGAACTGCTTGCAGTGCTTACGGCAGCAGTCGCAGCGGCAATGGAGAGCGAACAGGCGTCAACACCATTTGTGATCAGATCCTATAGGAGAACAAATGGCCCTTCTGCATGGAATAAAGCAGGCAGAGACTCACAGATCACAAACTGGTAAAATTTTCGGAGGTAATCAAATATGCGTAGATTTGTAATTAATGTAAATGGAAATACTTATAATGTGGATGTGGAAGAAGTAACAGCTTCGCAGGCAACTCCACAGGAAACGCCAACACCCGCACCAGCGGCTCCGGCTGCCCCTGTTCAACAGGCGGCGCCAACACCCGCACCGGCACCTGCAGCAGCAGCGCCTGCCGCCGCTCCGGCGGGAGGCACACAGGTAAGCGCTCCAATGCCCGGTACAATCCTAAGCGTTAATGTAACAGTCGGCCAGAAGGTTGCGGAAGGCGACGTGCTTATGATTCTGGAAGCAATGAAAATGGAGAACGAGATTATGGCGCCCCATGCGGGAACCGTGACGGCAGTATCTGTAGCAAAAGGAGCAAGTGTAGAAACAGGAAGCCTTCTTGTGGTAATTGGTTAAATATGACTTATTCTCATAAAGGAGGTTGATTGATTTTGGGTAATTTTGGCGAAACACTGGTCAATTTTGTACAGACTACAGGTTTTTTTAATGGTACGAATTGGCAGCAGTGGGTTATGATAGGTATAGCGTGCGTACTGCTATACCTCGCGATCGTAAAGAAATTCGAGCCGCTTTTGCTGCTTCCGATTGCGTTTGGTATGCTGCTCACAAATCTGCCGATGGCGGAAATGTACCACACAGCACTTTTTGAGGGCGGCCATGTAGACTGGCAAAACTTCCAGTCAACGGCTGGTTTGCTCGACTACTTATACCTGGGGGTAAAGCTTGGAATCTATCCGCCGCTTATTTTCCTTGGCGTTGGAGCGATGACGGATTTTGGTCCGCTGATCGCAAATCCCAAAAGCTTACTGATGGGTGCGGCAGCGCAGCTTGGCATTTTTTTGGCGCTGATTCTTGCGTTGCTCGTTGGCTTTGCGCCGAACATTGCGGCTTCGATCGGTATTATTGGAGGTGCGGACGGACCAACGGCGATTTATGTCACGTCCAAGCTTGCACCAGAATATTTAGGCCCGATTGCGGTCGCGGCCTATACGTACATGGCTTTGGTTCCGGTTATACAACCGCCGATCATGAAGCTGTGTACGACAAAAGAAGAACGCTCGATCAAGATGGAGCAGCTTCGTCACGTATCGAAAAAGGAAAAAATCATTTTCCCGATTGCCGTAACGATTTTTGTATCGCTTTTGGTTCCGGCCGCAGCCCCGCTTGTGGGTATGCTCATGTTGGGTAACCTGATGCGGGAATCCGGAGTGGTAGACAGGCTTTCCAACACCGCGCAGAATGAACTGATGAATATCGTAACGATATTCCTCGGCGTATCCGTTGGCGCAACAACGCAGGGCGCCACGTTCCTGTCGCCGGATACTCTCCTGATTATCGCCCTGGGCGTTATTGCCTTTGGCTTTGGTACGTTTGGAGGCGTGATGCTTGGAAAACTGATGTGTAAATTATCAGGCGGAAAGATCAACCCGCTCATTGGATCTGCGGGCGTATCGGCGGTGCCGATGGCCGCACGTGTATCGCAAAAGGTCGGACAGGCTGAAAATCCATCCAACTTCCTGTTGATGCACGCGATGGGCCCAAATGTTGCCGGGGTTATTGGCAGTGCGGTAGCGGCAGGTGTGCTGCTTTCGATGTTCGCCTAATGAAGGAGGAATAGTATGGCAAAAGTAAATATTATGGATACCATCATGAGGGACGCGCACCAGTCGCAGGCTGCGACGCGTATGACGACGGAAGAAATGCTTCCGATTGCTCCTCTGATGGACAGTATAGGATACTGGTCGATTGAATGCTGGGGCGGCGCTACCTTTGACGCGTGCCTGCGCTTCTTAAACGAGGATCCGTGGGAACGGCTGCGCAAATTAAGAAAAGCAATGCCAAACACCAAGCTTCAGATGCTCCTGCGCGGGCAAAACCTGCTTGGATATAAGCATTACGCGGATGATGTAGTCGACTTTTTCGTGAAAAAGGCATGTGAAAACGGGATTGACGTGATTCGTATTTTTGACGCGCTCAACGATACAAGAAACCTGAGACAGTCGATCGAAAGCACAAACCGTTATGGCGGATGGCCTGAGGTTGCGCTTTCGTATACTACAAGCCCGGTGCATACGTTCGATTATTTTATCGAGCTGGCGCAGGAACTTGAAGGAATGGGCGCTAAATCGATCTGCATCAAAGATATGGCAAACCTGCTGCTTCCGTATGAGGCGTATAACCTTGTCAGCGCATTAAAAAAACATATCAAGGTTCCTATTCACCTGCACACGCATAACACAAGCGGTGTTGGCGATATGACATATCTGAAGGCAATCGAAGCAGGTGTGGATATCGTGGATACAGCATTGTCTCCGCTTGGAAACGGAACGTCGCAGCCTGCGACTGAGTCGCTTGTGGCGACGCTCGCCGGTACAGAATATGATACAGGGCTCGATCTTGGCAAGCTGACAGAAGCGGCGAAGTATTTTACAAAAGTTGCGGATCGTCTTAAAGCAGACGGATTCCTTGATCCCAAAGTATTGGGGATCGATATTAATACGCTCCTTTATCAGGTTCCGGGCGGTATGCTTTCCAACCTGATCAGCCAGCTGAAGCAATCCGGCGCAGAGGATAAACTTATGGATGTTTTGGCCGAGGTTCCGCGTGTTCGCGAAGACTTTGGTTATCCGCCTCTCGTTACGCCTTCCAGCCAGATCGTAGGTACGCAGGCGGTGCTCAATGTCCTTGCGGGTGAGAGATACAAGATGGTCACCAAGGAATCCAAGGCAATGCTGCGCGGGGAATATGGAAGGTTGCCCGCTCCGGTCAATGAAGAAGTACGTAAAAAGTGTATTGGAGACGACGAGGTTATCACAGTACGCCCGGCAGACCTTCTTCCGCCTGAAATGGAAAAATACAGGGAAGAAGTCAAGGGATGGATGGAGCAGGAGGAAGATATCGTAACCTATGCGATGTTCCCGCAGGTCGCCCCCAAATTCTTTGAATTCCGGCGTGCACACCAATACAAACTGGATTCGGAAATGCTTGATAAAGAGAACATGATACATCCGGTTTAAAACGAATAAAAATAATCACTAAAAATAAAAACGTATGAAAATGGCTTTATAAAGCGGTTTTCATACGTTTTTTCATTTATTCTTAAAAGAAATGAAAAAAATGGAAAGAAGATTTTACAAAAAATGACCTAATATTCCAAGACCATGCAAAATTACTTTACTATACTTTTATTAACGATTAAACTATCTATTAAACCAATCGTTAATCTTTCAATTAAGCTTTCAAAATAAAATTTAAATACCTGAATGTAAAACAAGATATTGCGGGGCGTGTTATGCGGTACCAAAAGATTAACAGCCAGAAAATGAAAGAGATAAACATCGAAAATGTTTTAAGCATCGTGCGTAAGTATGGTGTTATTTCCCGCAAGGATCTGGTAAAAAAAACGGAACTCACAACCGGAACGATTACAAACCTGATTACGGAGCTGCTTGAAAGAGGGCTGATTCAGGAAATCGGCAGTGGGGAATCGGCTGGGGGAAGAAAGCCAATTTTACTGCAGCTTAATCCAAATGCCGGTTATGCGATCGGCGTTGAGCTCAATACATCGCAAATCATATGTGTTATGAGCGATTTCCAGGGGAACGTTATCGATAAAATATATATGGACGCAGAAGTCCAGCGAGGTAAGGATTTTACAATCGACAAAATGGTGCTCATCATTGAGAGCATGATTTTAAAACATAATATCAAAAAACAAGACGTAATCGGAATTGGCCTTGCCGTTCCGGGCCCCTGTAACCATATCCAGGGAACAATGGTAAACCCGCCAAATCTTCCCGGATGGATCAATGTACCGATCAGGGATATCATTGCGGGCCGGACCGGAATTAAGACCTTCTTTGAAAAAGAGACGCCAGCAGCCGCGCTCGGTGAATACTGGTTTGGTAAAAGTAACGGTTATAAACGAATCTTCCAGACAAACGTGTATGGTGTTGGTATCGGCGGTGGAATGGTAATCGAAGGGAAAATCTTCCATGGCTATAATAATGGAAGTATGGAGATCGGACATACGACAGTTCAAATTGGCGGGCAGCCTTGTTCCTGCGGTGGCGCCGGATGCCTGGAGGCTCAGGCAGATGGAGCGGCGGCGGTACGATACGTGCGCGAAGCGCTTGCAAAGAATGAAAAAAGCATACTCAGCCTCGATCAGGAAATTACGTTCCAGGATGTTTCAAGCAGTGCAAAAAAAGGTGATGAAGTATGTGTGCAGGCCATTGATAAATGCGCTTATTACTTAAGCGTAGCGCTTGGAAATATTATTGGGCTATTGAGCCCGAACGTCATTTTTTTTGGCGGTGATTTTATGGAGAGCAGTGATCTTTTGTTCTATAAAACTGTCAAATACATCAATCAAAAGCCTTATCCGACTCATGTGAAGGATGTAAAGAAACTTCGCTCCTCATTTGGAACAGACGCAGGGGCGATTGGTGGGATAGCAGCAGTGTTTACAGGTATGACATCAATAGAGTAACAAACAATTTGCAGGGGGAAATTGGGTAATGAATTCAAGGCAAAGAATACAGGCTGTACTAAACGGCCAGACTCCGGATAAACTGCCGATCGATTTTGGCGGCATGCGTTCCACCGGTATCCAGGCAATCGCGTATGCGGAATTATTAAAATATTTAGGATTTAAAGACGAGAAGGTTCTTGTTTATGATATTTTTCAACAACTTGCGGAACCAAGCGAAAAGATCGTCGATTATATGGGGGGCGATGTGCTCCAGGTGCACAAACGGTGCCCGGCATTCGGAATCTCCATTGAGGAATATAAAGAATCCAAACTAATGAGCGGGGCTACAGGATATTTTCCCAAAGATTTTAATCCCGTTACAAATGAAAATGGTGACATTGACATACTTACCCTGGATGGAAAAGGCGTCATAGCACGTATGCCCAAAGGCGGATTGTATTTCGACCTGATTGACAGGAAATATGAGAATGCACATACCATTGAGGAGATAGACGCACTGCCCACAGAAGGCCTTGAAGATGCGGATATCGATTATATGGAAAACAGTGCAAAAAAGCTTTATGAGACGACGGATAAAGCGCTTTTGATGGAATTTGGCGGAAATGTTTTTGAAGCTGGCCAATCTGATTTTGGATATGAGAATTTTTATGTAAACATAGCGATAGAGCAGGATTTGATGCACCACTATTTTGAACGGATCACGGACAGGTATATCGAGGATCTCAAAAAATTGATGCCGCGTGTTCATCAGTATATCGACATCATACAATTTGGCGACGACCTCGGAACGCAGATCGCTCCGCAGATTTCTCCTGAAATGTACGTGGAAATGATCAAACCATACCATAAAAAGCTGTATCAGTTTATCCAAAAAAATTATCCTGATGTCAAGGTCTTCCTGCATAGCTGCGGAGCAATTTACAACCTGATTCCGGAGTTGATCGATGCGGGCGTACAGATATTGAATCCCGTGCAGATATCGGCCGAGGGGATGAGTCCGGAGAAGCTGAAAAAAGAATATGGGAAAGACCTCGTATTCTGGGGAGGCGGTTCCAATATGCAAAACACGGTTCCGAATTCCGACGTCGATACGATCCGGCAGGAGGTCAAACACCTGATTGACATTTTTGCAAAAGACGGGGGATATGTATTCAATCAGGTTCATAATATTCAAGCGGATGTTCCACCAGAAAAAGTGGTCGCGATTTACGAAGCGGCGAAGGAAAACAGAGAGTAATTCTATGAATTCAAAAGAGCTTGTATTAAAAACGTTGGAAGGCCGGAATACAAACGGACGTGCGCCGCGGCAGCTATGGACGCTGCCTTATGCAGAGCAACACTTTCCGGAGCAGCTTAAAAATATTACTTCAACGTTTCAAAACGATATCGTAGAAGTGCCGCCTGAAGCAAAACAGTATCGCACTAAACCGCAGATTACAGGGGATTTTTATGAGCTGGGAGAGTATATAGACGAATGGGGCTGCCAGTTCACAAATCTCCAAAAAGGGATTGTCGGCGAGGTAAAAAAGCCGATCATCGTAGATGAAGAATGGGGAGATGCGAAAGACGTGCACATCCCTGAGGAGCTGCTCACGATTGATACGGAAAAAATCAACGAATATTGTGCAGGCACGGACCAGTTTGTATTGGCAAGCGATATTGCGAGACCGTTTGAAAGACTGCAGTTTTTACGGGGAACCGAAAACCTGTTTATGGATTTTGCCTATCATCCGCTTGAATTGTATAGATTTTCGTTCGGCGGAAAAAAGCAAAAAAAAGAGCCCTTCACGGGCGAAAATAGCCTTAAAACGACTGGAACGAAAATCTATGCTTTTATCGAAAAAATGCACGATTTTTATAAACGTCTTCTCGAAGTATGGGCCGGGACAGACGTAGATGGATTGTTTTTCATGGACGACTGGGGTACGCAGCTCAACCTGCTTATTTCCCCGGACACATGGAAAGCTCTATTCATGCCGATGTATCGCGATTATTCCGACATCGCGAAGAAATATGGTAAAAAGATATTCTTCCATTCAGATGGAAATATAGAGAAAATCATCCCTTACCTGATCGATATCGGCATTGATGCAGTCAATTCGCAGGTGTTTTGTATGGGGCCTGAAAACCTTGCGCAGTATCAGGGAAAAATAACCTTTTGGGGTGAAGTTGACCGCCAGAACATCCTTCCTTACGGAAGCAAAGACGATGTGAAAGGGGCGGTAAAAAGACTATATGATGCGTTCTGGAAAAATGGCGGTGCAATCGCACAATGCGAATTTGGCATCGGTGCAGATCCCAATAATGTTTACACTGTATTTGAAACATGGGATCAACTGACTGGTAATTAAGTTTCCTCAAAATAAATTGGGGAGATATTAACTCACATAATAAGAGGAGGATTAAAATGAAAAAAGCACTATTACTCGTTCTTGCTGTCGTACTGACAGTATCCTTGGTCGCTTGCAGCACGCCTGCTGCTACGCCCAGTGCCGATGCGTCTACAGCACCGTCCGCGGATGCTTCCGTAAGCGCTGAAGCTTCTTCCGATGCAAATGCGTCAACTCCGGCTGCTTCCGGCAGCAAAAAAGTCGCAGGCGTCGTATTCCAGGAAGACCAGTTCATGAAACTACTGCAGCTTGGCTACAAAGACGCGGCTGAAAAAGCAGGATATGAATTCTTCCCGGGCAACACAAACAACGATGCTGCAAAGGAAGTTGAAATGCTTAATACTTACATTGACCAGGGTTACGCAGGCGTTGCAATCGCACCAATCAGTGAGACAGCATCTGTAGAGCCGCTGAAAAAGGCTGCGGCTGCCGGTCTTGCTGTTGGGCTTTCTAATTCGCCGCTCGATGGACAGGATTGGATGACGGCTTGCTATTCTTCCGACAACTATCAGCTTGGACAAATGACAGGCGAAGCTTGCGCGAAGTACATTGAAGAGAATATGGACGGAAAAGCCAAGATCGGTATCCTTCAGTTCAAATCGTTGCTTCCTGAGCAGTCCGGCGCAAGAAGCCAGGGCTTTATCGACGAAGTAACCAAGCTCCCGGGCGTAGAGATCGTATCTGACCAGGATGCCTGGCTGCAGGATAAGGCAATCACGGTTGCTGGCGATATGCTGACTGCAAACCCGGATATCAACCTTCTGTGGGGTGCGAATGAAGGCGGAACGATCGGCGCTACGATGGCAGTTAAGAATGCCGGCCTCGCAGGCAAAGTTGTAACCTTTGGTACGGATGCAAGCGAACAGACTGCTGCTATGCTGCAGGATGAAGCAAACATTCTCCAGGCGCTCACTGGACAGGATCCTTACACGATCGGTCAGAAGACAATGGAATCTGTTCTTATGACGGTTGAAGGAAAAGACAATCCGGATAAGGGCAAACTGGTTATCGTTCCCGGTCAGCTCCTGACGCGTGAAAAACCGGATGAAGTCACAGCTTTTGTTGCTGACTTGAAAACAAAAATGGGTGGCTGATCCGGCTGGCTGAAATGATTGGTTTCTGCGGGGGTTCCAAATGCCCCCGCAGAAATGTTATTTGAATTTTGAAGGGAAGTAACAGGTATGAGTATACTGAAAGTAGATCATGTTTCCAAAAGCTTTCCGGGGACTTTGGCGCTTGATGACGTCAGCGTGGAATTTCAGAGCGGGAAGGTAAACGCCCTGATTGGTAAAAATGGTTCCGGGAAATCTACATTGGTCAAGATTATTAATGGTGTTCAGCCTCCTACCAAGGGAGAAATTTATCTCGACGATCAAAAATTGGAGTTTGCAGATCCAAAGGATGCTTTTGATAAGGGAATTTCGACTGTTTATCAAGAACTTAGTCTTGTAATGGGAATGACAGTTGCGGAAAATATTTTTCTGGGAAGATTTCCAATGAAAGGCAAATTTATCGACTGGAAGAAAACCTACCAGATGACAGAGGATTTGCTCAAGGGCATGGGCATCGAAATTGATCCGAAAGAAATGATTTATAATCTGAGTATGTGGCAGTGCCAGATGATTGAAATTGCAAAAGCAATGAGCACAAATCCAAAAGTGATTTTGCTTGATGAGCCAACATCCTCTCTCGCATTGGCAGAGACGGAAATCCTGTTTAATTTGATTCGTGAATTAAAGAAAAAAGACGTTATTATTATCTATATTTCCCACAGGCTCCAGGAATTATGGGAAATTGCGGACACCTGCACGGTGCTGCGCGATGGTATTCTTACCGGGAAAACCGATATGAAGGATGCTTCGCATAAAGATATTTTAGATATGATGTTTGGTGACATTGAAGTACAAAACCGCCCAGACGACCTGACCTATTCCAACGAGGTTGTTTTAGAGGTTAAGGGGTTGTCACGTGGAAAGAAATTACAGGATGTTAATTTTAAGCTGCATAAGGGAGAAATCCTCGGAATTGCAGGAATGCTTGGTTCCGGTCGTACAGAATTAATGCGTTCGATTTTTGGAATTGATCCCTATACAAGCGGTGAAATCCTTGTAAACGGCGAACAGGTAAAACATATAGATCCGGTAAAAATGAAAGAATTGGGTTTCGGGCTTACGCCTGAAGACAGGAAAAATGAAGGCCTGATCCAGATTATGTCCGTTAAAAACAACCTGTGTGTGGCAAGCCTTAAGCGAATGTCGAAAGGCGCTTTTATCGATACGGCGGTCGAGCGCAGGCTTGTCGACGAGCAGATTGATCATCTGCAGATTAAAGTTCCCTCGGAAGATATGCCGGTTTCATCGCTCTCAGGCGGTAACCAGCAGAAAGTAGTCGTTGGAAACTGGCTTAATACACAGCCAAAAATCATGATGTTTGACGAACCTTCCCGTGGTATCGACGTCAATGCAAAGCAACAGATATTCAAGATTATCTGGGATCTTTCCCGGCAGGGAATATCAAGCATTGTCGTTTCTTCTGAATTGGAGGAATTGCTTGAGGTTTGCCACCGCATTTTGATCATGCGCTATGGAAAAATCACCGGGGAAGTATCGCCGGAAGATTTAAAGATCGATGGATTATATACGTTATGTATGGGGGGGACTATCTGATGAAACAAAATACAATGTCAGTCAAGAAATTCACCAAAAAGTATATGATGGAAATTATTCTGATTTGCATGATTATACTTTTGGCAATCTTTGCAGAAGGATTTTTCTCTGTAAATAATCTGCTAAGCATTTTTAGGAACATGGCCATTGTCGGCGTTATCGCATTTGGCATGACAATGGTGATCATCGGCGGTGAAATCGACCTTTCGGTCGGCTCGTCTATCGCGCTTTCCGCCGTATTGACGGCACTGATATCAAATAACCTGGCGGCCGGCGGCATGTCGCCCGACCTTGCGCTGGTGCTCAGCATTATCATCGCGCTTGTAATCGGTATTGGGATTGGTGCATTCAACGGTTTTATCCGTACGAAATTCAACATTCCGACCTTTATTATCACGCTTGCAATGCTTAACGTGCTCTATGGTATTGCGGCAGTCATCTCCAATGGTTTTCCGGTTACGATCACAACGTCATGGTACAGCTTCATCGGCGCGGGGCAGCTGTTTGCCGGTAACGGTTTCTCAGGAATCCCAGTTCCGGCAATCTGGCTCATTGCGGTGTTTGTGATCGTATTCATTGTCATGAACCGTACAAGGTTCGGACGCGAAGTATACGCGGTTGGCGGAAACCCGGAGGCGGCAAGATTATCGGGTATCAATGTTAAAAAAGTCAAGATCATCATCATGATCGCCGTACAGCTGCTGGCTGCATTTGCAGGAGTTATCCTTTCCTCGCAGGTTATGGCAGGATCGTCACAGTTTGGTAAAGGCTATGAGATGGACGTTATCTCAGCCGTTATTATCGGCGGCGCGTCGCTCAACGGCGGTATTGGTAAAACATGGGGAACCTTTATTGGTATCATCTTCCTGGGCGTAATCTTAAACGGTATGACGCTGCTCGGCGTGGACGACTTCGTAAAATACATTGTTCGTGGTTCGCTGATCCTTGTTGCAGTGCTGATCAACACGATTCAGCTGCAGCGCAGTGATGATGAAGCATAAAAAGCATTATTCTTTCCTCAAAGACAATATATAATCAAAAAACACAGGTGCGAATTATGTATCTGTGTTTTTTGATGCCTTCCTATGTTATAATAGTAAAAAACGCTAACGGAGATAATGATGAGACTTTTAATCACCAATGACGACGGTATTTATGCAACCGGGATTATATCGCTTGCAAAGAGGTGCTATGACGCTGGACATGAGGTTACGGTAATTGCACCGGACCGCGAACGCAGCGCCTGTGCACATTCAATGACAATGGATTTCCCGCTCAGCCTGAAGGCGGTTGAAATCGGCGACTATGAAGGAATGAGTGCATATTCACTCAATGGAACGCCTGCCGACTGTGTAAAAATCGCTGTTTCACATGTGCTTAACGAGAAGCCTGACGTTGTCCTTTCAGGCATCAACAACGGTTCGAACCTCGGTTCGGATATCGTATATTCCGGAACGGTCAATGCAGCGCTTGAAGCCTGCATGCTGGGCTGCCCTGCAATAGCCGTTTCGCAGGCATTTGGGATAGAGCGGATAGAATTTGCAGAAAAAAGAGCGCTGCGCTTTTGGGATTCCGCTGGCCTTGCCGTTCAATTTTTAGATCAGACAGACGTTTCAAAATTGAACGGGTTTATTTACAATATTAATTTTCCTTCTGCCCCTGTAAATGAAATAAAAGGAATCAAAATGTGCGTACAGGGAATATGCGATTATGACGAAGCCTTTGAAAAACGCATTGATCCATTTGGCAGGGAATATTATTGGGTAAGCGGAGCGCTTCAGCATAATTCCTTTAATGACGAGCAGCAGACTGACGTGAAATGGCTGCGGGAAAACTACGTTACAGTAACGCCGTTGCGGTGGAACCAGACGGAAAATGAAGTTTTGGAGCGCGAAAAATGCAAGATCGATTCAATGAAATTGCATTCCTGATGAACCAGTGTTATAATATAACAGGTGAAATGAATGTGGCGGCGTAAAGAAGCCCGGTTGGGCTACAAGATTGAAATCTCGCGCCAGACACTTGTTCGGAGGAAGCTATGATTAGCAACGTAATTGACAGGATCAATCATGAATATGCAAAAATGTCGAAGGGACAGAAACTGATAGCGGATTATATTCTGAAGGAATATGACAAAGCGGCATTTATGACAGCGGCCACGCTTAGTAAGCTCGTTGGCGTAAGCGAATCAACTGTAGTCCGGTTTGCTTACGCACTTGGTTACGACGGATATCCGAAGCTTCAGAAAGACCTGCAAGAGGTAATACAAACAAAGTTGACGACTGCGCAGCGCCTTAATATGATGGAAGGCCTTACATCAGATGAAGTTGTAAACGCCTCCTTTAAAACAGATATCAACAATTTGCGTGTAACGCGTGAGCACATCGATACGGAGAATCTGGAAAGAATTGTAGACAGCATTGACGGCGCGCGTAAGATATATATTCTTGGAACGCGTTCCAGTGGGCCTCTTGCTGAATTTTTACGCTATTATATGAATTATATGAATGAAAATATTAAACTGATCCGTTTTGACGGCAGCGATATTTTCAGCCAGATACTTACTGCGGACGAGCATGACGTAGCGATTGCGATTAGCTTTCCACGATACTCTATGAGAACGATAGAAGGAATGTCCTATCTTAAAAATTGTGGCTGCAAGGTAATTGCGATTACTGACAACGAAGCATCCCCACCGGCCCAGATTGCGGATTACAGCCTTACTGCAAAAAGTTACATGAATTCCTTTGTGGATTCCTTTGTTGCACCGCTCGCTGTGATCAATCTGCTCATTATTATGCTGGGGTTAAGGAAAAAGGATATTCTCTTCGCAAACTTCAACAGGCTGGAAGAGCTTTGGCAGACAAATGATGTTTATGCCACAAGGGAGCTTGATTCGCAGATCACAGACGAGGATATTTATGAATGATTTGATTATTATCGGCGCGGGCCCGGCGGGAATGTTGGCGGCTTATGCTGCGGCGTCGCGCGGTATTGATACGCTTCTTCTTGAGAAGAATGAGAAAATTGGTAAAAAGCTGTTTATTACAGGAAAGGGACGCTGCAATATTACAAATGATTGTGATATCAGCGACTTTTTTTCGCAAATTGTGAAGAACGGCAAATTTTTGATGAGTGCATTTTATACATTTACCAATGCCGACCTGATTGCGCTTCTCAAAAAAAACGGGCTGGAAACGAAGGTAGAGCGCGGAGGACGCGTATTCCCGGTCAGCGACCGGTCAAACGATGTAATTCGAACGCTTGAACGCATTATGAAAAATGCCGGAGCAGGACTCAGGCTAAACAGCATGGTTAAAAAAGCGACGAAAAAGGGCGGTGTTTTTCATGTTGAGCTCGACAATGGGGAAGTGCTTGCTTGCAAAGCGCTTATGATTGCAACCGGTGGAAAATCGTATCCCTTAACAGGATCGACAGGCGATGGTTATCGCTTTGCGCAGGAATTTGGGCACACGATCGTCGCGCCCCGACCGGCGCTCATCCCGCTGGAAGATATGCACCACATCTGTCCGAAGATGCAGGGCCTTACACTTAAGAATATTGGATTCTCGCTGTATCAGGATCAGAAAAAGCTATATGAAGAACAGGGCGAGCTATTGTTCACTCATTTTGGGCTGTCAGGCCCGGTCGTTCTCTCCGCGAGCAGCTTTATCAACCATACGAAGCAGCCCTTAGCCCTGCGCGCTGAAATCGACCTGAAGCCTGCGCTTGGCATGGACAAGCTTGATGCAAGGCTTGTGCGCGAGTTTGACGCGAACAAGAATAAACAACTCAAAAACGTAATGGATACGCTCATGCCGCAAAAGCTGATCTATCCTTTTCTGCGGGAAAACCATCTGGATGCGGAAAAGCCGGTAAACAGCGTTACAAAGCAGGAACGCGCATTGCTTTGCCATGCGCTTAAGCATTTTTCGATTTCTATTGCAGATACGCGCCCGATTGAAGAAGCGATCGTTACTTCCGGTGGAATAAAGGTAAAGGAAATCAATCCTTCTACGATGGAGAGCAAACTGGTTGAAAATCTTTATTTTGCAGGCGAAGTGGTGGATGTGGACGGATTAACCGGCGGCTTTAATTTGCAAATTGCATTTTCCACCGGATTTCTGGCTGGGACAAGCGTATTTAATTGACATTCCTACTAAATAAAGATACAATAATATTTGGTTATATTTGTTTTTATTACAAAAATCACCAATTAAAATTGATATGAAAGAATTTAAAAGAACAGGAGGTGAATTTGCTAAGTGGGTAATGTGCTTATTCCTATTTTGGTAGGCGTAGGCGGATTGATTGTTGGACTTATCATTGGTTATGTTTATAGACGTAATATTGCAGAGTCAAAAATTGGCCGCGCCGAAGATTCCGTAAAGAAGCTGATTGACGAAGCGCAGAAGCGCGCTGAGGTTATCAGGAAGGAAACGGTACTCGAAGCACAGGAAGAAGTTCATAAACTGCGTAGCGAATTTGACAAGGAATCAAGGGAAAGACGAAATGAAATAACGAAGATTGAAAAAAGACTGGTACAGAGAGAAGAACTGCTGGATAAGAAATTAGACAGTATTGATCAGAAAGAAGAACAGGTTAACAGGAAAAACAAAGAAATCACAAAAGCCAAGGAAAATCTGGATGCGATCCATGCAAAACAGCTCGAACAGCTTGAGCATATATCGGGTATGACGATTGACGAGGCAAAAGGATTGCTGCTTGAAAAGGTGGAGCATGAAGCGCGTCATGATATGGCCGTGATGCTGCGCGATATCGAGCAAAAAGCGAAAGATGAAGCTGATAAAAAAGCGAGAAATATTCTGTCGCTCGCAATACAAAAATGTGCAGCAGACCATGTTGCGGAAAGCACGGTTTCTGTTGTTAACCTGCCTAACGATGAAATGAAGGGCAGGATTATCGGCAGGGAAGGCCGTAACATAAGAACTCTGGAAACAGCTACGGGCATAGACCTCATTATTGACGATACGCCTGAAGCGGTCATCCTTTCCGGATTTGATCCGGTTAGGCGTGAAGTTGCCAGAATTGCGCTTGAAAAGTTGATTGTTGACGGACGGATTCATCCTGCACGCATTGAAGAAATGGTCAATAAAGCGCAAAAAGAAGTGGATAATCAAATCAAAGAAGCAGGCGAACAGGCTGTATTTGATGTGGGAATCCATTCGTTGCATCCTGAGCTTGTGAGGCTTTTGGGCAGGCTGAAATACCGTACCAGTTATGGTCAGAATGTGCTGAAACATTCAATCGAAGTAGCGCATCTGGCCTCCCTTATGGCAGCGGAAATCGGTGCAAATGCAAAATTTGCAAAACGCGCCGGATTGCTGCATGATATTGGTAAGGCGGTCGACCATGAAATCGAAGGACCGCATATTCAGATCGGCGCTGATCTGGCAAAGAAATATAAGGAAAATGCAGATATTATCAATGCGATTGCCGCGCATCATGGCGATGTAGAGCCCAAAACGGTGGAAGCTGTTTTGGTTCAGGCTGCGGATGCGATTTCGGCTGCGAGACCAGGCGCACGAAGAGAATCTTTGGAAAATTACATAAAACGTCTTGAAAACCTTGAAGGAATTGCAAATTCATTTGCAGGCGTCGATAAATCGTTTGCAATACAGGCTGGCAGAGAGGTAAGAATCATTGTGAAGCCTGATGAGATTGACGACGCGGGAACGACCTTGCTTGCGAGAGATATCGCAAAGAAGATCGAGTCTGAACTTGATTATCCCGGACAGATCAAAGTAAATGTGATCAGGGAAACAAGAACGACTGATTTTGCTAAATAAACGAAGAAGCGGTTTCAAACCGCTTCTTTTTTTTGTACTGTTTATTCTTTGTAAGCAGGGACAGACATATCTATTTTATCAGTATTATAAGCGTCATACGGTAAGAACTTCTATTCCGCATTGCTTCAATTCCATAAGTACTTCATCATTTATGCCGCTGTCTACAATCAACCTGTCAATTTCCTTGGTACTGCAAATCCGGCTGAACATGGATATGCCTATTTTACTGGAATCCATTACGATTGTGATTTCCGCAGCCATTTCCATCATGGCACGTTTGATTTCTGCTTCATATGGGCTCACTGTGAAAAAGCCGTCTTCAAAGAGCAAGCCGGATGCACCGATAAAAACCTTATCCACCCTGAATTGGCGGATGGCCCCGGTGGCAACGGGCCCAATGAGGGCATTTGTATCAGCGTTCAGCTCTCCACCGGTCAGTATGATTTTATTGTTTCCCACACCTGCCAGTTCTGAGGAAACAAGCGGTGAGTTTGTGACTACTACAAGCTCATTTTTTCCTTTCAACTGCTGTGCAATTTTATAGGTCGTGCTTCCGGCATCGATCATGATTGCTTCACTGTCATATACAAGAGAAGCGGCGGCAAGTGCGATCCGTTCCTTTTCCTCTTTGTTTTGTTCATCGCGGATATTGATCGCAACCTCTTTGTAAGCCCTGTCTGCCAAAATCGCGCCGCCGTGCGTTTTTTGGATCAAGCCGCTTTTTTCCATCGCGTTCAGGTCGCGGCGGATAGTCGCTTCGCCAATGTCAAAGCGCCGGGATAATTCCGATATGGTAACTCTCTTTTCCTTTTGAATAATGCTTTGTATCAGCTTACGCCGTTCTTCCATAAAATAGGGATTGTTTTGATCCATTCTGTTTTGCCTGCCTTTTGTTTGATATACATTTTATATAGTACCGTTATATCACAGATAGAAGAAAGAAGCAAATATAAAACGACATATAATTACACATATTAACATTATATACATTGACGATTGTGTAAAATAATGTTAATATGTGTACATGACAGGGAGAAAGGAAACATTGAAATGAAAGCAGTGGTTTATTATGCGGCAAATGATATCAGGGTGGAGGAGCGCCCGGCTCCGCAGCTTAATGATAACAATATGATAGCAAAAGTAAAATGTTGTGCATTGTGCGGTACAGACCTGAAAATATGGACGGCAGGGAATCCGCGCTGCCATCCTCCGAGGATACTCGGGCATGAAATGATTGCCGGGATCGAGCAGGTTGGTAAAAATGTAAAAGGGTTTTCACCAGGGGAAAAGATCACCTTTGCCACAACGATTGCATGTAACGACTGTGCGTATTGTGCAGCCGGATTACAAAATGTATGTCCAAACAGCAAACCGATCAGCTATGATTTTGACGGTGGCCTTGCAGAATATATTGAAGTGCCCGCAGAAGCTATTGCAGGCGGAAATGTGATCAAACTCGCTGAGGATATTGGCGAGGAAGCAGCATTGTGCGAGCCTTTAAGCTGCGCGATCAATTCACAGGAGATCGTCGGGGTAAAGGAGGGCGATTTTGTCCTGGTGACCGGCGGGGGACCGCTTGGCGCAATGCAGGCATTGCTTGCAAAAGCAAACGGTGCAAAGCGCGTCGCGCTTGTGGGAAGCAGTGCTGCAAGATTGAAGCTGCTGGATGGCCTTGAAGGTGTGGAGCTGATCGACGGATCAACCACAGATGTCGAAAAATGGATATTTGGCGAGACAAACGGACTGGGGGCCGATGTCGTTATCGTATGCGCGCCTGTAAAAAGCGCGATGGAAAACGCTTTGAATTATGCAAGGAAGGGCGGCGGAATCAGCTATTTTGCAAGCCTGCCTTCCGGAAAATCCGAACTCAACCTGGATAGCCGCCTGATCCACTATAAGGAATTACGCATCTGCGGCGCATCGGATTCCAGGCCGGAGCACGTACAAAAAGCGGCAGAGCTGATTGGCAGCGGAAAAATCGACTTAAAGCAGGTTATCTCGCATCGTCTTGACCTTGAAGAGATCATTACGGGACTAACGCTGATGAAGGATCGACAGTGCCTGAAGGTAGTATTGTATCCGGGAGGCATAACGAAATGAAACTGGAACAAAAAAATGCGGTTGTGACCGGCGCAGGCAGCGGTCTTGGGCTTGCCGTTGCAGAACGGTTCGCTCAGGAAGGCGCGGATGTTGCTATCCTTGACCTGAATATAGGGAAAGGGACACAGGAAGCAGAACGAATCGCCAAGGCAACAGGCCGTAAGGTTGTGGCGTATCAGGTGGACGTCGCGAACAAGGTTTCCGTCCAGAAAGCATTCGAAGCCGTAGAACGGGATTTTGGAGCAATTCATATTTTCCTGAATAGCGCCGGGATTTCTAAGATTGTGCCTTTTCTGGAATGCAGCGAGCAGCTTTGGGATCAAACGCTTGACATCAACCTGAAAGGAGCCTTTCTATGCTGCCAGGCAGCAGTCCGCTCCATGGTGAACCATCAGGTGGGAGGCTCTGTCATCAATATGTCCTCGCAGTCAGGGCGAGCAGGCACAAGCCAATATCAGGCTTACTGCGCGAGTAAGTTTGGCATTGTCGGGCTCACACAATCCATTGCGCAGGAATTTGCAAGGCAGGGCATCCGCGCAAATACGATATGCCCGGGTGTTGTATTTACGCCATTATGGGATCAACAGCTGGGAGATTATGCGCGCAAGCGGAACCTGCAGCCGGAAGAGGTAAAACCATATTTCGAAAATTCGATTCCAGCCGGAAGGCTCTGTACAGTGGAGGACGTTGCAAATGCGGCTGTATTCCTGGCTGAGGACGCATCCGCTTATATGACGGGGCAATCGCTCATGCTGTGCGGCGGAGCGCATATGCTGTAAAGTAAGCAGAAGCGCTTTTTCCATTATGGAGAGAGCGCTCTTTTTTTGCCTGAACTGCTTACAGAAATGACAATTTTTGGTATACTAAAGGTAAGAATTTCATTTGAAACCGGCGGTACGAAAATGAACGATAAGGAATTTCAGCTCATGATGAGCGCAGCAAAACAATATTATCAACTTGGAATCAGTCAGGATGAGATTGCAAAAAAGGCATTTGTATCAAAATCGACAATTTCAAGGTTGATCAAGCGTGCGGTTGAGCTGGGGTATGTTGAATTTAAAATATACGACGCGGGAGAAACCGTGTCGCTTTTGCAACAGGAAATGTTTGATGAATTCGGCGTAAGCTGCATTGTCCTTCCAAGCTATGTGGACGAATATCTGGTGCAGCTCAACGACGTTTGCGCTTATGCCGCGGCTGAGCTTGCAAATTTTATTGACGAGGACGAAGTGGTAGGCGTTACCTGGGGACTTACTACGGAATATCTGGCCAAAAACCTGAAAATTACAGGCAAAGAGAAACGGAATGTCAAAATTTGCATGTTGGCAGGGTTTGTGACGGGCACGATTGCATCCATGAAATCCACGCATATTATTGAGAAGTTTGCAGAGGTGTTTTCGGCGGAGGGCTTTGTAATGCCCGCGCCCCTTTTGGTGGACAATGAGCAGATCGCAAAAGTGTTGTATTCGGACTCCAATATCAGGTATGTAATGGATCTTTGCCGCAGCGCCCAAACTGTTATTCTGTCCATTGGCAGTGATAACCTTAAAGATACAGTGCTTACGGATCAGGAAACATATAATCTCAGCGTATACAACAGAATTGGGCTGACAGGTGGAGTTGGAGATATCGGCGGGCGTAATTTTGATATTCATGGAAATGAAATCAGAAGCAATATTACCAACCGTATTATTGGCCTGCCGCTTGCTGAAATGAAGACAAAGAAAAACCGGATTGGCATTGCTGTTGGCAGGCACAAAAGCCTGGGTGTTTTGGGTGCGTTGCGGGGTGGGCTTTTAAACAGGCTTTATACGGATGAAACAACAGCACGCGAGGTTTTGAAAGAAGCCCGAAAGTTGAAAAAACAGTAAATAAATATTGACAAACGCTTTTTTGCAATTCGTTGCAGGAAAGCGTTTTTTTTTGAAATTCTGTGCGGAATCATGCAAAAATCACATCCCGTTATTTAAGGTGTGATATACTGCAGCCGTAACAAAAATCTATGTAAATCAGGCGGAGGTAACAAGAACGGTGGAAATAGTAAATATGCCAAGATTAAGTCTGAACGAGGATTCCAGTGTAATTGGGGAATGGCTCGTAAAGGAAGGCGATAGGGTACAAAAAGGCGACGGACTCTTTTCTATTGAGACGGATAAGTCGTCCATGACCGTATATGCGGAATCATCGGGCGTTGTATTAAAGTGTTTTTATGGGGATTATGATGTTGTTCCCGTCATGACGCCGGTATGCGTGATCGGCGAACCGGGTGAAGACGTAAGCAAAGTAACGGCTGCGGATGGCGCGCAGGAGCCGACTGAAGCTGCGATTACGGCAAATGAAGAAAAAGCGGAACCGGCGGCAATGCCAGAAAAAAAAATTGCAGAGCCTGAGCAGGAAACGTTTCTATCCCCACGCGCAAAAAAGCTCGCTGCGGAAAATGGAGTTGATACTTCCCGAATCATTCCTTCCGGTGCTGAAGGACGCATATTGGAAGCGGACGTAATTTTAGCGATAGGGAAACCAGTGGCAGCGGATTCCAAACTATCTGTAGTACAGGAACCGGTTATTCCGCAGAATCAGTGTGAAATGAAGGATGGCGTAAGAGAGATAAAGCTATCAGGCATTCGCCGCGTCATTGCCAAAAACATGATGCACTCACTTGCGAGTACGGCGCAGCTTACCTCGCATATGAGCTATAACGCATCCAAAATCCAGAAATACCGCGAATGGCTGAAGCTGTCGCCCGGCCCGGAAAAGGGGATTACCATTACGGACATGATCCTTTACGCAGTGGCAAAAACATTAAAGGATTTTGACTATATGAATGCGCATATGGTAAGTGATGAAAAATTACTGTATTTTGAAGATGTAAACCTTGGGTGCGCCGTTGATACAGAACGCGGACTGATGGTTCCAACGATTAAAAAAGCACAGGATTTATCCCTGCCACAGTTATCCCAAAGGCTCAAGGAGCTCGCGGAAAAATGCAGGGACGGCAGCATCCTGCCGGATGAAATGTCCGCTGCGACGTTTACGGTTTCAAATCTTGGCAGCTTTGGCGTAACGGGCTTTACTCCGATACTGAATCCGCCGCAGGTAGGCATCATCGGTATCGATGCAATCGGCTATGCGGTCAAAAAGACGGATGAGGGATTGCTGTATTACCCGGAGGGGCGCTTATCGCTCACTTATGACCACAGGGCGGTGGACGGCGCGCCCTCGGCACGCTTTTTGCGCGCGGTATGCAAGAATCTCGAGCGGTTTGACGAGCTGGTATAGGAGGCAGGCATGAAACAATACGACGTTGCGGTAATCGGCGGAGGCCCGGCAGGTTATCTTGCCGCAGAGCGCGCAAGCGAAGCGGGGCTCAGCACATTGCTTGTTGAAAAAAGGGAGGTTGGCGGCGTTTGCCTGAACGAAGGGTGTATTCCAACCAAAACGCTGTTATATTCCGGAAAGCTATATGAATACGCATCCGGGGAAGGTAAAACGTTCGGCGTTACCTGCAGGGACGCCCAGCTTCATCATGAGGAAGTGGTAAAGCGGAAAGAAACCGTGATCAAAACGCTGGTTGGGGGCGTATCTGCCGCGCTGAAAAGAAAGAAAGCGGATGTGGTTTACGCGAAGGCTTCCATTCGAAAAGAAACGCAGGGATTTGTCATTTCCTGTGAAAGCAACGAATTTCTGGCAAAAACGGTGATACTGGCGACAGGTTCGGAGCCTGTTATCCCCGGCATTCCGGGCGTATCGGAAGGAATTTTAAATGGCAGCGTACTTACAAGCAGGGAAATTCTGGATTTAAAAGAGATTCCAAAGGAACTTGTAATTGTGGGAGCTGGTGTGATTGGTATTGAAATGGCGGCGTATTTCAATATTGCCGGCAGTAGGGTAACTGTTGTGGAAATGCTCGAACAGGCAGGAGGCCCAATCGATAAAGACGCAGCTGAAGTTCTGCAAAAAGAACTGGAGAAAAAAGGAATCAGGTTCCATATGAAAAGCCGCGTATGCGACGTTTCAAACAATACTGCGCTTGTCGGGCAGGACGGAAAACAGATAAAGCTGCCATACGATAAGCTTCTGATGTGCGTAGGCAGGAAGGCTGTTACAGATGTTCCTGGGCTAACAGAACTGGGAGTGTATACAGAACGCGGTGCGATTGTTACGGATGAACGGTGCCAAACCAATATCCCCGGACTTTACGCCGCCGGCGACGTCAATGGAAAATATATGCTGGCTCACGTTGCTTACCGCGAAGCGGAAGTTGCTGTCAACAATATAATCGGAATTGCCGACTGGATGGATTATTCCGCAATCCCCGGAGTGATCTATACCCAACCGGAGGTTTCTTTTGCAGGACTGACGGAGCAACAGGCGCGGGATACCGGCATGGATATCCAGATCAAAAAGGTGACAATCAATATGAGCGGAAGACACATTGCAGAGCATGGGATGAGCGAAGGATTCTGCAAGCTGGTGATAGACAGGAAAAAACAGATCATTGTTGGAGCGTCGCTGGTGAGTGCTTACGCATCTGAGATCATCTATGCAGTCACCCTGATGATTCAAAACAAAATACCATTGGAAAGCATACGGCGCTCCGTATTTCCTCATCCTACGGTGTGCGAAATTATACGCGAAGCGGTTTTCAGCTGAGCAGTTAAGAGGAATTTGAATGGCTATCTGTGCGGCTTGCCGCACATGAAACAGGAGGTTTATATTATGACGAAGGAATTGTATCTTGATCCGAATAAGCTACGGGCAAAAGGGGTTGCCAAATTTAAGGATATCCCGCTTAACCAGTATCAGAAGAGAATGAAAGACGTGCTGGAAGAGTATAGTAAGGAGCAGTTGAAAAATATATTTACCGATATGTTGACAATTCGCGAATTTGAAACGATGATGCAGGATTTGCGCCTGACCGGAAAATATAACGACGTTGCTTACGATTATTCAGGCCCTGCACACCTGGGAATCGGACAGGAAAGTGTTGCGGTAGGGCAGGCGTTTTTACTGGATCGCGACGACGCGGTATTTGGCACGCACAGGAGCCATGCGGAGCTTATTGCAAAAGGTTTTTCCGCGCTGCGTAAATTAAGCGACAAAGACCTGGAAGAAATCATGGAGGCGTCCTGTGAAGGCGCCCAGTATGACGTTGTAAAGGAACATTTTGACTTTGATTCTAAGGAAATGGCGAAACGTTTTTATCTTTATGGAATCATGGCGGAAATATTCGGCAGGAAAAACGGCTTTGCAAAAGGCCTTGGAAATTCCATGCACGCATTTTTCATTCCGTTTGGCGTTTATCCCAACAATGCAATCGTAGGCGGAAGCGCACCGATTGCAACAGGCGCCGCTCTGTATAAAAAGAATGCGAAGCAAAAGGGAATTATCGTGGCAAACGCAGGCGACGGATCGCTTGGCTGCGGTCCCGTATGGGAATCCATGACCTTTGCATCCATGGATCAATATCATACGCTTTGGGAGGAAGGATATAAAGGCGGCCTCCCAATCCTCTTTAACTTCAACAATAACGGTTATGGTATGGGCGGACAGACGCACGGAGAGACCATGGCGTATGATGTGCTTGCACGCATCGGCGCGGGGATCAATCCAGACCAGATGCACGCAGAGCGCGTAGACGGCTTCAATGTGTTTGCCGTGATAGACGCTATGCGCCGCAAGAAGCAGCTTTTGGAGGAAGGAAAAGGCCCTGCGCTCCTCGACGTTATTACATACCGCCTGTGCGGACATTCCACTTCGGACGCAAATCCGAACCGTACGCAGGAGGAAATTCACGCCTGGGAGGAACAGGACGCGATTGCAGATTACGAAAAACAGTTGATTTCAAATAAGATCGTGACCAAAAAGCAGGCACAGCAAATGAGGGACGATGTACGCGATATGATCCTTTCGGTGTTCAAGCTGGCAATCGACGAGCAGGTTTCCCCGCGTATGGATTTGCTCGCGCAGCCGGACAGTATTGAAAAGTATATGTATTCCAACGCACATATGCCAAAAATGCGGGAAGGCGAACCCGAAGTATGGGGTTCAAAGGAAGACAACCCGCGCGTACAGCGCCTGCAAAAGAAAAACAGGAACGGTGTAAAGGATGGCAAAAAACTGCCGTCTACCGCAGTGGTCCAAATCCGCGATGCGATTTTTGAATCGATTCTCGATAAATATTATGAAGATCCGACTTTGGTTTCCTTCGGCGAGGACCTGCGTATTTGGGGAAGCGCATATGGAACATATAAAGACCTTGATAAGTCAGTACCATATCACAGGCTGTTCAACTCGCCGATTTCTGAATCGGCAATCGTAGGCGCTTCCGTCGGCTATGCCATGATGGGCGGACGTGCGCTCCCGGAGCTTATGTATTGCGACTTTTTGGGCCGCGCGGGAGATGAAGTATTAAACCAGCTTGCGAAATGGCAGGGTATGACGGCAGGGCAGATCAAGATGCCTGTTGTGCTGCGGATGGGTGTTGGCGCAAAATACGGCGCACAGCATTCACAGGATTGGTCGAGCCTGTGCGCTCATGTTCCGGGGCTTAAGATCGTTTTCCCGGTCACTCCCTACGATGCAAAAGGACTTCTGAATTCCGCTCTTTCAGGTACGGATCCTGTTATCTACCTTGAAAGCCAGTCGCTTTATGGAATGGGAGAGCTTTTCCATGAGGGCGGGGTACCGGAAGGATATTATGAAATCCCGATTGGCGAACCGGATGTAAAGCGCAAGGGCTCGGACCTTACGATACTGACCATTGGAGGAACGTTGTATAAAGCGCTCGAAGCAGCCGATATCTTTGAAAAGGAATATGGCGTCAGCGTGGAAGTAATAGATGCAAGGAGTATCGTACCTTTCAACTTTGAAAAGGTAATGGCGTCTGTGAAGAAAACAGGAATGCTGATGATTGCAAGCGACGCATGTCAAAAGGGCTCTATTATAAACGACTTTGCCCAAAATGTGACGTCAGCCCTGTTTAACTACCTTGATGCGCCGCCGGTCGTACTTGGCGCGAGAAACTGGATTACGCCTGTTTATGAACTGGAAGATGCTTTTTTCCCGCAGGCAGACTGGTTCCTCGACGCATACCATCAAAAAATAAAACCGCTCGCGGGTTATACGCCGGGGCGCTCCTTCTCAACGGCTGAAATGGACCGCAGGAACAAGCTTGGAGTGTAATTAAAAACAGGAAGCTATTCAATGAAAAGGCCGCCCTTCGAAGGATATGAAGGGAGGCCTTTTCATTGAGAGAACCGGTATCCCGAAAGATTAAATTATCGTGCTTTTGGTTTATTGCAATTATTTCAGGACATTATTAAAATGCAATCAAGCTTAAAAAGGAGGATGATTTGTTATGAATACGATGAGTATGACGTCAAGAAGAGGGATAGACTGGAAAGCGTTGGGTGTCTGTTTGCTGATCAGCCTGGGGACGGGGATTGCCTCAGGGATAATCACAAGCAGCAGTATGGATATTTATGTAAACGAGCTTATAAAACCGCCGCTGTCGCCACCCGGGCTGGCATTCCCGATCGTTTGGACGATTCTGTTCGTACTGATGGGGATTTCTTCCTATATGATCTATGAGTCGGTTGCACCAACACGCAAGAGGGCCCTCACCCTTTTTGTCGTGCAGTTGGCCGTCAATTTTTTCTGGATGATTTTCTTCTTTAATTTGAGATTATATTTGTTCGCATTTTTCTGGTTGATTTTTGAGTGGATTCTCGTATTTTCTATGATTCGTTCCTTCAGGAAAATTAATATTATAGCGGGAAATATGCAAATACCATATCTTGTATGGCTTTCCTTTGCCGCATACCTCAACCTGGCAATTTATATTTTAAATTAAAAGATGACAGATCAATGCCAGTAAAAAACGATATCCCTGGAAGTCCTTTACAAAAGTATTTCCAGGGGTTTTTTATTTGCCGCTGTAAAGATATTCCACGGTTCCCGTGAAGGGTACGGTTTTTTGTTTCTTGAAAACAGCTTGTAAAACCGATACAATAGTATCGTATTAAATTAAAAATAAGGCGGTAGGAACCACATGAAAGATGTTTATGAAAATCCCCTGATTACAAGATATTCAAGCCGTGAAATGGCTCATGTTTTCTCGGATGATATGAAGTTTAAGACATGGCGCAGGCTCTGGATTGCGCTTGCGGAGGCAGAACATGAAATGGGATTGCCGATCTCGCGGGAGCAGATCGATGAATTGAAAGCCCATGCGGAGGATATCAATTACGACGTGGCCGAAAAGCGTGAACGCGAGGTGCGCCATGACGTAATGTCCCATGTATACGCCTACGGCGTGCAATGCCCTTCTGCCAAGGGGATTATCCATCTTGGAGCAACAAGCTGCTATGTTGGCGATAATACGGATATCATTGTGATGGACCAGGCGATTGATTTGATTGAAATCAAACTTGTGAACGTGATTGCCCGTTTAAAGGAATTTGCGCTTGAGTATAAGGATATGCCTACGCTTGGTTTTACGCATTACCAACCCGCGCAGCTCACGACGGTAGGCAAACGCGCGACGTTGTGGATGCAGGATCTCATTATGGATTACGAGCAGCTGCGCTATGTAAAATCCCAGGTAAAGCTGCGCGGTGTGAAGGGAACGACAGGCACGCAGGCAAGCTTCCTGACTTTGTTTGAAGGTGACGCAAAGAAGGTTAAGGAATTGGAGCGCAAGGTAGCGGGCAAGCTTGGCTACAACGAAGTATTTGCGGTGACAGGGCAGACCTACCCGCGTAAATTCGACAGTATTGTTGTTGATCTTTTGTCGTCAATCGCACAAAGCGCATATAAGTTTGCAAATGACCTGCGGTTACTCCAAAACCTGAAAGAAGTTGAGGAACCGTTCGAGAAAAAGCAGATCGGTTCTTCTGCAATGGCATATAAACGCAACCCCATGCGTTCTGAGCGCATTTGTTCGCTTGCGCGTTACATTATAAGCCTCGCGTCCAGCCCTGCGATAACGGCCTCTACGCAGTGGTTTGAACGCACGCTTGACGACAGCGCAAACAAGCGGCTTGTGATCCCGCAGGCATTCATGGCCCTTGACGCAGTGCTCAACATTTATTTAAACGTATCGAGCGGCATGGTGGTTTATCCAAAGGTGATTGCAAAACGTATTGGGGAAGAGCTGCCGTTTATGGCAACGGAAACGATTCTGATGGACGCGGTAAAGCGCGGCGGGGACAGGCAGGAGCTGCACGAAAAAATACGTGAATATTCCATGCAGGCCGGTGCGCGTGTCAAGGAGGAAGGCCTTAATAATAACCTTATCGACCTGATCAAGGGCGATAAGGCGTTCCGTATGGGGCCTGAGGAGATCGACGCGTTGATGGATCCAAAGAATTTTATCGGCCTTGCCGATGTGCAGGTATCGGATTTTATAGCTGAGGTAGCCGATCCGGTTCTGGACCTCTATGAAGGAAAGCTGTCGTTGCATGGTAATGTGAGCGTGTAAAACCTGTTTAGGAGCATTTTATGCGGTTATATTAAAATTAATGTAACTATTACATGAATTTATTTCAATAGAGGTGTATGTATCATGAAAGATTTGAAAGGCACAAAAACGGAAAAATGTTTGCAGGATGCGTTTGCAGGGGAATCTATGGCGCACATGAAGTATCTGTATTATGCTTCACAGGCGAAAAAAGACGGTTATGTTCAGATTTCCAATATTTTTTCCTGGACAGCTGACAATGAAAAGGAGCACGCAAAGCTTTGGTTCAAATGGCTGCATCCGGATAATAAAATCCCGGACACGATTGAAAACCTGAAAGATGCTGCGGCAGGCGAGCATTACGAAACGACAGAAATGTATCCTTCGTTTGCCAAGATTGCGGAAGAAGAGGGATTCACCGACATTGCAAGAGAGTTTCGAGGCGCGGCAGGCGTTGAGAAAGAGCATGAGAAGAGATATCTCGCACTTTCAGACAATATTACAGACGGAAAAGTTTTTGAGAGGGATACGGAAGTTCTCTGGCAGTGTATCAACTGCGGACACATCCAAAAATCAAAAGCTGCTCCGGAAAAATGCCCGGTATGCCAGCATCCGAAAGCCTATTTCCAGTTGATGGAAGACAATTATTGATAAAAATCTGATAAAAAAGAGCTTCGGCTCTTTTTTATTTTGCTCTTCTATTTTGCTTACAACCGTGATAAATTAGATAGGGAAAACAAATTCGGGAGACAAATATGGTCGATATTTTACTTGCAACATATAACGGAGAAGCGTATCTGCATGAGATGCTTCATTCGCTGCTGAACCAAAGTATACAGGATTTTCATATCTATATCAGGGACGACGGTTCAACGGATGCAACGCCAATTATTTTGGAGGGATTCCAGCAAAGCCATCCACAAAAAATAACAGTGGCAGACGATCAAAAAAGCATCGGGAATGCCCGTGATAACTTTTTTGAGCTGCTCCGTTATGCAAAGGACGATTATGTAATGTTTGCAGACCAGGACGATATTTGGCTGCCTGACAAGGTAAATCTTACGTTACAAACGCTGAAGGGAGCCGAGAGGGATTTTGGCGGGGCAATCCTTGCACATTCGGATCTCACCGTAGTGGATGATAAAGGCTCTGTTATCAATCCTTCGCTTTTTTCGATGCAAAAACTGAGCGCGGAGCGGCTGTATCTGAACCAGCTCTTACCCCAGAACAATATAACGGGCTGTACGATGATGATGAACCGTGAACTGGTGGATATGATCAGGCAAAGCGACCGGGCGTTGATGCACGACTGGTGGATTGGCCTTATCGCTTCTGCGTTTGGCCATATTGTGGTCGCCCCTAACCGCATCCATTACAGGCAGCATACGGCAAACGAGGTTGGCGCAAAGGATGTGAAGAGCGCTTCATATTTCAGGCAAAAGCTCTCCAATACACAGGGAATACGGGAATCTATCGAAAAAACCTACGCGCAGGCAGATGCTTTTTTACAGGCCTATGAAGACAAACTGTCGCCGGAGCAAAAAGAGTTGATCAATGTGTTTACAGGCCTTAAAACGTGCAGTGTGTGGAGACGTATACAGCTGCTCTCGAAATATCATCTGTATAAAAGTGGTGCGTACCGAAAGATCGGTCAAATAATTTATGGATAAGGAAGTAAGAAAAGATGAAAGCTGAAATTTTATGTGTTGGGACTGAACTGCTGCTTGGCGATATTGTCAACACCAACGCGGCATATATTGCAAAAGAACTTGCCAATATCGGGATTGACGTGTATTACCAATCCGTTGTCGGCGACAACAACGACAGGCTGAAGGAAAGCCTTGAGCTTGCGTTTTCACGCGCCGATATCGTTGTGATGACAGGCGGCCTTGGGCCAACCTATGACGATCTCACAAAGGAGACCGTTGCCGAATATTTCCACAAAAAAATGGCGCTCGATGAGGAATCCCTTAAGAGCATTACAGATTTTTTCGACAGGCTAAAGCGTCCCATGACGGAAAACAACAAAAAACAGGCAATGATGCCTGTTGGAGCTAAAATATTCCACAATGATAACGGTACTGCTCCGGGGCTTGCCATATCGGAAAACGATAAGACGGCGGTTCTGCTGCCGGGGCCTCCCGCGGAAATGCGTCCAATGTTCCGGCACGCGGTGATTCCATACCTGATGGGATTTTCGGATAAAGTGTTGGTTTCGCACAACATCAGGGTTTTCGGACTTGGGGAATCGCGTGTGGAGGATATGCTGTACAGCCTGATGAAAAACAGTACAAATCCTACGATTGCGCCTTATGCGAAACAGGGCGAGGTAACGCTGCGTGTGACGGCCGCTGCGGATACAAAGCAAAAGTGCGAAGAAATGATTGCACCGGTGATCAAAAATATTGAGGATATCGTCGGAAAATATATTTACGGTATTGACGTTGCAAACCTGCAGACCGCTGTCGTAGAGGAGTTGATCAGGAAAAATGTTACGATTGCGACTGCGGAAAGCTGTACAGGCGGCTTGATTTCGGAACGCATCACCCAAATCCCCGGTTCAAGCAAGGTTTTTGGTTGTGGGGTATGCTCGTATGCCAATGACATCAAACATCGCGTTCTGGGTGTTTCTGAGGAAACGTTATCACAATATGGCGCGGTTTCGGAGCAGACTGCAAAGGAAATGGCGCAGGGCGTCAGGCGGCTTGCGAAATCGGATATTGGAGTTTCCACGACTGGAATTGCAGGACCGGGTGGAGGTACGCCTGAAAAACCCGTGGGGCTTGTTTACATTGCCATCGATAGCGAACGTTTTCAGAAAGTGATTAAGCTGGAGCTCAACTACCATAAAGCCGATGAGCGTGAATATGTCCGCCATATGACCGCGCAGAATGTATTTAAACTGGTTCTCTCGGTTTTGAAGGAAAATTATTGAGATTAAGTCATATTTTGGCGCGGGGGTTTGAGCTATCCTCATTTTTTCTTCCGTCAATGTTCTGTGAACCGGAATTTATCTTAGCATACAAATAAATGGTGGTAACAATCCGCCATATTTTGAAACGAGGTAAGCACGATGGATCAAATCCGTGAATTGAAAGAAATGGTGAAAGACAGTAACAGGATCGTATTTTTTGGCGGGGCAGGCGTTTCTACAGAAAGTGGAATTCCGGATTTCCGCAGCGTGGACGGTCTTTACCATCAGACATACAGGTATCCGCCGGAGACGATTTTGAGTCACGATTTCTTTATGGCCAATACGAAAGAATTTTTCGAGTTTTACAGGGACAAAATGCTTCAGCCTGAGGCTAAGCCAAATTCCGCCCACAAAAAGCTTGCGTCATGGGAAAGGGAAGGGAAGCTCTCTGCTGTTGTTACACAAAATATTGACGGATTGCATCAGGCTGCGGGCTCAAAACATGTTCTGGAGCTGCACGGTTCGGTTCACCGAAATTATTGTATGGATTGCGGAAAGTTCTATGGTACAGAATATGTGCTTAATAGCAAAGGAATTGTGCGCTGCAGCTGTGGAGGAGTCGTAAAGCCTGATGTCGTGCTCTATGGCGAATCCCTGCGCAGCGATGTGCTGGAAGAATCTGTGTCCTGTATTGCAAGCGCAGATATGTTGATTGTCGGCGGGACATCGCTTGCTGTATATCCTGCTGCTGGACTCGTTGATTATTATATGGGAGCTAAGCTTGTATTGGTCAATAAGAGCGCAACGCCATTCGATCACAGGGCAGATTTGCTGGTTACTGATAAGATTGGCGACGTATTTTCGAAATTATAGGAATTAATGTTTCTTTGCACTTGATATTTACAAAAACTTGGGCCATAATATATATGTGGAAGTTTTCGAATATTTTTTGCAGAGAGGCAGACCGCATTCGTGACTACAATTCAAAAGCACCATAAATTGTTCATATACGCACTTGTTATTGCTTTTGTTTTTGTGTCGCTATTTTGCATTTGCGCGTCCTTTGCGGCGAATGACCAGGGAGAAAAACCGTTCCAGGGCAGGACGCAGGTTGCAGAAAGCATTTTTATCACAAGCGATATTTTAAATCCGTTTTTCAGTGCTTCACAATCGGAGCAGGATATTTCGAAGCTTTCTTTTCAAAAAAACATTCTCTCTTATTTTGACAGAGAAGAAGAGATGCAGCTTCAAAAGGCAATTAATATTTGGAACGTTATTGCAGTATTGTCCCTTGGGGTTATACTGTTTTCTTTTATTTCAATTTCGTATATCCACAAACAGAATGAAATTTCCGGGGATGTCGGTATATCTTTTTTGCATTGAGGGGCAAATTAGGTTTATTAAAATATCGTATTAATCTTATTAGGTGAGAGGGTAAAAAAATCATGAGGGAAAAAACAAAAGACAAGATCGTTGTAATTGGCTCTGGAAACGTGGGCGTTACTGTTGCTTACACGCTTATGCTTCGCAGGCTCAGCTCGGATATTGTGCTGATCGATCTCGACGAAGACAGGGCGCAGGGGAATGTACTGGACATGAATCACGGAATCGCGTTTTTCCGCCAGCTTTCGATCAAAATGGGAACGTACAAAGATTGCGACGATGCGTCGATCGTAATCGTTACGGCAGGAATTGCCCGTAAACCGGGCCAGACGCGCCTGGAGCTTGCCCAGACAAACGTGAAGGTAATGCGCGATATTGCGCGGCAGGCAACAAAAAACAATAAGGATATGATCATGCTGATCGTTTCCAATCCCGTTGACGTGCTGACCTATGTCGCACAAAAAGAATCAGGGCTGCCCGCCTCGCAGGTAATTGGCAGCGGCACTATTTTGGATACGTCCCGCTTCCGTTATTTACTTGGCAAGCATTTTGACGCGGATATCCGTGACATCAACGCTTACATCCTTGGGGAGCATGGCGATACGCAGGTGCCGATCTGGTCTACGATCACGATAGGCGGAGAACGCCTTGATGAATTCCTGACAGACAACAAAAAGGTTAAAATTAACCGCGAGGAAATATTCGAACAGACAAAGGGAGGCGGAGCGGAGGTTATTCAGCTGAAGGGCGCAACCTATTACGGGGTTGCAATGCTGACGTCGCGTATTGTTGCATCCATACTGGAGGATGAACATACCGTACTGCCTGTATCCCATGTGTTGAACGGAGAATACGGATTTAACGACGTGGCGATCAGCCTGCCATGTATCGTTACCTATGCGGGGATCAAACGGGTAATCGACCTGCACATCAATGACGATGAAATGGAGCATTTGAAATTATCGGCGAAAACCATGAAAACATTCTTGCATAAATCAATTTCTATACTAAATGACTAAAAAGGAGGACTTCACTATGGATTTTAAAGAAAAAGCATTGGAAATGCACAAAGCATGGGAAGGTAAGATTGAGGTAATCAGCCGCGTTCCCTTAAAAACAAAGGATGATCTGTCAATCGCCTATACTCCGGGCGTTGCGGAGCCCTGTCTCAAAATATCGGAAGATCCATCTCTTTCATACGTCTATACGCGCAGGCATAACCTGGTTGCCGTTGTGACGGATGGAACTGCGGTTCTTGGTCTTGGAGACATCGGCCCGGAGGCGGGTATGCCTGTTATGGAAGGAAAATGCGTCCTGTTTAAAACGTTTGGAAATGTAGACGCGTTCCCGCTGTGCATCCGCAGCAAAGAAGTTGACGACATTGTCAATACGGTAGCGCTCCTCGCGGGAAGCTTTGGCGGCATCAATCTGGAGGATATCAGTGCGCCGCGCTGTTTTGAAATTGAACGCAAGCTAAAAGAACGCTGTGATATTCCAATCTTCCACGACGACCAGCATGGTACTGCCGTGGTTACCCTTGCGGCGCTTATCAATGCGCTCAAGCTTGTGAAGAAGGATATCCATGACATCAGCGTGGTAACCTCCGGCGCAGGTGCTGCAGGAATTGCCATCATCAAGCTGCTTATGGCAATGGGGCTGGAAGATGTTGTGATGTGCGACAGGCACGGTGCGATCTATAAGGGAAGGGACGGCCTGAATGAAGAAAAAAAGGAAATGGCTGAAATTTCCAACAAAAAGATGAAAAAGGGAAGTATGGAGGAAGTGATAAAAGGCGCGGATGTATTCATCGGCGTTTCCGCTCCCGGAACCCTGACGGAAGACATGGTGAAATCCATGGCGGAAAACCCAATCCTGTTCCCAATGGCGAACCCCGTTCCGGAAATTATGCCTGACCTCGCGAAAGCAGCCGGTGCAGCCATCATCGGAACCGGACGCAGCGATTTTCCGAACCAGATCAACAATGTACTTGCATTCCCTGGTATTTTCCGGGGTGCGCTTGACGTACACGCCAGCGACATTAACGATGAGATGAAAATCGCCGCAGCCTATGCGATTGCAGGATTGATCACAGAATCGGAGCTTGAGCCTGATTATGTGATCCCCTCACCGTTTGACGAACGTGTTGCGCCGGCAGTTGCAAAAGCTGTTGCACAGGCGGCAAAAGATTCAGGCGTAAGCCGCATCTGATAAAACATGACAAAAAATGCCGGGGAAACCATCTTTTCTCCGGCATTTTTTTGTTTTGTTTTTAAAACGAATAAAAAAAGACGTTACACAGGCATTTTTTTATAGTATAATAACACTATATATATTTTTTTACAGTAGAATTTCGATTGTTTTACCGCGTAAGCTCTCCGCAGGCGCAATTTGCGGACAATCCAAGCTTATTGCAGGCCGCCCATAGATTCGAAAGTGGGTGCGGCTGGTTTTTTGCCATTATTATATATTAAAATTTTGAAACACGGGAGGAAAAATGAATGGAAAATAAAAACATCTCAGATATCACACCGGAAGTATTCGATTTAACGGAACGTATCTATCAGACGGGTGTCATCAATCCTGAACTTTATACAAAATATCAGGTTAAGCGCGGATTGCGGGATATCAGCGGGAAAGGCGTCCTTGCAGGACTTACCCGGATTTCGGATATCCAGTCTTTTATTGCGCAGGGAGATGAAATGGTACCCTGCGAAGGTAAGCTTTTTTACAGGGGAATCAATATCAAGGATATTGTAAAAGGCTTTATACAGGAAAAGAGATACGGCTTTGAAGAAGTCGCTTACCTGCTGCTCGTAGGTGAAATGCCCGACAAGAAAGAGCTTAAGGATTTCACACAGCTTTTGGCGCATTATAGAACGCTGCCAACGAGTTTTGTCAGGGATATCATTATGAAGGCCCCCAGCCAGGATATGATGAATACGCTTGCCAGAAGCGTGCTGACGCTTTATTCCTATGACGATAAGGCAAATGACATCTCCATTCCAAACGTATTACGGCAATCGTTACAGCTTATTGCGCTGTTCCCGCTGCTGTCGGTATATGGGTATCAGGCTTACCGCCATTATCATGACGGACAGAGCTTATTCATCCACGTGCCGGATCCTGAGCTTTCCACCGCACAAAATATTTTGCACCTTCTTCGCCCGGACAGCAAATATTCGGAGCTTGAGGCGCATATTCTCGACGTTTCACTCGTGCTGCACGCAGAGCATGGCGGCGGTAACAATTCTACGTTTACAACGCACGTAGTGTCGTCCTCCGGCACGGATACCTATTCCACGGTAGCCGCATCGCTGGGATCGCTGAAAGGACCGAAGCACGGCGGTGCAAACATAAAGGTCGTACAAATGGTTGAGGACATGAAGAAGAACCTCAGCGACTGGACGAGCGAAAGCGAGGTAAAGGATTACCTTACAAAGCTCCTGAACAAACAGGCGTTTGATAAAGCTGGCTTGATCTACGGGATGGGACATGCGGTTTACTCGCTGTCTGATCCGAGAGCGGATATCTTCAAGTCTTTTGTCCAGAATCTTTCGGAAGAAAAAGGGCTTTCCAAAGAATTCCAGTTGTACTCGCTCGTAGAGCGTCTTGCTCCTGAGGTAATTGCCAAGGAACGGAAAATTTACAAGGGAGTAAGCGCCAATGTGGACTTCTACAGCGGTTTTGTATACAGCATGCTGAAGCTTCCTACAGAGCTGTTTACGCCAATCTTTGCAATCGCCCGGATTGCGGGATGGAGCGCGCACCGTATTGAGGAGCTTTCCAACGCCGGTAAGATTATTCGTCCGGCTTATAAAAATGTCCAGGAGGAACGTCCGTATATTCCTTTGGATCAAAGGGGCTAAATAACAGTCCGGCTTTAGCAGACCGGGGATAATATGTATGCAGGATCGTTGAATGACAATTATAACATAATCATAAAACCCGTCCGCATAAAAATATGCGGACGGATATTACTTTCAAGAGAAAAAGGGGATATGTGAAATGAAATATGATGTAGTATGTGCAGGTCATATTTGTCTTGATATGACTCCAAAATTTCCAAAACATAATGAGGGAATCAAAAAAACTTTTGTACCAGGAAAACAAAACGACGTAGGAGATATGGTTTTTTCTACGGGCGGTAGTGTAGCAAATACCGGAATCGGGCTGATTAAGCTGGGTATGAATACGCCGTTGATGGCTAAGGTTGGAGATGATATCCTTGGGGGGATTATTGGCCAGCTTCTCGAGGAAAGTGGCGGGCCTAAGGAATTTTTGGCCGTCTCAAAAGGCGAGAGCTCTTCTTATTCGGTTGTGCTGTCTCTTCCGGGCAGTGACCGTATATTCCTGCATAATCCGGCAGTCAACGAAACATTTTGTGCATGCGATATCGATTTTTCGGTGGTAAAAGACGCGAAGATTATGCACCTTGGCTATCCTCCGCTCATGAGGAGCCTCTATCGCAATGGTGGGGAAGAGATGATTGCCATTCTCAAAAAAGCAAAAGAAACGGGCGTCACGACCTCTGTAGATACCGCTTATCCGGATCCCTCTTCTGAGGCTGCCTTGCAGGACTGGGAAGAAATATTTAAAAGTACGCTGCCCTATACCGATATCATCATGCCCAGTATAGAAGAAACTTTGATTATGCTGGACAGGCCGGAATTTGAAAGGCTCAAGCAGCTTGACGACGATGTTTTGGTTAACATCGAAGTGGATTATATTGCGGAACTGGGACAGAAACTGATGGACATGGGTGCTAAAATCGTTGTAATCAAATGCGGCACGCTTGGCTATTATGTCAAAACGGCAAACGCGGATCAGATTGCCGCAATGGGCAACGGCGCGCCTGCGGATGTTGACGCATGGGCGGACAAGGAGCTGTTCTCAGGTATTTATTACATAGAAGATATGAAATCTACCACTGGCGCAGGAGATACCAGTGTAGCAGGTTTTCTGGCTTCGCTCCTGAGAGGGTATTCGCCTTATGACGCCATCGACACTGCCTGTGCAACCGGAGCGATTTGTGTTACGGATTTCTCCGCAACCGGAGCAATTCCAAGGCTTGAAGAAGTACGCGCAAGAATTGACGCGGGATGGGAAAAACGTCCCGTAGACTATACCGGAAGCTTATTTACATATGATGAAGCGCGTAAACTTTACGTTAAATAATTTTTCATAAAAACAACACAAAGAAAGGGCAGTATGGAATGCTATTTTCATACTGCCCCTTTTTACTGAAAAGGTATATTTTAATAAAAACAGATTTCGAAATGTTAAATTAATTTTTTAATGAAATTATATATAAATGCAAAAAATCACATTTATAAAGCGTATTGCAAGCATACTCTCAATATATTTTCATGATAAAAATAATGCTTGACTTTGTGAGCATTTCATATTATGATAAAAATGTAAACAGACAGAGATGTTTATTTTATAAAAACACTATCACTTTTCAATCAATGACGATTATAATTAAATACAGAAACAAAATCTGCAGAACATCTTTTGTATTGCTTAGGTCAATTACTAAAATGAAATGCAGAAAAAGCAGAGAAGCAGGTAATGGTTATGTTGGATATGAGCAAACTGGAATTATCCGAAAAAGACAGAAATCAGTTACAGATTCTGGATGAACTGATTTCCCATGAAAAAGTTTCTGCATCTGATATCGTTTCAAAGATTGGAATCAGCGCAGCAACAATCAGCCGGGTTTTTCGGAATCTAAAAGACAAAGAACTGATTAAATATTTAGGCAAGGAAAAAACGGAAAAGGGCAGGAGCCCGGAGTTATTCAGTATCAATGATGAATATGGCTACATGATCCATTTTTATATGACTTCATCGGTAATTTATGGATATCTGATTAACATCAGGGGACACGTTGCGGGAAGGTATAGTATTAAATACAATCAACAGGGTACGCTCGAAGAGCTTCTTGCGATTATCGAAAAGGTAAAAAACGAGCTTATTGGTATGAACGCTCAAAGGTCGCTGCGTATTCTGGCGGCAGGGTTTTCGCTGCCGGGCGTTATCAATCCCAAGTCCAGGATGGTACATAAAATTCCGGATGTATATCTTTTAAGCGACACGCGGTTTTTCGATTATGCCGAGCGCATTCTGGGAGTGCCGGTTATCGTAAACAATGTATCGTGGCTGGCAACCGTAGGCGAAAAAGCTTCCGTATATCCTTTTGTAAAGGATATGGCATATATTACGATCACACAATCCACCGGAATCGGTATGGGCATCATGATCGATAACAATCTTGTAAAAGGCGGAAGAAACTATGCGGGAGAGGTAGGGCAAACCTATTTTGATAATAACTGTTCTTTCGAGGAATATGTGAAAGGTAAAGGCCAGCTTGAATCTGAAGCAAGCCTGCAAACGCTTTATAACCGTATAGAGGATGAGCTAAGGGCAGGTAAATGCGGGTTATTAAAACAGGTCATGGAGGAACAGGACACCGATACAATGACGCTTGAACTATTAGAGGAAGCGGCTGTAAAGGGAGATCAGGACGTAAAAAAGGTTTTTGATAAAACATTGAAAGCATGGGCTATGATCATCATTAATATCGATCTGATGATCAATCCGGAGCTGATCGTAATCGGCGGGAGCATATCGACGGGGAATCAATACATTTTGACTTCCCTCAATGAAATGTTCTCCAGACTGGGGCTTTTCAAGCCCGATATCAGGCTCAGCGTGCATGGAGAAAACGCGCAGCTGATTGGCGGTATACAGGCATTGAAGGAATATGCTTTCAACCAGGTGATTATCAAAGAAGTGATTAGCTAAATTAAGAAATCCAAAGGAGGCGTTGAAAATCGTTCATCAACAAACAGGTCTATTTTAACGGCATATCTGAAAAGTGTACAAATTTCTAACGAAATGGCGTTGCTTGGAAAAGATATCCCAATATAAGAGGCCATTTCAAAACCAATAATCGTATTCGTAAAAATTGATAGTTGTCTTTACTGTTCTCAAAAATGATATTCATTCTAGGAGGTTTATTTCATGTTGAATTTTTTTGACCTGACAGGAGAGGTTGCATTTGTAACCGGAGCAAGCAAGGGACTTGGCAAAATGTTTGCAAACACGCTCGCAGCAGCAGGAGCAAAGGTTTGCCTGTTGTCTTTTGAGAAGGAAGACCTTATACAGACAGAAAAGGAAATGACACAGGCCGGCTATGACGTAATGAGCTATTTTGCAGATATTACGAACGAGCAGGAAGTTGAAAAAGCAGTCGACGCGTGTGTTGAAAAATATGGAACGATTGATATTCTGGTAAATAACGCAGGCATAGGACGACTGAATAAAGCGCCGCAGGACACGAGCCTGAAAGAATGGGAAAAGGTGATTGACATCAATGTGAACGGCAGCTTTATTTGCGCGAAGGCAGTTGGGAAGGTCATGCTCAAGAACCGCAAGGGCAAAATCATCAATATGTCCTCCATATCCGGCAAAGTAATCAACAAAGGCGTGCATGGCGGATCTTACGACGTATCCAAACAGGCGATCGACGGACTCACAAGGGCGCTTGCAGCTGAATGGGCACAATACAACATTAACGTAAACGCGATTGCTCCAGGGTATTTTATGACCGATCCGAATAAAGAATTTTTTGCGGCAGATCCGGACTTTTATGACGTAGCGCTTGGTATGATCCCTGCTGGGAAGATGGCAAATCCGGAGGATTTGGCGGGTACGCTTATTTACCTTGCATCCGGCGCTTCCAATTATGTGCATGGCACGATTATTCAGGTAGACGGCGGATATATGGTATGGTAATCCACTGAGTTTGGCAACAGAATTTTATTGAGAGGTGAAAACAAGTGGCAAATGCGTTGTTACAGTTAAGCGATATCACAAAAGAATTTCCGGGAGTGCTGGCGCTTAATAAGGTACAGCTTGAAATCGGCGAGGGCGAAGTTTTGGCGCTGGTAGGCGAAAATGGAGCTGGCAAATCCACGTTGATCAAGATATTGACAGGCGCTCTGGGCGGATGGTCTGGGGAAATACTCTGGAAAGGGAAACCCCTTGACGTTCATCAGCCATGGGAGGCGCAGCAGGCTGGTATTTCTACCATTTATCAGGAGCTGACACTTTGCCCGGACCTGTCCGTTGCAGAAAACGTATTCTTGGGGCGTGAACCCAGGAAAAAAAATGGATTGATTGACTGGGCAAAGATGAATGAGCTGACAAAGGAAGTGCTCGCACAGCTCAAGGTGGATGTTGCTCCAACCGCGCAGGTCGCGTCGCTCACCGTAGCGACACAGCAGCTCATAGAAATTGCGCGGGCGCTCACCATGAACGCACAACTGATTATTATGGACGAACCGACTTCATCGCTTTCCGAACATGAAGTTGCGACACTGATGCAAATCGTTAAAGACCTTCGTGCGAAGGGAGTATCCATTCTTTATATATCGCACAAATTTGATGAAGTTTTTGAAATATCCGACCGAATCAGCATTCTGCGCGACGGGGAATACATAGGCTCTATGAAGACGTCTGAAGCGACGATCGACGAGGTGCTTTCCATGATGGTGGGCCGTACTGTGAACGTACGTTTCAAGGAACGCAGCAATGAAATAGGGGAAGTAATTTTCTCTGTAGACGGATTAACGGCAGCGGGAGTGTTCGAGGATATCAGCTTTGACCTGCACCGTGGTGAAATACTTGGAATTTCCGGGCTTGTCGGTGCGGGCCGGACGGAAATGGCACGGGCAATCTTTGGAATTGACCGTGCAGATTCAGGAGAAATGACAATTTACGGCGAACGTCACAAAATTCCGAAATCTCCAAAAGAAGCGCTACAGCTTGGCATCGGTTTTCTTCCGGAGGACAGGAAAGAGCAGGGGCTTGTGCTGTTGATGTCAATCGAGGCAAACGTTACAATGACTTCGCTCGCAAAAAACAAACATAACTTTGCAATCAAATTTAAGGAAGAGCGCGCCCTCGTTGGCGATTACGTTGAAAAGCTGCTCATTAAAACACCTTCTATCGAGCAGCTCGCACAGAATCTTTCCGGCGGTAACCAGCAAAAGGTTGTTATCGCAAAATGGCTGGCAAGCGAATCGAAGATATTGATTTTTGACGAGCCGACACGCGGAATCGACGTAGGCGCAAAAGCGGAGATATATGAGCTTATGAATGAATTGGTGGCGCAGGGGTACGGCATTATCATGATTTCTTCCGAGCTTCCCGAGGTAATGGGTATGAGCGACAGGATTATAGTGATGCACGAAGGAAAAATCGCCGGCATTTTCAACAAAAAAGAAGTAACACCGGAGGCTATCATGAGTTATGCAACCGGGATGAACAGCTAAAGTTTATGATCATATGAAACGGGAGGTACTTATATTGTGAAAAATGAGATAACAATGAAAGCCAAAAAGCAAGGCGGGAGCAAGCTTTTCAGCGCTTTTATGAATATCCCTGAACTGACGATCATTTTGTTCATTATTATTGTAGCCGTATTTATCGGCGTGCAGTCCAGTTCCTTTTTTACCGGGACGAATGCACTTAATATCACAAAACAGATCGCAGTAAATGGAATTATGTCGATTGGAATGATGCTCGCAATCATCTCAAAGGGCGTCGACCTTTCGATCGGATCTCTGCTTGGCCTTGTATGTGCAGTAGCAGGTTCGTTTATCAAGATAGGCGCGCCGGCGTGGGTAGTACTTCTGATCTGCCTGGCGGTAGGTGCGGCGTGCGGCTTTTTAAACGGATTTCTGATTGTAAAGCTCAAGGTAATGCCTATTATCGTAACGCTTGGTACAATGAACATTTTCCGCGGAATCGCTTATGTGTATTCGGGAGGAAAATGGACAACGAACCTGCCAAAGGATTTCCTTGTGATGGGCAACGACTTTGCGCCGGCGATTATTCTCGCGGCGGTGGTGATTCTCTTTGTGATCATCATGCGTTACACACGATTTGGACGATATGTTTACGCAATCGGGAGCAACGGAGATTCGGCAAGGCTTGCAGGTATCCATGTAGACCGTACCAAAGAAATGATTTATATGTGCTCTGGACTCCTTACCGGACTTGCGGCGATGATCTTTATCGGTAGGACCGGAGCAATCCAGCCAAGCGCGGGCGTAGGCTACGAAATGGATGCAATCGGAGCAGTTGTGCTTGGAGGCGTCAGCTTCCTTGGAGGAAAAGGCTCTGTTGTCGGAACCTTACTGGGGGCGATCCTGATGGGGCTTTTGATGAACGGAATGACGCTTCTCAAAATATCGGCTGATTTTCAGGGGCTTATCACAGGCGTAATCATCATACTGGCCCTGCTGCTCGATACTGCCAGAACGCTTTATAAGGAAAGGAGAAGACAGTAATGCAGAAATTGAAATCAAACAAAACAAGTGTTTTCTCAAAATTTGGATATGAAATCGCATTGCTGATTTTCCTCGGCGTGTGGTTTGTGATCATGGGGATTGCAAATTCAAGCTTCCTTACCATGGGCAACATCGTAACGGTTATTACGCGTATCAGCGAGGTTGCAATCGTTGCTGTTGGAATGACAGTCGTAATCATCGCCGGCGGCTTTGACCTGTCGGTTGGAACCGTGATGGCGCTTGTTCCCGCAATTATGGGAATTTGTTATGGGATGGGAATGAATTTTGCCCTTGCTATCATCATTGCAATTTTGGTTGCGGCTGTGATCGGCATCTTAAATGGCGTACTGATTGCCAAGGCAAGATTCCAGCCGATTATTGGAACACTGGCAACCATGACGGCGTTACGAAGCATCATTTATGTCATCACAGGCGGCAGCCCTATCAGCACCTTTCCCAAGGGCTATGACGGACTTGCACATGGTACCCTTCTTGGAATACCGATTCCGATCATACTGATGATTGCCATTGCTGCGTTGTTTATCTGGATCATGACCTCCACGAAATTCGGACGGTTTGTGTATGCGACCGGCGGTAATCCAAAGGCGGCAAATATTGCAGGGATCAATACGGACCGGATTACGATTCTGGTATATGTAGTGAGCGCGCTGCTGTCGGCACTTGCAGGAATCATATTTTCATCGCGGTTGATCTCTGCTTCCCCGGATGCGGGTACCAATACGGCCTTTGACGTTGTTACTGCGGTATTGCTGGGCGGTACGAGCATTGCCGGAGGGCAGGGGAATATTCAGGGCACCATCATCGGCGTATTGATTTTGAACTTTATCATCAACGGCTTTAACCTGATTGGAATCAACGCATACTGGCAGATGATCTTTATGGGATGCGTACTTCTTGCGGCAGTTGGATATGATTCCAAACGGCGCAACGGCGGATTTAAGATTGGGAAAAAGCAGAAAGCAGCAACAAACGCATAAAATATCAAAAATTTTTATATCGGAGGTGGTACGGGAGATATATTGGAAAAAAATCAGCCAAATATTCCTGCACATTGCGCGTGCGGAAAAGAATATGCGGTACTCAAAACAAATTGGAACTCTATTACTCAAAATCCAAGGAGGAAAGAAATGAAACAGTACAAATTTTTAGTAGCACTTGTTCTCGTGGCCATCATGGTAATTGGTGTGATCGGCTGCTCGGCTCCGGCAACGGAAAGCTCCGCACCGGCAGCATCAGGCGATGCTTCGGCATCCTCTGATGCGTCTCCTGCGGCAGACGCTTCCAAAGCGGCAAGCGGCGAACCCTACAAAATTGGCATCGTAGTAAAACAAATGGGCGCTCCGTATTTTGACTATGCGGCTGAAGGCGCTAAAAAAGCGGCTGCTGAAATGGGCGCGGAGGTTATTTCTTACACAGGTCCATCTTCTGAGGATGTGAACCAGGAAATTACTTTTATTGAAGACCTTGTAACGCAGGGCGCGGATGCGATCCTTGTTTCAACGGCAGACAGCACTGCGATTATCCCCACAATCAACAAAGCAATGGAAGCAGGCGTAGCGGTATTTACCTTTGATATCGACGCTCCTGACAGCGACAGGCTCTTCTGCATAACGGCAGGCGACGCAATCGAGAGTGGTACGGCAATCGGCGAAAGTCTTGCAAAACAGGTAGACGGAAAAGGGCAGGTTGCTCTCCTGACCGGCGGACTTGGTTCCGAAACGCTCAACCAGAGGCTTGACGCGATTAAAGCGGTACTGGATAAGTATCCTGACATCGAAATAGTGGCAACAGAAGCGTGCGACGATAATTTTGAAAAATGCGTATCCCAGGCGGAAAACCTGATCCAGACCTATCCTGACCTGAAAGCATTTGCTGGCGTTTCTTCCGTGAATCCTCCGGCCGCGGCTATGGCGATCCAGTCCGCTGGAAAAACAGGCGAGATCATTTCCCTTGGTATCGGCCTGCCGTCGCAGTGCTCCGAATATGTTGATGCAGGGATTATTCCTGAGCTGACACTGTGGGATCCGGGCGTAATGGGTTATGACGCGGTTGCAGCGGCAGTAAATTACCTCAAAGACGGAAGCCTTCCCAAGGATGGACAGGATTACGGCGAATATGGCGGAACGCTGATCGTTCCTGACGGCACAACCGTTGGATATATCCCCAGCATTATTTTCACAAAGGATAATGTTCACGATTACGAATTCTAAAACAGCTTAACAGTACCGGCTTTTTTCCCGGTTTGCTCCAAAACAGGGGCAACCGGGGAAGGCCGGAAACATCACAATCAGAAACAACGGAAGGTGGCAATAACATGAACGAACTTAGAATGGGCATCGTTGGCGCAGGCATCTGGGGAGAAACTCATGCCAGTATCTATAACGAGCATCCGTTTGCACAAACCGTCGCGATCTGCGACAAGGACAAAGCAAAAGCAGAGGCGCTTGCCGCCAAATTCGGTATTAAAGAAGTATATACCGATTACAAGGAAATGGCGGAGAAATCCAGCTGCGACGCGATTGCTATCGTTACGCCTGATTTTTTGCATGCGGATATCGCGATTGCGTGTGCAAACGCAAAAAAGGATTTGCTGATTGAGAAACCCCTTGCGACTACGCGCGACGACGTTTATAACATGATGGAAGCGTTCGAGAAAAACGGGGTGCGCGCGATGGTGGACCTGCACAATCGTTGGAATCCGACGGTGAATACTGCAAAACAATCCATTGACGCAGGAAACCTGGGTACGCCATACAGCGCATATGGCCGGTTAAATGACATCAAGTGGGTGGCTACCGATATGCTTTCCTGGGCGGCAAAATCCTCGATTTTGTGGTTTTTGGGGAGTCATTGCCTCGATACGCTGCGCTGGCTGATGGGCAGCGAAGTAGAGCGCGTGTACGCCGTATCCCGCGAGGGTGTTTTGAAGAAACTCGGCGTAGACGTACCTGATATGTATTTAACGACCATCGAATTCAAAAACGGCGGAATCGCCCAAATGGAAAACGGCTGGATTACGCCAAACGCCAACACTTGCATCAATGACATCAAATTTACTGTACTTGGTACGGATGGAATGATCAATATCGATTGCTCCAGCCACAATATGATACAGGAAGTAACAGACAAAAAGGTTACGACGCCTGACATTATTGTCAGAAACCGGGTGGACGGTAAGGTAAAAGGATTTGCATATGAAAGCATCCGCTCTTTCGTGGATCGTCTGATCGACGGAAAGCCCTTCCTTGTGAGCACGGAAGATGCTGCAAATACTTCTCTGGCCCTCCTTGCAGTTCTCGAATCTGCAGAAAAGAGAGAGCCTGTTGTCGTCAAATATTAGTAATTAACATTTTTCCTTCTCTGCGGACGGCGGTTATTGATAGTGTCCGCTTTCCGCAGCGGAAGGAGAATTCAGTAACGATGAAAACTACCATGATAACACGTCATTCGCGCGAAGATTGGATCAAATAAAATAATAAAACAACAATATAAATCAGAGGTGACTGAAATGGACTTATTATCGACAATCAAGAACTCAAATATGGAACATTTTCTGCCAAAGGGATGGGATCTCAAACGGCTGGACGATTGCTGCTCCCACGCGCCGGAGGAAATCTTTGAAAAACAAAGCTTTTGGCACGATGATTTCAAGCCTGTTTTGTGCGAAAACAATACAACCTTTGGCATGATGATGGGACACGAAATTGCGCTGACAATAAAGCAGGCAAAGGACGCTGGACATAAACTGGCAATGATCCTCCCCGTAGGCCCTATGGGAATGTACGAATGGGCGGTTTACTTCCTGAAGGAATGGAACGTTGACTGCAAGCATGTATATGGATTTAATATGGATGAATGGAGCGACGAGACAGGTACGACGCTTGATAAAGACAATAACGGTTCTTTCCAGCATGCTATGGAAGCAAGCTTTTATGGGCCGCTTGGTAAGCTCACCGTTCCAGAAAACCAACGCAATTTTGCAACCAAAGAAAACTTGCCTACCTATGCGGAAAAAATAGCGAAGCTCAAAGCTGAAGGCGCAAAACTTGTGACGGTATTTGGCATTGGAAGGGTATTCCACATTGCATTTTGGGAACCGCATTTTGCAGGCGAATACGATTCCTTTGAGGAGTGGAAATCACAGACATATAGACTGGGAGCCCATTTACATCCGCTGACCATCGAACAAAACGCATTGCATAGCTTCAAAAGCCGTACCACGCAGGTGCCGGCATTTGCAAATACGATCGGGCCGGGGTTGTTCCTGCAATCGGATAAAATTATCGGCGGCTGCGACGGTTGCTATGACAGGGGCATGATGTGGCAGGGTATGTCGCTTTGGACGGCGCTGCGCTACGGGCCTGACATGTGGGTTCCAGCAAGCTTTATGCCGACGCTTCCCGGGAAACTCTTCTTTATCAAGGAGCTGGCGGGCCCGCTTGTTGCGGAATGTAATTAACTCTCTTACGGGATACAGGTAAGGAGCGGTCATGAAAAATAAATTTGATTTGACGGGAAAGGTCGCCGTCGTAACAGGCGCGGGACAGGGACTTGGCGAAGCATTTGCACGATCCCTTTCCTCAGCGGGTGCGAAGGTGTATCTCATGGCGCGCAATGCGCGGCGTCTTGAAACCACCGCAAAAAAAATATCGGATGAGACGGGGAATGAAACCTATACGTGCGCGCTCGATATCACAGATGAGCAAAGCGTGATCAATGCGTGCAAAACAGTCGTTGATACACTGGGAAAGATCGACGTCCTCGTAAACAATGCTGCGGTAGGCAGAAGCAGCGAGCGCCTTGAAAACGAATCGCTTGAGGAATGGAACAGCATCATCGGCACGAACCTTACAGGAACCTTTCTTATGATGAAGCACGTCGGAAGGGTTATGATCGCGCAGAGAAGCGGGAAGATCATTAATCTTGCATCTATGACGGGAAAGGTTGCCATGCGAAATCCAACCATTGGCGCTTACGATGTTTCAAAATCAGGAATTGAATGCCTGACGCGACTGATGGCGGGGGTATGGTCGGAGTATGGAATTACAGTTAATTCGATCTGTCCGGGATATTACATGACCGATATCAACAAGGATTATGTAAAAGAGCACCCTGATTTCTATCAGGACTCCCTGGAGCAAATTCCTCTGAAAAAGTGGGGTGAACCCGCCGATATCGGTGATATGGCTGTATTTCTCGCTTCCTCCGCTTCCGACTACATGACGGGCGCAAATGTTGTGACGGACGGTGGATATACAATTTGGTAAAGGAGAACTGACATGAGATTATCTGGAAAAATAGCTGCGATTACCGGCGGCGGTGGCGGAATCGGCAAAGCGGCTGCACAAACGTTTGCAAAGGAAGGCGCAGTTGTACTGATCCTCGAAAAGGACGAAACGCTTGGGAAGGAAACCGAGGCTGAAATTATCGGCGCAGGCGGAAAAGCTGAATTCTTTGCCCTCGATATTTCAAACTGGGAACAGGTTCAAAAGGTATTTGCCGATATCGATAAAAAATATGGCGGGATTGATATCCTGTATAATAACGCTTCTGTCTTTTGGGGGACAAAGGATGCAGCGATTGATGTAATTGATGTGAAAGTCTTCGAGCAAATCATCCATATCAATCTTTTTGGCATGATGTACTGCTCGAAAGCGGCAATTCCCCTCCTGAAAAAACGTGGGGGTGGGGCGATCATCAACACCTCCTCCAGCTGCGGCGTAATCGGTATTCCAAATTGCGACGCCTACAGCGCCTCGAAGGGCGCGACGATTTCGCTGACAAGGTCGATGGCTGTTGAATTTGGTCCGGAAAAAATAAGGACAAATTGCATTGCCCCCGCGGCGATCCACACGCCAATGATCTATGAAAGCGACCTGAACAAGCCTACGTTCGACGAACAAAAATTCCTCACGCAGGGAACGCCGTTACGCAGGTGGGGAACTGCTCAGGACATCGCAAACATCGCTCTTTTCCTTGCAAGCGATGAAGGCAGCTATATGAATGGTGCAGTTCTTGTAGCGGACGGCGGAATTACGGTTTCATAAGCATGATATAAAAGAAACCTTCTATTATGTGCAAGTATGCCTGTGGGAGCGGGTTTATTCGCTCCCCTGAGCAGTTGAGGTAAACACATAGCATGAAAAAAATAGTAATAAGCAATGATGATGGCGGACTTTTGGCAGAGGTTCTCCCGGATTATGGCGGGATGCTGACGCGCCTTAACTATCATGGAAAAGACGTCATATTTTTTGACGAGGATATGCTTCATAAATCAAACGTTCTGGCAGGCGGTTGTCCTGTTCTTTTTCCATTCCCAAGCAGGACGAAAAACGATACATACACCCTGAATGGAAAGGCATACACCATGCCGTTCCACGGTCTTGTAAAGTGTTCGTCTTTCGGCGTTGTGGAAACGAAAAAAAACAGTACGACACTTTATATCACAAATAACGAGGCCTCCCAAAATGAAAATTATCCCTTTGATTTCAGGCTGGAGGTCACGTATACTTTAAAGAACGATACTGTAGAATTCCTTGCGGCTATCGCCAATCGTTCATCGGAACCAATGCCGCACTATTTTGGCTGGCATCATTATTTTACAGCGAGCGATAAGGCGGAGTTCCAGCTGGATACCGATATGAGGCGCTATGTAAATTACCTGGATGGAAAAGAGTACGAAAACAATATCCCGCTTGATCTTACAAGGGAAGGGGACTATGTATTCTATGAAAAAACAGAGAATAAAACTGAAATTATCAATAAGGCAGACGGCTATCATGCGACGATTGAAACGGACAATTCTTATGAATCGCTTGTGGTGTGTACGCTTTTTGACGGGCGTGTGACAGCAGAGCCGTGGCTTGGCCTGCCGGATTCGATCAATACTGGAAAATATGTAAAATGGATAAAGCCGGGGAGCAGGGAAACCTACAGCCTGAGGATTGAGTTATCTGATTTTTTATGATTGCGGAAAGGAAATAAGTGTTATGAATATTTTAGCGATTGGATGTCATCCGGACGATCTTGAAATTGCGTGTGCAGGGACGCTTGCCAAATATGCGGCGCGTGGCGACAGGGTTATTATGTGCCATGTAGCAAACGGGAATTTGGGACATGCTGTAATCATGCCGGAAGAGCTCCGGGAAATACGTATGAAAGAAGCTGAAAATGCAGCAAAAATAATCGGTGCGGAATCAATTAGTATAGACGTTGGCGATATGCACGTAGAAGCCTCCGAGCGCGAGACGATCAACAGGTTGATTGAAGTGGTGCGTTATGCAAAGCCCGACCTTATCATTACGCACAATCCTGACGACTACATGCGCGATCACCAGCAAACAAGCCAGCTTGCGTTCCATGCAAGCTTTGGTTCATCCATCCCGCATATTGAGACTGTTACGGAAGCATATGGTGAAATCGTTCCGTTGTTTTATATGGATACGCTTGCGGGAATCAACTTTGTACCCACGGAGTATGTTGACGTAACAGATACGATTGATACAAAACTCGAAGCGCTTGCGTGCCATGAAAGCCAGATCAAATGGATGCTGGAGCATGACAAGATCGATTTCATTGATTTTGTACGAACCTGCTCCAAGTATCGCGGATTGCAATGCAGCGTACCTTTTGCGGAGGGATTCCGCCAGTATGCAGGCTGGCCACGGTTTTCAACCAAAAGACTTTTGCCATAGGGATAAAGGACAGGAAAATATGCGATTTATCAGTAAAGCAAGTGAAAAGGAAATGAGCCTTCTGGCTGCACAAATGCTGGCTGCTGTTTTAAAAGAAAAACAGCGGCCTGTATTTGCTATGCCGACCGGCGGAACGCCTGTTGGAACATACAAGGCTCTCGTAAAACTGTATCAGGAGCAAAATCTTGATTTTTCCAAGGGAATTTTTTTTAATGTTGATGAATATGAAGGGCTTGGAGGGGAAAACCCGCAAGGATATTATTATTTTTTGCATGAACACCTATACCAATACGTGAATGTCGCACCAAAGCATACCTTTGCACCGGATGGAAAAGCAGGGGCTTTGGAACAGGAAGCTGCAGAATACGAGGCGAAGATAGACTCCTTCGGCGGCCTTGACGTTGCATTTCTTGGAATTGGCCGCAACGGTCATATTGGCTTTAATGAACCCGCAGACTTTTTTCGTTACGCAAGTTCCTCTGTTACGCTCAGCGAGGATACGCTCCGGGCAAACGCACGCTTTTTTAGCGACCAGAAGGCGGTTCCGCGCCGCGCGATCAGCATGGGAGCAGGAACGATCATGAGGGCAAAATCCATTATTCTAATAGCCGGGAGTGATAAAAAAGATGTGATCAAGCGCCTGAAAAGCTGCAAGGATATTAACCCGCAATTTCCCGCATCGGTTTTGTGGCTGCATCCTGATGCGACGATCATTTCAGCAGAAAAATGATTGACGAAGGATGTCTTTTCGGGTATAATTTAATACGTTGTATTGATCTAGGGGTGTAGTATAATGGTAGTGCATTGGTCTCCAAAACCAATTGTGGGAGTTCGATCCTCTCCACCCCTGCCACATCACAGCAGATTATGCTGAACGGAAAATCCCTCGCTTTTGCGGAGGGATTTTTATGTTGGATCATTCGAAATTACAGTTGCGTAAACGGTATTACGCATCTTATGGACGATTCAAGTTGTAATTGCCTGGTTATTTTAATATAATAGTATTATCTGAAAAGAATGAGGTGAATTTCATTGAATATAATCAAAACCGGTTTTATCGGTTGCGGAAATATGGCTTCTGCGATTATAAACGGCATTTTAAATAATAAAATACTGGATGGCGGGGATATCTTTGTATTTGATACCGATGTACAAAAAGCCAAATCAGTTGCAAACGGTATTACCGTCTGCCCATCTGTCGGTGAGCTGGCACAAAATGCAGATATTATTTTTTTGTGTGTGAAACCCAATATTATTCCTGCGGTTTTACCACAGATTAAGGAACAGGACAAAGCCTTTGTGTCGATTGCAGCCGGTGTCAAAACAGAAAAAATAGAAGAACTTTTGACGGTGCCCGCAAGAATTATGCGGATTATGCCCAACACCCCTCTAATGGTGGGGAAGGGTGCCAGCTGCCTTCAGACTCCAAGTACGCTTACACAGGATGAAGAGGCTTTCGTTGAACAGATTTTTTCTTCGCTTGGCATTGTAGAACATGTTCCCGCAGAACTGATGGACGCTGTAACAGGTGTTTCAGGCAGTGGTCCGGCTTATGTTTATATGTTTATAGACGCGCTTGCAAAGGCTGGCGTAAAAAATGGACTGCCTGAGGACGTATCTCTTCGCCTTGCGGTACAAACGTTTGAGGGCGCCTGTGAAATGCTAAAAAAGACGGGTGATACGCCATCCCAGCTCATACACAACGTATGTTCTCCAGGCGGAACGACGATTGAGGCGATGAAGGTTTTTGATATGAATGAAACGCGCGGCGTGGTTGAATGGGCAGTTGACGCATGCGTTGCAAAATCAAAGGAACTATCCAAATAGAAACAGGAGTAATATGCTGAAGGAAGTTATTTTATACTGCGATGGCGCCTGCAGTGGAAACCCGGGGCCCGGCGGTTGGGGCTGCGTGCTTGATTATAAAGGAAACAGGAAAGAGCTGTCCGGATATTTGCCCGATACGACAAACAACCGTATGGAGCTCATGGCGGCCATTCAGGGCCTTTTGGCATTAAAGGAACGTTGCAGCGTAAGGGTTTTTACAGACAGTGCTTATATACACAATGCGTTTGATAAGGGCTGGATTATTGCATGGCAAAATAACGGCTGGAAAACAGCTTCTAAAAAGCCTGTGGAAAATCAGGACCTGTGGAAACAGCTTTTGAACGAAACGAAAAACCATGTTGTAAAATGGTATAAAGTTAAGGGACACGCAGACGACGAATTAAACAATTTGTGTGATAAGCTTGCGCGCGACCAAATCAAAAAGAACGTTAAATCATAATAAGGTGTGCGCCATCGGAAAAAGATATGTCGTACGTCAAAGAAGCACCTGAATCTGTTCGAAATATAAACTCATGAAAAAACTCAAAAATGTCCGCTTTTTACAATATGCCCGCAAGGGGAAGTGGCTGATCGGTTCTTATTCCAAAATCAAACTATTCGCAAAACACAAGTTTTGCGAATAGTTATTGCATCTGAAAGCCCACTTATGCTATAATATACGTAAATCGCCCGGTTAAGCGGTTTTGTAACGATAAGGAGCCTTTTTTATTATGAGTGAGTCGACCAACTATCATCAAAATCTAAATCAAAAAATGACGTTGAAGCTTCGTGGGATCATGCGTGACCTGCCGTCGTTTACAACGAGCTTTTTTATTGCAATGGAAAATACATCTACGATTCTGACGCGTGTTAATTACGCTGCGGATCTCCGTATTTTTTTCCAGTTCCTCGTACGAGAGCTTCCTGCATTTTCTGGAAAAAGCACCACAGATATTACGCAGGATGACCTGAAAAAAATCACTGTGGATGACCTGTATCTTTTTATGGATTACCTGAACCTGTATACCGCTCCGGACGACGATGAAAAATTTATTGAAAATCACGAACGCGGCAAAGCACGCAAAATTGCCTGTCTGCGTTCTTTTTTTAAGCATTATTATCGTAAAGGCATTCTGGATAACAATATTTGTGAGCTTTTAGATACGCCTAAGCTGCATGATAAAGCAATCATACGCCTTGAGCCGGACGAAGTAGCCAATTTACTTGATATGGTAGAATCCGGTGAAAACCTGACAGATAAGCAAAAGCAATACCATAAAAAAAATGTGATGCGTGACGTGGCGATTTTAACTCTGTTTTTAACTACGGGTATCCGTGTGTCGGAGCTTGTTTCTTTAAATATAAACGATGTGGATTTTAAAAACGGCTGCTTTAAAGTAACGCGTAAGGGCGGCAACCAGGTGATGCTTTATTTCGACGACGAAACGGCAGGCGCACTCACGGCGTATCTTAACGAACGCAAGAACCGTGGAAATTACGACCTGTCCTCTCCCCTCTTTCTGTCGATGCAGGGCAAGCGCATCTCTGTGCGCAGTGTAGAAATGATGGTCAAAAAATATGCACGAATCGTAAGTCCGCTGAAAAAAATATCGCCCCATAAGCTACGCAGTACATATGGCACGATGCTATATCAGGAAACGGGTGATATCTACCTTGTCGCAGATGTTTTGGGCCATAAAGACGTAAATACGACGCGTAAGCACTATGCCGCAATGTCTGAGGACAACCGCAAACGCGCATCCAAAGCCATCAAATTAAGAAAATAATGATCATCCATCAGATCAAATCAAATATTAATCTTCATATCATTGAGGGCATATAAAATGCCTAATTTTGCATGTTCATAAGTAAGCGCGCCTTGCAAATAGGCCGCGTATGGTTCCCTGATGGGCGCGTCTGCCGTTAATTCAACGGATGCGCCCTGCACAAAGGTACCGGCAGCCATAATTACTTTATCATCATATCCGGGCATATCCCAGGCATATGGGACAACATTTCCATCAATGGCGGAGGCACGTTGTATGCCGCGTACAAAGTCCGTCAGGGGCTGTTCACTGCCAAAGATAATCGATTGGGTAATATCGCCGCGCTCGGCATTGTATGAAGGCTGGGACTGGAAACCAAGCTTTTCAAACACACGTGCCGCAAGGCAAACGCCCATGAGCGCCTGGCATACTGTGTGTGGAGCCATAAAAAAGCCCTGATAATACTGCTGGTAACCAAAGGCATAGGAACCAATTTCCGTTCCGATGCCCGGTGCGGAAAAACTTCCTGCAATCCTGTCGATCAAGCCGGATTTTCCTGCAATGTATCCTCCTGTCGGCGCGATACCACCGCCTGGATTTTTGATCAGCGATCCGGCCATTACATCCGCGCCAACTGCCACAGGCTCGTCCATATTAACGAATTCCCCGTAGCAATTATCTACCATAATGATCTTATCCGGAAATTTTTCCTTTACAAGGGCCATCACTTTTTGCAGATAACCGACCGTAAATGCAGGGCGGATTTCATATCCTGTAGACCGTTGAAAGTATATGACTTTCACGGAAGGATTGGCGTTTATTTTTTTGAACGATTGTTCAATATCAATCGTGCCATCCTTTTGGAGCTCTGCGCAATCAAAAGCAATCTGGAATTCCTGCAGGGATCCGCTTGCGCCATATAAGGTGGAAATAAGCGTATCATAGGGGTTTCCCGTCATGGAAAATAATGTGTCCCCCGGGCGCAGCAAACCAAATAATGCAGTAGAAATTGCATGGGTTCCACTCATAAGCATGGGCGAAACGATTGCATCCTCAGCGCCGAAAGCATCTGCAAACACACGGCAGAGCTTTTCGCGTCCTTCATCTCCATAACCATATCCGGTGGAAGCATAAAAATGGCGTGCGGAAATATTATTTTTCTGAAAAGCTTCAATCACTTTAAACTGGTTGACCTGGGCTACTTCCTCAAAACGATGGAAAACGTCCTTCACGTCATTTTCGCATTCATAAACAAAATCCACCAGCTTTTTTTCTATTTTAAAATGGTTGCTGATATATTCAGTTAAATTCATTTGGCTGTCCTATCCTTATTTAAAATATGATGTGCAAGCTCTGCTGCATTCGCATAAGACGAGATATCGTACCAACAAATCCGCTCGTCACGGCGAAACCACGTCAGCTGCCGCTTGGCATATCGACGGGTGTTTCTTTTCAACACGGCTACCGCTTCGTCAAGCGGCATATTTCCCTTGAAATATTCAATCAGCTCTTTATAGCCGATAGCCTGCATGGAAGTTGGCGTATCCCCATACTTATGATAGAGAGTTTCCGCTTCCTGCAGCAAGCCTTGCTGCATCATTAGATCTACGCGCCTGTTGATTCGCTCATAAAGCACCTTGCGCTCCGTGGTAAGGCCTGCCATAACAAAATCATATTCGTCATTCGGCCTGCGGAATTCATAACCGTTTTTTCCATCCCCGTTATTTAAAATCTCAAGCCTGCGGATGATGCGTTTTTTATCGTTCTCATGAATGCGTTCAGCGGCCTGGGGATCCTTTTCTGACAGAATCCGGTGAAGCTCCTGCGCATTGCGTTTTTCCAGTTTTTGCCGAAAAGCCAGATCGTAAGAGGTATCTGTAAAATCCAAACGGTATGTGATCGAATTCAAATACAACCCGGTTCCCCCGACCAGAACCGGGGTTTTACCGCGGGACAGAATGTCCCTGATCCAACCTGTTGCCGCCTGCTGGAACATCGCAACAGAATATGGTTCATCCGCCGCTGCCACATCGATCATATGGTGGACAATCCCCTGTCGTTCCTCCATATCCGGCTTCGCCGTCCCAATATCCATTTCGCGATAAACCTGCATGGAATCAGCAGATATGATTTCACCGTTTTTGAGCTTTGCAAGTTCTATGGCAGTTGCCGTCTTTCCAGAAGCTGTCGGCCCAAGAATAATATATACCTGTTCCTTCATACGATACGTTTAAATCCTTTTTGTAAATCGCTTTTTTTGATTACGATTGCGATTGGCCGTCCATGCGGGCAATTTGGGATTGCGTCAAGCTCTGTGATTTCCTGCATAAGTTCCTCAATCTGTGCGTCTGAAAGCTGATAGCCGGCTTTGATGCTATAGCGGCAGGAGGCACGGATTACCGTATCCCGTAGCAAAAGAACATCATTTCCGCGCACATTGCGCAATTCTTCAAGTAAATTGTCGATCATTTTTTCCGCGCCGCTGACCTCCGCCTGCACAGGGAGCGCGTTGAACTTTAAGGTTAGCGGCCCAAACTCCTCAAAGTCAAAGCCCAGACTTTCCAAAAATTCCGCATGCTTTTGAAGCAGTGCAAAATCTTCGGCAGGAAGCGTAGCGACGTAAGGTATCAAAAGGCTTTGCGATGCAACCGTTCCTTCAACGGCAGCCTTTTTCATCCGTTCAAAATTGATCCGCTCGTGCGCCGCATGCTGATCGATGAGGTACAGGCTTTCACTGCTTTCCACCATAACATATGTGTTCCACACCTGTCCGATGATACGGTAATCAATCAGTCGGCGCACATCCTCGATTTCGGCCTGCTCCTCTTCCGGAGGATTCTGGTATTTTTTTACAGATTCAATCAGTTCTCCAAAATCCTGATCGGGCTGGTATACGGATGGCTTCTCAGAAGTCCCGGCAACCGGGTAATCCATCAAAGCCCCGGGCGTCTGTGCCGCCCTGCTCCCGCTTTTTTGATAGAGGCGTTCGGCGGAACGAAATTCCGGAAAGTCCGGCTTCCCTTCCTTTCCCGCCGAGTACGGCAGCTCTTGATTTTGCTCCGCAGCCTGTGGAATTTCCAACACTGGCGGGACGTTTTGCTGATTGAGTGCTTCATGGACTGCCCTGTTAAGTGCGTCCAAAACCTCAGGCTCCTCATGCAGCATAACCTGGAGCTTATTCGGATGCACATTTACATCTGCCTGATCTGCTGGGAGAGTGAGGTGTAATACTGAAAACGGATAATGCCCCCTCAGCAGCCGCTCACCAAATCCGCGCATCACTGCGGCCTGCAGGTTTTTCGATTGGATATACCTGCCATTCAGGAAAAAACACATATAGTGCGTGCTTTTATATAAATGCGAAGGTTTTGAAATCAATCCATGTATTGTGAGGTCGGTTGTACTGAAATTTACCTCCGCAACCCGCGGCACAATCTCCTTACCATATACGGCGACTACCGCATCCCTGAGCGCTCCATTCCCCGGACTATGGTAAATTACCTTTCCATTGCTGATGTACTTGACCGCGATGTGCGGATTTGCAAAAATAAGCCTGGAAACAACCGATGTAACGTTTGTCGTTTCCCTTGCAGTATTTTTCAGAAATTTTAAGCGGGCAGGAATATTGTAAAATAAATTCTCCACCGTTACTGTCGTGCCCTCCGGCAGTCCTGCGGAAATAATCTCAGGCTGATGCTCGCCGCTTACTGTCAGGATCGTACCTTCTACACTATCCTGAGTACGCGTCTTAATTGTGAGCCTTGACACTGCCGCCATGCTGGACAGCGCCTCTCCACGAAAGCCAAGCGTTTCTATGCGTCCAAGGTCGTCAACATTGCTGATCTTGCTGGTGGCGTGCTTTTGTATGGCAAGCGGCACATCCTCCGGATAAATCCCCAAACCGTTATCCGTCACGCGGATCAGCTCCTTACCGCCCTGCGAAATCTCCACCGTGATTGCCGTTGCGCCCGCATCCATGGAATTTTCCATCAGTTCCTTCACGACAGCGGCCGGATTAACCACTACCTCGCCTGCAGCGATCCTCGCATAAACGGCCTCATCCAGTACACAAATCCTTTTACTCAGCATCGTTTAACTCCTTATTGAGCGAATAAACCAGATTGAGCGCCTCAATCGGAGTCAGTGTGTCAATATTCGTATTTTTGATTTTTTTGACACATTCAGGCAATTCCGCCTTGGGTTTTTCCTTTGGAATACCTGAATTGCTGTCTGTCAGCGATATCTCATAATTCTGCAAACGGTCCAGAAATACCCTTGCGCGCGCAATCACCTGTTGCGGAAGTCCTGCAAGCTTAGCCACATCGACGCCAAAGCTGCGGTCTGTCCCACCGTTTACGATTTTATGCAGGAATATGATCTCACTTCCCATCTCCTTAACGGCTACGGAATAATTTTTGATTCCTTCGAACATATTTTCAAGCTCTACCAATTCGTGGTAATGCGTTGCAAACAAGGTTTTCGCCTGAAGGTTTTGAATAATATATTCAACGCTGGCCCATGCAATCGATAGACCGTCCGTCGTGCTTGTTCCCCTGCCGATTTCATCTAAAATAAGAAGGCTTTTTGAGGTGGCATTATTGAGAATATTAGCAAGTTCATTCATTTCCACCATAAACGTACTCTGACCGGAAGCGAGGTCGTCCGATGCGCCCACGCGCGTAAAAATTCTGTCAACCATACAAATATGCGCACTCGATGCAGGGACAAAGCTTCCGATATGAGCCATCAGCACAATAAGCCCAACCTGGCGCATATATGTGCTTTTGCCCGCCATATTCGGTCCTGTGATCAAAAGCATATTATCCGTATCGCTGTTGAGCAATGCGTCGTTTGGAACAAACTCCTGCTTGCGGATATTTTCCACAACCGGATGCCGGCCATTTTTGATATCCAAAATGCCATCGTCAGCCATTTGTGGCCGCGTATACATATTTTCGTAGGCGACGCAGGCAAATGACTGCATTGCATCCAAAAGCGCTACATGGGCCGCACACGCCTGAATACGGGAAACATTATCTCCAAGCGTATCCCTGATTCGCAGGAACACCTCATATTCCTTCGCATTGCGCTTTTCCTCTGCGTCAAGAATCGTATCCTCCATTTCTTTGAGCTCTTCGGTGATATAACGCTCGCAGTTTGTAAGGGTTTGCTTGCGCAGGTATCGATAAGGAACCTGGGAAAGATATGATTTTGTGACTTCGATAAAATAGCCAAAGACTTTATTGTAACTGATTTTCAGGTTTTTGATCCCGGTCTCTTCCCGTTCGCGCGCTTCCAGTTCCGCAAGCCAGTTTTTTCCATTTTTGGATGCAAAGATCAACTGGTCGATTTCCGGATCGAATCCATGCTTTATGATATTACCTTCTGTAATTCCAACCGGCGCGTCTTCATTGATCGCATGGTCCAGAAGCTCAAAAAGATCCTGAAGATCGTCCATGTTTTCGTAAATACCTTTTAGCAAGGTGCTTTTTGAATTTTCCAAAAGCGCTTTGAGCGTAGGCAACGCAGCAATAGAACGCTTCAGTGACAGGCAATCCTTTGCATCGATTGTTCCATAGGAAATGCGGGAAATGATACGCTCCAGATCGTAAATACTGCCAAGATAATCCACCAGCGAATTACGCAGGTACATATCGTCCTTTATTTCGCCTACCGCGTCGAGACGTTCGTCAATCGCATCAATACTTTTTAACGGCTGGAGGATCAGCTTCTTTAAAAGCCGCGCGCCCATCGCAGTCTTAGTACGGTCAAGAAGCCATAACAGGGAACCTTTTTTCCCGTTTTCCATCAATGTCTGAGTCAGCTCAAGATTACGGCGCGTGCTTGGATCGAGCACCATATAAGAGCTGCCTGTCAGTGTTTTAATTGCAGTGATATGCAAAAGTGCATTTTTCTGGGTATCCACAAGATACTGCATCAGCGCGCCTGCCGCGCAAATGGCGTCGCTTAATTCCCCGCAGCCAAATCCGCTTAAGGATTTTACCTTAAAATGCCCGCACAGAGCTTTTTTCGCGGCTGTCTGCTCAAATGCCCAGTCAAAATACGGGTTTACAAAGGTATTTTTGAATCGTGTTTTTTCCGTTAATGTGAGCATCTTCTTTACGCATGAATCTGCAACCAATATCTCCCGCGGATTAATACGAGTCAACTCGTTCATAAGCTGCGTTTCGTCTGGCAGCTGCTCTACGCAGAATTCACCGGTAGATACGTCGCAATAGCATACGCCAACTGTTTGTTCGCCATAATGGATACAAAGGATGTAATTATTTTCCGCTTCATTTAAGATAGAGTTTTCAACAACCGTGCCCGGAGTCACAACACGCGTTATACCACGCTTTACAATACCCTTTGCGATGCTTGGATCTTCAAGCTGATCGCAAATTGCGACCTTATAACCGTTTTCAATCAGCCTGTTGATATAGTTATCTACCGAGTGATGAGGAACCCCGCACATCGGTGCGCGTTCCTCAAGGCCGCAGTTGCGCCCTGTCAGCGCTATTTCAAGCACCCTGGCCGCAAGCTCCGCGTCTTCAAAAAACATTTCATAAAAATCGCCCAAACGAAACATCAGGATACAGTCAGGATATTCCTGTTTCAACTCCAGATACTGCTTCATCATTGGTGTTAATTCTGCCATAATTCCCTCTTATTTCCGTACTGCCGTGCCAAACAGCGTCGTTTTTTTACCCTGCGTGATCAGGACCTCCTGAAAAGTCCCGATCATCGACGGATCTCCCTCAAAATTGACCATCTTGAACGAACCCGATTTACCGCAGACATGCTGTGTATTGCGCGCGCTCTGTCCCTCAACCAAAACGCATACGGTCTGCCCTTCGTATTCTTTGTTGCGTTGTTCAGTAATTTCATTTTGCAGGGCGACAAGCCTCACTATACGCTCTCTTTTTGTCGTTTCGTCCACCATGTCCGCCATTTTTGCCGCCGCCGTTCCGCTGCGCACAGAATACACAAACGTAAAGGCAGCGTCAAAACGCACCTCCCGCACAAGGGAAAGCGTATCTTCAAAATCCTGCTCCGTTTCGCCGGGAAAGCCGACAATAATGTCTGTTGTAATTGCAATCCCGGGAACTGCTCTGCGTATTTTATCCACAAGGGACAGATATTCCGATCTGGTATATTTACGGTTCATCCGTTCCAAAACCTTTGTGCTGCCCGATTGAACCGGTAAATGGATATGGCGGCAAATCTGCGGGTGCTTTGCAATGGTTTCGATCAGCTCGTCAGAGAGGTCTTTGGGGTGCGAGGTCATAAAACGGATACGCGGTATTTTGGTCTCCGCACAGATCTGGTTCAGGAGCTGTGAAAAATTGATACCTTTGCCATTATAGGAATTTACATTTTGACCAAGCAGCATAATTTCTTGGTAACCCTGAATTTCAAGCTCTTTCACTTCGCCCAAAACGTCATCGGCATCTCGTGACCGCTCGGCGCCCCTTACATAAGGAACGATACAATAAGAGCAGTAATTATTGCAGCCATACATAATATTGACAGACGCGGCAGGGCCTTGGCCCCTTTTAAGCGGTACTGCTTCATGTACCTGCCCGTCGCTTTGCTGCACACGCAAAACACGCTGCTTTTCGGACAGGCGTTCGAGCAGCATTCCAGAAAGCTCGTGGATGTTGTGTGTGCCGAAGATGATGTCCACAAATGGAAATGTTTTGGACAGCTTATGAGCGACTTCCTCCTGCTGCGTCATACATCCGCATACGGCGACAATCAAATTCTTATTTTCTTCCTTCAGTTTTTTGATTTTACCAACATTTCCAAATGTTTTCTGCTCTGCGTTTTCACGAACACAACAGGTGTTGAACAGTATAAAATCAGCCTCTTCCTTTTCCTGTGCCGGGCGGTAGCCAAGTTCCTCTAAAATTCCTGCAATCTTTTCGGATTCGTGCTCATTCATCTGGCATCCATATGTAATAATGTGGTATTTCAAGCCATTTTTCAGTATTTCATTTTTCCAGTAAACCATATCTTTCATATTCAATATTATAATGCAAACCGGCTGGAAAATCTACTGATAAATCGACCTCAAGCTGACTGTGGCAATAAAAAACGGTCTGCAGGTAAACCCTGCAGACCTTACATTCCATAAATTTATGTTTTACCACGGACGCCGTCCGCACACGAAATGACTTTGCCAATAAGAAGAATCATAGGTGCGTTTTACAACCTTGCCGTTCGAAGAGGATGCGTCTATCATCATACCGTCGCCGATCACAATTCCTACATGCCCAACCTTGCTGCGGGCGTTATTGGTATAGAAAATCAGATCGCCACGCTGTAAATTATCAAAAGATATCTTTTCCCAGGATGAATTTTGTGAAAACCCTGCGGCATTGAGCCTCCCTGTAGAAGAACCAGCCTGTCTCAGGCAATAGGTCACAAGCCCTGAACAGTCAAAGGTATTTGGACCGGACGCCCCCCAGACATATGGTTTTCCAAGCTGCTCTTCCGCTACCGATATAAAGCTGTCTATACTTCCTTTACGCTGTACTGCAACTTCCATTTCTGCGGTTGGTTTCGCGTCTGAGGAATAAATGCAATCCAGTGTCATCTCGCCGGTCTTTCCATCTACGCCAAGATCATTGCGCGTCTGGAAAGCTTTGACAGCATCTATCGTTTCCGTTCCATAATAACCTGTCACGCTTCCAATATAACCAAGTTCCTGCAAACGGCTTTGCAGGCTTTTAACGTCGTCTCCGTTTGTCCCTTCAAGCAGTGTGTACGGCTTTGCATCTTCGGAGTTGATAATCGCAAGCGTTTGCGGGCCGCATACCCCGTCTTGCTCCAGGCCATGCTGACGCTGGAAATAACCGACGGCTCCGGCTGTAGCAGGCCCGTAATACTCGGTTGTTTCATCAATCGCAAGATATCCAAGATCCATCAGGCGTTGCTGCAGCGCCGATATTTCCGGGCCTTCCATTCCTTCCTTCAGAGTCGGATCAGGCGTTGGCGTTGGCGCGGGAGTAGGCTCGGGCGTTGACTGTGCAAGCGCCTGCAAGGCGTCGGGTTCCGTTTGTGCCGGCAATGCCTGTAAATCACTTTCCGCCGCGCTTGCATTCACACTGAAAAACGGCGTGTTCCCAAAGGTACCCAAACCAAGCAAAACGACAAGAGCAACCGCAACGGTACCAATACCGCCTGTCAAAATCCATTTGTTCCTTTTTGAGAGACGTACCATGCGGTCTTTGATATTTCTGAAAAATTGTTGTACCCGGAACGAAAAGGAATAATATTTCAGCTTCTTAATATATTTCCTTCGCATAAAAACAAGACTCCTTTTTAAGCATATCAATAGAGGTTGCTTTCAAAATAATGTACATATAACATTACTATTATATATGATTTTTTCTTTTTTTGCACTATATTTATTACAAAAGTATTAAATATCAGGTAAATATAAAAGCCCTCGCTTACGCGAAGGCTTAATTTTACGTTATTCTCTGCCATCCCAACAGTAAGTACATAGCTTACATGGATCGATGCCGATAGACGCCTGCACATCATCCAGACGATGATAACGAAGCGAAGTGAACTCCAATTCCCTGCACACCTCTTCGGTAAGCTGCACATGGCGTGCGCTGTCCGGATCGGCATATTCCTGCAAGACCTCCATTGAGGCGTCGCCCTCATGCTGAGCAATCAGCTTACGTGCTATAAGGTCCAGATCCGACGTAGAGCGTGAGAAATTCAGGTATTTGCATCCAAACAAGATAGGCGGACACGCTGAACGGACGTGTACTTCCTGCGCCCCGCTGCGATACAGGAATTCGGTAGTCTCGCGCATCTGCGTACCCCTGACGATGGAATCGTCAATCATGAGCAATTTTTTCCCCTTGATCAATCCTTCTACCGGTATAAGTTTCATGTGTGCGATGAGGTTTCGCAAATCCTGCTTTTGCGGCATGAACGACCGCGGCCACGTGGGCGTATATTTGATAAACGGACGCGCAAACGGAATCCCTGAATGGTTCGCATAGCCTATCGCATATGCGGTACCGGAATCCGGCACGCCTGCCACAAGGTCAGGATGTACGTTATCGCGTGATGCAAGGATACGTCCCCCCTCATAACGCATTTGCTCTACATTTACGCCTTCATAATAAGTCGTGGGATAACCGTAATATGTCCACAGGAAAGCGCAAATTTTCATCTGGTTCTTCGGAGGCAATATCTGCTCCACCCCATCCGGCGTGATCAGCACGACCTCTGCAGGCCCAAGCTCCCGAAGATCGTGATATCCTAAATTTAAAAAAGAAAAACTTTCCGACGCTACGCAATAACCGTCTTCCTTTTCCCCTAAAACCAGTGAAGTGCGTCCTACATTATCCCGCGCGGCATAGATCCCGTCCTTCGTGAGCACTAACATGGTCATAGAGCCGTCGATCAGTTCCTGCGCATAACGTATTCCTTCGGCAATCGTAGCCTGGCTCCCTACCAGCGCCGCAACCAGTTCCGTAGGATTCAGCTTGCCATTGCCCATTTCAGAAAACTGAGCAAAATGATTTTGGAAACAGCGGCTGATAATTTCATCGGAGTTGTTGATGCGCCCTACCGTAGCAACGGCATAAGTGCCAAGGTGAGAATGTACGGTAAGCGGCTGAGGAGCTGTATCCGAAATACTTCCAATACCCATCGGCCCTGTTAAATCTTCTACGTCCTTTTCGAACTTCGTGCGAAAAGGTGAATTCTGAATCCCATGGATTGCCCGCAGGAACCGCCCGTCTGAATATACTGTCATTCCACCCCGATAGGTTCCTAAATGTGAATGATAATCTGTTCCAAAAAACAAATCATATGCACAATTCCCTTTTTTTGCCGCACCGAATATTCCGCCCAATTCACTATCCTCCGTTGGTTGCTTTGTTTACATAATTGATTATATCATTTTGTGTAATCCGGTACTACCAAAAAAGAACAATTTCCTTCTTAAATATTTTACGTTCCAGTAAATCCAGAAGTACAGGATATAAAAAACCGTTCTGCATACCCTTGTATGAAGAACGGTTTTGGTGCGGATAACAGGAGTTGAACCTGCATGAAGTCGCCTTCACACGGACCTGAACCGTGCGCGTCTGCCAATTCCGCCATATCCGCAATTTTTAAAAAAGCGCTTTTATATGCGCTTTTTTAGTTGGTGGAGAGAGATGGATTCGAACCATCGAAGGCGTCGCCGGCAGATTTACAGTCTGCTCCCTTTAGCCACTCGGGAATCTCTCCATATTGAAACCTATAATAGGTTCTGAACCAGCAACCTGCTGGTCAAAATTCAAATGCTTCCCTTACCCGGTCAGCGATATTTATTATAGCATAGCGGTTTGTAGAGGTCAATAAAAAAATTACAAACTGCAAAAAAAGTATGGACGGCGTAAATATACGCTTTCAAAAAACGATCTGTTGTTTCATCCGGGAAATTCACTGGAGCATCACCTCCTTTCGCCGCTCAGGTTGCTGAAGCGCATGACGCTATCGCTTATTTTTATTTCCATCGATCTGGGAGACCAGATAAAGCATCCAGCCAACCATAGGCATATCATACTCGTTATCCAGCCCGTAGGACTCTTCAACGAAGCTTTCCTCTGTGATTCCGGTGAATACCGCACCCGGTATTTGAGGAACCGGAGGAAAAAATTCCCCAAAAATACCCCTGTGCGGCTGGTTATATCCAACTCCCTCCACATTGCTTGCGTCAAACCGGTTTGCACCGAGTATCCAGTCGAGCTGCCGCTGAGCAGTCTGTGTATATTCGGGCTCTCCAAAATGCTTTGCCGCTTTTGTGAGGAATACGCCAGCCGCAATCAAATCAAGGTTATAGCAAAAACTGTATTCCTTGTAAAACACTTCAAAATCTTCGTTCCCTTTGCTTGCGATACCGCCCTTTGTTTCATCACGGCTTGCGTCATGTTCTGTGCTGTAGCTGAAAATAACAGGCGTCTCAAACCTGTCGTGCCCGGCTGTATGCCATGTTGCGGGTACGCGTCCAAAAGGATTTTCCCGGTGTTTTTGGTTATGCTGTTCTGCAATCAATCTGGCGCAGCCCTGCCATATGGCCGCGTCCGGATCGTCTGGCCACGTTTCCGCAGCTTCGAGCAATACGATTGGTACTGAGGTGGAAAAAAAGTAATAATAGTTATTCGCCAAAAAGTCGGAATGTTCCCCTTCCCAAAAGCATGCCGCCGCAGGATTTTGGGATACGTCGCCCCCAACCTGAAGTTTTGACAGTTGCCGTAGGGCCAAAACCGCTTCGTCATGGTATTCCATACAGGGTTCAGCATCAAATAGCTTGATTGCCGCACCCGCCAGCTCCGCGCAACGTAAGGCCGAACCCTGATAATATCCCCGGTACTGCCTTGCCATACCATCATGCCCCAAAGGCGGATAAGCCGGCAAATCGTAATTTTGCATTTCGCTGCCGGGGCCAAGCATATACCGCCAGACAGCCTTCGCTCCCGCCAGGCACTCTTCTGATTTACCCGCATCGCTCTCTTTGAAGTATCGTGAAGCGAGCGCCAAAAATTTGATCGTCTGCCAGTGTGAGGGCTCATTATTCGGGCTTTCATAGTATTGCCTGTTTTTCCAGCTGAACCGGTAATCACCGTAGCCCTTTCCCGCCAGCTTTGTATCGTATCCTTCCGGAATCCATGTGCAGTCGATAAGCCACCCTTCCTCTGTAATGAGGGAAAGAAGGTATTTTGCCCCATGCCAAAGATTTTCCCCGATTATTTTCTGGTCCCGGGCAGGCTCCGCTTCCAGTGCATATTCAGCGAGCGCCGAAAGTCCCAAGGTTGTGCCAAAAACCCATTTTCGCAAATCGCTGGACTGGTGGAAGCCCCCGGTAAGGCTTCGCATCTGCGACGAACGCAACAAAATATGGTCGCCTGTATGGCACGCGCCGTTCCAGCCCTGTTCGTCACCGCACCTCTGCCAGACAAAAAAATTCAAAAGGATACGCGCCAGAGGATCGTATGCGTTTTCCCATATGATGAAGCAACGGCTGTTGCCATCCTCTGTATGGATGCGGTAAATCCCCTCCTCACAAAGCCCGGAAAAATCTCCCACGCCGTAAGAACCATATTGCACGCGCCATTCAAACGAGCCCTCAAAGACCGGCGTAAGCTTTAAATCCTGTAAGCGGCATACCGTAAAAGAGTCCGCATTGCCATCATAAACAAATTTTTTGGACGCTTCCGGCAGGAATCCCGTATGATTGATCAAAAACCGATTTTTATGATTCATTTTTTTCTGAGACCTCCATCAATGTTTTTTTGCTTTCCGGATCGAAAACATGAAGCTTGGCCGTATCGAGGTATAGATTGACAGAAGCGCCAACACCTGCGGCATATCCGGAAGAAAGCCTGGCGTTAAGTTGCTCCTGTCCGCTTTTTCCGCCGGGCGGCAGCACGATCAGGAACATATCCGCGCCGGTCTGCTCTTCTACCTCTATCTTCATTTCGATAGGCGTTTCCCCTTTTGTTTTGATATCCTCCGGGCGTATACCAAAGACGACCTCCTTCCCAAACGCCTCCTTTTTTATTTGGACGGCCCGTTCCCGGTCAATTTCTATTTCCTTTCCCCACATACAGGCAAAGGCTTTTCCGTTTTTCCTGCTGAGTCTTCCCTTCCATACGCTCATCTGCGGGCTGCCGATAAACTGCGCCACAAAAAGATTTGCCGGATGCTCGTACAGGTTCATCGGTGTATCGATCTGCTGGATGTACCCATCCTTCATCACGACGATTCTGGTTCCCATGGTCATGGCCTCTGTCTGGTCGTGCGTAACATAAACGAAGGTCGTTTTCAGGCGCCTGTGAAGTTTGAGTATCTCTGAACGCATTGCGACGCGCAGTTTCGCGTCGAGGTTCGAAAGAGGCTCGTCCATCAGGAATACAGATGGGTTGCGTACGATTGCACGCCCAAGTGCTACACGTTGGCGCTGTCCGCCGGAAAGTGCCTTTGGTTTTCGATTCAGGTATTCGGTAATGTCGAGTATTTCAGCAGCTTCTTTCACCCGTTTGTCGATTTCTTCTTTGGGTGTTTTGCGTAGCTTTAAACCGAACGCCATATTATCGTAAACTGTCATATGCGGATACAGGGCGTAATTCTGGAAAACCATAGCCATGTCGCGGTCTTTTGGTTCCACTCCGTTTACGATACGCTCCCCGATAGAAAGCTCTCCCTCCGTGATATCCTCAAGGCCAGCGATCATACGCAGCGTCGTCGATTTCCCGCACCCGGAAGGCCCTACCAGCACAACGAATTCTTCGTCTTCAATTTTCATGGACACGTCTTTCACAGCATAAACGTCACCCTGTTTATATTTTTTCCCTATGTTTTTGAACGTAATTGCAGCCATATTTTTTCCTCCCTCAGCCTTTGACCGCTCCACCAGTCAGGCCCTGCACGAAATATTTTTGAACAAAGCAGAAGAAGACAACGAGCGGGATCAGTATGATACAAATTGCAGCGCACATCGGTCCCCAATTCGTGCCAAACTGTGCCGAAAACGAAACCATGCCGATCGGTATTGTTTTCATGGACGAGGAGGCCAGCGCTACCGTCGCCCATAAAAGTTCCCCCCACCATGCGACAAAGATCAGAATCGCGTTGGTAGCGATTGCCGGAAGCATAAGCGGTATCGCAACTTTTGTGAAAGTCTGTACCTCCGTGCAGCCGTCGATACGCGCAGCCTCGAGCAGTTCGTTTGGTATGGTATCGAAAAAATTCCGAAAAATATAGATCGTCATGGGGAGCCCCCATGCGATATATGGGATGATAAGCGACATCCGCGATCCGATCAGCCCGATTTTTGATGTAATCAGATACAGTGGCATAATGACCGATTCGGAAGGCAGCATCGTACATGCCAGAATCGCAAGCATAATAATCTCCGCGTGTTTGATGCGGAATCTGGACAAGGCATATCCTGCCAGTGCGCCGACAATGAGCGATACGATAAGCACGATGGACACGATGATCACGCTGTTGAGCATATATTGACCGATTTTCGCATCATTCCATGCCGTAGCGTAATTTTCCCACGCAACATGCTGGGGCAGTCCCCAAACGTTCGTATAAAATTCCGACGTTGATTTGAAAGAAGTCATTACAACGAAAATAATTGGAAATGCGATTACCGCACAATAGAGAATCAGTAATGTGCGGCTGAATCCCCGCGCCTTGCCATCGCCCTTCATGTGCACCCTGACAGTTTTCTGGTTGATATTCATACGTTTAGTATTCATATTTTTCTCCTTTGAACACCCGGTTCATCAATACCACGATCAGGATGACGATCACCGTGATAATCACCCCCTGTGCAGCTGCATAGCCAAAATCTCCAAAGTTAAACGCTGTTTTTACCATGTTGATGGGTACAACGTAAGAGGTGGTGCCCGGCCCCCCTCCCGTCATGACGGAAACAATATCGTAGGATTTGAAATTCACCGTCAGCGTATAGACGGCCGTCATCAGGACAGTAGGCCGGATCAATGGCAGGATCAGGCTGAAAAACTGGCGCGGATAGCTCGCTCCTTCCAGTTTGCTTGATTCAAAGATAGAGGCTGGCAGCATTTGCATCGCCGCAAAACTGAGCATCATCGTCAGACCGCTCATTTTCCATATATTGACGAGTGCGATGCACCACATTACGGTCGATTTATTCTCCAGCCACGCCGTTGTCAGGTTATCCAAACCGATTGACCGGAGTAAATTGTTAAGCAGGCCCATGTCTGAATTATAAAAAAACGTAAACAATAAGCCGACCACTGCCGCAGGCAGCATTACCGGCATAAACGCCATCAAGCGATAAAAAGCGCCCTCCTTCCTGTATACCTTAAATACAAGCGCCGCCAAAAACAGTCCCAGAAGAACCGATCCTGCAGTGGATACCAGCCCCAGAAACACAGAATTTTGCAAGCTGAGACGGGATGTGTCGTTTGTGAAGGCTTTTGCATAATTATCCGCGCCAACCCATTGTGGAGCACTGAATCCATCCCACTGTTGGAACGACATAACTCCATTCCATACAAACGGGACATACAGCGCATAAACAAGAAATGCAAATGCAGGAACCAAAAACAGCAGACAAAGCAGGCGACGCTTTGTCTTACTTTTTCGAATTGCAGTTTCCATATTTTTCCCTCCCCATAAAAATAAAACTTTGTGGAATCATTCGACGTTCATTGAATTGTATTTGGTGATGACTTTATTATAGGCAAAATCGTTGAGCTCAAGAAGGGTGCACACTACGAAACTATCCAAAATTCTACGAAGTGGACTTCCGCTTTCAAAAGGTGATATCTGCCTGCGTTAGCAAATTACCAGCCGCACGCAACAAAAGAAAGGGATCATCCTGCTTAAATGGATAATCTCTTTCTTTTGTTACGATTTCAGAGTGTGGACGTTTCTGCGAAAATTCGCGCTAAAATTGCAATAGCAATCACTGCTCCATTTTTTTACGGTATGCGGAGGGCGAGCATCCGACGATCCGCTTGAAAACAGTTGAGAAATATTTATAATCGTAGAAACCAACTTTATCTGCAATTTCATAAGTCATCATCGAGGTTGTACGCAGCATTCGCCGCGCATGTTCGATTCGAACCCGCGCAAGGTAATCTACAAAACTGGTACCAGTTGATCGTTTAAAGCAGGAGCTAAAGTAATTATTCGATTTCCCAAGGTGCCTGGCTACGTCTTCCACGGTAATACGATCTGCATAACGTTCGTTGATATATGCAAACGCGCGTACAAGCAAAGGGCTAAAGCTGTTTTCGCTGAGGCTCAGTGCGGGATCTCTGCCGAAAATGATCTGGTGCATTTCCAGGCCGAACGAGCCCTCCTCGCCAAGCGCCATCGCCGCATTTTTCACAGAAATAATCTGGGCGACCAGTTTTTGTATCAGCTCTTTTAAGGCCTGAATATTGACCGGCTTCAATAAGTAATCAACGGCGCCAAGCTTGATTGCATCGTGTGCATAATCAAAGTCTGCAAACCCGCTCATAATGACAATTCTTAGTGGCTCATAGTTAAGCCTCCTGCCAAGCTCCAGTCCATCAAGGCCCGGCATACGGATATCTGTCAGTACCAGCTCTATTTTATACTCCATACACAGGCGATATGCCTCCTGTCCATCGCGCGCAGCAAATACACGGTCGATCCCCAGTTCTTGCCAGTCAATGCCTGTCTGGAGGCCGAGGCGGATGTTTGTTTCATCATCTGCTATGAGTAACTTAATTTCATTCTTCATCTGTTTTGTACAGTATGGGAAGCAGTAACCGGACAACTGAGCCTTTGTTTTTGCTGCCCTGTATACTGAGCCCATATTCCTTCCCGTATTCGAGCTGAATCCTGTCATGGATATTTTTAAGCGCAAACGATCTGCCTGCATCCCATTCCCCGTTGATATATTTGTTAATCGCTTCCGCATCAATACCAATCCCGTCGTCGGTAACGCGACAGCGCATTTTTCCTTCCCACCTGTCGATCAGTATCCTGATATGCCCTTTCCCCAGTTTGGGCTCAATTCCGTGCACGATCGCATTTTCGACAAGCGGCTGGATGACCAATTTGATGATCCTGCATGGAAGTAAATCTTCCTCCACCCTGATTTCAAAAAAGATGCTGTCTTCAAACCGCGCGCGCTGTAGCAGGATATAGGACTCAAGGCTTTTGATCTCTTCTTCGAGCGTTGTATATTTGTTGCCGCTGTTCAGGCTGTGCCGGAAAAGGTTGCAGAGCGCCTCGATATTGTCTGCGATTTTCTGCTGGTTTTCCATGACGGCCATCCAACGAATGTTATCCAATGTGTTGTACAAAAAATGTGGATTAATTTGGCTTTGCAGGTATTCCAGTTCCATCTCCCGTTCCGAAAGTTTGCTTTTGTATTCCTGCTCGATCAGATTCCTGATATATTCGTTCATTTCACGCAGCGAGCGGTTGAGCTGCCCGATTTCGTCGTTACTCCTCGACTGCGTCGTAATCCTGAAATTCCCTTCCCTGTAATTCTGCGCATCCTTTGAAAGCAGCGATACCGGGCGGATGATGCTGCGGTTCTGTACCAGCAGGAACGCGATTCCAAAGAACACCACGACAAGGATATTAAAAAATGTCAGCAGCGTTACTTCCTTCTGCCCGCTCAGGAAGACGCTTTTGGGCTCTTCCATCACAAGGCTCCAATCCGGGCTATCCTGCACCGTATGGAGCACAACATTCCCATCCTGTTCAAAATATCCGCTGTTTCCGAACAGCTCCGCAAACCGTCCGCCGCCTGACAGGTTGCTTCCCAGCATGGATTTATCGGTGGATGACACGACTTCCCCGTCCCGGTTGACGATATACATACGCCCATCGCCAATCATAATACCGGAATAGAGGGCCTCGATGTACGCTTCATCAAAGGTAATTCGTTCGATCCCCAGCATTGTTTTATAATTTCCAAGATCATTGATTCCGCGCAGCAGCGATACGACGTATTCACCGTCAAGGTAACGGTAATAGTAGTCGCCCGGATAAACCTGCTTATAGGCCGCCGTCCAAAACGGCCTTCCCTCCGCTTCCTTTACCGCTTCGACGTACTGCATATCCTCCGCTTCAATACGCAGGCCATACTGGTAGATGATTCCCTCGTCGTCATACAGGCTGATGGCTTCGACATAATTCCTTGATTCAAGGAGCGGCTGAACGGAAAAACCTACCGTCAGCGTTTGCCTGCCAACCGCGTCGATCGTGGGATCACGGTAGTCTTTAAGGAGGGACTGCGTTTTTGCATCCGATAAAATATTCAGGGAGACATACTTCGCGTCATTCGTAAAATTTTCCAGGTTACCGCTCACCTGCTCCAAAAGCGCAAAGCGCGCGTCGCAGGTCTGCCTGTAGTTGTTAACGCTGATATAGTGACTGACCAGAATGGAAACGACAATAATAGGCGCAAGCAAAAGCAGCAAAAGCGTTACGCTGAATTTTTGTGATAAGTTTAGATTTGAAAACAGACGCATGGTTTCCTCGACGTAGCCAGTCATAGAATATGTTTAAATATAATATATCATAACATATTTTGACGAATTCCGGATTAAAACAATTTAGAAGCGGCATCCCCCACGAACGCCGCTTCTAATTCATTTTTGTTCGTTTTCGTTTATCCGACAATCTGCTGGCGGATATCTTCCATCGCCTGCATGACGGAATCAACGCCACCCCCTAATATAAGTTCTGGCAGTGCCTGATTGACGCAATAATCCGACATGACGGGATCAAGGTTTTTAATTTCCTTTGCAACGACTGCAAATGTGAAATCCGAGAGCTTTTTGACGGTGGGATCGTCAGAGGTCGTTCCCTTTACCGCCACAACAAAACCGTTATCGGCATTAATCTGCTGGACAGGAACGCTCGTATAGGTTTTCAGGACTTCCACTGCGGCATCAGGATCCTTGACATTGGCTGGAATAAACAAACCGTCAGCACCGCCGGTTATAGCCGTTTCACTTGCCATAGACGGCCATGGAACGATGACGGCTTCAAACGGGAGGGAATCTATCACCGCACCGATGCCTGCTGCAACTTCCGCACAAAGAGCCGTTTTACCCTGAGAGAACGCAGCGCGTCCTTCGTCTGTCGTAAGCGTTACAGCGCCCTCGCCCGGATACATATATTCCTTGTCGTAGAGTTCCTTTGTATTGGCGAACGCATTTTTAAAAATATCGTCCGTACATGCCACTTTTCCTTCCGCTACTTCATCTACCTTATTGGCGTCTTTCGTATAGCCAATAACACCATTACCCCATACCCAGTTTCCTTTTTGATTATCAGTCGGCGCCGACATCGGGAAAATATCTTTTTCCTTGAAGGTTTCACAGGCTTTGAGGAAATCATCCCAGCTCCAGTAGGTGCCGTCCGGAACCGGTACGCCCGCCTGTTCAAATAATTCCTTATTGGCAATCAGGCAGGAGAAGTTTGGCGTAGTAGGTATGTCGTAGACTTTCCCGTCGATTTCTCCCAGCGTCAACAGGTTTTCGTCAAAGCTATCGCGCCACGCACCGCCATCGGCGTCAAGGTATGGCGTAAGATCGAGCGCCATATCCGATTTTGTGAATGTGCTTATATACTGCGGCCAATAATTATAAACGTCGCAGGGATCACCCGAAGCGATGCCTGTACGGATGACCTGTTCGAGGTTCCCCCAGTCTACCTGGAGTGATTCGATATTATACTGATCCGAAAGCAGCTCTTCGAGTTTTTCGCACGTTGCTTCGCCTGATGTATATTCTACAATTTTACCATAGAATTTAATGTCCTTTTTTGCAGAAGCTGTTGTAGCGGTTGCGTCCTGCGTTTCTTTTGCTTCGGAAGGCGCGCTCGCTTCCGTCGTCGATTCGCCAGTGGAAGAAGCCACCGGGGCGGATGCGCACGCAGCCATAAGCAGGCAGAGTACGATCACAATAGATACTACCATCAATGCTTTCTTTTTCATAATTTCCTCCTTATTTTCAGGCCCTTACGGGACAATTAGAAATTTTGACAAAGAGTTATCCTTTTTTCTCGGCAAATAGTGTCAGTATTTTAAATGTTACTGGTTCAATAAAATAAATATAGTAAGATTATGTTTGAAATTCTTCTTGCGTTAATCCTATGATAAAAAAAACATCCTGCTAATAGAATGGTATTATCTACGAAACTATCGAAATTTCTACGCAATGTCACCTTTTCAGTAAAAAGTAGTTTTTGTTCAGACGCTTTACGTTCTCAACTGGCGGAGCTGTTAAGAATGAAAGAAAAATGAACCTTTATGACAATCAGAATTTTTGATGCTAAAGATAATTACAAACAATAAAAAAGTTTAACAAAGGATTTTTGAAGATCACGAACATTCAGAAAAATAAAAAAACCGCATAAAAACGCGGTTTAAAGTTTGGAGCTGGTGATGGGACTTGAACCCGCAACCTGCTGATTACAAATCAGCTGCTCTGCCAATTGAGCTACACCAGCAGGATAATTATGTCAGCGTTTAATATTTTACCAGAATCGCAGCAAAAATCAAGTATTTTTTGTAAAATAGTTTTTACAATTTTAGTTGCTGCCAAAGGATCAACCGGTTTTGGCCAATCTATTGATGATTATATAAAAAATCAAAAAACACTTGAAACGTTTCTTCCCAATCGAGAATCCGGTACTGGCCATTGCCTTCCTCAATGCCCTGTATTTCCGGCTTTTTTGGTATTTGTCTTTGAGGATAACGTTTTTTATATTGTGAAGGAGTACACTGATACTCTTTTGCAAGCGCTTTGCAGAAATACCGGTAATCCGAGAATCCGCTTTCCAGGCAAATATCGATATTTTTTTTGTCGGAATTTGCCAAAAGCTCCGTTGCTTTGGTAAGGCGTAATTTGTTCAGGTATTGCTGAAAAGACATCCCAAGATATTTCTTGATAAAATGGGAAAGGTAATACATATCAAGCGCCTCTGTCTCCGCTAGGACAGAAAGCGATACTTTGTCTGCAAAATTTTCCTGCATAAAGCTGATGATCCTATTCAGACGGTTCATATTGCGCGTTTCCTTGATCTGCTTTTCTTTGTTGATAATTTCATATTTTCCATAACGGACCAGATAATAAAAAATTCCGTTGATTACGTTCATTGCTTTAAAGGGATAACCCACCATTTTTTCGTGTAGCACGGTCATCAGTTCGGTAATATTTTGATAAATGCAGTCATAATAAATCTGAGTATTTCCTTTTGGCTTAATGGAATTGTCTATAAAACGTATTTTTTTCATTTCCGGATAATAGCTTTCACAGAAATTTGGCGGAAGTTGTATTGCCAGCACTGAATTCATATCACTCATCCGCTGCAGGCAATGCGCCTCATTTGAATTCAGAAAAAAGATGTCGCCGGTTTCAAGCTGGTAACGCGTACTCTCCGTATAAATCGTAATGGGCCCGTTGATTACGAGTAACAATTCTATTTCACGGTGCCAATGGAATTTTGAGCTATTGAGGCTCAATAACCTCGATACAAATACCTTGATATTTAAATCGTTGCCATATTGTACAAACTCAAATACTTTTTTGTTTTCGTCATCGTGTTTCATAAATTCTATCCACCGATCCTTATCCGTCAACGCTTACCGCAACACCCTTTTTTTCAAAAATTTCGGCAAATTCATCTATTTCTGCGGGAGACGGTTTGTCCCCTCCAAAGGTATATTCCCTCCTGAGTTGCATGTATTTGTTTTCACCAAAGGTATGGTAAGGCAAAAGGTCGACCTGACCGATTTTATGATCCGCAGCCATCCGGGCAGTTACCTCTATATTCTCCTTCGTCGCATTAAATCCCTTGATTAAGGGAATTCGCATTACCAATGGATAACCGTTTTTTGCCGTCTGATAAAGATTCTCCAGAATTTGTTCATTGGGTACGCCCGTATATTCACGGTGTAATAATGAATCCATATGCTTAACATCATAAAGAATCAGGTCAGTTTTCTGAAAAATTTTTTCTGCGATTTCCCAGGATGCAAATCCTGTGGTTTCAAGCGCAATATGATGCCCGTCACGTTTTGCAGCATCAATCAGCGACTCCAAAAACGTAAATTGCATCAATGGTTCCCCACCTGATATCGTAATTCCGCCGCCCGAGTTTTGGTAAAAGGAATTATCTCTCCCCGCTTCCTCCAAAATTTCTTCGACCGACATGTTTTTCCCTTTGATTTCAAGCGCCTGGGCCGGACAGGCATTTGCACATCGGCCGCATAAGATACAGTTCGTGTCAATCCCCTGCATTCCAACCAAGATATTATTCGGGCACGCCTGCTCGCATTTTTTGCAGCCAATACACTTCTTTTCGGTGAAAAGAATATTGATCCCCGTTTCCTGGGACTCTGGATTGGAACACCATCTGCATTTCAAAGGACATCCCTTTAGGAAAATAACCGTCCTGATCCCCGGACCGTCATGCGTGCTGAAACGCTGTATATCAAACACCCTGCCAAGTTCTATAGTCATCATATTTTCCTTCCTCTTCTGATATGAAAACATGAATATTACAAAAAAATGTAATATCCATGCTTTCACAGACAGATTTTATGTGCTTATGGTAATTGCAATTACAGGTTGTGCTCCGTTCTTGCGATAATATCCTCCTGGACTTCCGGACGCAGATCAACAAAATATCCGCTGTAGCCTGCCACACGTACGATGAGGTCCGAATAATTATCAGGTTTTTCCTTTGCATCCATCAATGTTTCCGTGGATACGACATTAAACTGGAGCTGCATGGCCTTCTTCTCAAATGCACCTTTGATGAGCGATACCCAGTTATCAAGCCCTTTGTCGGAATCAACTGCGGAAGGCGTAATCTTCACATTAAACAGCTGTCCCCCTGGCATCAGTACATTTGGAAGCTTGGCATAGGAATTGAGGAGCGCCGTCGGGCCTTTCCTTTCCGTGTCGCGAAAAGCGGACGTCCCTTCTGTGATTGGCGTTCCTTCTTTCCTTCCGTCGGCCGTCGCACCTACGACCTGTCCCGTGAGGACGTGAGACGCCACTGTTGCGGTTGATGGAATAAATACCCCGCCGATCGGGCCTTTCCCATACCGCGTATTTTTGTAGGTCATCTCCCTGTCCGACCAATACTTCATGATTTCCGCTGCAATTTCGTCCGGCTCATCATTATCGTTGCCGAATTTGCTGTCCGCTTTCAGTAATATCTGGCGAATCTCTTCACCACTGGGATCGGTTGTCATATCTTCAAAATTTGTAGCAAGTGCGTGCATCAGCTGTTCACGCGTAACACGCTTTTCTTCGAATACTACCTTTTTGATCGTAGCAAGCGCATTGGCTGCGGAAATCACTCCAACACACTGACCACCGGTAAAGTCGTATTTTGCACCGCCCTTTTTGATTTCCCTTCCACGCTGTATACAGTCTTCAATGACAGAGGAAAGGAATGGATTTGGCGTCAATTCTTCCCACGAATAATCGACCACATTCCCGGCAATCACGTGTTGCCGCAGGAAAAATTCGAGCTGCTGCCTGAATGCGTCCATAAGGTCCCCAAAGGTTTCGAATGTGGACAGATCTCCTTTCTGTGGACAAAGCGTGTAACCGGTCCGCGGATCCCTGCCGCCATTGACCGCAAGCTCAACCCACTTCGCAAAATTCGGGAAGCCGGCTCCGTATCGTCCGCCTATTTGCCCGTGAGGAGCGGGCTCTACACAACCGACCATACCGTAATTGCTCGCGTCTTCATAGGAATAACCGATATTGAGCATGGACGGAATAATTACCTCGTCATTAAAAAATGCAGGAAGGCTTCCAACTGTCCGGATTACCTTAACAGCTTCTTTCATGAATATGTCCGGCGTTCCTTTATACCACCTGACAGTAAGTGAAGGCTGTGTCATTTTCAGCTTTTTGGTGCAGCCAAGCGCAAGGTAAGACAATTCGTTGACGGCATCCTGCCCATTTAAAGTCTGTCCGCCAATCGTCAGGTTCTGAAATAGCGGATTTCCAACAAATGCAACCGTATTGGGCCAATCACGAAGCTTTGCAAATTCCGTCACCTTCAGCCACAGGCAACTCATAATCTCAAAAGTCTTTTCAATCGTCAGGCGATTTTCTTCTATGTCTTTCAAAAAGAAAGGATAAAGATACTGGTCCACACGTCCAAAAGAAATCGAATGACCGTTGTTTTCAAGCTGGATTGGAATATTGACGAACAGCATCGCCTGCGCCGCCTCCTGAAAAGTCCTCGCGGGCTTTGCCGGAATACGGCGGCATATTTCTGAAAGTTCTGTGAGCTCGGTTTTACGCTTTGGATTCGCTTCTTTTTGTGCCAATTCCCAAAGCTTATCCGCATAACGCGCTGCAAATTTCAACACAGCTTTTTGTGTGATAATTACAGATTGTAAAAATGGGAGCTGGGCGAGCTGGTCCGGTTCGCCAATGTCAAGCGAAGCGATCTTATCCTCCGCTTCCTTGATGATACGCTCCATCCCAACCTGAATTACTTTTACATAATCAGGGATTGTATGTCCATCGCCGCTGGTCATAATCCAGTCTTCTTCCGTCCCCTTCACTTCCTTGCAGGCAAGGCGCGTTTCCTCCGGGAGAAGCGCGTTCACCCTGTCCTCGTGTGTCTTTCCCCGCCAATAAGGGATTACGTCGTTTAACAGGATTTCTCTTGCCTCGTCAGAAACCTGATACGCGTCACCGGGCCTTTCGCCAAATGCGTACGGGACGCCATTTAGTTCGCTTTCAATCCAGTCTACGGAAAATTCCGGAAAGATTGGCGCCGCACGTGGAACGGATGCCATGTTTCCGACCAGAAGATCGCCGTCCTTAATATAAATTGTCATTTCAGACAAGACGTGCTCGAGCGCTTTTGCCCTGCGAAGGATCATCGGCTCCCCTTCTGTTTGCCGGAAGGATTCCGTCCACAGTTTTGCACGTTCCGGGCAAATCGAAAGATTTCCTTCAAAAAAGATTTCCCTCAGATTTTGAAGCCTTGGTGTCAATGGTACGTTTTCGTCTAGATAATTGATACATTCCTGAATCATACTTTTCATTTTTCTTACCTCCTGATTTGAGTTCCATACTTGCCATTCTTATGCCGGACGCTTCCTGTCCAGCAATACGGCAACCAAAATAATGATGCCCTTGACAACCTGCTGATAATAAGACGATACGTTCAAAAGCTCCAGCCCATTTGTCAAAAATCCGATGATCAGAACGCCTACTACAGTTCCAATAATGCTGCCAACGCCTCCCGCGAGACTTGAACCCCCTACGACAACCGCCGCAATGGAATCAAGTTCATATCCGGATCCGGCGTTTGGCTGACCGGTCATTACCCGCGAGGATAAAACAATCCCGCCGATCGCCGCGCAAACGCCTGTGATTGCATAACAGGCAAATTTCACACCGGTTACGCTGATTCCGGACACTTTGGCAGCCTGCTCATTTCCGCCGATTGCGAAAACGTAACGTCCAAACTTTGAAAAATTAAGGAGGAAAATCCCAATGAGGATCACAACAAGGAAAATGATGATTGGGATCGGGATTACGCCGACAGATCCCCCTCCGATATTGGTATATTCCTCCGTAATGTTGATCACGGGGCGGCCGTCGGTATAAACGAGAGCAAGGCCGCGCGCCATTGTCATAGTAGCGAGCGTTGCGATAAAGGGCGCCACACGTAGTTTGGCAATAAACAGCCCGTTAAAAGCTCCGCATGCCAAGCCGACCAACGTCCCCATCAATATCGCAACCCAAAGCGGGAATATGGCAAGTGTCGTCGCATAGCTTGTAGCAATGCAGGCGCTAAGCGCAAGGACTGAACCGACTGAAAGGTCAATCCCACCGGATATGACGACAAAGGTCATCCCAACTGCTATTACGCCGATCGTCGTATACTGTCGCAAAACATTAAGCATATTCTGTGATGTAAAAAAAGTCGGCGATGCAATCGCGAGAATGATGATCAGTGCGATAAACGCGAAATACAGACCATATTTGCTGAATATCTTTTTTACACCGCCGGAATGCGGTGCGCTCAATTTAATTGCTTCATTTTTCATCTTTCTGTCCTCCTTTGTTTCCAATCGCACATTCCAATAAGATTTCCTGATTGCATTCCTCACATTTGAATTCCCCTTTGACCTTTCCTGCATGCACAACGATAATCCTGTCGCTCATGCCAATCAGCTCCGGCATTTCGGACGATATCATAATAATCGATTTTCCCCTTCTGACCAGTTGATCCATAATTTTATAGATTTCTGACTTCGCGCCGACGTCTATCCCGCGTGTAGGCTCATCCATAATGATGATGTCTGGTTCCCCCATCAGCCATTTTGCGATCACTACCTTTTGCTGATTACCGCCGGAAAGTGAATTGACCGGCGTTTCCCTCGTCGGGGTTTTGATCTTAAGCGCATCGATATAGTTGTCCACCACCCTTACTTCTTCTTTGGAATTCACGACAAAGTTACCGCGCAAAATCTTTTTGAGATACGCAATGGAGCAATTTGTTTTGACGGAGCCCACAAGATTGAGCCCATATTGCTTCCTGTCTTCTGTAATAAAAGCGATTCCATTTTTGATGGCTGTCTTTGGTGATTTTACATCGATCTCTTTCCCATGTATCCTGATCCTGCCACCTGTGACCTTACGCAATCCGAAGATACTTTCCATGATTTCAGTTCGTCCCGCGCCCATCAGGCCAGATACGCCGAGAATTTCTCCCCGTTTCAGACGAAAACTTACATCCTCAAACACTCCCTCGCAGCACAATCCTTCTACCTCTAAAACAGTTTCGCAAAGGGCTGGTTCCCCTTTTGCATAAGCATCCTTTACATACATATCCTTTAGCTCGCGCCCCACCATAAGAGATATGAGCGACTGTTCGTCAATCGCTTTAATTGGTCTGGAATCGATCAGTTTTCCGTCACGCAGGACGGTTACATGGTCGCATATGTGGAATATTTCATCCATTTTATGCGATATATATATAATTGCTTTGTTTTTCTTTTTTAGTAGCGCAATGATTTCAAATAGCTTTTCTACCTCAGCATCCGTAATTGCCGAGGTCGGCTCATCCATGATGATAATATCTGCATTACAGGATGTTGCCTTCATGATCTCAATCATCTGCATTTGTGCCACGCTCAGGTTCTTAACTTTTTCATGTGGATTCAGGTTGATGCCAAGTGCAGCTATTTCGTCAAGGGCGTCGTGGTACAGCTCTCTTTTTTTTACAACGCCAAACGACGCTGTTTTCTCCCGGCCAATGAAAAGGTTTTCTTCAACGGTCATATCAGGAATCATGTTTAGCTCCTGATGGATCATCGATATTCCTTTTTCCAGCGCATCCTTTGGGTTCCTCGGAAAGAACGGCTGGTTGTCGTATAGGATTTCGCCGCCATCTAAGGGAAGCAACCCGGCAAGAATTTTCATTATTGTAGATTTCCCCGCTCCGTTTTCTCCCATCAGGCCATGCACTTCTCCCCTTCGTACATAGAGCGAAACATCATCCAGTGCAACAACGCCCGGAAATTCTTTTCGGCAATTCGTCATTTGCAATATGTTTTCGTTTGTATTCACTCACTTCACCTTCCTAGCTGATTCCAATATGTTTGCGGACGGCCCGGGGGTACAATGTTTCCCGGGCCATTCGCATTTTTTTAGCTCAGATAATCGTCAATATTTTCAGATGTTACCAATTCAAACGGAATGTCATACAATTTTTCTACCTTTTCGCCATTAGCCAGTTTTTGTGCGACCTCAAAAGCGGTTTCCGCCTGTGATGTGGAGTTTTGGAAGACGGTAGCATTAAGCCCTCCCGCTTTCACGGAATTGAGCGAATCCGGGATACCGTCGATGCCGATTACCGGAACCTGCTCCGCCTTGTTTGCCGCTTCAAGCGCCTTAAATGCGCCAAGGGCCATTTCATCGTTATGCGCTACAACAGCGCTGATCTCTTCACCGGTTTGCAACCAGTTTTCCATCAGGTTCATTGCTTTTGCGCGATCCCAGTCGGCTGGTTGGGAATAAATAATTTTGATATCCGGATATTTTTCAAGTATATTGTTGATGCCTTCCTGACGCTCGGCTGCTGCCGATATGCCGGTAGGGCCTTCAATTACACAGATATTTCCCTTTCCGCCGATCGCATCTGCAATTCTCTGCATTTCGAGTTCCCCGGCTGTCACGTCACTCGAACCCACATAAGAATCAATCATACTCTCATCTGTAAGGTGCGCCACAAGGACAACGATTGGAATTCCTGCCTCCGCCGCTTTTTGGGCCGCAGGGACACAACCGTCTTTATCGTAAGGGTTTAGAATAATAGCATCTGCACCCTGTGAAATAAAGTTTTCTATGGCAGATACCTGCGTTGCCGCGTCGCCTTCCCCATCGCTTACAAGCAATTTCACATTTGCCTTGCCGGCTTTTGCTTCGATGACGTCCGCCAACTGCTTGATATACTCGTTCTGCAGGTTCTGGAAAGATGCTCCAATTACGATCTGCTCCGCACCGCTATCGTCGTTCGCAGCTGTTGTCTCTCCATCAGCCACTGCATCATCACTCTCAGAAGCGCCAGAACCACCACTCTCGCTTGCCTGCATTGCCGGATTGCACCCTGTAAGCAGCATTGCTGCAACCAGAAGCATACACAAAGCCAAGATAATCATCTTTTTCATTTCTAAGTCCTCCTATATTTTCTATATTTTGATATGTAACGCTAACATAAAGTCAGCCGTTTACCAAAAGAGTGTGCATGCAGTGATAATTTGAAAAAACTTTTGATTATGTCATGAAATTTACTTGATTAGTATTGGATAAATCTGTGAATACCATTTTTAGATTGCAGTATTTTTGTTTAATCTAAAAATAACAGATTGGTCTTTGAGTAACTTTGATTTATTTGTTTTATTTGTTGGATGATTTTGCGAATTTCATTTGAGTTTTAAAAAATCGGTAAATACTTGATATTCTATGATGTTTTTGTATCCGGGAAGCTACGCTTGGCAGACCATGGAAGCAATTTGTAAATGCAATTTGTTCTACTTTCTTGCGGGAAACGCAAAAGTGTCTAATATTTACATAAATCACAAAGTTGTCATAGGCAAAACGCAAGATGATACAAGAGGCTTATGGTGGCTGCACTATAATGAATGGTATGACGATTCTAATGGAGGAGAAAGGTATGAAAAACGGAATATGTATCATTGGTACGGCCCATTGCGATATTGTGTATCCGATCGTATGCTATCCAAATAAAAATGAACTGACTACGATTACGGATAAAATAACTTACTCCATCGGTGGCAGCCTTTATCATATGGTTAGTGCATTGTCAGCACTCGATATCAAGCTTAGTCTTCAAGCCTGCGCGACGATAGGCGATGATATGGATGGCGATTTTATCGAACAAAAACTCGCGGATTTTGATCAATTATCCCTTGCGGGCCTCAAGCGTGCCAACAGGACATCCTTTATCATGACAATGCGTGATCAGGAATCGGATACGATATTCCAGTATCGATGCAGGTCATCCAAATTGTCGGCAGCTGACTTCGACTTTCAGAAAATAGATGTAAAAATGGTGCACATCGAGGCGCCGATTGAATTATTGGAGCCGGATCCCCAATACGGAACCAAATTAAGCGCATTACTTTCCGCCACACAAAGTGCGGGAACGTTGACATCAGTTTGTATGCCGGAGAGTACAGAAGCAGATTCCCTGTTACAAATATTACGATATGCGGATTATGGTATGATCAGCCTGCAAAATCTTCAGGCAATATCAGGCAGCAAAATTGAAAATAACAGTAAAGTAGATTTGCCGGAAAACCTAAGGCAGGTTTTTTATAAGCTGCGGCAAAAAAAATCATCCATAAAATGGTTGCTTGTATGTTCAGAAAATGAAGTCTATGGCATTGATTGTGAAATGTGCACTCCGCGTGCTTTATATTCCAATGGATTGATCTGTGCCGAACCCAATATGCACAGGTTTTATTCCGGCGTATTATATGGCGCTTATCAAGGAAAAATGCTTACGGAAGCAATGGAGATTGGTAAAACGATGCTGGGCTCGTGACCACTTATATTCAGGTATAAAAAAAGCCTTTTTAAAAGGCTTTTTTTGACTTATTACGCCGGTCTTATAAAGACGCGGCATATTTCATGGTGCCTCCGGGCGGAATCGAACCACCGACACGGGGATTTTCAGTCCCCTGCTCTACCGACTGAGCTACAGAGGCAAATGTGGCGACCTGGAAGAGACTCGAACTCTCGACCTCTAGCGTGACAGGCTAGCGTTCTAACCAACTGAACTACCAGGCCACATTACTGTAAATATTATCATGTAAAGGTACATAATTCCTTTACTCAATTGGTGGGCCCTCAGGGACTCGAACCCCGGACCAATCGGTTATGAGCCGACCGCTCTGACCAACTGAGCTAAGGGCCCGCAAGCAAATAAGAGTAAAACTTGCTCAAAAAACAAATGGTGACCCCACCGGGAATCGAACCCGGGTTACCGCCGTGAAAGGGCGATGTCTTGACCGCTTGACCATGGGGCCTCGTACAAAAGCTAAGATGTATTTTTTGGTCGGGGTGGAGGGACTCGAACCCCCGGCCCCATGCTCCCAAAGCACGTGCGCTACCAAACTGCGCTACACCCCGAAGCATACTCTTTTTATTTGCGACGCTTTATAATATACTTTAATTTGGTTGAAAAGTCAATAGTTTTGACTCTTTTTTTTATGCTTTTTTTAGAGACACAAAATTGCGTAAAAAAAGCCGCGTGGTGCGGCTTTTTTATGCAATTCTAATAACTATTCTTCGTCCTGATCATCCATTTTTGGGAAGAAATCTGCAAGTGAAGAGGTAGCCTCTTCTACCGGCGGAATTTCATAATGGAATTTCTCTTCACGCTGTCTGGAATCGTCTTCACGCTTTGCAGGCTTTTCCGGTTCATCCATTAGTGCGCGAATACTCAGGCTGATGCGTTTTTTTGCAGGGTTCACTTCCATAATCTTGGCAGTTACCTTATCGCCAATCCTAAGCTCTTCCTCAACCTTCTCAAGACGCCTGTTGGTCACCTGGGAAATGTGGATCAATCCGTCAATGGTAGGCTCAAGGGAAACAAACGCACCAAACGGCATAATGCGTACAACCGTGCCTTCCACTGTGTCTCCAACGAGATACTTCTCAGGAACAAGATCCCATGGCTTGGGTGAAAGCTGCTTCAATCCGAGGGAAATCCTCTTCTTTTCAGGATCAACATTCATAATGAGGACTTCAATTTCATCCCCCACGTTTAACACATCCGAAGGATGTTTGATTTTAACCCAGGAAATATCTGTAATATGGAGAAGCCCATCTACACCACCGATATCGATGAACGCGCCAAAATCAGTCAGGCGCTTTACTTTTCCAGTTACTTTATCACCTTTTTTGAAGGTTTCATATAGCTTCTTTTCCTGTTCTTCCGCCTGAACCTTCAGGATATTCTTATGAGACAGTACAAAACGCCTCTGGCGCTTATCTGCCTCGATGATGTTGACTTCAAGCTCTTTGCCTACAAACTCGTTGAGATCCTCAACGTACTTCAAAGAAAGCTGGGATGCAGGAATAAATGCGTCATATCCTTCCAGTTTGGCAAGTACGCCGCCCTTTACGACTTTATCCACCTTAACAGTATAAACTGCGGTTTCATCAAGAGATTCCACCAGTTCTTTCCATTTCAGCTTGGATTCGATAGACCTTCTGGAGAGCACAACATTGCCTTCCCCGTCGTTCAACGTAACGACTTCTGCTTCGATCTCATCTCCAACCTTGAACAAATCCTGTGGATTTGCATCACCGGATGCGGTAAGGTTCTCTTTTTTGATGATACCGTCAGATTTATAGCCTATATTGACACATATTTCACTGTCGGAAATCTGAACAACCGTTCCGGTTACTATCTGTCCTCTCTTAATATATACAAACGATTTTTCGATTTCAGCCATGAAATCCTCGTTTGCCTGTGATTGTTCTTGTTCTGTTGTGGATACTTCCGTCTCCTCTGCAACTTCTGCGTCCACTACTTTTTCGACATCGCTCATAAGTGTCTTTACCTCCCTAATTAACCGATCCGGTGTCGAAGCACCGGCGACAATACTTATTATATCATGATTCGTCACATTTTCAAGTGGAAGTTCTGCAATATTGTCTATGTAATACGTTTTTTGACAATTATTTTTACACAATTTGTACAATTTTTCCGTATTTGACGAGTGCTTCCCTCCCACCACTAGGACGATATCAGACTTTTTCGCAAGTTCTACCGCTTCCTTCTGTCGTTTTTGCGTCGTATCGCAAATAGAATTGAAAAGTTCGAGATTTACAATCCTTTCACGCAGTACAGTCACAATTTCATCCCACAAATCGTGTGTAATTGTTGTTTGCGCGACCACGAGCGCTTCGTCAAGGGAAGGAATCGTTGCCGCGTCTTCTGCGGTATTTACCACATAAACCGGTCCCTGCGCCCAGCCTTTGATTCCCGTTACCTCAGGATGATCCTCTGCGCCGATAATAACGACAGGCATATCCCCCGCCTCAATGACACGGTTATGGATACGTGCGACAAACGGACAGGTGAGGTCTAAAAGCTCAAAGCCCCTGTTTTCTATTTTTTGGTATACAGCTTTGGGAACACCATGCGAACGAATGATGATAACCGTGCTTTCTTCCTGTGGGACGCTGTCAATATCCTCTGTGATCCTGACGCCCTTTTTTTCCAGCTCTACGATTACGTCCTTGTTATGGATTAATTCCCCGTAGGTATAGATGTGCCTGTATTTACCGATGGTTTCGTTCACCGAATCCACCGCGCGCGCAACGCCAAAGCAAAATCCGGCGTTTTGGGCTACCACTATTTTTGACACGCCTTTTCCCTCATTTCAATCATAATCCCGCGCAGGTATTCCGTCGCCTTTTCTACCGCCGCGCTGTTTGTTTTCTCTCCAACAATCTCCTTCAGGTCTATCGGCGGATGCGTATACAGCTTCACCTGATGAAAGAGCTTGTAACTTGCATGGATATAGACCGGTACCACCGGTACGCCCGCCCGCATTGCCATAAGCGCCGCCCCTGGCTCGAACGGCAGGATCTCACCCGTTTCACTTCGCGTCCCCTCCGGAAAAATTCCAAGTATCTTTCCGTTTTTAAGCGTCGTAAGGGCTGTTTTAACCGCTTTTAAATCACTTTTCCCGCGGGCCACCGGGATGGCGTGAAGCCGCCGTAAAAACCAGTTGGCTATTTTGTTTTGAAAAAGCTCCTCTTTGGCCATATAGCATACTGGTTGCGTCTTGATACTATGCCCCAAAATGATCGGATCCCAATTAGACTGATGATTGCAGATGACTACTGCTCCGCTTTTGATCTTCAGGTTTTTCTTATCGATTACCTTTATAAAAAAAATCGGCATCAGGACGATATAAGCAAATACCCGCGCAAGAAAATAAACCATGTTATTTCTCCCCCGAAACCCGCTCGGCTACCAGCTTAATTACCTGCTCCCTGCTCATCTCTGTGGTATCTACCAGAAGCGCGTCCGGCGCCTGGCACAGCGGTGCAAATTTCCGTGTGGAATCCGTTTTATCCCGTGCGATAATTTCTCGTTCGATCTCGTCAAGATCGGCGTTTGGATCGGTATCTTTCATTTCCAGATACCTGCGCTTTGCGCGTTCCCTTGGTGAAGCCGTAATAAAAAATTTGAAATCTGCATCCGGCAGCACATAAGTCCCTATATCGCGGCCATCCATTACAACGTCGTATTCGTCCGCTACCTCGCGCTGCAGCTCTACGAGCTTAAGACGAAGCTCAGGAATAACAGCGATATCGCTCGCCCCCCTGGAAATACGCGGCGTACGGATAAACGGCGTTACATCCTTTCCGCCGATCAGGACCTTTTGCATACCGGTTTCATAAATAACCTTCATATCCATTTCAGGCAAAGCCTGCACGACCTCCTGTGAACGGTCCGGCTCAATCCCCTTCTCAAGCATCGCGTAAGCAGCCGCGCGGTACATCGCCCCAGTATCGAGATAATTGATATGCAGTTTTTCTGCAACCGCCCTGGCAACGGTGCTCTTTCCCGCACCCGCAGGTCCGTCAATCGCTATTTTCATGCTCGAATCCTTCTCCCTCAACTACTTTTCCCGTTTCAGAATAAAACGCGCAAGCTCTGCAAGCTCTTCGCCACGCGTACCGAATACCTTCAAGGCGGTTACAGCCTCGTCGGTTTTCTCTTCGGCAATCTTCATAGACTTCTCTACGCCGTACAAAGTAGGAAATGTAAACTTTTTGGATTTATTGTCCTTGCCCAGTGTTTTACCCATTTTTTCCTGATCTCCCACAATATCGAGCACATCGTCCACAATCTGGAACGTAAGGCCGATATTATTTCCATATACCGTCAGCGCGTCAATATATTCCTGCCGGGGATTACACAGCAAAAGACCGGACAACAGCGCAGATTTGATCATTGCGCCCGTTTTATGTTCATGCACATATTTCAATTCTACTTCCGTTAAAATCTGTCCTTCGTTTTCAAGATCGCCGCATTGGCCTGTGATCATACCATAAACGCCCGCTCCCGTGGCCACTTCAAGCATCGCCTTGATATGCGAGTCCATATTGGAAGCATAGCGGAGCGCGTTTTTAAGCATCACCTCATAAGCAAAATTGAGCAGCGCGTCTCCGCATAAAACGGCAAACGCCTCGCCAAACATCACATGGCTGGTTGGCTTACCGCGTCTCAGGTCATCGTCGTCCATTGCAGGAAGATCATCGTGAACCAGGGAATAGGTGTGAATCATCTCAATCGCACACGCAATATCCAGAGTCTCTTTCATATTCCCTGACAAAAGAGCGTTTGCCATAATGTTCAAAGTAGGACGCAACCGTTTTCCGCCTGCATTGACGCTGTAGTTCATCGCATCTTTGATTACAGCATTCGTATTGCTGATATCAAGCAATTCCCCCAGCCGCCGGTTGATAATGTCGGTATATTGATTCAAAATATCAGGCATGATCATTCCTCGCTTTCATCATGAACAATTTCTAATTCGTTTTCATATTTTTCCAGAATCTTAGACGCTTTATCGGCTGCCGTCATTCCTTTTTTGTACAATGAAACGGCTTCCGCAAGCTTGATATTCTCATCCGAAATTTTTTGGGATATTTGTTTCAAATCTTCAAGATAGGCTTCCAAGTCCTTTTCAGGCATATTATTTACTCCTCTTTACCGGTAATTCCCGCAATCAGCGTCCCGTCTTTTAAAATAATTTTAACTACGTCGCCCGCAGATACGTCCTTAACGCTTTTTACTTCGTTGTCCTGATAAGTCGTGACAGAATACCCACGGTCAAACGCGCTCATCGGGCTCAGGTTTTCAATCGCCGACCTATAGGTATTATACTGCATTTTACGCGTGTGATAAAGGTGTTGCACATCGTTTTTGATCCGGGTTATGCTGTGCGTAATAAACGCACGTGCATTCTCGGCCCGCATGGAGAGCAAATCCTTTTGCAGCGCCTGCCTGCCCTGCAAAAGCTGCGTCTTCTTTGCAAATAATATCTGCGTCAGCTTCTGCTCTATGGTTTCACGGTAAACGGACAGTTTTGCCATAATATCTTCGCGCGCAGGGATCGCAAGCTCCGCCGCTGCAGACGGAGTTGGCGCCCGAAGGTCGGCAGCCATGTCGCACAGTGAAAAATCCGTTTCATGTCCTACTGCGCTGATAACAGGTATCCTTGAGCGGTATACGCTTAGCACCACTTCTTCCTCGTTGAATGCAAAGAGGTCTTCCGCGCTGCCGCCTCCCCTGCCTACGATCAGCACGTCCGCATCCGTATGCTCATTCAGGTAAGTAATACCACGCACGATTTCTCCCGGCGCATCCGCCCCCTGCACCTTGACCGGATACAGCACAAGTTTTACATAAGGATTCCTGCGCAGGGCAATATTCCTGATGTCCTGTATCACAGCGCCCGAGGGCGATGTAACGATTCCAATCTTTTTTGGATATCTGGGAATTTCGCGTTTGCGCTCTTCGTCGAATACGCCAAGCTTCGCAAGCTTTTCCCTGATGCGTTGAAAGCGCGCATAAAGCTCGCCAAGGCCAACAAGCTGGACTTCCTTCACGATGATCCTGTAATTCCCGTTTTTCCAGTAAAGGGAAATATCCCCGCGCACGAGTATCGTCTGTCCCTCGATGACTGAATCTGTATATTCAACCGCTTCGTCGCAGTCAAAAAGCATACAGCTGACAGAAGCGGTGTCATCCTTCAAAACAAAATACAGGGTATTGTGCTTCAAATTTACATCAGTAACCTCGCCGCGCACCCAGATTTCCTCCAGAAAAGGATCGCTTGAAAGTTTATCCGCAACGTAATAATTCAGTTCATGGACAGAAAGAACAAGTTCATCCATAAAGCTCCCCGGCATCCACAGTGTTCTCCATCAGCATTGTGATCGTCATTGGGCCAACGCCTCCCGGAACAGGCGTGATATAGCCTGCAACCTCGCTTACTTCATCAAACTTCACGTCGCCTTTGAGCTTTCCGTCCACACGCGATGTTCCCACATCGATTACTACAGCCCCCGGCTTTACAAATTCCTTTGTCACGAACTCCGGCCTGCCAATCGCCGCAACCAGTACATCGGCCTGCGCGCATACTTCCGGCAGATTTTTTGTTTTGGAATGGCAGATCGTTACGGTTGCGTTTTCGTTGAGCAGCAGAACCGCGACAGGCTTCCCTACGATATTGCTCCTGCCGATCACAACTGCATTTTTACCGGTGAGATCGATACCTGACTTTTTGATGAGTTTGATAATACCTTTTGGCGTGCATGCCACAAGCCCGGGAAGTCCGGTAAACAGGCTGCCCGCATTCTGCACATGGAAGCCGTCCACATCCTTATGCGGGTTAATATTTTTTAATATCTCCGTTTCATCGATGTGTGACGGGAGAGGCAGTTGAACCAGCAAGCCATGGATTTCAGGATTGTTATTATACTGGTCAACCATTGCGAGCAGCTCCTCCTGCGTAGTTTCTTCCGGCAGGCGGTTGACCTCCGAATAGATACCTACTTCAGCACAGGCTTTTTCCTTATTATTGACATAAATTGTAGAGCCGCCGTCGTCCCCCACCTGTATTACCGCAAGGCCGGGCGTGATGCCTTTGGCTTCCTTCAGCTCTTTTACCCGCTGCTTCAGCTGTTCCCTGATTTCAGCGGAAAGCTCTTTTCCACTCAGAATTTGTGCGCTCATTTTGTTCCCCCTTTTTTCTGTGCTGCCAAAACTGCAAGTCCAGCCGCATTATCGGCAGAATATTCCACGTTAGCAAATTGTACTTCTTCTATTTTAGACGAAATGTGCTCTCTAATCAACAGGTTACTCATCACTCCGCCAAATAACAGGCAATTTTTTACGCCGGTTTTTTCTCGAGCGGCCAGAAGCGTTTTCTCAAGGGTTTTGGCGATCGATAAAAGCGCCGAGCGGCATATATCCGGGGCCGCTTCCCTTTCTACCGCTTTCATTACCTGTGCCTCAACGCCGGAAAAATTCATATCGCAGCCATCTGCGCTGCATTTAAACTGTAAATCATTGCTGCTTTTCCACGCACATTCCTCCACATGCCTTCCACCCGGGAACGGAAACCCCAATTTCTGCGCGAGCCGGTCTATAACCTGTCCGGCCGCGATATCTTTTGTCGCTCCAATTATTTCGATGGCAAAGCCATCCTTTTTGCGGACGACGTCAAGAAGTTCTGTTGTCCCGCCTGAAACGTGGGCTGCCAGAAAACGCTCCGGCGCCTTCTTTCCGATCAGCGCCGCGGCAAGATGCCCTTCCTGGTGCGTGGCATAAAGGACGTCGGCTCCCATTGTGCTTCCGGCAATCGTTCCGGCAAGCGTGCTGGCCAGAAACACCGGCATATAGGATCCTTCCTGTGGACGCGGTTTCTCACTGACGCAGATTCCAGCGATATTTCCATAGGATGAAAAATGATTCTCCTTAAAAATTTCAGTCAAATTCCTGACATGAAGAAATAAAGCCTGAGACTGCTGCAGGCCTTTTTTCCCCTGCGCAACCTCAAGCGGTATTTTGATATTACATATAATTTTTTGCGTTTCATCCGCAAGTGCCACGGATGTTGTATAACAGCTCGTATCAATTCCAAGAAATATGTTCATTTTGGCGCTCCATTTTTCAGGTAACCACCCAGAAGCCCATTGACATATTTATAGGATTTCTCTGCGGAGTACTTTTTGGCAAGTTCCACCGCTTCGTTGATTGTGACCTTTTTGGGGATCTCCTCCATGTATAGCAACTCAAAAATAGCAAGCCGCAGGATTGCAAGGTCCACCTTGGCGATTCTGTCAATTTTCCATGCGTGTGAATTCTGTGATATTATCTCGTCTATTTCCTCCTGCTTTTGCGGGAAGCCATCAATCACCTGATCAATGTAATGTAAGTTCTCTTCATCCAACTGCTCGAAATCAAGCACATCCGGGGCGTCATGCAGTGAATCCTTGCTTAACGCCCCGGTAATGCTGTATTCATAAAGTAGCTTCATTGCAGTTTCGCGTGCGCTTTTCCTGCTCATGCCAAAACAATTCCTCCATCAATCTCAATTCTTTTTCGTAAACAATCCGTAAAACCATTCCCTGATCATCAGGCGAATATCGGGCCTTCCGCCTAAGAATGCGCCTACACCAACGCATAAAGCGATCAGAAGCGTTGCCCAGAAGCCAATGGTTAAAAACAGGATTGCCACGGCAAGGCCGATTACCATACCCCAGAATAATCCGCCATGCTCACCGTACCATTCGAAAAACTTTTCTTTCATGATTTCTGCCCCTCCGATTCGTCAGGCAGGCCTTACCGTGCTTTCCCTGATCCCACTCACAACGATTTTGACCTGGCTTACCACGATACCCGTATGCTGCTGGATGTGCGCGGACAGCCCCTGCTGAAGGTCTTTCGTGACCTGGGGAATATCCGCCTCCGGCAATACGCTGACATCGAGGTTAATATCCAATGAATCCTGATTTGAAATCACATTTGTCTTAAGGCCTTTTATGTTTTTGTCCTGGTGCACAAAGCGTTCCACCAGCTCTTCAACAGCTTTCACCGTAATGACGATGCTTCCGCTTTCAAACGTAGCAACCTGTGCCGTTTTGGGAGCAGGTGCTTTTCCAAGGCCAAAAAACATTAACATAAAGCTTACGATAATGACCACAATACCAATTACAGCATACAGGATTTTAAACCAGATATCCCCATTGGCTGCCGTATACGCAAAATCCGTCAGGTTGCTTGCAGGCAGAAGGCCCGCAATAATCGCCAGCACAAAACCACATAATACGATTACCGCAATCAGATAAATCGTCAGGACTACGCGTGTTCCCACTTTCATTTTCATATGATAGATCCTCCCTAAAAAACAAATCCGTTTTCATGAAGCGTGACAGGCTATTGAAATACCCGGCCGTAGACATAAACAGACCGGGCATTTCTATATACTCACGCTATTTTATCCGAATTTACTTTACTCTGCTGGTTTCTTTCTCTGGTTTTTCTTCCTTTTGCTCTTTACGGGAAGTCTCTTTGAACTTAATTCCCTGAATGCTGATGTTTACTTCTACAACCTTAAGACCGGTCATTGTTTCAACAGCCTTCATGACGGCCATCTGAATGTTCTGGGCAATTTCCGGAACAGGCGTGCCATAATCAACAATGATTGCAATATCTACCGCGACCTCTTCCGATCCCACCTCAACTCTGATGCCTTTGGAAAGGTTTTTCCTTCCGAGTAGCTCTGTGACTCCGTCCACGAATCCGCCGCTCATGCCTGCAACGCCGGGAATATCAACTGCAGCAAGTCCTGCAATCGTTGCAATCACCTCATTTGCAAAGGTAATCGTGCCGTTGCTTTCTTTTTTAATTGCTGTATCCTGCGTGGTTAATTTTGTATCTGCCATTAGAATGTACCTCCGGTTTCTTTTTTATATATTGCATTTATACCCCATCTGAAATACAAATAACATTTTTATTAAAAAAGACCTATACCCTCTCCATATATTCGCCCGTGCGGGTATCAATACGGATTTTATCCCCTGTATCTATAAACAGCGGGACCATAATTTTTGCACCGGTTTCCATAATTGCAGGTTTATTGCCCGCGGTTGCCGTATCTCCCTTAAAGCCCGGCTCCGTCTCCGTAATCGTCAATTCTACAAAATTCGGAGGCTCTACCGAAAAGGCTTCGCCTTTGAAGAACTTGATCGTTACGTTCATATTCTCTGTGATATATGGGAGCGCATCCTCTACCTTATCAAAGTTAAGCGGCAGCTGCTCGTAAGTTTCCGTATCCATAAAATGATACAACTCACCATCCGTATAGAGGTATTGCATTTCCTTTCTTTCCACATGTGCCTTGGGAAATTTCTCTGTCGGGTTGAATGTGCGCTCAAGGACATTTCCTGTCACCACATTTTTTATTTTCGTACGGACAAACGCAGCACCCTTTCCGGGTTTTACGTGCTGGAAGTCTACAACTACCCAAACCTGCCCGTCTATTTCGATTGTCATTCCTTTTCTAAATTCTCCGGCTGAAACCATGAATACCTTACCTCCTGTTTATTGTGAAACTCTTATACCGCCTCCCGGCGTATGTTACAATGTAATCAAATCCCTGCTGAAGGAATATACGCTTCCCTCGCCGCCGATGTGCATATCCTCAATGCGCACCCCGCCTACGCCGGGCACATAGATGCCAGGCTCTACAGTAAAAACCATATCCTTTTCAAGAAGCATACTGGAACGTGGATTCAGAACCGGAAGCTCGTGGATAAACCTTCCAACGCCGTGCCCTGTTCCGTGATCATAAAACGCGCCAAAACCATTCTCTGAAATAATGTCGCGCGCTACCTTATCGACAAATACGGTATCCGCACCAATCACCGCCGCGTCTGCAGCGCTTTTTTGTGCATTCTTAACTATATCATATATTTTTTTTTGCTCTGCGTCAATATTTCCAATTGCAAAAGTCCTTGTCATATCTGAACAATAGCCCTGATATTTGCATCCGAAATCAATCGTCAACAGATCGCCGTTTTTCAGGCGGTATGAAGAGGGCGTTGCGTGCGGCTGGGCTGAGTTCTCCCCCGCTGCAACGATCGTGGGAAACGCAAGGTCCATGCCCTGACGCTGCATCCTGTATTCAAGCTCCGCTCTTACGTCAAGCTCGCTGATTCCGGGCTTTATGACGTTGAGCATTTCTTCGAGCGCAATCTCGTTTGCACGCGCGGCTTTTTTGATCTTTTCAAGCTCGCTTTGCGTTTTAATCATACGCATTGTAAGTAAATCGTCAAAAATATCGACGTAAGTATATGGTTCAAAGGTTGCCTCATATCCTTCAAAAACCTTGACCGTCACATTGTTTTTTTCGATACCCAATGTTTTGACGCCGCACCCCCTTAAGTATTCATTCATCTTTGTAATGCGGTCTCCGCCTCCGGTCATGACGACCTGCGCATTTTTCACTTCGATGCGCGCCTGTTCCACATAGCGAAAATCCGTAAAAAACAACGCCTCGTCTTTTGTAATCAAAAGCTGCGAGCAATCGCCCGTAAAATCGGTTAGATAAGCCACGTTTTCAACAGAAGAAACCAGATACGCATCCGCCTTAGCCAATTCCCTTACTTTCTGTATCAGATTGTTCATTTTGCCTCCTCATATAGCTGCTTCATTTTTAACGCATCGTATGCCTGGGTGCCGCTCGACTCGCAAATGATCACAGGCTCCATTTCCGTTCGTTCCGCAAGCACCTCTGCAAGCGGCTCAAAAAAAGGCCCCCACTCTTTATCTTCAAAGGTCAGATGAAGCTTCTCTCCCTTATCCGTATATTGGATATGTGAGAAATGCACGTGCATTTTTCTTGTTTTTTCTTCTCCTGCACTCTTTTTCAAGGAGTCCAGAACTGCAATGTAGTCTTTCTTGCTTCTGAGTCCTCCCAACGTGCGCGCATTCAGGTGTCCGAAATCAATCGCCGGATATACACAATCCGAAATTTGCGTCAAAAGCCCAATTTCTTCAAGATCGCCAATTTGATTGATTTTACCCATTGTTTCCGCGCAATAAATAAAATCATGGAAGCCTTCCTTCCAAAGGGCGTCCACAATTAATTTTAAATTTTTTTGGACGTTGGAAAATGCAAGCTTGCGATCCATTTTGGCGCATGAACCGGGATGGAAAACAACGCGCTGCGCGCCCAGATACCCGGCGGCAATCGTTGATTCCCGAAAATAACTCAGGTTTTTTCCAAACTTTTCAGGCGCGTCGTTTGCAAGATTAATGTAGTATGGCGCGTGTACGCTCATTGCAACGCCGTATTTTTCCGCCTGCTCCCTGATTTTCGCACCGGTCTCTTCCTTCAATTTTACACCCCTTCCGAAGGAATATTCAAAGGCGTTGAGCCCCAGGGAATGTACCCACTGCGGCGCTTCATAGGTATGTTTATGCCCTTCGCTATAAAATGCTTCCGAATTTCCTGCCGGGCCGAATCTGATCATATTTTCTCCTTCAATCATGCCTGCGCAAAAGATCGCCCTCATGCAGCGTGTACGGGCAGTTTATCCTGATCATCTGCTGCGGGTGCGGGGCGCTGTCCTGCATATTTCCGTCCATGTCCATAATCTGTGTAACCGTGAAAAAAGCATTTTCCACAGATGGGGACAAAATTTCAAGTTTTTCGCCAATACTGAACTTATTACGCTGCTCTACTTTTAGATACCCTTCCGGTAAATTTTCATGCACTTTGCCAACAAACGTGTATCTACGCAAGTCTACGTCACGCGTAACATCCTGGGCGGCCTCGTGCGGATTCCCAAAGAAAAAGCCTGTTGTGAAACCGCGTGTTGCGGATTTTATAAGCTCTTCTTTCAGGCTCTCATCAAATACGTAGTTATCCTTTTGGGCATAATAGGCATCCAACGCCCGCCTGTATGCGTGAACGACCGATGCGACATAATAAGCCGATTTCATACGTCCTTCGATTTTAAACGAAGTAATTCCCGCCTCCGCAAGCTGCGGAATATATTCAATCATCATCAGATCGCGCGAATTCATGATATAGGTGCCGCGATCATCCTCCATAATTGGAAAATATTGTCCGTCATACCCTTTTTCATACAAGTAATATTCCCAGCGGCAAGGCTGTGCGCACGCACCCTTATTCCCGCTCCTGCCCGTCATGACAGAGCTTAAAAGACACCGTCCTGAGTGCGCGACGCACATGGAGCCGTGCACAAACGCTTCGAGCTCCAACCCTTCCAGCGTATTTTGCCGGATCGTTTGAATATCATCAAGCGACACCTCGCGCGACAGTACAATACGCTTAACCCCTTGCCGATGCCAAAAAGAAGCAGACAAATAATTGGTCGTATTTGCCTGCGTGCTCAGGTGAATGGGTATGCTGAGCTGTTCGCGCTGCACAAGCTCAATTACCGCCGGATCGGAAACAATCACACCGTCGGCTCCTATCTCGCTCAAATAGCGCAGATAACCGCCAAGCCCGTCGAGGTCCCGGTTCCACATAACCGAATTCACCGTAATATATATTTTTTTATTTCCGTTATGCGTCAGCTGTACGGCTTCTGATAGCTGCTCATCTGAAAAATTATCGGCAAACGCCCGCAAGCCATAGCTTTGTCCCGCCATATAGACTGCGTCGGCGCCAAAATACAGGGCTGTTTTCAGGCACTCCATATTTCCCGCCGGCGCAAGCAATTCTATTTTTTCGTCATTCATATCTCGATTCACTGTACTCCCGCAGCAGCGTCTGCCGCATCCCACAAAGGCCTGTATTTTGCAACTGCCTCATTATGCTCTTCCAAAGTCTTATTGAACTCCAGCACGCCTGTCGCAGGATCAGTCAGCGTGAAGTACATGTACTCGTCGCCTTCCTGCATATATTCTTCAAAGGGATACAAGGCCGCTTCAATCGCCGCCTTACTCGGATTGCCGATCGGTCCCGGTGGCAATCCTTTGTTCTGGCGCGTATTATAGGCGGAAGGCGTATTTACCTTATCGCCGATATTATAAACGTTTTTCAGGCCCAGGGCATACATGATTGTGGCGTCGGAACCAAGCGTTTCATCCTTATTCAGCCTGTTATGGAAAACGGCGGAAACCTTGGAAAAATCATCCGGCTTCGCTTCCTTTTCGATGATAGACGCAAGCGTCACGACATCGTCGACCGTCATACCAAGCTCCTCGGCACGCGCTTTATATTCATCGCTGAAAATCTCGTTGAAACGGTTGAGCTGCTTCTTGATAATTTCCTCTTCCGAAGCGTCCGTATAGTATTCATAGGTGTCAGGGAACAGGTAACCTTCCAATACGTACTTTCGTTTTTGATCGGGTTCCTTTTCCGCTTCCTTTGCAATGACGTCCGCAATCACAGGATAATCCTGCGCGAAAGCCTCGCCGCTGGTTGCGATTTCCTGATATCTGGTCGTGTTCTTCAGGATTCCGCTCTCAATCAAAACTTCGCTGAAATCATCGATCGTAAGGCCTTCCAGGAATTTTACCTTTGCAACATTGGAATCGCTCTTTCCCTCCTGCAACGCATAAATCAGGTCGTCAAAATCCATGTTTTTGGATAATTCATAGGTTCCTGCCTTCAGCTTTGAGGACATGTCGGAAAAATCCACATACAGTTTAAACACCTGCTTATTACGGATCAAATCGTTGTCATACAAAATATCTGAAATTTTATTGAGTGACGCGCCTTTGGGAATCGTTACCTCAACCGCAGTGCTGTCGGCACTGTCTACCGGATCGAAATATTCCTTGCGCACGTAGGAAACCACGCCATACACAATGGCGGCCACAATCGCAAGGCTAATCAGGAACATCACAAGCGTACGCATCCTGCTCCACCCGGAACGCGTCTTTTTTTGCGGTTTTTTTCCATTGCCGGGTTTTTGCGGCTCAAGATCGATATAGTTGTTTTCGTCGGGATACAGATGATTCAGCTTTTTTGCCAACGTACCAGTCTCCTGTTTTTATTCTTCAAACATATTTGCGCCAACGTCACACGCATCTCCGATGATCTTATAGATATCGGAGACAAGTGTATTAAACTTATACTCAGCGGAAAAAAACTCGGTGATTTTGGGATTGAACTGCAAAACCTCACCCATTTTCTGGATTTTATTCATCAACTCCGCCTCCGGCTCCTGCCCTGTGAGGTAGGCAGCCTGCGCTTCAAACTGCAGTTTTTTATAATCCTTGATCATGCGCTGGTTCTGCTCGTCTTCGTACACCTCATCCTTGATCTTCGTATATTCCTCATATTCTTCACTTTGCTTGATCAAAGACGCAAGCTCGTTTGCTTTATCATAAACATTTACCATCACAAATCTGCTCCTTTATACTTCAATAATAATCGGCAGTATCATCGGGCTGCGCTGCGTCATGTCGTACAGGTAATTGGATAATTCTTTTTTAATCAGTCCCTTGAGCGTAGACCAGTCGCTCGAGCCGCTCTTGAAGCACGAATCCACAATGTTAATCACAAGGTCTTTTGCGTGATCGAGAAGGTCTTCCGATTCCTTCATATATACGAACCCGCGTGAAACAATATCCGGGGCCGATAGAAGTTCGCCGGTCTCTGCAGACGTTGTTACAACAACGATAAACAATCCGTCGGACGACAGCTGTTTCCTGTCGCGCAAAACGACGTTTCCAACATCGCCCACGCCAAGACCGTCGATCAGGACGCTCCCTGACGCAACCGTCTCTTTTTGTACGCCCATCTTCCGGTTTAATTCTATGACGGAACCGATCTCAGGAATAAAGATATTCTTCTTTTTAATCCCCATTTTCTCCGCCAGCGCGGCATGCTTGTAAAGATGCCTGTATTCGCCGTGTACCGGAATAAAATACTTTGGTTTCACGAGCGAAAGCATCAGCTTCAGCTCTTCCTCGCACGCATGCCCTGAAACATGGACCATATCCACAGCGTCGTTGATTACGCTCGCTCCCTTTCGGTAGAGCATATTAATAACATCCGACACATAGCGCTCGTTCCCCGGGATCGGCGATGCCGATATAATCACAAGATCGCCTTCCTTAATGCTCAGCTTCGGGTGTTGCCCCGTTGCCATACGCACAAGGCCGGACATCGTCTCGCCCTGGCTGCCGGTTGTGAGGATCACAACCTGGTTGTCCCGCAGCTTTTTCAGTTCGTCGAAGCCCACGAGCATTTCGTCATCCACGTTAAGGTATCCCAGCTCGCGCGTAACTCCTACGATTTTCAGCATGCTCCTACCGGAAAGGCAGATTTTTTTGTTGAAAATCTTCGCGACGTCGATCACCTGCTGTATCCTGTGCACGTTTGAGGCAAACGACGCAACGATAATACGCCCCTTCGCCTGCCTGAAATAATTGACAAAGGTCTCTCCAACCTGGCTTTCAGACATCGTAAACCCGGAACGCTCTGCGTTTGTGCTGTCCGACATCAGGGCCAGTACGCCCTTTTTGCCAAGGTCTGCAAACCGGCTCAGTTCCATCACCTCGCCGCACGCAGGCGTAAGGTCTATCTTGAAATCGCCCGTATGGACCAATACGCCGATTGGCGTTGTAATCGCAAGCCCCATCGCGTCGTCAATCGAATGGCTGACATTGATAAATTCAACCGTAAATACGCCCGCTTTGATCTTATCCCCGCTTTTTATCACATTGATCTGCGGTTCTACGCCCGGATGCTCCGTAAGCTTTGCTTCGATCAGCGCCATCGTAAGGCCTGATCCGTAAAGCGGTACGTTAACCGACCTTAAAATATAAGGCACGCCGCCAATGTGGTCTTCATGACCATGCGTAAAGAAAATCCCCTTTATTTTATTCAGGTTTTTCTGCAAATAGGTCGTATCGGCAATCACATAGTCAACGCCCAGCATTTCCTCCCGCGGAAACATCATTCCTGCATCGATCACGATGATATCATTTCCAAATTCGATAACAGTCATGTTTTTGCCGATTTCACCGATCCCGCCAAGCGGAATAATTTTCACCGAAGGCACGGGCGTTGTATTGTTTTGCTTCCTTGGCCCGCTTTTCCTTGTATTTTGTGTATTCTGTTTTGTCTTTTCCAAAATCTTTTCTCTTTTCTTCTTTTCACTTATTCTATTTTTTTATTCCTGCGTGCATACCGAACGCACATACAGGAAATAATCTCTGACTCATTATATCATAGATACGGCACTCCTGCCGAAAGTCGTTACAGGATGAACTTCTGCAGATTCGTATACTGTTCTTCCTGCTTCAAATGTTCGCTTACATAATTTGCGTCCACTACAACATCCACTGCCGGTTCAATTCCACTGGCATTATAGGAAATGTCATCCAGCAAATTCTCCATAATCGTATGCAGGCGGCGCGCGCCAATGTTTTCTGTGCTTTCATTTACGATCTGCGCCACTTCCGCAATTTTAGCGAGTGCGTCAGGCGTAAACTTGAGGTTGACGCCATCAGCGGCAAGCAATGCCTCATATTGCTTTGTAATCGCGTTCTTAGGCTGCGTCAAAATTTGCTCGAATTCCTTTTTTGTCAGGTTTTCAAGCTCGACCTTAATCGGGAAACGCCCCTGCAGCTCAGGAATCAAATCCGATATTTTGGAAACATGAAACGCGCCCGCGGCAATAAACAACATATAATCAGTTTTCACCGGGCCGTATTTGGTCACAACGGTGCTCCCTTCGACAATCGGCAGGATATCCCTCTGTACGCCCTCGCGCGATACGTCCGGGCCGTTACCCGCGCCTTTTCCGGCAATTTTATCGATCTCATCAAGAAAGATAATACCGTTTTGTTCAGCATTGTCGATTGCAGTTTGGGTTACCTCATCCATATCGATGAGCTTCTCCGCCTCTTCCTGCTCGAGGATTTTCCTTGCCTCTGTAATACTAACCTTGCGTTTTTTCGTTTTTGTGGGTAAAATCCCGGACAAAAGATCGCCCATACTCTCCCCGCCCATGCCGGGTATTTCCATCCCCATGCCAGAGCTCACCTCAACCTCAATTTCGATCATCAGGTTTTCGAGCTTTCCATTCCGCAGATTCTGGCGAATCTCATCCCTGCGGGACATTCGTTTTTGCTTTTCTTCGTCTGTTTCGGAAGGCGCGGCTTCGATCTGCGGCGCTCCGAAAAGGGCCCCCAGAGGATTGCTGTTCTGGCGTGCCTGCTTATTTGGAACAAGGATATCTACAAGGCGGTCCTCCGTGTTCGCCGCCGCACGGTCTTTCACGGTTTCAAAACGCTGCTGCTTCACCATACGGATCGACGCTTCCACAAGGTCGCGCACCATGGATTCCACATCACGTCCTACATAACCTACCTCAGTGAACTTTGTCGCCTCCACCTTGACGAACGGAGCCTCCATCAGCTTTGCAAGCCTGCGCGCGATCTCCGTTTTGCCAACGCCGGTCGGCCCTATCATGATAATATTTTTCGGCGTGATTTCCTCGCGCATCTCCGCGTCAAGCTGGCTTCTCCTGTAGCGGTTCCGCAGTGCGATTGCAACGGCTTTTTTTGCCTTATCCTGTCCAATGATATATTTGTCGAGTTCTGTTACGATTTCCTTTGGCGTTAAAAATGACATATATTTTCACCTACACTTCTTCTACTCTGATATTGTCGTTTGTATATACGCATATTTCGCTTGCGATTTTAAGCCCCTGGTATGCGATCTCTTTTGCAGTCATATCCGTATTTTGGATAAGCGCCCTTGCGGCTGCAAGCGCATACGATCCGCCGGAGCCAATCGCGCACACGCCATCATCCGGCTCTATCACCTCGCCAGTACCGGAAATAATCAAAAGATTTTCCGCATCCGCCGCAATCAGCATCGCTTCCAGCTGGCGCATCGCTTTATCCATACGCCATTCCTGTGCAAGCTCAACCGCCGCACGTTGCAGGCTGCCGCCAAACTCTTCCAGTTTCGCTTCAAATTTTTCGGAAAGTGCGAACGCGTCCGCAACGCTCCCCGCAAACCCAATGACTACTTTATCTCCATAAATCCGGCGAACCTTTGTCGCCCCGTTTTTCATGATTACGCTTTCGCCAAGCGTTACCTGCCCGTCGCCCGCGATTGCACAATTCCCGTCTTTCCTGACTGCCAGTATCGTTGTTGCCTTCATCATAATAAGACTGTCCTCCTTCTTTGCCGGATCAGATTCCGGCTTCTTCGATGTTGCGCAGCGCCCGTTGCGCGATCTGCGTATTTTTTTCTTCCTTGTTCCTTATCTTTTTGCCCAACGGCTGCATAATGCCAAAATTAATATTCATCGGCTGGAAATTAGAAGTAACCGCTCCCGAAACATGTGCGGCAAGAGCTCCTGACGCAGTGTCATCGCCTAACTGCGGCAGCGGTTTCCCCTGTAATTCGTACGCAGTAAAAATCCCTGCCATCATTCCGCTTGAAGCACTTTCAATATACCCCTCAACTCCGGTGATCTGCCCCGCAAACCGGATAGCAGGGTTCTTCTTCAGCCTGTAATACCGGTCAAGCAGCCTTGGAGAATTTAAAAACGTATTGCGGTGCATCACGCCATACCGCAAAAATTCTGCATTTTCAAGTGCCGGTATCATACCAAACACCCGTTTTTGCTCATGGAATTTCAAATGAGTCTGAAAACCGACAATATTATACATACTGCCTTTTTCATCTTCCCTGCGCAGCTGCACGACCGCAAAGGGTTCTTTGCCTGTCTGCGGATCATAAAGTCCTTTTGGCTTTAGCGGCCCAAACAGCATGGTATCATGCCCGCGTCCCGCCATCGTTTCAATGGGCATACACCCTTCAAATACACTATTCTGCTCAAATTCCCTGAGTTGCGCACATTCCGCGCCCACCAGCGCCGTATAAAACGCCTCGTATTCCTCACGCGTCATCGGACAGTTCACATAATCGTTTCCGCCGTGTTCATACCGTGAAGCAAAGAATGCACGTTCCATATTGATGCTGTCAGCAGATATAATCGGCGCGGCCGCATCAAAGAAATGGAGCTGTTCCTCGCCCGTAATCCTGCTGATATCACAAAATAACGCTTCCGACGTGAGAGGTCCGCTCGCAACAATCACGATCTCATCCCCAAACATAGAAAGATCCGTCACTTCCTCATGCACAACCTCAATAAGCTCACACGAGGTAATCTCTTCCGTGATATCTTTGGAAAAATCCTTCCGGTTTACTGCGAGCGCTCCACCTGCCGCCACGCTGTTTTTATCGGCAATTCGCATAATAAGGCTGTCCATCAGCCTCATCTCCTGCTTTAACAGCCCTACCGCATTACAAATCCTGTCTGATCGCAGGGAATTGCTGCACACAAGCTCTGCGAAGCTGTCCGACTGGTGCGCGGGCGATTTCTTTTTCGGCTTCATCTCGTAAAGCCGCACATGAATCCCCCGCTTCGCGAGCTGCCATGCACATTCGCATCCCGCAAGCCCGGCTCCTATTACGTTAACTTTCTTTTTTTGCATTCGTTTTCTTTTTCTCGTTTGTCACGCATTCCGGATTCGAACATTTTTTATATGGTTTCCCGCCATAACGGAATTTTGCCTCCACCATATATGCTCCGCATTCCGGACATTTTTCCTCAAGAGGCTTATCCCACGATACAAAATCACAATTCGGATAATTTTCACAGCCATAAAAGCTCTTTCCGGATTTTCCACCGCGCTTGATTACAACCTTGCCGCCGCACTTTGGACACGGCACATCAATCTGTTTTACAATCGGCTTTGTATTTTTGCATTCCGGATAATTCGGACACGCAAGGAATTCGCCAAACCGGCCCGTCTTATAAACCATATTGGCGCCGCACTTTTCACAGATCACATCCGAAACCTTTTCCGGAAGTTGAATCCGTTCGATATTCTTTTCGCCGTTTTCAAGGTCCTTTTCAAAGGGACCGTAGAAATCCCCGATTACCTTCTTCCAGTCGTTTCCTTCCTGCTCAACGCCGTCAAGCTTTTCTTCCATATCCGCAGTAAAAGTAATATCCACGATATCGGAAAAATTCTTTGCCATCAGGTCCGTAACAATTTCACCGAGCTCTGTGGGCACAAAGGATTTTGCTTCCTTCTGCACATAAGCCCTGTCCTGTATGGTAGAAATGATGGGAGCGTAGGTGCTCGGTCTGCCGATTCCACGTTCCTCAAGGAATTTGATCAGCGCAGCCTCCGTATATCTTGCGGGCGGCTGCGTAAAGTTTTGCTTTGGCGTTACGCCCAAGCATTCCAGAGTCTCCCCTTCTTCTGCCTTTGGCAACATTTTCTGGTCGTCGTCATCCGTCTTGGAGTCGTACACGGCAAGATGGCCCTTGAACAGTATCCTGGAGCCGCTTGCCTTGAAAATATGATCGTTCGCACCGATCTCATAGCTCAGCGTTTCGAATAGCGCAGGCATCATCTGGCTGGCCAGAAAACGCGTGTAAATCAATTTATACAGCTTATATTGATCATTTGTAAGATATTGCTTTACGCTGTCCGGCGTATTTTCAATGTAAGTAGGACGAATTGCTTCGTGCGCGTCCTGCGCGTTTTTTCTTCCGCGATATACGTTCGGCTTTTCCGGCGCGTATTCGTCGCCATATGTCTGCTTCACATAATCGAGCGCCGCAGCCTGTGCTTCGCCTGAAATACGCGTAGAGTCCGTTCTCATATAGGTGATAAGTCCAACCGTATTTCCGCCTTTCAGCGGCACGCCCTCATAAAGCATCTGTGCAAGCATCATCGTCTTTTTCGCGGTAAATCCAAGCTTGCCGGACGCAGCCTGCTGCAAAAAGCTTGTGGTAAAGGGCGGCAGTGCATTTTTCTTACGCGTTCCGCTTTTTACCTTATCGATAATAAAATCAGCGCCCTTCACCGCGTCGAGCACCGCCTGTGCGTCGGCTTCGGTTTTAAGATCCGCCTTTTTCCCTTTTACACCGTAATATTTTGCTTCAAATTCCTGCTTGTCTTTTTTCAGCAGCGCGCTGATCGTCCAGAATTCTTCCGGTTTAAAATTACGGATTTCGTTCTCACGGTCAACGATCACCTTAACGGCAACGCTCTGAACCCTTCCCGCAGAAAGACCTTTTTTTACCTTCTTCCACAGAAGCGGGCTCAATTTATAACCCACCAAACGGTCCAGCACACGCCGCGCCTGCTGCGCGTCTACCCGATCCATATCAATGTTCCTTGGGTTTTTGATCGCACTTGTTACTGCATCCTTCGTAATTTCATTAAACTCAATACGGCTGACCTCAGCCGGATCAAGCCCCAGGATATTTGCAATATGCCACGAGATTGCTTCCCCCTCGCGGTCAGGGTCGGTTGCGAGGTATACCTTTTTCGACTTTTTCGCCTCGTCCTTGAGCGCTTTAATCAGCTGCGCTTTTCCCCTGATCGTCGTATACTGTGGTTCAAAGTTATTGTCAACGTCCACCCCGATTTTGCTTTTGGGCAGGTCCCTTAAATGTCCGTTGGATGCGCGAACCGCATATCCCTTGCCCAGAAATTTCTCAATCGTCTTTGCTTTGGCCGGGGACTCCACAATCACAAGATTGTTCTTTGCTGCCGCAGTCGTCTTCTTTGCCGTCGTTTTCCCTGTCTTTTTTGCGGCAGGCTTCTTTTTTGCAACGCTCGTTGCTTCCTTTGCCATTCCGTTCCTCCAAATATATTATCTATATTATACTATAATGTTAGCACTTTTGTGTAAACTAACTGTTAACTCTAAATTTATCCCCCGGAATCCCCTCGATCAAACCTCTTAATTCCATTAATGTAAGAAGTGTGTTGATTTCCCTCATGGGACGCCCCGTTTCTGCTGAAATTTCCTCTGGAGCTAAATCTTCCTTTAAAAGCAGATTATATATCTGCGTTTCCAATAAATCAAGCTTAATCGTATTATTTCCATCTTTTTCTTTCAAACAGTCAAGATTGATTTCCCATCCAAGGTCGCTCATTACCTCAGTTGCCTTTTGCACTGCGGGCGCGCCGGATTCCATCAGATACAGCGGAAGCTTTGCAACCGGCGAACTCAAATTACAGGCAAGCGTATATACTTCGCGTCCCTGCTTCAAAGCAAAATCCACAGTAATACGCGCCCCGCTCTTTTCGCCGCCTTCTCCTGAAATAAGGGCTTTGGACAATCCTGCCACAATTCTGTTTCTTTGCGGAAAATTAGAGGCCTTAGGCTCCATGCCCGGCAAAAACTCAGAGATCACGGCTCCCGATTCAACGATCTGGTCGTATAGCTTTCTGTTTTCGGCAGGATACACGACGTCCACGCCGCTTCCAAGGACAGCGACTGTTTTACCACCGCCTTCAAGCGCTCCCGTATGCGCCGCTGTATCAATCCCTCTCGCCATGCCGGAAACAATAACGACTCCCTGCGCCGCAAGTTCCATAGAAATATTTTTCGCCGCCTGAAAACCATTTTTCGTCGGCTTGCGCGAACCCACTACCGCACAGGACATATCGTCAAAATCAGGGAGCGTCCCTTTATAGTAAAGTACCGTCGGCGGATTTTCGATCTCCGCAAGCGTTTTTGGATAATCCTGATTAAGACGAGTCAGCACATTGATGTTTTTATGTGCAAGAAACTTCAAAAAACGTTCGATGAAGGCATCATTGGCACGTTCGCATAATTTAGCGCCCATTTTTTCATTGATGCCTTTCACACAGCGCGTAATTTCCGTGCAGTTTTCCCACGCGCTCTTAATATCCGTGAATGTATTCAGTACGTGATAAAACCGAACCGGGCCGATTCCTTCTACAGACGCCAGCCACAGCCAGTATTTTTCTTCTTCCGCAATATCCTGCATAAGCCCCACCGCTTTGCTTTTATAATTCCTGTTTTACAGCGGTTTAGCATAAAGCAGGTTGTGCAAAATATACGATAAACCGCTTGCATTGGCAACTGATGCCAAAAGCCTGCAACAGCCTTTTGACAAATCGCTATAATCAACTACAATATAGTATCATCTTTTTTACAAAAATGAAACAAGCCGTTTTATTCAAACAAACGGTCTTCCGGATTCAGTCGCACATTCCACCCCAGTATTTCCGGTCGAGCGTGCGATACTGAATTGCCTCTGCAACATGGGCAGGCCCCACATTTTTGCTTCCATCAAGATCGGCGATTGTCCGCGCGACCGATAGCACGCGCGTATAGGACCTTGCGCTCAGATTCAGTTTTTCAAAAGCGCTTTTCAGCAGGGCCTGTGTGTCGTTATCCACTGCGCAGTACTCGCCAAGCTGTGCAGAGGAAAGCTGGGCGTTACAATATTTCCCAACATCCTGATACCGTTTTACCTGCCGTTCACGCGCACTGTTCACCCTGCCGCGCACAGTTTCAGAAGATTCCTGTACCCTATGATCCCGTATCTGGTCGTAACGCACCCTTCCCATCTCCACATGGAGGTCGATCCTGTCGAGCAGCGGGCCGGATATCTTTGACAAGTAGCGCGAAATTTGGTTTGTAGTACACCTGCACTCCACGTCGGAACCAAAATTTCCACATGGGCACGAATTCATGGAAGCAACAAACATAAAATCCGCCGGATAACGTACTTTCATATTTGCCCGCGAAATAGAGATTGTCCCATCTTCAAGCGGCTGGCGCAAAGCCTCCAGAATATCCCGCCGAAACTCCGGAAGCTCGTCGAAATAAAGAACGCCCCTGTGAGCAAGGCTAATTTCTCCCGGCCGGCTTTTTGATCCGCCTCCCGTAATCGAAATCGCTGACGCCGTATGATGGGGGCTGCGAAATGGCCGCGTTGCAAGTATCTGTTTTTCGTTGTTTTGCAGTTCGCCCGCAATCGAATGAATCTTTGTTACTTCCAGCGCTTCATCAAACGTAAAATCAGGCAGGATGCCCGGTATCGCTTTTGCGAGCATGCTCTTACCGGAACCGGGTGAACCGATCAATAGTATATTATGTCCTCCGGCAGCGGCGATTTCTACCGCGCGTTTCGCTTTTTCCTGTCCCCTGATATCTGCAAAATCAACGTCCGGCTTCGTCCCGCGCTCCGGCGGGCGCCACTGCGAGCCCGGATAAAATTCCGGCGTTTCTTCTTTGTCCAGTATTTGCGCAAGCTGCTTTAAGTGCTTCACCGGTAATATCCTGATATCCTTAATATAGCTTGCTTCCTGAGCGTTTTCCTGCGGCACCACCATCAAATTGAATCCACGTTTGCGCGCTTCAATCACCATTGGCAAAATACCATTAACAGCACGCACATCGCCGTTCAGAGATAATTCTCCAAACAGCACCATATACTTCAAAAGCTCGCTCTTCACCTGACCGCTGGCGGCAAGAAGCCCCACTGCGATTGCAAGGTCGTACATCGGGCCTTCCTTTTTGAGGTCCGCGGGTGCGAGATTAATTGTAATTTTCTTTGCCGGATATTCAAAACCGGAGTTTTTGATCGCGCTGCGCACACGTTCCTTGGACTCTTTGATGGCTGTATCCGGCAACCCCACCAGTTCGTAGCTTGGCAGGCCGTTATATACATCCGTTTCCACCAGCACCGGATATCCGTCAATCCCCTTGAGGCCAAAGCTCAATACCTTTGCAAGCAACTTTGCTTACCCCCTCAAAAATCAGCCGTAGAAAGGCCATGACTGCAGCCAGCGCAGGCCGGTGACATATTCCGCATTGAATGGTATCCCCGTGATGACCGGATAGAAGATAATAAACATCGCAATACATGCCGTCACAAAAATCCAGCCGAATTCTTTTCCATACTTAAAATCACGTTCCACGTTTCGTAACCAGAATACGATCAATATAATGAGGAACGGCACCGTCGCAAAATAGTGGTAAATAAATACCTCGCGGGCAATAAACCACCACGGCACAAACTGTGAAAGCGCAGCGATTGCAGTAAAGGTAACGCCGTAGTTGCGATGTTTACCGCGCGCAGAATCGATGATCAGCCAAATACATGCGACAACGCCCGTCCACCAAATAAGCGAATTTCCCATTGTAGACAGTGTGGAAATTGTTCCATTCGCCGTGTTGTGTCCATTGAAGAACAATACCGGGCGCACATCCATTGGCCAGCTGTACCACATGGAAGCAAACGGATGCACCTTGTCCGGATCAAGCAGAGAGTGGTAGTTGAGCATATACGACTGGTTTTCCAGTATCCTTGAAAAATCATAGGCATTCCCCTGCGTGACGATCGTATATGGATAATAGGATGCAAAATAGATAATCAGCGGAACAACGATAAAGAACAGCACGCACCATGCAAGCATAATGAGTACATTCCATTTAAAGCTTTGTACAATGGGTTTATAATCCGGCAGTTTTGACTCCTTCGCAAACTGGTATTCCTTGTAGCGCTTGTAGAGCGTCATAAAGAATATGACAGCGAGTCCCGCACCCGCATACATACACAGCCATTTTGTCGCCGCGCCGATGCCGAAAAACAGGCCGGACAGCGCAAGAGGAACCAAGGATTTTGACAGCTTCTCCTTATTGAAGTTACTTTGTGTAAACAGATACATAAACAGGTACATCAGCATAATCCACAGGATGCTGTAGCTGTCTATCGTACCGATCCTCGTTTGCGCAAAGTGCATAAAGTCCGCTGCAAATAAAATCGTCGCAAATGCTGCATATTTTGTTTTTTTCAGCAGCATTTTCGCAAAGATATACATCACCGGCAGCATCAGAACGCCTGTAAGCGTCCCCATAAAGCGCCATCCAAACGGATTCATTCCAAACATTTCGATCCCGCAAGCAAGAATAATTTTTCCAAGCGGCGGATGCGTAATCTCGTAAGGCTCGATCTGATGAATATTTTCGTAGGCTGTGCGCACATGATAGATTTCGTCAAAATAGAAATCCGTCATATAAGTCGGTTCGTCCGGTACAAGCTCCTGTTCGTCAAATAACGGCGCAGCCTCCGGCGGCGTTACGCTCTGTGGCGTAACAAGGTTTCCGTCTTTGTCCTTGAACGCCATTTCAAGCATATCAAGGTCTCCGCCATATGGGCGGACCGCAATGTATTTCGCATTGATATCAGTCGTATATATTTGCCATTTATAGAGGTCTTTGAGCTCGTGTTTGACCTCTGTTACGCTTTCCGCGCTTCCCTTCGTAAGGTCAACAGGGGTATACGAGTTGCCATCCTTTGAGGAAAGCACCATAAAATCAGCTTTTCCATATCCGGCATAATATTCGATTGTGGCAATCTGCTCTTCCTGCGCAAACTCAACGATAATCTGCGTGTTGTCAAGATGGACGGGCGTTTCAGGCACTTTGAACGCACCAAGGTTCGTAAACGCCACAACGGCATAAATCGCCGATATCACGATCATCAGCAATCCATCCTTTTTGGTTAAGGTCTTTTTCCGTTCAAAGCTGTCAAGCCGCATCTGCGCGGGTGGCTTATCAAACACTTCAAACTCCGCATCCGGATACAGCTTTTTTTGGAATTCCACCCTTGAAGTTTCAGGTGCCTCCGTTTCCCCATTGCCGGCTTCTTCAACAAGCGTTTCTTCTTGTACGGCCGCTTCAGTCCCAACAAGCGGCACGCCGTCTTCCTCCCAGTCGAACGCTCCCATTGGAGCGCTTGACGCAAGAATATCCGTATCCCCTGCCTTTTCGCGCACGGGGCCAAAAGCAAGCCTTGTAATCACATAACCCGTGTAGATAAAGATTGCCATATTGACAGCCGATACTGCCACAGTCCACGCCATCGGCATCATCACCTGATAATAGTAAAGCGACAGGCTTTGGTTCAGCAGCAGCGATATAAACGTAAGCACCGTACACCATATAAGCCGCTTGTCTTTCATAAAGATAAAAGCAAACAACAGCAAAACCGGTACCGGGAACAGGTAGCGCTCATGCATGCCATGTCCAAGCGCGAAAACGCCCATCAGCAAAAAAGCCGTGAGTGCAAACAGAAATTCTTTTTTTGAATTTTTGATATACAGGAAGAGCGTATACACGCACACCAGCGCAATCATGATAAATCCCCAGACATTACCCGGCAATCCTAAGAACACAACCATACTCGCTGGCGTAAAGTTCTCGCCAAGCATTGCAAAAATATTGAGCGCGTTAAGCGTTACCTGGTCATATTGCCCTATTGTGCTAAGATATTGTTTCGCCAGCCACAGCGGTTCCTGATTTGCTCCAAAAGGCAACGGAATCAGGAAAAACAAGCCTATCATGATGCCAAGCGATATCAAAAATGTGAACCAGGCTTTCTTTTTATCCTTGCTGACTATAATATTGCGAATAAATACAAATCCAAGGATTGGCAGGATCATAATTGCCTGCGGCTTAATCAAAAACGCAACAATAAAGGCAACAGACGCCCATATGAGTTTATCCTTGACCAGCAAATAGATCGTCAAAACGAGCATCAGCGTAAGAATGATGTCCATCTGCCCCCAAACGCTCGAATTAAACATAACCGCAGGATTGAGCAGCAACAACGTGCTCAGCATCAGAGCGACCGGCGCCCTGAATTTTTGTTTGGCAAGCCTGTAGACGACGTACGCTCCTGCAACGTCACAGATAATCGCAGGGAGATGCAGCAGCATACCATACATTGGGCTTGCAAGCCCCAAATCGAACACATTGCGAATAAACCCAAAGAAATAGAGGATGTAAATATAGATCGGGGGGTAATCGGCAAAAAAATCTCCGGTATAGAAATTCTCTATGCCGCCGGTATAAACATTGTTCGCCCATGCCCGGAAACAGTCCATATCCGTACCATAGCCCGGCAGGTTATAAGCCATTGCAAGACGCATAACTACCGCAAATATGGCAAAAATAACAAACAACCGGCCTGTCGGCATCGGTTTTTCAAAAGGATTATACCGTTTTTTTCCATAATACAGATAAGCGATCAAAAATAAAAAAATAACGCCAAGTACTGTAAACCATACGATCAGTTCGTTTTGTTCCTTCATTGCCTCACCTATTGTTATGATTGATATTCCTTATATTCCAAACGCATTTTCGATGTAATTCATGTGCATTCCACCGGTACGTACATAGACCTCCGCGACATCGAATCTGGCATTCATATCAAACAGCTTGTTTTGCGCAAGATACCACCGCGCAGTCTGTACGATCATTTGCTGCTTGTGATAGGTAACCGCTTCACCCGGCGTTCCATAAGCGGAGCCGGATCGCGTCTTGACTTCCACAAAAGCGACCGTATCGCCGTCGCGTACAATGATATCGATCTCGCCTTTTTTTGCGCGATAATTCCTGCAAAGAATTTTTTTTCCGTTTTTTACAAGATATGCGCAGGTGAAATCCTCGCCCTGCTTTCCTACAGCCATCTTGTCCATTATTCACCTAATATCTTTTTTAAAAACGTCTTCCGGTGGATATCGAGTATCCCATACTCACGAATCGCATCGTAATGCGCTTTTGTTCCATATCCCTTGTGTTTTGCAAACAGGTATTGCGGATAAGTTTTATCAATTTCACGCATGATACGATCCCTCGTTACCTTCGCCAAAATCGAGGCCGCCGCAATCGTATAAACCTTGGCATCTCCCTTGATCAACGAGGTGTACGGAAGAGTCGTTTTGATATCCATTGCGTCTGTATATACGTGATCCGGTACTGTTTTCAGCCCACTAAGCGCCTTTTCAAACGCCATACGCGCGGCATTTAAAATATTGATTTCATCTATGATCTTATTATCCACTACGCTGACAGAATAATCAATCGCTTTTTCAATAATTATATCATAGAGCGCTTCCCTGCGTTTTTCAGATATTTTTTTTGAATCGTCGATGCCAAGAATCAGGTCGTCTTTTGGCATAATTACGCAAGCGGCTACCACAGGGCCGGCAAGAGGGCCCCTGCCTGCTTCATCAAGGCCCGCAATCAGGAATTGTCCGTTTGCCCAATGCGCGCGTTCATATTCCGTCATGATATGAAGCTTTTCTTTTTGTGCTTCTTCCCGTTTTCCCATATCAGCAACGCTCCGGCTTTTCCAGCGATATTCTTCCAAGCTTTCCATTTTTAAATTCGTCGAGAATTGTTTTCGCACCGCGCTCCGTATCATATACGCCGCCCTTTAGCAGAAAACCGCGCGCTTTACAAATATCTTCCAGAATCTCAAAATCATTCCGGTCAAGGTTGCTGAGCTGATAGCGCTCGGCAAGAAGCCGCGGCGCCGTCTCCTTCAAAAGCCCGATCAGGTAAAAAGCGAGTGATTCTTCGTCGAGGATATCGAGCTTCACGCTGCCAATAAGCGCAACGACAGCGCCTGTCTTCTGATCCTTGAATTTTGGCCAGAGAAGGCCGGGCGTATCCATGATTTCCAGATACTGGTCTATCTTCGCCCATTGCAGGGACCTTGTCACCCCCGGTTTGTTGCCTTCTTTCAGTTTTTTTTCGCCGGACAGGCGGTTTAAAATCGCAGATTTACCTACATTTGGAATACCCGCTACCATGCAGCGCAGCGTTTTATTCATCCCTTTATCCCTGTATCTTTGCAGAATGCCGTCCGCGCAGTCAATGATACTCTTTTTCAACTGCTGCGTATTTCCCCTGAGTGCGGAAAAGGAAACCGCGCTGATCCCTTTTTCCCTGAAATACGAAATCCAGTTTTTGGTGATATTTTCGTCAGCAAGGTCTGCCTTGTTCAGGATATAAAAACGTGTCTTGTTTGAAAATACGTCGTCAAAATCCGGATTCAGCGAGCTTTTGGGCGCACGTGCATCCAGCACCTCGATCACCAGATCGACCATTTTCAATTTATCCTTCAGCTGCCTGCGCGCTTTTGTCATGTGCCCGGGATACCACTGAATATCCATTCCAACCGTCCTTCCTGTACGGCGCTGCTGGAACGTTCGCCTGCAAGCAGGCAAAGCCCGCGCCATATATAAAAAAAGGGGGCGCTTGCCGCCCCCCGCATCTTATGACTTTTATGCTTCTCTGATTTTAGCTGCCTTACCGACTCTGTCACGCAGATAAAACAATTTCGCTCTGCGAACCCTGCCGTGACGAAGAACTTCGATCTTATCAACACGTGGTGAATGGATCGGAAATGTTCTTTCCACTCCAATGCCATAGGATACACGGCGAACCGTGATCGTCTCAGACAACCCGCCGCCTTTTTTCGCGATCAAATATCCTTCAAATGCCTGTAATCTTTCTCTGGTACCCTCGACAACCTTTACGTACACCTTAACAGTGTCGCCAACTTTCAGCTTAGGTACATCAGATTTCAGCTGTTCTGCTTCTACCGCTTTAATGATATCGTTCATTTTGAATAGCCTCCTTCCACTACAGACGTTCTTACCCGCATATTCGGGCAGCGGACCATCCTAATTCAAAACACTAAAATTCTATCACAACCTGACTTAAATATCAAGATTGTTTTTTAATTTAGAAAGCAACTTTTTATCCTGCTTTGTAAGCTCGGCTTTTTCCAGCAGGTCCGGCCTGCGCTCAAAAGTCTTTTTCAAGGCCTCTTCCCTGTTCCATGCGGCAATATTCTTATGATGCCCTGAAAGCAGGACTTCCGGCACGTCCATGCCGCGAAAGGACGACGGCCGCGTATATTGCGGATACTCGAGCAGCCCTTCGCTAAAGCTTTCCTCACTGACAGATTCGTCGTTGGAAAGCACTCCCGGTACATAACGCATCACACAATCCATCAGTACCATTGCAGGAAGCTCTCCACCGGTCAATACATAATCCCCGATGGAAATTTCTTCATCTATCAGGTGATCAAGCACGCGCTGGTCTACGCCTTCGTAGTGCCCGCATAAAATATTAACCACCTCAAACCCGGATAGTTCCTCTGCTTTTTGTTGCGTAAGCGTCTGTCCTGCGGGGCTCATATAAATATTACGCGTTCTTTTCTGCGCATATTTTGTCTCAAGCGCTTCGAAACAACTGAAAAGCGGCTGGGGCATCAAAAGCATTCCCGCGCCTCCGCCAAACGGATAGTCGTCCACACGGTTATGCTTATCTTCCGTAAAGTCACGGAAATTGACCGTATTCACCTCAATCAGCTGTTTTGATATTGCTTTTTCGCACAGGCTGGTTCCGCGAAACCCCAAAAACATCTCGGGAAAGATTGTCAGGCAATTAAATATCATATACCGCAACCTCTTCAAGCCTTTGCGCGTCTACGCGTATCACACCCGTATCTACGTCCTTTTCCACTACGACGCCCGGAATTGCCGGAAACATACAAACACCGCGTTCTTCCGTATACACTACATACACATCAGCCGCGCCGTTTTGCAGAATATCCTTCAAGGTGCCAAGCACTTGACCGTCCGTAAGCAACACGCTAAGGCCAATCAGGTCGCAGATATAATAAGCCCCTTCGGGCAGCTTTGCCGCATTTGCACGGTCGACGTACAAAACGCTTCCACGAAGCGCTTCCACCGCATCCCTGTCATCGTAGCCTTTCAGCTTCAGGTAAGCATAGCGCGCATCTACGCGTGCGCTTTCCACCTCTACTGGCTTATAGTCTCCTTCCGACAGGAAAAAGACATGAGACAGGTATGAAAACCGTGACAGGTCGTCCGTAAAGGCATCCAGCTTAATTTCTCCCCTCAGGCCCTGCGGCTTCAGGATGCGGCCAAGTTCGAAATAGTCTGTCATATGATTTCTACAATATACTTTTTGGACGCTTTGGTCGTAGCGGCTTTCACAACGGTACGGATGGCTTTTGCGATCCTTCCCTGCTTACCGATCACCTTTCCCATATCGTCCGGCGCAACCGTCAGCTCAAGGATATAAGCGTTTTCTTCTTCACGCTCGCTAACCTTTACCGCATCCGGCTCGTCTACCAGATTCCTGGCAATATATTCCACTAATTCACGCATTGCAAATCACCCTTTTTTAGTTGATTGCGCCGCTTTTTTTCAGTAATGCGCGCGCAGTATCCGTAGGCTGTGCACCATTGCCGATCCAGCTTTGCGCCTTTTCATTATCGAGTTTCAGGTCCTTTGTAAGCGGGTTGTAATAGCCGATCTCTTCAATGTATCTGCCGTCGCGCGGCGCTCTTTCATCTGCTACAACCATTCTGTAAAACGGTCTTTTCTTGGAACCCATTCTCTTTAATCTGATTTTTACTGACATAGTATAACCTCCAAAATAAATTCAACTTAATATTTGATTACCGATCAAACGGCGACTCACTTTCCCACTGCCGTTAAAACGGCATTTTGAACATTCCCTTGCGCTTACCGCCTTTTCCGGAGAACTGGCGCAGCATCTTTTTCATCTGGTCAAACTGGTTGAGCAGGCGGTTTACTTCCTGCACCGTGGTACCGCTGCCAGCGCAGATGCGTTTGCGGCGCGAACCATTTATAATCTGTGGATTCTGGCGCTCTTCTCTGGTCATGGAACGCACGATTGCCTTGGTGCGTTCAAGCTGTTTTTCGTCAAGCGTCATGCCTTTGAGCTTATTACCTCCCGGCATCATCGCGAGGATATCGCTCATGGAGCCCATATCCTGAAGCTGCTCCATCTGGTCAAGGAAATCCTCAAGGTTCAGCTGATCCTTTGATATCTTTTTCTGGAGCTCCGCAGCCTTCTTCTCTTCAAACGACGCTTCCGCCTTCTCAATCAGCGTCATAACATCGCCCATGCCAAGGATACGCGACGCCATACGCTCCGGATAAAACGGCTCGATGTCCGTCAGCTTTTCTCCCACGCCCACAAATTTGATCGGCTTTCCTGTTACCGCACGCACGGACATTGCCGCACCGCCTCGGGTATCGCCGTCGATTTTTGTAAGGATTACTCCGTCGATTCCAATATTATCGTTAAAGGTCGTCGCCGCGTTTACCGCGTCCTGGCCTGTCATTGCGTCAAGCACAAGCAGCGTTTCCGTCGGATTTGCCGTCTGCTTCAAATCCTTAAGCTCGCTCATCATCTCATCGTCAATATGCAGCCGTCCCGCCGTATCGACAATCACAATATCACAACCAAGCTTTGTCGCCTGTTTCAGCGCTTCCTTATAAATCCTGGAAGCGTTATCCTGTCCCATATCAAACACATCTACGCCTACCTGCTCGCCTACCACGTGCAGCTGCTTGATCGCCGCAGGGCGATAAATGTCACAGGCCACAAGAAGCGGTTTCTTGTTCTGCTTTTTGTAATACCCTGCAAGCTTTGCGCAAAATGTCGTCTTACCCGCGCCCTGCAAGCCCATCATCAGGATTACCGTAGGGGGTGAACCCGCAAGCTTGATCTCCGCCTGTCTGCCACCCAGAAGCTCCGTAAGTTCGTCGCGCACGAGTTTGATTACCTGTTGTCCGGGCGTAAGGCTTTCCAGAATCTGCGAACCGACAGCCTTTTCGGAAAGCTCCTTAATAAACTTCTTCACAACAAGGAAGTTAACGTCCGCCTCCAGCAATACGAGCTTTACCTCCCGCATTGCAGCTTTGATATCGCTTTCAGAAAGCTTGCCGCGCGATGTCAGCTTTTTAAATACATTTTGTAATTTTTCCGCAATTCCTTCAAATGCCATTTATTTCTCCCCAGAGAGCTGCTTTTCTACCAGTCCAAGTTTTTCTTCCATATCCATAAGCTTTGCCTGCGCGCGCTTTAAGGTATCAAGCACGCCCTGACGGGATATTCCAAATTCCTGCGCAATTTCCGCAAGCGAGTAATCGTCATTATAATATAAGGCAAATATCTTCGCCTGTTTTTCGGTCAGGAAGCTGCCATAAAAATCATAATATAAACTGAGACTCAAATCTTTTTCATGCTTCATCTTATTCCCGCCGATACAGATGCACATTTTCCTTCCAGTACATCTTATGTCCTGATTCAAAAAACAGGTGTCAAGTATGTAACCTTTACACCTGTTTTATTATACATGATTTTTCCCTTCTGTCAAGCCGTTTTCCTGATTTTTACAGCCTGTCCAGCTTTTCCATCGAGATTGCCGCCCCATGCCCCGGATAAAAAAGCTTCGCCTCGCAAGACTTCAGGCGCAAAAGGCTTTTATCCGCCCGCCCGTAATCCTCCGCAATACGCGCGCCGCTTACACCGAACAAATTCATCATCGTATCGCCAACAATACACGCCTGCGCGCCGCCGCACAAAAATCCCACAGAGCCTGCGGTATGGCCAGGCAGCGCAATCACCTGCACATGCACGCCGTATTCAGATAAATCCTGCCCATCCTCCAGAAAAAAATCCGGCTCAAACAGATCGAGCTTTATTTTATGGATTGTCCGCAGTGACGAGCTTTTGATAAAACCGCCAATTATCCCCCGCGATTCAAAGCTGCGGAGGCGGTTATCCTGAGAAAGCCTGTAATCTTCCTTGTGGATCGCAATGGGAACATTTAGTTTTTCAGCCAGGAATGCCGCGTTTGCACTGTGGTCAAAATGTCCGTGCGTCAAAGCAATCAACCTGATATTCCAGCCGCTGATTCTTGCAAGCAGTCTTTCACGGATCGGCTCCGGTCCGGTATCCACAAGGATTGCCGATCCATCTTCTATGATTCCAAAACAATTCACCGTCCCAAACCGGAGCGGTACAATCTCCTGCATTTTATGTTCTCCGATTCGCTTTATTCCAGAATTGCCCTGGCAAACTCTTTTGCATCAAATGGCTGCAAATCATCCACGCCCTCGCCAACACCGATAAAGCGCACAGGCACGCCGGTCATATCCTTGACCGCGCACACAACTCCGCCCTTTGCGGTTCCGTCAAGTTTTGTCAGGATAATCCCCGTCAGCTTCACGCTCTCATTGAAAACCTCCGTCTGGGAGATAGCATTCTGCCCTGTCGTCGCATCCACCACAAGAAATGTCTCCCTGTTCGCCTGCGCATATTCCTTGTCGATCACGCGATTGATCTTTTCAAGCTCGCTCATCAGATTTTTTTTGTTGTGCAGCCGCCCTGCCGTATCGATAATCAGCAGATCAATATCGGCATGCTTTCCCGCGTCGATCGCATCATAAACCACAGCCGCCGGATCCGCACCCTCCGCATATTTGATTACGCGCGTATTCGTACGTTCTCCCCAAATAGAGAGCTGTTCCGCCGCGGCTGCACGAAAGGTGTCTGCGGCAGCTAAAAGCACTTTTTTACCTTGGGTGTTATAATAATTGGACAGCTTTCCGATCGCCGTCGTTTTGCCGACGCCGTTAACGCCCACAATCAGCATCACGGTTGGCTTTTTAACCTCTAACGGCGGCGCGTCCATATAATCCGCAAGAATCTCTACCAGCATATCCTTGATCTGCTCCGAATCCGCCACCTTATTTTCTTTGACGCGGTCTCGCAGGGTTTCTACGATCTTTTCCGTGGTAGCATAACCGATGTCTGACAAAATCAACGCTTCTTCAAGTTCTTCGAAAAATTCTTCGTCAACCTTCCTGAAATTCTTGATTACATTATTTATTTTTGCTGAAAAATTTTCCCTTGTCTTATTGACTCGTTCCTTTAGCTTGTCAAAAAATCCCATTTTCCTGCCTCATTTCTGTTAAAGTTGTACGGATACAATGTCTGAAACGCCCTTTTCCTGCATTGCAATCCCATATAAAGTATCACAGATCGCCATAGAGGGCTTTCTGTGCGTAATGACAATAAACTGTAAATCCTCAGATAATGTTTGCAGATATTCTGAGAACCGTATTACATTCGCATCATCCAGCGGCGCGTCGATCTCATCCAGCAGACAGATCGGCGAAGGATTGATATTGAGCATCGCAAAAAGCAAAGCAATCGCCGTAAGAGCCTTTTCTCCGCCTGACAAAAGCTGAATATTCTGGAGCTTTTTGCCCGGCGGCTCCGCAATGATCTCTACGCCGCACTCCATGATATCCCCATCCTCCAGAACAAGCTCCGCATGGCCGCCTCCAAACAGGTCCCTGAACGTATTGGTGAAATTTTCGTTGATCAGTGCAAATTTCGCGCGGAAGCTTTCCTTCATACCGGACAACAGGTTGTCGATCACCACCTGCAAATCTCCGCCTGCTTTTACAAGGTCTTCGCGCTGCACAAGCAAACTGTCGTAACGTTCGCGCACGCGCGTATAGTCCTCGATTGCATTCGGATTCACCGCGCCCATGTCGCGGATTTGCTCCCTGATGCCATCTATCTCCTTCATAGATGCCTGATAAGGAAATTCCTTTTTCCACTCAAGCGCATTTGCATAGGTAAGGCCGTAATCATCCCACAGCTTTGTCTGGTATGTCTCGCGTGCAAGCTCCAGCTTCTCGCGGTTGGCGATATACTTGTACTTCAGCTCAATTAACTGCTCCTTGCCGCCAGTGAGCTCTTCACCCTTTTGCTCCGCCTGTGCAATCTGCCCGTTAAGCGCATTGCGCATTTCCAGCTTCTCTTTTGACTCGTCGCCCGCACGCCGCACCCGATCCAATACTTCGTCAAGCTGCCCGCGAAGCTCCGCCTTCTGGTGCGTAAGCTGCTTCATCTCAACCATAAGCGTTTCATTTTGGTTTTGCATCGCTTCTAAGCTTTGCTTTGCCTGCGCGGCTGCAAAACGCACGTGCTCCGCCTCGCTCAGCAATATATTTTTCTGGTTGTTAAGCTCGGTTTGCTCCAGCTCTTTTGCAGACAGCAAATCCTTTGTTTCAGAGGTTTGTGCCGCATTCTTTGCCGCGCGTTGCTCTGCCTCGGCCTGCTTTGCAAGCAGCGCTTCAAAATCCTCCCCCGCTTTTTGCACATCATCAAGGAGCGTTTTGATCTGCATGTTGATTGCTTCCAATTCGCTTTGCGTGTTTTTCAGCTCATCCTGCAGCTTTGCCGATATGGTATCCTGATCTGCAAGCGCTTCCTTTGCCGATGCGAGGCGCTGCTTTATTTCCGCTGACCTGATTTCCTGTGCGCGAAGCTCGTTTAACGCTTCCTGCTGTCTCTTTTGCGCCTGCTCGGCCGATTGTTGGCAAGCTTTTAACTCACGCCCGACCTTCTCAAAGCGTTTCTGGTTCTCCGCTATATTTTCCTCAAGCTCCTGCGCCATACGTTTCCTGGAAAGAAGCCCTGTTTTCGTGTTTTTCAGGCTGCCGCCTGTAATCACGCCACCCGGCTTGATAAAATCCCCGTCCATTGTGACCGCACGGAACGCATAATCCGATTTTTTCATCAGCCTGATTGCGCTGTCCATATCGCGGACGATCACCGTCCTGCCGAGCAAAAAATCCACCGCGGGCCGTATTTCTTCTGCGCAATCGATGGCCTCGCTGGCAACGCACTCCACGCCATCCATCGCCAAAAATTCTTTTTCATTTTTTTGCAGGTGACGTACTTTCAGAGCCTTTGTCGGCAAAAACGTAACGCGTCCAAGGTTATTTTTCCTGAGGAAGGCGATAATATCCTTTGCGTCCGTGTCCTCTTCCACAACAACATTTTGAAGGGCGTTTCCCAAAATCACTTCAATCGGCGTCTCGTATTTTTTGGGAACGTCAATCACTTCTGCCAGTACGCCTTTTATTTTACGCCTGATTTCCGGTGCATTTTTTGCCTGCTTAAACAAGGATTTTACACTGTCAAAATATCCTTCGTATTCCGCGCGTATATCGCTCAGAAGCTTAAAACGCGACTCATCCTCGCTGATACGCCTGGAAACCGCGGCAGCCTGCGCTCCAAGCTCTTTTTCCTGTGCGCGCGACGCAGCCATTTCCTGCGCTGCCTCGTTCATCGTTTCACGAAGCCTGGCAGCCTCATCGTCATAGCGTTTCGTCTCAGCAAGCAGCGTCTGCACCTGCTCCGCCTGCTTTTTGACATATTCCTTATGTTTCTTGGTCTCTTCTTCTGTGGCTTTGCTTTTTTGTGTCAGCATTTCGCTGCGCAGTTCTTTTTCGCTTTGCTCGAGCTTCATCGACTGCAATACGCTGCGGGCGCTTTCCACCTCGCGTTTGATATCGTCAATCGCATCTGCCGCGTCGCCCGACTCGCCCGTAACAGCCTCTATTCTTTTTCTCAGTTCCAGAATTTCAGCATATTTTTGGTCGATCGCATTGTTTTTTTCATTGACCTGTTTTCCCAAATCCTCGGCCTTTTTTTGATTTTCCGAGATAACCTCTTCATATTCGTCTCGTTTTCGCGAATTTTCATGAAGAATAGCGAGATGCGTGCTTTCCTTTTCCTCGAGTACATTCAGCAGCCCCTTTAGGCGTTCCTGCTCGCTCATCTGCTCCGCTAACATTGCATTTTGCTGCTCAATCTCCTGCTGCAGAGCCTGAAGACTTCTTTTGCATTCAGAAACACGCGCTGCCTCTGCGTTTATCTGCGCGGTAATATCATGATATTCCTGCTCGTTTTCTTTAATCTGCTCTTCATTTTTGGCGATTCTCTCCCCTGCGCGGTCATACTGGTACAGGTAAAGATTGATTTCGAGCTCCTTTAGCCTGTCCCGCAGGTTCAGGTAATCCTTCGCCTCGTTCATCTGCTTCTCAAGGGGCTCTATCTGTGCGGAAAGCTCGGAAATAATATCGTCGATACGCGTAATATTCTCGTTTGTTTTTTGCAGATTCCTCTCCGCTTCCTCCTTGCGCACCCTGTATTTCATGATGCCTGCCGCCTCTTCAAACACCTTGCGGCGCGCGGTCGCCTTGCTGTTCAAAATCTCATCGATCTTGCCCTGTCCGATGATGGAATAACCTTCTTTGCCGATTCCGGTATCACGAAACAATTCCAGAATATCCTTTAACCGGCAACCTGTATTATTAATCGAATATTCGCTTTCGCCCGAACGGTACATTTTCCGTTTTACAGAAATTTCCGTATATTCTGATTTGATCCGCATATCAGAGTTATCAAAAATAAGCGCAACCTCGCAGTATCCCTTTTTACTGCGCGTTTGCGTTCCATTGAAAATCACATCCTGCATACTGGTTCCACGCAGGTTCTTTGAGCTTTGCTCGCCCAAAACCCACCGCAGCGCATCCGCAATATTGCTTTTACCGCTGCCATTTGGTCCCACGACGCCCGTGATTCCCTTATTAATAATAATCTCTTTTTTGTTGCAAAAAGATTTGAAGCCGTTTAGTTCGATTCTTTTTAGAAACAAAGGGATTTACTCGCTTTCTTCCACAATTTTTGTCATGGTGTATACATTCGCAAACTTCTTCTTGAAGTAAGGATTCAAAAGCCTGAGCACTACAAACGCAACCGCAGCAAATACAATTCCAAGGATTGCCGCAAAAGCGTCCTTTACCGGGAAAATATCCTGTGGGATCACATAGCCAAGCCATACGCCGATAAACAGCATGATCAGCGGGAAAATATAAGCAATCGCCGAAGATTGCAGTGCATTTTTAGTTGTAAATTGGACCTCTACACGTTCCCCCTCACGCGCATGAAGCGCATTTTCCATCGTGACGGTGATATCGTTCTGGCCTGATATCATCCCGCAGGCGCCGCACTTCGCACATGCCGAAGTCCGCTCAAACAACACGTACGCCGTATTGCCATCTATTTTTGTAACGAGTCCCGATTCCTTCATTGCTCTACCCCGATAATCCGCCTGACCACATAACCGGCCATCAATAGCCCGCATACGGGCGGTACAAACGATATACTGGCGGGCACGTGCTTTCCATCCTCAGCGAGCTGCGTTTTCTGGGGAAGCTCATCGGAGCAAACCACGGGCAGCTTATCGATTCCCGCATCCCGAAGCCTTTTGCGTAATATTTTTGCAATCGGATCACACTTTGTCACAAACAAATCCACAATGCAAAAACGCTCCGGGTATAGTTTATTTCCCGCGCCCATAGACGAAATGATTTCAATTCCCCGCCTGCTGCACTCCAAAATCAAAAGCTCTTTGGAGCGCAGGCTGTCGATCGCGTCCACCACAAAATCGATCGGGCCCGACAGCAGTTCATCCGATGTTTGCCCGTCATAGAACGCATCATACGCCACCACGTTTGCCTGCGGGTTGATGTCCAGGATACGCTCCTTCATCACGCCCACTTTCTTCTTGCCGATTGTAGACGAAAGCGCAACCAGCTGCCTGTTGCAGTTCGAAGGCTTTACAACGTCATTATCGACCAAAATAAGCGTTCCCACGCCCGCTCTGGCAAGCGCTTCCGCAGCGAAGGAACCTACACCGCCTACGCCAAACACAGCGACAGCTGAATCCTTCAATTTCGCCGCCGCATTCGCTCCGAGCAGCGCAACCGTTCTGGAATCGTCCATCTTAGTCTTCATCCACCTTGATATGCAACTCCCGCAGCTGTTTTTTATCAACCTCCGTAGGTGCCTTTGACATCAAATCCGACGCATTCTGCACTTTTGGGAATGCGATTACGTCACGGATAGAATCCACGCCTGCCATCAGCATTGCAAGGCGGTCAAGGCCGTATGCGAGCCCGCCATGCGGAGGCGTTCCGTATTTAAGCGCTTCAAGCAGGAACCCAAACCGGTTCCATGCGTCCTCTTTCGAGAAGCCCAGCGCTTCGAACATTTTTTCCTGCAGCTCTGAGCTGTGGATTCTGATGCTTCCCCCGCCGATCTCGTTGCCGTTCAATACGATATCATACGCCTTTGCCCGTGCATTTGCCGGATCGCTTACCACCTTATCGATATCTTCATCCATGGGCGACGTGAAGGGGTGGTGCTTCGCGACATATCGTTTTTCTTCCTCGCTATACTCAAACAGCGGAAATTCCGTTACCCACAAAAGATCCCATGTATTCTCTTTGACCAGCTCAAGCTTTTCAGCAAGCTTTAGACGCAGAGCGCCAAGCGAATCATACACGACAGAATTCTTATCACCCACAAAGAACAGGATATCTCCTACCTGTCCGTCTGTGCGCTGCATGATTGCGTCGATTTCCTCCTGCGTCATAAACTTTGTGATTGGCGAATTCAGGCCGTCCTCGCGGATAGATATCCACGCCATACCCTTTGCGCCATAAATTTTAACAAAATCAACCAACGCGTCTATCTCGCGACGCGCGAGGATGTTTGCACATCCCTTTGCATTGATCGCCCGTACGCTCCCGCCATTTTTCACAACGGAGCTGAACACCTTGAACTCGCTGCCTGCCACAATATCGCTGACATCCCTTAGCTCCATGCCAAAACGCGTGTCCGGCTTATCGCTGCCAAAACGGTCCATTGCCTCCTGATAAGGAATGCGGCGCAGCGGCAGCTTGATATCGATATCCATCACGTCTTTAAATACTTTTTGAATCAGCCCTTCGTGTATTGTCATCACATCGTCCGCGTCCACAAAAGACATTTCCGTATCAATCTGCGTGAATTCCGGCTGACGGTCGGCACGCAGGTCTTCGTCGCGGAAGCATTTTGTGATCTGGAAATATCTGTCATAGCCGGAAACCATCAATATTTGTTTGAAAAGCTGCGGAGACTGCGGCAACGCATAAAACGCGCCCGGATGAATACGGGACGGTACAAGATAGTCCCTTGCGCCTTCCGGCGTACTCTTTTGCAGCATAGGCGTTTCTATATCAAGGAATCCGTTATCTGAAAGATAAGCACGCGCTGAGTTGGCTATTTTGTTACGCAGGATAAGATTCTTTTGCATATCCGGCCTGCGCAGGTCAAGAAAGCGGTATTTAAGCCGCAGCTCTTCACGGACCTTGGAGCCGTCTTCGATCTCAAACGGGGGCGTTTCCGCCTTGCTGAGTATCTTCATTTCGCGAACCTTTACTTCAATAAGGCCCGTAGGGATTTTCGGATTGACCGTATCCTCGGACCGCTCCATGATTTTACCCTTTACGGCAAGAACAAATTCGCTGCGGATGCTCCCTACTTTATCAAAATCGCCCTCAAACACCGATTCGTCAAATACAACCTGCATAATTCCCGAACGGTCACGCAGGTCAACGAATACAAGCCCGCCAAGGTCCCGGCGCGTATCCGCCCAACCCATAAGCGTAACTTCCCTGCCAACGTCGTCTTTTGTAAACTCTGCGCACAGCGCGGTTCTTTTCCAATCGCCTAATAATTCTCCCATTTCACTCTTCTCCCGATGATATAAAATTGATTTATAAATATAACTTGATATCCTTTTGATGTACAACGCGTTCCTCGCCTGTTTCCATTGTTTTGAGGACAACCGTTGCGTTTTCCATTTCGCTTTCGCCGATCACGCCTACTGTTTTCGCGCCGATTTTATCCGCATATTTAAACTGCGCTTTGATACTGCGCGCGCAGTGATCCATATCGGCCTTGATTCCGGCATTGCGCAAATCGCGCACCAATACTGCCGCTGTAAGCCTCGCCTGTTCCCCGTGCGTAACAATAAACACATCCGTAAGCGCTGGTTTTGGAATCTCTATTCCTTCGCTTTCCATTACAAGTAAAAGCCGCTCAATCCCAAGTCCGAAGCCAATACCCGCCATATCCGGGCCGCCAACCTGCTTAATCAGTTTGTCATAACGTCCTCCTCCGCACACCGTTCCCTGCGCGCCGATGCTGTCCGATATGATCTCAAATACTGTTTTTGTGTAATAATCCAATCCCCGTACGATGAGCGGGTTGACCTTATATTCGATTCCAAGTACGCTAAGATACTTTTTCAATTCTTCAAAATGCGCGCTGCATTCATCGCATAGGTGGTCGATCATCAGCGGCGCTTTTTCGATCACGCCCCTGCAGCCTTCCTCTTTGCAATCGAGTACGCGCAACGGATTGCGCTCCACGCGGTCTTTACAGGTTTCGCAGAGCGAATCGATATTGCTGTTCAGATAGTCCTTCAAAAGCGCGTTATACTGCGGCCTGCACTGATCGCAGCCGATACTGTTTATATTAAGCTTAAGCTGTTTAAGGCCTGCCTCACCCAAAAGCGTGAGCGCAATATTGATCACTTCCGCGTCTATGCTCGCGTCCGGCGCGCCAAACACTTCCACACCAAACTGGTGGTGCTCCCGCAGCCTTCCGGACTGCGGCTTTTCGTAGCGGAACACCGGCGTGGAAAGATAATACATTTTAGTAGGCTGTGGGTTGGACGGAAGGCCTCCTTCAATAAAAGCACGCACAACACCAGCCGTCCCCTCCGGCTTCAGCGTAACAGAGCGGTTTCCTTTATCCGTGAAGGTATACATCTCCTTCTGGACAATATCCGTCGTATCTCCTACGCCGCGCAAAAACAGCTCCGTATGCTCAAAAACCGGCGTCCGTATCTCCCGGTATCCTGCAAGCGACGTAATCTGCCGTACCAGCTGCTCAATATAATGCCATTTATAGCTCTCCTGTGGAAGAACATCCTTTGTGCCTTTTGGAGCTTTTATTGCCACTTCCTTCTACCTCCGATAATTCTTTTCAAATAAAAAAACGTCGTCCTGAACAAGGGACGAAGTTTCAAAAAATCCGCGGTACCACCCACTTTGAGAAAATAAATTCTCCACTCTCGCCCATAACGCCGGCCCGCGCCCGATACTACCGGCTTTACGCTTTCGCACCGGAAACTCCATGGTGTTCTTCGCCGTATCTTAAACGCACAGCCGCTTCCAGCCGCGACGGCCGCTCTCTTTTGCGTAAGGCATACGGTTACTCTCCATATCATCGTATTTCCATTAGGTTTATTATACCCATGAAACGTTTGCCTGTCAACAAACGCAGCGGTTAATTTCCTTGCCCAAACAGTTCCTTTTTCCGCGCGACCATTTCATCCGTCCGCTCGGTATAATGCTTCAAATCCTTCACATTTGCTGCCCGCTCAATACGGTTTTGCGCGCCAAACACCCGTTTGGATATCCCGCCCGCTCCAAATGCCATGTTACTCACGGTTTCTTCCATGATATCGATATTATAAACGCATTCCCTCCCGGGCTTTGCAAAACCAACATTTTCGAGGTTTCCGTTCATATATTTTTGCCGGTAAAGATAATATGGCTCGTATCCATGCGCCAGCAAAAACTCTTGTGCAAAATCCACCATTTCTTCCGCTTCCTGTGCGGAAGGCAGGTCCGATTGCCGTTCGAGCGCAAACTCTGAGGATCTTTTCAGCGCAAGCGTATGCACCGTCACATTTCCCGGTTCAAAACGCATCACGTCGCAAAGCGTATGTTCGAGGTCATGGATATCCTCCTTCGGCAAGCCCAGAATAATATCCGTATTAATGCTTTTGAAGCCGGCTTCCTTTGCATATTCAAACGCATGAAAAAAATCGGCAGTCGTATGCCTGCGGCCGATCAGCTCCAGGGTTTCGTCTTTTGTCGTCTGCGGATTGATACTGATGCGTTCTACGCCCGCCTCCTGTAAAAGCGCAAGCTTTTCCGGCGTAATCGTATCCGGCCTTCCTGCTTCCACCGTAAATTCACGCTTCTGCGGAAACAATGTATTTACCCTGTAAAGCAATGCTTCCAGTTCCCTTTCACCGAGCGCCGTCGGCGTGCCGCCGCCGATATAAACAGTACGCACGCTGTAGCTGCCCAGCGTCCCGCGCATCTTCTCCATTTCATAAAAAAGCTTTTGCAAATACACGTCCCGCAGCTGCTCGCTTTGCCTTACGTCCCGCGAAATAAAGGAACAGTATTTGCACCGGGACACGCAAAATGGAATTCCCACATAAATATCCACGTCGTTTTCCGCCACATCTGCAAAAAAAGGCTCCTGCACTTTTGTGATCCTCGCAGCCAGATCGGTTTTTTCCGGCGACACATGATAGGTGTCGAGAAATACCCTGCGCGCCTGCTCCAAGCCGTCCGCAGCCGCAAGCTCGCGCAGGAGTTTTGTGGGACGTATCCCCGTGAGCGAACCCCAGGGCATATGCCGCTCGTAATATTCCTGCAAAAGCTCATAAACCGCCAGCTTCACATGATGCTTTCTCATCTTTTTTGACAGAAGCGTATTGCGTTTGATGTCAATGTCCTGTCCTGTTTTTTTGTCTGCAAATACAGGGTTTGCTTCCTTTTCCCGCACCAATACGCCATCGATATAATATTCCAGTCTTGTATGCCAGCCCGCTTCGTCATGCCAAAAAAAATGCCGAAGCATTTTGCCGGCATCCATTTCATTTTTGTCATCCAACTGCCGGATATGCCTCTCCGGCAAAAACAAGCGGATCTCATCGCAGATATCCTGAAAAAATTCAGGTGTGTCCGTATAAAGTGAAAACATGTTTTTTATTCCCTCATAAAAGGATTGTAAGCTTTCTCCCGTTGCAATGTGGTTGCTGCGCCGTGCCCGGGATATACTGTATAATCTCCTTCAAGTCCTGCAAGCCTTGCAAGGGATTCCTGCATCGCCTGTGGACTGCTGTCCGGAAAATCCGTCCTGCCAATCGACTGTGCAAAGAGCGTATCACCAGAAAAAATAACATCGCCAGCTATATAGCATACGCTGCCCTGGGAATGTCCCGGCGTATGCAGTACCAAAAAGTGCATGGAATCCACATCGACCGTTTCGCCGTCCTTTAACACCACATCCGCCGCAGATAAACTGACCGGGCTACCCATAAAATAGGACAGGTTTTTCATGGGAACCCTGAGCATTTCTGCATCGTCTTCATGGATTGCAACCTTACAGTTGAGCGCTTCCTTCAATTCATCCACACCGCCAATGTGATCGGCATGCCCGTGCGTCAGGAGAATATATTGAACCTGCAACCCCAAAGCGCGTACTTTTTCCAATATTACAGCGCTGTCGTCTCCGGGATCAATGATGACTGCGTTATTCGTAGCCTCGTCATACGCAATATAAGCATTTTCCTGTAACCCACCGGTTACTATCGTTATAATTTTCATTGCTACCGTCCTAAAATTCTTTTCTGCTGTCAAGCAGGATCGTAACAGGCCCGTCGTTTACAAGCGCAACGTCCATATCAGCCTGAAACGTCCCGGTCTGCAGCCTGTCGCACCGTTCGCGGAATATATAAATGCACTGTTCAAAAAGATCCCGCGCATCCTCAGGCGGCGCGGCTTTGATATAGCTTGGGCGCCTTCCCTTTCGCGCGTCCCCATAAAGCGTAAACTGTGATACAAGCAACAGCTCCGCGCCGATATCCTTAAGAGAAAGGTTCATTACGTCCTGTCCATCCTCAAATATCCGTAGATTGACACACTTGTCCGCAATATATTCCATATCCTTTACCGTATCGTCCTGCGCGATGCCAAGAAGCACCACAATACCTGCATCTATTTTTGCGACAATGTCGCCGTCCACCGATACGGACGCATTTTTCACACGCTGCACAACCGCTCTCATCTACAGCCCCTCAATAATTCACACGCGATACTTCATGCACGCCTTTCAGGCTCTTCAACTTGTTTATCAGATCGCCTAAGTCCTGCACAGACGTAATATTCGAACGCAACGAGATCGTCGCACTGCCATTTTTTGCCGAATGTGCGTTGATTGCCGTAATATCCCTGCCGGTATTATACATAGCCTGCGATATTTCTACCATAAGGCCCGGCCTGTCGTCCGCGACAATCTGTACTTCGACATTATATGAGGTCGTCTGGTCTCCGGCCCATGCAACGTCGATCAGGCGTTCCTTATCAACATCATGTAAATTTTTACATTCTTTTGTGTGTACGCACACACCCCGCCCACGCGTGATATATCCAATGATATCATCCCCCGGCACCGGATTACAGCACTTTGCAAAGCGCACGGCAAGCCCTGTGCTGCCTTTTACTTTGATATCATCCTCCGAACCTTTGCCCGTGCGTTTGACAATTTTCAGTTCTTCCGTTCCCGTGTCGATATTATTCGCGATCTTATATTGTTCGATCAGCTTTAAAAGAATCTGGTTGACCGAAATCGCGCCGTAACCGACTGCGGCAAACATATCATCCTGCGAATTGAGCGTAAACCGTTTGTATAAAACAGAGAGCCAATCCGGCTTGAGCAGGTCATGGAGCGCATAACCCTGCCGCTTTGCTTCTTTTTCAAGCATTTCGCGGCCTTTTACAATATTTTCTTCCTTCAGCTGCTTTTTAAACCATTGTTTGATCTTGCTGCGCGCCTGCGCTGTTTTTACAAATTTGAGCCAGTCCCTGCTTGGCGTAGCCGAATTAGAGGTAATGATATCGACGATATCGCCCGTCTGCAGCTGATAATCAAGCGGTACAATCTTTCCGTTTACCTTCGCGCCAACGCATTTGTTTCCGATCGCACTATGGATGCTGTACGCAAAATCAAGCGGCGTAGCGCCATTCACAAAATCTTTTACGTCGCCCTTTGGAGTAAACACAAAAACAGTATCGGCAAAAATGTTCACCTTCAGGGTTTCCATGAATTCCTTGGAATCCTTAAGGTCGTTCTGCCACTCCATCAGTTCCCTGAGCCACGCCAGCTTGGAATCCATCTGGTCGCCCTTGCCGCCTTCTTTATATTTCCAGTGTGCGGCGATACCGTATTCTGCCGTACGGTGCATATTGTAGGTGCGAATCTGTACCTCAAAGGGTTTTCCGTCCTCACCCAGCAACGTCGTATGCAGCGACTGATACATATTCTGCTTGGGTACTGCAATATAATCTTTAAAACGCAGGGGAATCGGTTTCCACATCGTGTGGACCGTTCCCAAAACTCCGTAACAATCCTTGATGCTGGATACGATGATCCTGATTGCAATCAGGTCGTAAACCTCCTCAAAGACCTTGTGCTTTTCCTTCATCTTTTTATAGATGCTGTAAATATGTTTGGGGCGGCCTTCGATCTCCGCTTTGATTTTCATTTCCGAGAGCTTATCCTCAAGCTTTACAATAACGGAATTGATTTGCTTTTCACGCTCTGCGCGCGTCGAGGCAATCTTATTGGCAATCTCAAAATATTCGTCCGGATGCAGGAATTTCAAAGATAAATCTTCTAACTCCCACTTAATCGTGCTGATTCCAAGCCGGTGTGCAAGCGGCGCATATATTTCCAGCGTTTCCGTTGCTTTTTCAATCTGTTTGTTTTCCGACTGGTATTTGAGCGTACGCATATTGTGCAGCCTGTCGGCAAGCTTGATAATGACCACGCGAATATCCGACGCCATGGCAAGGAACATTTTGCGTAAGCTCTCCCATTGCTGTTCCTCGCGCGTCTTAAAATCATAATTTTTGAGCTTTGTCACGCCGTCAACGAGCTTTACAATCTCAGGATTGAACTCGCGCGCAATGTCCTCGTTGGTGATAACGGTATCCTCAACCGAATCATGCAGGATGCCCGCAATAATCGTGGTGTTGTCGAGGCCCAGATCCGCAATAATATCCGCGACCGCAAGAGGATGCGTAAAAAAGGGCTCGCCGGAATGACGCAGCTGGCCTTCATGCGCCTTCTCCGCCATCTGGAACGCTTTTTCCACCATAGGATCATATTCTAATTTATGCCGCCTGATAAAATCCTTATAAAAGTCCGACACCCAATTCTCCCCTGCCTGTCCCGCTTAATATTCCAACAAAGAAAAAAGCTGATAACCTTCGAGTTTTTCCCGTCCGCGTAAATCCTTCAGTTCAATTACAAAATTAAGGGACGCAACCTGCGCTCCCGCCTTTTCCACAAGCTCGCACGCAGCCTTTGCAGTGCCGCCTGTAGCCAGCAAATCGTCAAAAATAGCAACGCGCATTCCTTTTTCCAATGCGTCTTTGTGCATTTCGAGACTACCTGTGCCATACTCAAGCGCGTATTCCACCTGATAAGTTTCCGCCGGAAGTTTATCCTTCTTACGCACAGGTACAACGCCCTTTTTCAGTAGATACGCAACCGGCGCTCCAAACAGGAATCCGCGCGCATCAAGCACCACAATCATATCGATATCCTGTCCGCTTACCTGTTCCGCCATTGTTTCCGTCACATACGCGAATGCTTCCGCATCCTTGATGAGTGTTGTGATGTCCCGAAATATAACGCCTTTTTCCGGAAAATCGTTGATATTTCTGATTTTAGATTTCAGGTCCATTATGAGCTCTCCCTAAAAGAAACTTTTGATACGTTCCGCTTTCGCTTAAATCACGCTTTCCAGAGCGTATCATAATGTGTATTCTATCATTTTTTTTGATATCTAGCAAACTTATTTCCTCAAAAACAAGCAAGGCAAAACAAATATTGGGGATTGTGATACCCTGCACATACTTTTGCAGAAAAGCAGTCATCGCTCCTTCGTCCGCAAAAGAAATTTTCTGGTCGCTGATTCCTTTTAAAACCACATAGACCTGAAGCAGCCTGTCTCGTTCCATAAAGTATGTATCAATATCCTGCTGTTTCGCCTTTTTTATGCCCAGCAGGTGCTTTTTCATCGTCCTGACGAGCTCGCCTGCTGTCTCCTGATAAGAAAACGTATTCACGATCATCTGTGGTTTATTGTCGTATGTATTGATGTTAAGCGTTCCCACCGCGTCAGCACATTCCGGCACATCCACCGCCTGCGTTCCAAAAATAACGCCGTTCACACTTTTGCCACCTTTTCCAAGCAAAAATTTCGCGTGCTTATCCTCGCCGATCGAACGGATATCACTGACTCTGGCATTTCGAATCAGCACCTCCACCTGCTCGTTCTTGAAACCAAACGGCCTTAAACAATCAAATTCCCGAATGAGTGAGTTTGAAATATCTGCCGGAACAATTTCGAGATCGTAAGTCTTTAAAGGCCGGAAAACCTCTTCGTTATAGTGCTCCTTCATATATTCATTCAGCCGATGGCGCAAAACCGGTAAATTTTCTTCTTTAAGCGTAAGCCCCGCCGCGCCGGCATGGCCGCCAAATTTTTCAAATAGTTTTCCCTGCGAGCTCATGGCTTCATATATATTCACCCCAGGGATACTGCGTGCAGAACCGGTATAGACTCCCGGTTCGGATTCGCCAAGCAAAATCGTTGGCCTCGTGTATCTTTCCGATACCTTGGACGCCGCAAGTCCTACGATTCCAATATCCCAGTCCTTTTGATACAGAAGAATCAACCAGTCCTGTTCGTCGCCTTCTTCCTCCTGCATGCCGAGCGCCTCACTCACAACCTTTTCCTGGCGCTGCTGCCGATCCGCATTCAGGCTGCAAAGCTCTTCAGCAAGCCGATCAAGCGTATTCCCGTCTTTTTCCGTTAATAACTCAAAGGCAATCCTTGCCGTTGATATCCGCCCTGCAGCATTGATACGCGGTGCTAAAACAAACGACACAGTCTGTGCGTCCACTTCACCCGCGCGCTTCGCACACGCCTGTTTTATCAGTGCGGCAATCCCCGGATTCGGCTCTTCGTTGATACGTTTTAGCCCCAGCGATGCAATCACACGATTTTCACCGACAAGCGGTACGATATCCGCGATTGTAGCAAGCGCTGCGATATCGATCATACCAAGCGCATCATCGCCGATCAGCGCCTGAGACAACTTAAACGCAACTCCCGCGCCGCACAACGAATCAAAAGGATACTTTTCCTTCGGATTTTTAGGGTTGATGATGTAATCAGCCCTTGGCAGCACATGCGGGCACTCGTGATGGTCGGTAACGATTGTCTTCATTCCCATTTCGTGCGCGAGGGCGATCTCTTCCACATTGGTGATGCCGCAATCCACCGTGATCAGCAGTGAAATATCCGTAAGGTTTTTAATGTTTTCCGTCGATAGTCCGTATCCATGCTCCATCCTGTTGGGAAGGAACACCTCTACGTTCGCGCCCATTTGAATCAACGTCTGGTATAAAATCGCGCTTGCTGAAATACCATCCGCGTCGTAATCTCCATAAACGCATATTCTGCCGCCAGTTGCAATCATATGCTTAATTGTACTGACCGCATCGCGCATATCGTGAAACAAATATGGATCGTTCAACTGGCTGATGTCCGGATTTAAAAATTCGCGCGCCTGCCCGACATCACAAATACCGCGCGCACACAAAAGCCTTGCTGTAATCTTCGAAATTTTGAGCGCACCGCACAACTCTTTCACAGCATTCTCCTGCGTATTCAGTTGTTCCTTTTGTTTCAGGATATATCGCATACGTTTTCCTTTTAAAAAAGACCTCCTTTTGAGAGAAGGTCTTTTTGTTATCCAATTACGTTTACTTGTTGATATACAAGCAAATCCGCAGAATCATGCTTTCGCAGGCTTTTTCTGCGCCTTTTTCTTTTTCTTGTTTCCGCTTGCCTTTGCCTGATTTTGTTTTTTATCAAAACGGTCTGCCATAAGCGCCCACATCGGAGCCGCGAGGAATACGGACGAATAAACGCCTGCCAACAGTCCGACGATGATCGGGAAGGAAAATTCCTTGATGGCCGGTACGCCAAAAATATAAAGGCATACGATCATAATCAGCGTCGTTATGGAGGTGTTCATTGTCCTCGTGAGCGTCTCCTTGATGCTGATGTCCGCTATCTCCGGCCTTGGCAGCTTTTTTACACCTGCTATTGTCAGATTATCACGCACTCTGTCAAAAATAACAATCGTATTGTTAATCGAATAGCCGACGATTGTAAGGCACGCCGCAATAAACGCACTGTTGATCTGTATTTGCATAATGCACATGATCGCAATCATGATTCCCACGTCATGAATCAGCATAATAACTGCGCTGATACCATTATAAAGCTGGAACCTGATCCAAATATAAATCAGCATCAATCCACATGCTACTGCAACCGCAAGAAATGCGTTTCGTACAAGTTCGCTGCTTGCCACGCCGCCCACCTTATCTACCGTTACGATTTCCGCGTCAGGATAAGTGGTTTGCAGATCCGCAAGGATTGCGTCGTTTGTCGTGGACTGGAGCTCTTCATCGTTTAAGTCACGCATACGGATTTCCGCCTGCGTATAGCCGTCGCCGGCTTTTACAATCGGCGAATCTCCCATTCCGTTATTTTTAAGCGCATCCTCAACCACATTGGTATCGAATTCGCCCTTCATGTCAATGGTGATTATACTGCCGCCCGTAAAGTCAATACCGAGGTTAAGGCCTCCATTCACAAAGCCAAACACGATACCCAGTACAATGATCGCAATCGGAAGGATCAGGAATTTTTTGAAATGTTTCGTGATTTTCATTACGCATTTCCCCCTTCCCTGGCAGCCTTTGCCGCTTCCCTGATTTGCTTTGCTTTCGCCATAAACACATTTGGATTTTTGATGTTAAGGTTGATAAACATCTTAAGTATTCCTTTGGTAATCAAGAGCGCCGATATCATCGATACGATGATACTGATAATCAGCGTGTAAGCGAAGCTCTTAAGCGTACCCGTTCCAAATACGGCAAGCACAATCGCGCAGATGAGCGTCGTAACGTTCGAATCGAGGATTGTCACAAACGCTTTTTGGAAACCCGCGTTAAACGAAGTCCTCAAGGTCTTGCCTGTCCGGAATTCTTCTTTAAAGCGCTCGAATATAATGACGTTCGCATCGACCGCCATACCGATACCAAGTATGATACCCGCAATGCCCGGGAGCGTAAGCTGCACGCCCGGAACGCTTGCCAAAAGCAGCATTACAAAGCAAATATATACCAAAAGCGCCATACATGCCGTAAGTCCCGGCAACCTGTAATAGATCAATATAAACGCAAACAGTATGATCAGACCGATGATACCCGCATAAATGCTGTTTTGCAGCGCGCCATATCCAAGCGTTGCACTGATGGAACGCACCTCGATTTCATTCATTTCAAGAGGCAACGCGCCACTTTCAATTTGCATCGCAAGGTTTTGCGCTTCTTCCAGGGTAAAGTTGCCTGAAATCTGGCCCTTCCCGCCTGCAATGATGGACTGCACGGTTGCCGTGGAAATCGTTTCTCCATCAACCGTAATCGAAATATTCTGCCCTAAAAATGTTGTGGTTGCATCCGCAAAAAGCTTCGCGCCTTCTTCGTCCAGTTCAAAGCTGACGATATATTTCTGGGTTTGCGAGTCCTGTCCGGCCTGTGCGCTTTTGATCTTGCTTCCATCAAAAATCGTATCGCCGTTCGGATCTACAAACTCCAGCTTTGCCGGTGTACCAATAAATGCGGCCACCTCATTCGGATCCTGCATCTCACTTGTGGCGTTGATCGGGATTTCCACACGAATCTTATCGTTTCCCTGTTTGGTTACGGTCGCCTCCGTAAATCCCTTCGCATCAAGGCGGTCCCTGAAAATAAGCATCGCACCATCCATCTTGCTGTCAAAATCATCTACAGACGTATCCTGCGCCTGATAGACGGTATAAACTCCGCCGGTTAAGTCCAGTCCCTGTTGGATACCATTCAGTGGCCTGATTTCATAAATCCCAACATCGAAACCGTTGATGACAACAAAACACAACAAAGCGATCAGTATGAACGTAACGATAATTCCAACTAAGCTTCGTTTCTTCATCAATTGTTCCCTCCTATTTTGATTGTCAGACAAAAATCAAGCCTTTGCCCGCAGTGAAAATTCAGCTACACGCACGCCTTTTGCGCACAGGCAGCTGAATGCTTACGCAATAATAAAAAACAACGTTTCCCCTCTATTGCAGCTAAAAACTCACTTATATATTATATAGCCGCATCGGCGAATAGTCAATTACAACTGTTTTATTCGATTAAAAATCAAACAAACTCAGCTGGTTGGTCTGCGATAATCCGGTAAGCGTTCCCATTTTCTGCATTTCTTCGATGACGGAGGACGAAAGCTTTGCGCGTTTGCGAAGGTCTTCTATCGATAAAAATGCGCCCCGCTCGCGTTCTTCCACAACCTTCGCGGCAGCGTTACCGCCAAGCTTTGGAATGGAAAGGAACGGAAGCCGCAGCCCCCCTTCTTCAATCAAAAATTTCTCCGCGTCGGATTTTTCGAGATCTACCGGCAAAAAGTGAATGCCCCTCAGATACATCTCGCACGCTACTTCAAGCATGGTCGCCATATTCTTTTCATTCGCGGTCGCATTTCCATTGCTTTCCAGCATCTGCCAGTTTTTCTTAATATCATCGAGCCCGCCGGCGACGTAAGACGCGTCAAAATCGCCTGAACGAACTGTGAAATAAGAGGAATAGAAGGCTTGCGGATAATGTACCTTACAATATGCGATGCGATAAGCCATAATGACATAAGCAACCGCATGCGCTTTTGGGAACATGTATTTGATCTTTTTACACGATTCCACAAACCAGTCTGCGATATGCGCGTCGTCAAGCGCTTTTTGCATATCCTCCGAAAAACCGTTCTTTGCGATCTTTCCTTTTCTGGTCGCCTCCATAATGAAAAATGCCATGCGCTTTTCCACGCCCCTGTCCACCAGATAGTTCATAATATCATCGCGGGTACAAATGGCTTCCTTCAGGGTGCATGTGCCCGCCTTAATCAGGTCCTGCGCGTTTCCCAGCCATACGTCCGTACCATGGGAGAGCCCGCTGATACGAACGATTTCCGACATTGTCGTTGGCTTGGTATCCATCAGCATTTGCCGTACGAACTTTGTGCCAAATTCCGGAATGCCCAGCGTACCCGTCTGGATCCCAAGCAAATCCTTTGATTTGAGGCCAAGCGGCTCCAGCCCGGAGAAAAGCTTCATCGTGGGCTGGTCGTCAAGCGGTATTGTCAGCGGATCGATACCGGTGGCGTCCTGCAACAGCCTTATGATGGTAGGAACATCATGGCCGAGGATATCCAGCTTGATCAGGATGTCGTGCATGGAGTTGAAATCAAAATGCGTCGTAACCCACTCGGCATCCGCAGAATCCGCAGGCTTTTGCACCGGCGTAAAATCATATACTTCCATTTCTTTGGGGACAATAACAATGCCTCCCGGATGCTGCCCTGTGGTCTTTTTCACACCGGAAACGCCTTGCACCAAGCGGTTTATTTCCGCTTCATTCGCATAGGTGCCCGTTTGCTCCAGAAATTTTTTGACGTAGCCATAGGCAATTTTATCTTTGACCGCGCTGATCGTTCCTGCCCGGAAGACGTGGCCTTTTCCAAACAAAACCTCCGTGTATTTATGCGCGACAGGCTGATATTCACCGGAAAAGTTCAGGTCAATATCAGGCACCTTGTCTGCGTCGATTCCAAGGAATACCTCAAACGGGATATCATATCCGTCTTTCAAATACTGCGTCCCGCACTTCGGGCACTTCGCATCCGGCAAATCAACGCCTGAAGGATACTTTTCCTTATCGACATTGAAATCCGAATGCTTGCAGTTCGGGCATACATAATGCGGCGGCAATGGATTTACCTCCGTAATACCCGTCATGGTTGCCGCAAGGCTGGAACCAACCGATCCCCTTGAACCAACCAGATAACCGTCTTCGTTCGATTTTTTTACAAGCCTGTGGGCGCTGTAATAAAGGACGGAAAATCCATGTCCAACGATTGAGTCCAGTTCGCGTTTTAGCCTTGCCTCAATCATCTCCGGGAGAGGATCTCCATATTTTTCCTTTGCCGTTTTAAACGCAAGCTCCGTTATTTTTTCAGATGCGCCTTCAATGCTCGGCATTGCCGTCTCCGACTGAAAAAGTTCGATTTCTTCCGTCATGTCCGCAATCTTATTGGAGTTCTCTACAACAACTTCAAAGGCCGTTTCTTCTCCCAGATAGGCAAACTCCTTGAGCATTTCATCTGTCGTACGCAAATAAAGCGGGGCCTGCTGTGTATCGTCATAGCCCTGTATCTGGAAAATAATACGGCGAAAATATTCTTCGTGCGGATCCAGAAAGTGAACGTCGCAGGTCGCCACAACAAGCTTGCCAAGCTTTTTCCCCAGCTCCACAATCCGCTTATTGCACTGGCGTATGTCCTGCGTGCTTGCAAGGATTCCCTGCTTAACCATAAACTCGTTGTTTGCGACGGGTTGTATTTCCAAATAATCATAAAAGGACGCGATTTGCTCGAGCTTCTTCTCGCCCGCCCCCGCAAGAAGCGCCTGGTAAAGCTCGCCAGCCTCACAGGCAGAGCCGATTATAAGGCCCTCCCTGTGCTCTTCAATCAGGCTTTTTGGCATTCGGGGTTTGCGGTAAAAATAATCCAGATGCGCATGGGATATCAATTTATAGAGATTGCGCAGTCCCCGCTTATTTTTACACAATATAATCGTGTGGTAAGTCTTGGCACTTTTGCCATTGCTGTTCTCCAAAAAGAGGTTGTTTACCCCCTGCATATCCTCCGCGCCGAGCTTACGGAATTCATCAAAGCATTCCAGCATTATTTTTGCCGTACAAATTGCGTCGTTTACAGCCCTGTGATGCTCAAGCGGAATACGAAGATGTGCCGCTACCGTATTGAGTTTATGGTTTTTCAGCCGTGGAAAAGCAAGCCTGCACAACGCAAGCGAATCCACTACCTTGTTCTGATAGGTTATCCCAAACGCCTTTGATTTATGGAATATGAACTTCGTATCAAAATCAGAATTGTGCGCCACCAATACGGAGTCGTCCCCGCAAAATTCTTTCAATTCGGCCAGAGCCTGCTCGGGAAGCGGCGCGTCCTTTACCATATCGTCCGTGATTCCCGTCAATGAAACGATTTTAGGCGGAATCGGCTTTGACGGTTTTACAAACGTCTGGAAACGGTCCGTAATTTCGCCGTTTTGCACACGCACAGCACCGATTTCAGTGATATCGCAGTTAATATGGGAAAGTCCGGTCGTCTCAATATCAAATACAACGTACTCGTCTTCAAATTTTTTTGCCTGGTTGGAGTCATATATTTTTTTCGTATCGTCGATCATATACGCTTCTACGCCATATATGAGATGTATTCCATTCGCCTTTGCTGCGTTGGCAGCGTCCGGAAAAGCCTGCACCACGCCGTGATCCGTAATTGCGATTGCTTTGTGCCCCCATTGCGCCGCACGCGCTACAATCTTTTTCACGTCCGAAACACCATCCTGCGCAGACATCTGCGTATGCGTATGGAGCTCAACGCGCTTCACCTCGGCATTATCCTGCCTGTCCTTGTGGTTGGATTTTTCGATTTTTTGTGCTTTGACCGTTTTTTCATGTTCGAAGGTGTCATCCGCACAAAGTCCTGTAACAACAACCCACTGGCCTTTTTGGGGTGCGGTAAGCTTGGTTCTGTATTTGCTGCTTTCAAGGAAAAAACAGGTAATGCTTGATGTATAATCGCTCAATACAAATTTATGTTTTATAAGCTCGCCGTTTTTGAGTTCCTTGTCCTCAGTAAAAACGACCTCGCCCTCAATCGTGCTGCGGGTATCCACCTGTAAATCGCAAATCTTTGTAAGCGCAGCAGTTCCTGCGCTTCGCTCCATGCGTGCGGCAGGCCTCGCCGTACTTTCCGGAATGCCGCCTGTCGCATCCGCTTCTGTCTCCGGTGGCGCCTCGTCCGGCGGCGGCGCGGAAAACATAACAGACCGTTTTGCATGCCTGCTCTCAGACGCTACGGGAGTTGCAATCGCGTCCTGCACTTCGCCGGACGGCTCATACTCACTCTTTGCTTCCCCTGACACCGTCGTCCGGGCAGCAACCTGAATTCCGTAGGTATCACAAAGAAACCTTTCCGCCAATCGTCCCAGATTCATCACACCGAAAATATTCTCGCCCATTTCTGTCTCAAAAACAATTTCAAGAAGGTTATCCTTAAGCGTAATCTGCGCGCCCTTTACAAAGGGCATGACCGTTGGCTCTGAAAGGATCAAAAAGTCCTTCAAATGCTGCTCGAGAGACACGCTGTTTTCACGCAGCTCCTGCGCATATCCAGACTGGTCAAGGGATATTTTTACTTTTTTGTTGCATTCTTTTGAAAGCTCTTCCCTTATTTTTATAAACTCAACGGGGGAAAGATGTTTTGAGGTTTTGAAAAATGCTTCCAAGGCTCCCTCGTCTGAAAGTAATTCAACCCGGTCAAATTCAATCAAATCCTGAAAACGATTGTTTTTTTTGATTTTGTCCAGCACTTTTGTCAAATCGTTTATGAGAGCGTTCACTTTTCGTTTTTCCTTTCGTCAACCAGTTCCAGAATCATACGCCTCAGCTCTGGAAGTATGTCGAATTCATCTACTTTTTTGATAACCTTTCCGTGCGAAAACAGGAGCCCTTCCCCTCTTCCGCCAGCGATGCCAATGTCTGCCTCGCGCGCCTCGCCCGGGCCGTTCACAGCGCACCCCATTACTGCAATTTTAATGGGGATATCTATATTTTGCGTAAAACGTTCCACATTTGCGGCAATTTTTTCAATATCTATCGTGCATCTTCCGCAGGTCGGGCATGATATAATCTCCACGCCTGTTTCCCGCAGTCCGCAGCTTTTCAAAATATCCTTTGCAGCATAAACTTCCTGCACTGGATCGCCTGTGATCGATACCCTGATCGTATCCCCAATTCCATCCAGAATCAACGCGCCAAGCGCAATCGACGATTTAATAACCGCCATTTTATAGGTTCCGGCTTCCGTTACTCCAAGATGCAGCGGATAGTTCACTTTTCTTGAAATACTGCGATAGGCCTCCACGCATACCGGAACATTCGATGATTTTATAGAAACCACAATGTCCTCAAAATGCGCCCGCTCCAAAATGCGGATATTGTTAATCGCACTTTCCACAAGCGCCTGCGCGGTAGGGCCTCCAAAGCGCTCCAGCATTTCTTTTGAGAGCGAGCCTGCATTCGCTCCTACCCTGATCGGAATATGATGCGCTTTTGCAGCGTCCACGACAAGCGCAATTTTATCTGCTCCTCCAATATTGCCCGGGTTGATACGGATTTTGTCGACGCCATTCTCAATCGCTGCGACTGCCACCATAGCATCAAAATGTACATCTGCTACCAGCGGAATAGAAATCTGCTCTCTGACCTCTCTGAGCGCAGCCGCGCACTCTTCGTCGTATACGGCGCACCGTACGATCTCACATCCTGCTTTTTCGAGTTCCTTAATCTGCGCTATCGTCGCGCGGGCGTCCTTTGTGTCCGTATTTGTCATGGATTGGATCGCAATCGGATTTTTCCCGCCGATACAAACGCCGCCGACATTGACTTCCCTTGTTTTCATCGTCTCATTCCTTTCACCAGCTAAACCAGCATTCGGTGTATATCCTGAAACACCAGGAAAATTGCAAGTCCAAATATCAGGACCATTCCAATCATATTCAGTGCGCCTTCCACCTTTGGAGAAGCAGGCTTTTTCCGAACTCCTTCCACAGCGTAAAGCACGATCTTTCCTCCATCGAGCGCAGGAATCGGCAAAAGATTGACGATTGCAAGATTCACGCTCAAAAGGGCAGATAACGACAGCACGCTGTAAAAACCGCCTGATATGGCGACGGTTCCCACCATTTGTGTCACTCCGACGATACCCGCCATGTTTTCAATCCCCTGCCCCATGAAGAACAACTGGCCCAGGGACTGCAGCATCTCCCTCGTCACCATGAAAAGCCACTTAAAACTGAGACCTATCGCTTCAAAAAAATTGAAGGTTTTAATTGGTCCATAAGGATTCACCTCAATCCCGATGAGCTTCTGTCCATCTTCATTTTGCATGTATGGAACATTGAGCGACATTTCCTTTCCATCCCGCTCGATAACAAGCGGCAGGCTGTCGCCCGTTTTTTGTTTTCCAATCGCATCCTGCCAATCGTACTGTAATTGGATATCCACGCCATTGTAGCTTTTTACGATATCGCCTTCCTGTATTCCCGCCTGCGCCGCAGGAGAATCTGCGCTCACGCTGTGAACGGCAATCTGGTTCGTCCCGGCAGCCATCAGTACAACAACCGACAGGATAACCGCTACAATTACATTCATTGCCGGCCCCGCGATGATTGTCAGGAAACGGCTCTTCAGCGAAGCCGCACGAAAATCTCCCGGAACAGGATCCTTTTCCTCATCATCTGCAAACCGGTTAAATCCTCCGATAAAAAAAGGTCGAATCGAAAACTCTGTTTCATTCCGGCGCCATTTAATTAGTTTGGGCCCAAAGCCAATCGCAAATTCTGCGACCTTAATTCCACGTTTTTTCGCAACAATATAGTGTCCGAACTCATGCGCTACAACAAGCCCCGTCAGCACCAATAATGTTACGACAATGCTGATTACAATCTGCAACTATTTTCCTCCCGAATCGTCCGAAAGCATACTTTGCGCATACTTTCGGACGTCTGTATCAAGCTCCATGATTTCCGCAACGCTTTGCGGCCGGATACCGCAAAATTTCTGCATACTCTCGTGGATAATCTCATAAATCCTGTAAAATTCCATGCGTCCCCGCAGGAAATAATCCACTGCCACTTCATTTGCCGTATTATAAACTGCCGTCGTCGACGTTTCGATTGCGTCGTATGCAAGCCTTAAACACGGAAACTGCTCAAAATCCGGCTTGATAAACTCCAGCTTGCTGATTTCGTAAAAATCAAGAGGCTCGATGGTTGGATTTTCAAACATCTGCGGGTACAAAAGCGCTTTTTGGATAGGCATACGCATATCCACCGGTCCAAGCTGCGCCGTCACAGAACCGTCTTTCCATTCAACCATGGAATGTATCAGGCTTTGCGGATGTACAAGCACCTTGATTCGATCCACAGGCATCCGGTACATAAAATGCGCTTCAATCACTTCCAGCCCTTTATTTGCAAGGGACGCGGAATCAATCGTTATTTTCTGCCCCATCGACCACTTGGGATGCCTGAGGGCTTTTTCAAGCGGCGCATGATCTATTTGTTCCTTTGTCCAATTCAAAAACGGCCCGCCAGACGCCGTAATCCATAGCTTACTTACCTCAGAGACATCATAACAATTATTCAGACATTGAAAAATTGCCGAATGCTCGCTATCCACAGGCAATACGAGCGTTCCCGTACGGTCGATCATATCCCTTACGACCTGCCCGCCGCAAACAAGCGATTCCTTGTTGGAAAGCGCCACCGGTATCTTCTTTTTCAGGCACTCTTCAAATGCCGGCAGCCCTGCAATCCCAAGCACGGAAAGAGCCACCATGTCAGGCTCCCCTGCTGTGCAGGCATCCACAAGCGCAGTTTTCCCACTAAGCACCTTCGCGTCATAGCACAGCATTGCCTCAAGCTCAGCGGTGCCAGCATCCGTTCCGGTGATCGCCACATACTCCGGCTGCAGCTCGTTTGCTATCCTTGCAAGCTGCTCTATATCCCTGTGTGCAGAGATACAAACAACTTTCATTTCATCCTGATATTGCCTCACCGTGTCCACAGTCTGCTGTCCCACAGAACCGGTCACGCCGAGTATCGATAATTTCTTCAACCTATAAACTCCTAAAGTCAGATAAACATCATCGTTGAAATCAAAAATACGACGGGAATGCAAAACAATACGCTATCCATCCTGTCTACTATACCACCGTGCCCCGGCAAAATCTTGCCAAAATCCTTAATATTCAGTGAACGCTTTATGAACGAAGCGGAAAGATCACCAAACTGGGAAATAATCGCAAGCACCGCGCCGGAGATTGCATAATTGATAAACGGTTGCAGTTCAATATAATGCCCCGCAATATAGACCATATTATCAAAAATCAGCCAGATCAGCACCGCTGCAATTACCCCGCCAACAATTCCCGCGACGCACCCGGCCACAGTTTTTTTCGGACTGATAGACGGACAAAGCTTTGTCTTCCCAAAAGCTTTCCCAATAAAATATGCAACCGTATCCGAAAACATTGCCGGAAGGAACACCATCAGCAAAAGGATTAATGTGCGAATATACCGGTCTGTCAGCATCACCCCCGGAAACCATTCCGCTCCCGTTTGCTGGGCAGGGACATTCAGAATCAAAAAATAGAATAAAATAAAAAACATTTGCGGATACACAAACGTAAAAATCGTATTCGATACGCTTTCTATCGTGTGCTTTTTGGAAAACATTGCCACAATGAAAGTCGCCATAATAAGGATCACGAACAAAGCAATTACAACCGTCGGCGTCAGCCATGTAAAGCTGTAATATTCAAAATTCTGCTGATAAGTCAGCAGGAAAAGCAACGCCAAAATGCCCGTAAAAATGAAACTCATTGTTTTAACGACAGGCTTTCCATTCGAGTCCATTGCCCGTACGATTTCATACTGGCACATACATGCAAGAGCCGCCACAAAAACGGCAAGCACCCACCCCTGTAAAAAAACGGCGAGGGCAACAATGATTACGATTGGGATTGCAACAAGTATCCTTTTTCCCATATATTCTCCTTACAGTCCGCCATAACGGCGCTGTCTGTTTTGATATTCGATCAAAGCGGTTTCATATTCTTTTTCATCGAAGTCCGGCCAATAAACCGGCGTAAAATAAAACTCTGCATAAGCCAGCTGGTAAAGCAGATAATTGGATAGCCGCTCTTCGCCGCTCGTGCGGATCATAAAGTCCGGATCCGGCTGTCCTGAGGTTTCCAGATGATCAGAAATCATTTGCTCATCAATCTCATCAACAGCAATTTTTCCGTCCTTTGTTTCCTGCGCTATGCTTCTCACTGCCTGTGCTATTTCTGTGCGCGAACCATAATTCAGCGCAATATTAAGCGTAAGCCCGGTATTGTTTTTCGTCTTTTTTTTCGCGTTTTCAAGCACTTCGATCACCGGCTGCGGAAGTTTGGTGATATCGCCAATCGTATTAAAAATAACGTTTCGTTCGTGCATCTCGTCAAGCTCGCGCTGTAAATACTCGATCAACAGCCCCATAAGAGCGCCGACTTCCTCCTTGGGCCGCTTCCAGTTCTCTGTAGAAAACGCATAAAGCGTTAAATATTTGATTCCGATATCGCTGCTCATGCGGATGATTGTTTTAACCTTGCTCATGCCCGCGCGATGCCCGGCTACCCTCGGCATCATGCGCTTTTTTGCCCACCTGCCATTCCCATCCATGATGACGGCAACATGCCTTGGCAGCTTATGTAAATCAAGCTCTGTCAATTCAGCCGAACGTTTTTTCGAAAACAACCCCAATGTAATTTCTCCTCAAAATCTCTTTTTAAAAATTGCGTCCCAAGGCATCAGCCCTGAGACGTCTTATTCACCTTTGTCTTAAATTCACTCACAACAAGCTCATAAACCCCGCCTGTTTCCTTCACACGGATAACCCGCCGAGAATCCACATCATCCGAAGGCTTATAGGAATAATACATTTTGACATCATATGGCTGATGTTTCCTTTCCAATATGGATACCGCCTCATTGAGCGGCAGGCCAAGAAGCTCCGTCATATTTCTGTGATTTCCTTTTCCTTCGCCGCGAGTATTTCATCCGCTTCCTTGATTTTCTTATCCGTCAGCGTCTGTATTTCTTTCTCCAGAATATCAAAATCATCCTCGGTTACAACACTGGCCTTTTTGTCTTTTTTAAACGCTTCATTTGCGTCACGGCGAATGGAACGGATCGCTATTTTGGCTTCCTCCGCCCGTTTCTTTGCCAGTTTGACAAGCTCCTGGCGTTTTTCGCCTGTAATCTCCGGGAAAGCAAGACGGATGATCTTTCCGTCATTGGCCGGATTGATTCCAAGGTCAGAAGCCTGGATTGCTTTTTCAACCTCGTGAAGCATGCTCGCATCCCAAAGCGAAATTGTCAAAAGCCTTGGCTCTGGCGCAGCAATATTTCCGACCTGGTTGATCGGTGTCGGCGTACCGTAATAATCGACCATAATTCCGTCGAGAAGCTGTGCGTTCGCCCTCCCCGCACGGATACTAACCAACTCTTTTCTTAAAACGCCCAGCGTTTTATCCATCTTTGTTTCGGCCACTTCCAAAGCCTCATGTTTAATTTGCATAACCACTCATTCCTTTCATCATTTTCAGATTTTTATAAAAATGGCTGCATTCTTAATCTACCATATATTGTATAGCAAAATACTTCAAAACTCAATCCTTACTTCGCCTTATTTTGACGAACTATTTGATCAGCGTGCCGATTTCCTCACCGTTTACAACGCGCCTGATACTGTTTTGTTCATTTACGCCAAATACGATGATCGGTATCTTATTATCCATGCAAAGTGTAATCGCAGTGTTGTCCATAACGCTCAGCCCTTTGTTAATTACGTCCATGTAGCTGATATACTCAAACCGCTTTGCATTCGGATTCACCTTCGGATCACTGTCATACACGGCATCCACATTCTTTGCAAGCATAATGAGGTCCACTTCCATCTCTGCCGCGCGCAGTGCCGCCGCCGTATCTGTGGAGAAGTAAGGGTTTCCCGTACCACATGCAAAAATAACAACCCTTCCCTTTTCCAGATGCTTCATTGCTTTCCTTCGAATATACGGCTCCGCAATCTGGCGCATTTCAATCGCTGTCTGCACGCGCGTTTGCAGCCCCTTTTCTTCCAGAGAATCCTGCAGGGCAAGGGCGTTGATTACCGTTGCCATCATACCCATATAGTCCGCTGTCGTCCGATCCATGTGCTTGCCAACGCGCGCACCGCGCCAGATGTTGCCGCCGCCTACGATAATACCAACCTCGACGCCCTGCTGCGCTACCTCGATGATCTGCTCCGTCACATTGCTGATAATGTCAAAATCAAGCGGCCTGTTTTCCGGGGAGCAAAGCGCTTCCCCACTGATTTTCATAATGACACGTTTATATTTCGGTTCCATGTTATTCCTCCATATGGTTTATTTACCTAAAAAAAAGAGAACACGAATGTGTTCCCTCCATGTGCAAATCTAGTCATCCACAGAATTGAGGCGAATAAATCCAATCATCCTGCATTGAATCCATATCATTCTGTCAGTCATAAAATCACCTGCTCCTCTGCCTAATAAAGAATATTGGATGCTTTCTGACAAGCAAAGCCTTCTTTCAGATATCTGCTAGAAACTCCTGACAGATTAAACAGATTATTCTACCTGATTCACTGTAAGACTGCTTTGTTTGCTTTTAAAATTATACCAAATAAAGAATCGTTCTTCAACACTTTTATGTTCTGCGATTCCTGATAAGCAACTTTTAAAATTGTACTATAAAATCCGGCAATCGCGATCAGATAATTTCTTATTTGTTATGTAAATGCCAATAATTTCTTCTGATTTAACTTATTTTATACAAATTACGTCTAAATCACTATCTAAGAAGAAAAAATTTAATAATTACCCCCCAAATATCTACATGGCTAGGTTATATAAGTAAATACGTAATTTAAGATTATTTATGAAAGGGCGTGATTCCATTGGACAAATTAAGTAATCCCAACCACGCTAGTGCAGTTGCCAAAATGATAGAAATAATGCAGGTACATAATCAGTGTATAAAACAAAACAAAAAACTAACTTTGAAAAAGGAGAAACAAAATGAAAAAAGCGTTATCAGTAATATTAGCTATCGCTGTCATTTTCTCTTTAGGAACTACAACTTTTGCGGCGGAAGCAAATTTTGAAAATGAATTTAACCCTGACGATTTTTTTAGTAAAGCTCGATTAGTAAGTTACGATGGAACGACTGTTGAGTTTAAAGCTGTTGAGGTATCAAATACCCAGGAAACAACTTCTACACTGGTTACCATTGTTGCAACGACACCTGAAGAAACCACTTCACTTAGAAAAACATTGGCAAAAAGAGGAAGTAATTATCGTGAAATATGGGACGGTAATAAATATGCCAAGCTTTATATGACAGTGGTGTTTGAAGATGGCTCCGCATCTAAGGGGGCCACACGCAGAATCACTCGTTGTTATGGTGGAGTTCAAGGCGGAGGAAGTGGGACTTCCCTTGGAAGTAATGTATACATGACAAAACAGCGATTGACCTATGGGGCTGATGGCCCCGGCCCTACCGGCTCGGTTGTATCTAGTACGGATAAATACCCCTCTCCCGGTGCAAGAACCTTTAGTTATTCAACCGTAACTCCTTGGGTTTATACAAGTTCATACAAAAACTTAGGAGCCAATTTCACCGTATATTTCAAAAGGGGAACCGGCACTTGGCCTATTACACTTGATAATAATATTTGAGTTTCTTTATTATGCCCCTGCTCAAACTAATTTTGAGCAGGGGCATATCTTCACATATTCTTTTAAAATTATGGAGGTATAGAATGAAAAAAATTGTTGTCATATTATTATTATGTTTTACTTTATTGCTTACATTCTCTTGCACAAAAGAAGACGATGGGAACATAAGTCCAATAAGTAATATATCACAGGAAATGAATGATAAGTTTGCGAAATATGGTTTGGCAGAAAGTACAATGAATGTTGGAATGCGATATCTATTCAAATACGAATGGGCGCAACCTACAAAAGAGATATCGGTTTGGATTGAAGAATATAGAAAAGGAACGCTCGTTGAAAAACCAGTTGAAATCTGCTCCACTGATAATACTGGTCAAAAAGGCATAATCGCAGCATTTATTGATGAGAGCGACAAACCAAAAGGAACGCTACTTTTGTCAAACGAAGGAAATACTGAATCCAGCGCTTTTCTTAGAGACAATACTTTAGATATCAGCTATGATGAATTACTTAATATATCTGAAATAAGAGCTGAGGATTTAACTGGTGTAGAACGAAGACAGGATATCCCATTGTTGTTATTGATTGACGGAATTACTATAGACGTACCAGATACTTTAGTTCCAAATTTTGATTATAAACAAATAGTTGAACAAAGTAATTATGCACTGCTCTTAAAATGCAAATTTTCATAAGGAGTATTTATTCTTCTTAATCTGTAGATTCTGGCGCCCCTCTGCTGCAAATGCCAATACAAGTTATTGACATACAAAGCACAACTGCCAAGATCATCAATACAACTTTTTTACAGCTTTCTCTAAATATTTTTTCCAGTATCGCATTTTGTCTCTTGGAATACCATATTTCTTGCATATTTGTCTCATAGAAGTCCCATGAAATATTAGTTCCTTGAAATACGGAATCAATTCTTGTGGTATATCTTTCAGTTGCTCCTCAACTATAATTGTGAAAACGGAATCTTCTTCTACATTCTTAATCGATACGTTATCGAGCACATACTGCTGTTCCCGGACCATATCCTTTTCCCGCTTTATCACAAATGTAATTGCCGTATTTTTACAAACGGTAATAAACCAACGCTTCATATCCTCGTTTTTTATTTTCTGTTTATCAGTTATATAGGCTTTGAGAAATGCAGTTTGTAATATATCTTCAGCATCTGTTATATTTTGGGCAATACTAAATACAATAACAAAATAGTATTTGTAATTATTCTCAAAAAGATTGATTAAATCATCATTTGTCATAAAAATACCATCCAATCAATCAAGAGAACTTTAATAATTTTAATTTGATTTTAACACAGAAAAACATATTAGTCTCACTTATTTATCTCGTATATCAGATATTTGATGATAGCATCCGAATGAAATCCCCTCCATTTTTGTTCCCTGCAAAGTTATATAGGTAAATTGGCATTATCGAAAAATAAAAAATCTTTAGAGACGAGTGATACCGATGGGAAATTAATACTTTCGCTAATAATTCGATTAGAAATGCCAGTCATTTAGATACTACCCCGCACGTTCATAAAGACAAATGATTGCGTAAATTACTCATTGAAATAAATCAATATTTTCGCTTTATTATACCGTTTTTTAGTCATCCAGCCACTTAACTAATACAAAAAAAGAGTGCTTAAATGCTTTTGCAAATAAACACTCTTTGACTAACTTTTTTGAGCGATTTTAACGAATCAAAGGCCAGCCTGTTCCATAACTTCCTTCTGGAAATCGTCTTCCCTCTTCTGGAGGCCTTCGCCCATTTCATATCTCGTAAATCTGCGAATCGAAATCTTTTCGCCAATCGTGCCAACCTGATCGTTCACAAGGTCTGCAACCGTCTTGTCCGGATCCTTTACAAAAGGCTGGTCAAGCAGGCAAATCTCTTTTTTGAACTTCTTGATCCTGCCTTCGACCATTTTTTCCACGACGTTCGCAGGCTTTCCTTCATTCAACGCCTGCGCCATCAGGATTTCACGCTCTTTTTCCAGTACAGCGGGATCTACTTCCTCTTCGGAAACATACAGCGGATTTGCAGCTGCAATGTGCATTGCAATATCCTTAACAAAGGCCTGGAAAGCGTCTGTCTTTGCTACAAAGTCTGTCTCGCAGTTCACTTCCACCAAAACGCCGATTTTTCCACCCATGTGGATATAGGAACCAACGACGCCTTCCGCAGCAATTCTGCCGGCTTTTTTCACAGCGGCAGCAAGGCCTTTTTCTCTCAAAAGCTCGCTTGCCTTCTCAATATTTCCATCCGCTTCCTGAAGCGCTTTTTTACAATCCATCATCCCCGCGCCGGAACGTTCGCGCAGGGCTTTTACATCACTTGCTGAAACCATGAATTCTTACCTCCGAATGATTTAATTTTCTTCTACAGCAGCAACAACTTCCACTGTTTCGCCCGGCATCATTTCTTTTGCGATATCTTCCGCAATTTCTTCCGCCGCAGCTACTTCAACTTCCGCCTCAGTGAGCTCAGCAACAGCTTCTTCTGCCGCTTCTTCCATCTGCTCACCCTGTTTTCCTTCAAGAACCGCATCCGCCATTTTGGATGTGATCAGCTTCACGGCACGAATCGCGTCGTCATTGCCCGGAATCGGGTATTCCACTTCGTCGGGATCGCAGTTGGTATCTACGATTGCAACAACCGGAATGCCAAGGTTCCTTGCTTCGGCGATTGCAATTCTTTCTTTTCTGGGATCAACGATAAAGAGCGCTCCCGGCAGGTCTTTCATCTCGCGGATGCCGCCAAGGTTCTTCAACAGCTTCTCTTTCTCGTGCATGAGCTGGATTACTTCCTTCTTGGGCAATAAATCCATATCGCCGTTCTGCTCCATATCTTCAATTTTATTCAGGCGCGCAACACGGCTCCTGATCGTCTTAAAGTTTGTGAGCATACCGCCAAGCCATCTGTTGGATACATAATACATTCCACAGCGTTTTGCTTCTGCCTCGATGGAATCCTGCGCCTGTTTTTTTGTACCGACAAAAAGCACCGTTTTGTTATCCATAGCGATGTCGCGGATGAAATAATATGCTTTTTCTACTTCTTTGACTGTTTTCTGAAGATCGATAATGTAGATGCCGTTTCTCTCCGTGAAGATAAAACGCTTCATCTTCGGATTCCAACGGCGTGTTTGGTGTCCGAAATGAACACCTGCTTCTAAAAGTTGTTTCATTGAAATAACTGACATAGTAAATATACCTCCTCGTTATATGCCTCCCCGCGCTTCTTACTTTTGACAGAACCCAAATTTGGGCACGAGTATCAAAATCTGCGCGAGTGCGTTATCGGTTGATATTATAGCACATCCCCACTGCCGATGCAAGAATATTCTTTGACTTATCTCCTGCTTTGAAGCTCTGTAAAAAGCTCTGTCAGGCTCAGGCCCTTTTCGTTCATAAGAACCAACAGATGGTAAATGAGATCGGCAGCTTCGTAGCGCAGTTCATCCGTACCTGGATTCTTTGACGCAATGATCACCTCTGCGTTCTCTTCGCCAACCTTTTTGAGTATTTTGTCAATCCCTTTCTCAAACAGATAGTTTGTGTAAGAACCTTCCTTCGGATTTATTTTCCGGTCGGCAATTACATCGTACAGCTCATAAAGCAGGGATGAATTTGCAATACGTTCCTTTTCCTGTACCGTATTAAAAAAGCAGGAGTATTCTCCCGTATGGCATGCTACGCCTGTCTGCTCTACCTGCAAAAGAACGCTGTCCCCGTCGCAGTCCAGGCTCACGCTTACAATCTTTTGCACATTCCCGGAGGTTTCCCCTTTTTTCCACAGCTTCTGGCGCGAACGGGAGTAATAATGCGCATATCCCGTTTCGAGGGTTAAATCATATGCTTCCTTGTTCATGTAGGCCTGCATCAGCACTTTTCCTGTGCGCGCATCCTGCGCGATCGCGGGCACAAGCCCGTGGCTGTTAAATTTCACTTCCATTTTTTTATTTACTCCTTACCGCAATTCCATTTTCTTTCAGATAATCCTTTACCTGTTTTATCGTCAATTCCTTATAGTGGAACAAAGACGCCACCAGCACGGCGCTCGCATCCGCTTCCCGGATGACTTCCACAAAATGTTCCAGTCTTCCCGCGCCTCCTGATGCGATCACCGGAACATTTACGCTTTCTGACACAAGCTTCGTAAGCTCAATATTATATCCTGCCTTCGTTCCATCCGCATCCATGCTCGTGAGCAATATTTCGCCTGCTCCGCGCTTCACTGCTTCCCTGGCCCATGCTACCGCATCGATCCCTGTATTGACGCGTCCCCCGTTCAGGTAAACGTCATACCTGCCCTCCGGATTTTTTTTCGCGTCGATCGCTACCACGACGCATTGGCTTCCGAATCTTACCGCCGCGTCGCTGATCAGCTTCGGATTTTGAAGCGCTGACGAATTGACCGATATTTTATCCGCCCCCGCCTTGAGGATACGCCGAAAATCTTCCACCGTGCGAATGCCGCCGCCTACTGTGAGTGGAATAAACACCTGCTCAGCCGTACGCGCAACGACCTCCTCCATAATTCCCCTGCCATCCGAGGAGGCTGTAATGTCGAGGAACGTCAATTCATCCGCACCCTGTTCGTTGTATGCTTTTGCAATTTCAACGGGATCGCCCGCGTCCTTCAAATCGACAAAATTAACCCCCTTTACCACGCGTCCGGCATGGACATCCAGACAGGGGATGATTCTTCTTGTCAACATTATTTTGCCGCCTTCATCGCATCCTGAAGCGTAAACGCGCCGTCATAGATCGCCCTTCCGACAATGCAGCCGCACGCGCCTGTCGCGCGAACCTTTTTGATATCGTCTACGCTGCTGATGCCGCCGGAAGCAATCAGGTTCATCCATGTTTCCTTCACGATGTGCTCTGTAATATCAAGATTTGGTCCTTCCATCATGCCATCTTTGGAAATATCCGTATAGATGATATTCGCAACACCCATTTTGTGCATTTTGTGTGCCAGCTCCACCGGATCGATATCCGTATTGTCGGCCCATCCCTTAATCGCTACTTTGCCGTTTTTCGCATCGATGCCAACTGCAATGCGGTCTTTATATCTGGATACGGCCCATTTCACAAGATCCGGATCTTCGACTGCCGCCGTTCCAAGAATCACACGGGAAATACCAACATCGTCAAGACGCACGCTGATGTCTTCCCTGGTTCTCACGCCGCCGCCCATTTGTACTGGAATCTTGATCGATTGAACGAGCCTCGCAATGACATCCTTGTTGACAAACTCACCGGAAAAGGCCGCGTCAAGGTCTACGATATGTAAATAATGAGCCCCTTCCGCCTCCCAGCGCTTTGCCATTTCAATCGGATCTCCAAAATCTGTAGAACGCTGCAGCTCTCCCTGCATTAAGCGTACACACCTACCATCCCTGATATCAATCGCAGGATAAATCTTCATAGTTTCAAACCTCCAAAAGATTGCAGCATTGCAAGTCCTGTTTCCCCGCTCTTTTCGGGATGAAACTGCAAGCCGTATATATTTTCCTTCTGAACCGCGGAAACAAAATCATATCCATAATTTGTTTTCGCGATAATGTATTCCTCCGGTACGTTGTCGGCGTGATAGGAATGTACAAAATACACGTATTTCTCTTTTCCAGCATCTACAAACAACCGGTTATCATTGACAATAAGTGAATTCCACCCCATATGCGGAACGCGCATATCTGCAAGTTCAAACGGCTTTACCTCGCCCGGTATCAGTCCAAGAGCGTCATATTCACCGTTTTCATAGCTCTTATCAAACAAAAGCTGCATGCCAAGGCAAATCCCCAAAAAAGGTTTTCCTGATGCGGCCTGTTTTTGTATTTCTTCAACGAATCCACGTTCTTCAAGGTGCCTTACCGCATCGGCAATCGCGCCAACGCCCGGCAGTACAATATGGCTTGCATCACGTAATATCTGTTTATCGGCAGTTACCCGCGCGTCAAATCCGAGGAACGTAAACGCCTTTTCTACGCTGCGCAGATTGCCCATGCCATAATCGACCACTGCAATCATAGCACGCCCTTTGTGGACATCACGCCCGTAAGCTCCGGATCGATCGAAGCCGCTTCCCGCAACGCTTGTCCAAACGCTTTAAAGCACGCTTCAATGATGTGGTGCGTATTTTTACCATACTGCATGTTCAGATGCAGCGTAAGCCCCGCGTTCACTGTAACCGCACGAAAAAATTCCTCGCATAACTCCGCGTCAAAATTACCCGTCCTGCCTTGTACGAATTCAACGTTATAAACAAAGTACGGCCGTCCGCTGATATCAAGATTTGCCATTACGAGCGCTTCGTCCATCGGCACAAATTTTGTGGAGTACCGCCTGATTTTTTCTTTCTTGCCAAGCGCAATCCTGATTGCCTCGCCAAGCGCAATCCCGCAATCCTCAACGCTGTGGTGAGCATCTACATAAGTATCCCCTTCACAGGACAGCGTCAGGTCTATCATTGCATGTTTGGCAAACAAATCAAGCATGTGGTCAAAAAAACCAACGCCTGTTTCAATCTTATAGGCGCCTTTTCCGTCAAGGTTTAACTGCAGTTTGATATCTGTTTCATTTGTTTTTCGTGCAACTGTGCTTTTACGCATCTTTTTACCCCTTTAATCTTCAAAACGGATCGTCGCAGACCGCGCATGGGCAGTAAGCCCTTCCGCCGCCGCGAATGATTCCACCTTTTTGTAGACCTTTTCAAATTCTTCCTTGGAATAGTATATCACACTGGATTTCTTTTGAAAATCGTCAACATTGAGCGGTGACGAAAACCGCGCCGTACCATTTGTTGGCAGCACGTGGTTCGTCCCTGCAAAATAATCGCCCAAGGGCTCCGGGGAATATTCTCCCAAAAAGATCGAACCCGCATTACGGATTTCAGGCAATACCTTTTCCGCATCCCGCACACATATTTCAAGATGCTCAGGAGCAATCATGTTTGAGATGCGAACCGCTTCCCGCATATCCTCCGCCAAAATGATCGTCCCATAATTCTCGAGCGATTTCTGAACGATATTTTTCTTGGGCAGCAACTCAGCCTGCCGCAAAATCTCCGCTCTTACCGCTTCCGCCATTTTCCTGCTCGTAGTCACCAGCATACAGGCCGCCATTTCGTCGTGCTCCGCCTGTGAAAGAAAATCCGCCGCAATAAATCGTTCATTTGCCGTTTCATCAGCGATCACAAGCACCTCGGAAGGTCCTGCGATCATGTCGATTCCCACTTGACCATACACGCTCTTTTTGGCAAGCGCCACATAAATATTTCCCGGGCCGGTAATTTTGTCCATTTTAGGCACTGTCTGCGTACCGTATGCAAAAGCGGCGATTGCCTGTGCTCCGCCCATTTTATATATATTGTGCGCTCCTGCAATTTTTGCCGCTGCAATCGTTACCGGGTTAACCGCGCCGCCCTGCGCCGGAGTTGCCACCGAAATATCAGGCACTCCCGCACATTTCGCTGGAATGATGTTCATCAGTACGCTTGAAGGATAGGCCGCCTTTCCGCCCGGTACATATACTCCCGCATGCTCTACCGGCAAATACAGCTGTCCCAGATATTTCCCACCGCTTTCCATAAACCAGTTTTCACGCTTCTGGTGATTGTGGAACGCTTCTATATTTTCCGCAGCCTCACGCATCACCGAAAGCAATCCTTCGTCAACCGATGAAAACGCTTCCTCGATTTCCTGTTCCGTCACAAGCAGGTTTTGTGCATTCGCAGGATATCCGTCAAACCTCGCTATGTAAGAAAAAAGCGCTTCATCCTTTTTCTCACGGACGCTTTTTATGATCTCATCCACAGTCTTTTGCTGCTTGGTGTAGTCGGTATCCGCGCGCTCTAAAAGCCGCTTCTTGATCGTTTCTGTTTCCTTTGAAGATAAAATTGGAAGTAACATCTACATCTCCTCCAGAGCAAGCTTCATTTTTTCGATCAACGGCTGAATTTTCTCCGCTTTTGTTTTCAGGCTGACCTGGTTTACAACAAGGCGCGCGCTGATATCACAAATTTCTTCCAGTACCGTAAGCCCGTTTTCACGGATCGTCGCACCGCTCTCCACAATATCCACGATCACATCCGAAAGATCGAGAATCGGCGCAAGCTCTATACTTCCATGCAGCTTGATGATTTCTATTCCCTCGCCCTTTTCATCGTAATACATCTTTGCAACGCGCGGATATTTTGTCGCAACGCGCGTTATATTGGACGTGATGCGTTCCTTTGGCTTTTCATAGCCCGCTACGCATATTTTACATTTTCCGCATCTGAGGTCCAGCATTTCATAAAGCGGCAGCCCTTCCTCGAGCAGCGTATCTTTGCCGGCAATTCCAATATCCGCAACGCCGCGGTATACGTATACGGGAACATCGGAGGGCTTTACCAGCACAAACCGCAGTTCATTCTTTTTGTCGTATACTACAAGCTTTCGCGTATCTTCTTTCAGCTCGGATACGTCAATCCCGCATTTTGAAAATAATTCTATGGCAAATTTCGCAAGCCGCCCTTTTGCAAGCGCTATCGTAAGTTCCATTATACGTTCATCCCTTCGTCAAATTCCACAACGTCATATCTTGCGCGGTCGTAACCCCGGTAGCCATTCAGCTCGAGAATCACTTTATTCCCTGATTTCCGCAGCTTTTCGGCATAAGCGAACGCATTTGCCCTGCCTGCCGGGCTGCAACAGATGACGGTTGCCTTTTCACCGGAAACGGGCAGCTTCTGTAGCTGCTCCAGAACCACCAAAAGCTCTTTTATTCCAATCGCAAACCCTGTTGCCGGCGTATCTGAGCCAAACTCACGCAACAGCTCGTCATACCTCCCGCCGGAAAGGATCGCAGTACCAATTCCGTCTGAAATTCCGCGGAATATAATTCCTGAATAGTAATTAAAATTGTTCAGGATACCAAAATCGATCGAAAGATACTTTTCATATCCAAAATCACAAAGAATATCATACACCTCGCGGATATTGTCTACCGCAGCCGCGCAAAGCTCATTCTGCGCCATTTCGCTTGCCCTTACAAGCGTTTCGCGCCCGCCAAACAGAGTTCCGAGGGCAAGGAGCGCTTCCTTTGTATCGTCATCCATATTAAGGCGGGATAACTCATATTCAAGCTCTACATTATTTTTGGTATCGATCAGCAGCCTTATTTTTTCAACCTGCTCTTCTGTGAGGTCCATGCTGCCAATCAGCCCTTTGAAGTACGCCACCTGCCCAAGATCGATCTTAAAGCCGGTCAGGCCAATTTCAAGCAATGATCGTATCGCAAGGGCAATTACCTCTGCGTCCGCATCCGCTCCCCGCTTGCCGATCAATTCTACGCCAGCCTGCGTAAATTCTGTTTTTCCTGCAATTCCCCGCTCCAGGAAGCCAAACGCATTCTGGATATAGCAAAGCCGCAGTACGCTTTCGCCGGAAAGCAGCTTCGTCGCCGCCGCTCTCGCAATCGGTCCGGTGAGGTCCGGCCTCAAAGCCAGTATCCTTCCCTTCTGGTCAAAAAATTTCATCATGTTTTCCTGCACGTACGGCACGGAATCGTGCATAAAAACTTCGTAATATTCAAACGACGGCGTTTCAATTTCCAGATAGCCGTTTTTGGTAAAACATTTTCTGATTTCTTCTTCGATCTTTCTTTTTGCCGCGCATTCCTCCGGCAAATAATCCCATGCGCCGGCGGGAACCTGTAATTTTAATTTTTCCATTTCAGTACTCACTCAAAAAATAATTTAGCGTAGTAAATCGCTATCACATTACCATAATAATACACATGTTTGCTTCTTGTCAAGCATTCTGTTTTAATTAAGCGCTATTTCAATCAATTTTTCCTTCAGGTTTTCTTCAGCAATCCGCGTAATGGAAGCGTATTCCAAAGCAAACCGCTCTGTTTGCTTCATTGCCTGCAATACATCTCTCGTCGCTATGAGCAGCTCCATGTCCGCAATCAGGTTCGCAACCTTTAACGTGCCCATTCCGTGCTGCCTTGTACCAAGCATATCGCCCGTTCCGCGAAGCTGCATATCCTTTTCTGCGATTACAAATCCGTCGTTCGTCTTTACAAGCTCGCGCAGGCGTTCGTAGGCGTTCTGGTTATCTGAAACAAGGAAACAGTACGCTTGCTCCCTGCCGCGCCCCACACGGCCCCTGAGCTGGTGAAGCTGGGCAAGCCCAAAACGCTCTGCGTTCATCACCGCCATCACCGTCGTATTCGGAACATTGATGCCCACCTCGATTACCGTCGTCGAAACCAGAATATGAATCTTTCCCTCGGCAAAGCCCTCCATGACCGCCTGCTTTTCAGCATTTTTCATCTTGCCATGAATCAGCGCCATCTCGAAGCCCGGATAGCATTCTTTGAGCTCCTCAAACATCTGCTTTGCAGATTTTGCATCCATTCCCTCGCTGTCCTCAATCAGCGGACAAACGATATAAGCCTGCCTTCCCTTACGCAGCTCGTTTTGGATAAAGCCGATCATATCCTTATATTTATTGTCATGGATCAGGTAAGTCTTTACCGGCTTGCGCCCTGCCGGAAGCTCGTCGACAATCGAAATATCCGTCTGCCCAAAAAGCACAAGCGAAAGCGATCTTGGGATCGGCGTTGCCGACATAATCAGCGTATGCACATCGTTTCCCGCTCCCGAAAGGGCAGCTCGCTGCTTCACGCCAAAGCGGTGCTGCTCATCCGTAATAATAAGGCCCAGGTTTTGGCAGGCGATATCTCCATATAACAGCGCATGCGTGCCAATGATAATGCGGGCTTTTCCGCTTTCGATTAATTCACGCTGTTGCGCCTTTTTTTTGGCTGTACCCGCTCCCGTAAGGCATACGATTTCTTCTTCGTCAAAAAGTTCCCGCGCCGTCTCGTAATGCTGCTTTGCCAATATCTCTGTCGGCGCCATCAAAATGCTTTGATATCCATTTTCGCGCATACAATTCATCGCATAAAACGCGATCACAGTTTTTCCGCTTCCCACATCCCCCTGCACCAAACGGTTCATATAAACTGTTCCCTGCAAATCATCCCTGATTTCGCGCATAACCCGTTCCTGCGCGCGTGTCGGCGTAAAGCCCAGCTTCCGGGTAAAAAAACAATCGCTCTCCCCCGGTTTAATGATCACCCTGCTTTCCTGCCGCTGCTCTTGTCCAAGCAAATCCAGCATACGGTTAAATACCAGAAGCTCATCAAATACCACGCGTTTACGTGCCTTTTCCACCACTGACAGCTCCGAAGGAAAATGAACTGCCTGAAGCGCGCTTTTCAGGTCATACAGCTTAAACTCACGCAAAAAAGCATCGGAATACGGCTCGTTCACTTCCATATGGCGCAATGCTTCTTTGGAAAATTTACGCATCATATTCTGATTGAGGCCCGCCGTTAGCGGATAGATCGGCAAAAAATTGTCCTCCGGCTTTTTGAAATAAATTTCAGGTGAAGAGAGCTTCATCTTTCCATATTTAAATTCCAGCTTTCCATAAAGATACAAAGTCTTTCCCTGTACGATATTATTTTTGATATAAACCTGATTGAATATATCGACTGTAACGATACCCGTTGCATCTGTTACCTGAAATGAAGTAATTTCAAGCCCCCTGCGTATCCTCTTTACCTGTGGCGGTGTAAAAACCTTAACCTCAAAAAAAGCGGTCTCGCCAAACTTAACGTCCCCTATTTTCTTACAAACCGAAAAATCCTTATATGCGCGCGGCAAATAATAGACCAGATCGCGAATCGTGCCTATTTCCACCTTTTTTAATGTTTTCGCCGTTTTCTCCCCAATGCCTGTGAGGCTCGTAACCGGCTCCGATAATTTCATATAATACTCCTGGTCAATATGATCCCAAACCTTTTTTGACCGCCGCATAAGCGAATGCCGCGTATGAAAAAGCCGACACGTTTTTCATGCCGGCTTTTGTCGCGATTTTGATTATTCCACCGATAAAATATACGGATAAACCGGTTGGCCTCCATAGTGCATTTCTACATCGCACCCGTCAAACAGTTCTTCCGCTTTTTCCGCAAGCCCCTGTGCCTGTCCTTCATCCGTGCCATCGCCATAATAGAGCGTGATAAGCTCAGAATCCTCATCCGTCATTTTTTGTAACAGCTGCTCAAATACCTTAGGAAGCTCTTTGCCGTTCGCTACGATATCGCTTTCATAAATACCAATCAAATCATCCTTTTTGATGCTGTTTCCGTTCATTTTGGTATCGCGTACAGCATTTGTAATCAGACCGGTTTTAACCTGTCCCGTCACGCGCTCCATCTTTTTTACGTTGACGTCTATATCGGCGTCCGGATCATAAGCGACAGCTGCTGCAATACCCTGCGGGATTGATTTCGTTTTAATAACCTTTACATTTTTGTCGCTCATTTCAGCCGCTTGATCCGCAGCCAGAATAATATTTTTATTATTTGGCAAAACGATTACATTGCGGGACGGCGCATTTTTAATTGCATGCAGAATATCGTCCGTCGACGGATTCATCGACTGTCCGCCCTCTACAAACGCTTCAATTTGCCAATCGCTGAAAATCGTCCTGATGCCATCGCCCGCTACAACGGCTACTACAGCCACATCCCGTTCCGGTATATCCGCAGGGATCGCCACCGCCTCTGCGGCCGCCTGCGGATCGATTTCCGAAAGTTCCCTGTGCTGCTCGCGCATATTATCGATCTTAATATGACTGAGTTCTCCCAAAATCTGCGCATATTGAAGCGCAAGCCCGGGTTCATTGGTATGCACGTGCGTTTTCACCAGGGAAAGATCGCCCACCACAAGTACGCAATCCCCAATTTTTGCGAGATTAGCCCTGTACGCGTCGATATCACGTTCCTTCACATCAGGGTAAAGGTTTTTAATAAAAAATTCAGTGCAATATCCAAATTGTATATCGTCCTTTGAGTTGTCAAGATTTGAAAAATCCACGACAACCTTTTGTTCGTCAAGGATTGCACCGCTATCGATCACATTCCCGTCCAGGACAGCCTTCAGTCCAACCATAATGACAAGGAACCCTGCGCCGCCAGCATCTACCACCCCTGCTTCCTTCAGCACGGGAAGCTGCTCAGGCGTTTCCTTAAGCGCTTTTTCGCCCTCCTGAATCACATAGTCGATCTGCTTGTACAAATCGTCGGATTTGGTGGCAATGAGCTCCGCCGCGTCTGCCATCTTGGTTGCAACGGTGAGAATCGTACCCTCCTTGGGTTTCATCACGGCTTTATACGCATAATCCACGCCATTTCGCAAAGCACCTGCAAAAATAACCGTGTCTATATGGTCTGCCTTTGCCATCGCATCCGCAAAACCGGCAAATATCTGCGACAGGATAACGCCGGAATTACCCCGCGCACCCTTAAGTGCCCCAAGACTCAGCGCCTTCACAACAGAGTTGATACTGTCGTCCTGCACAGCCGCCACTTCTTTTGCGGCAGTGATCATCGTAAGAGACATATTTGTTCCCGTATCCCCATCAGGAACGGGAAATACGTTGAGCGCATCAAGTGCGTCCTTGTTTTTTTCGAGTGTCGCGGCAGCGCCGAGGATCATCTCCTTCAGCCGCTGACCGTCAAGCGCTTCAATCAATCACTAAACCCCCTTAGATCTGAATGCCCTGCACAATAATGTCTACGCTCTGCACATTCAGTCCGGTTTCTTTTTCAATAGAATATTTTACTTTATCAATGATGTTTTCCGCTACCGCAGCAAGGGAAACGCCATATTTTACAGTAATGTACAGCTCAACGATCACATTTTCCGAGCCGTCTGTCTTTATTTTCACGCCCTTTTTGAGATTGTCGCCTTTAAAAAGGTTCGAGATCATTTCCGTTATATTTTTTTGCGACATTCCAACCAGTCCATAACACTCTAATGCGCTGTATCCCGCGATTGACGCAATATAGGGTTCGTTATACTCGATTTTTCCTAAATCAGTTTTTAAAGTTGCACTCATGGAATGAACCTCCTAATGGTTTATTATAAGTATTATATAACATATTTATTACAATATCAAACGAATATCCATGTCCGGCCTCATAAAAAATACTTACAGGCAATCTGAATTGTTTCAAAAAAACTCTTGCGCGCGGTTCCCTTTCATGGTAAAATAAATGCTGTTTGAACGTATACACCAAGAGGGAGGTGTTTTAGATGGCAAGATATTGTGAAATTTGTTCCAAAGGCGTTTCTTCCGGCAACAAGGTCAGTCACTCACACAGAACGTCAAAGAGAATTTGGGCTCCAAACGTACAGCGCGTCAGAGTCATTGAAAATGGTACTCCTACCAGAAAATATGTTTGTACACGTTGCTTGCGTTCTGGAAAAGTAGAGCGTTACGTATAATTTTGAAAACAAAAGGACAGATTTTGTATCTGTCCTATTTTTTTATCTCTTTATCCCTCATGATAAATACAAAATCGCTGCTCTGTATCTGTGCGCGCGGTCTTGTAAAAATATTACTCACGCCCCTTGGTTTATCATTGCGAAGCTCGAGCTCATCCAACGGATAATAAAGCCCGCTTGCATTTACGACGGCTTTTTCATTCACCGGAATGATTGATACGGTTTGTCCCACCTGCCCGCATATTTCAAAACGGCCTGTATAAAGTTCTATTTCCTGCAGATCGTCCTCAATCGTAAGCGGCACACTTTTTTCATAAGCACGCTTAAGCAGCATCAGATTGGAAAGCAAATGATCAATTCTGCCTCCTGTCGCGCCCAGAAATATAATTTCCGATGCGCCACGCCCGATTGCCTCATCAAGAGCAAGCATTGCGTCTGTTTCGTTTTTCTCCTCCTGTGCGGTCAGGAACTCACACTCCATACGCCGGTATTGGAAAACCAGCTCCTGATCAACCGAATCCAGGTCTCCTACAATAAGCTGCGGCAGAATTCCTGCGTCATGAAGCGCATGGAGCCCTCCGTCGATTGCGACCACATAGTCTGTTTCCGCAGCCCTTTTAAGCAATAAGCCGCGCCCGGGCCGCTGCCCGGACGCAACCATCAATACCTTCATTACTATTTGCTCTCCCGCAATCTTTTTACGGCCAACGCCGGATCCGGATCATTAAATACGCTGCTGCCCGCAACAAGCACATTTGCGCCCGCCTCGATAAGCTTTGGAGCATTTTCAAAGTTTACCCCGCCGTCGATTTCAATATCAATCTCCTTGCCATGCGCGTCGATCATCGCTTTCAGGTCTCTTACCTTCTGCAGAACGACAGGAATAAAGCCCTGTCCGCCATAACCAGGGTTCACGGACATCAAAAGAACCATATCCACATCGTCAAGCACATATTGAATCATGTCAAGAGGAGTCGCCGGATTCAGAACCACGGCCGGTTTCCTGCCGCATTGTTCAATTTGTTTCAGCACTCTTTGCAGGTGCTTTGTTGCCTCTGCATGCACGGTAATGATATCCGATCCCGCCTGCGCAAACCGCTCGATATAACGCTCTGGCTGGGTAATCATCAGATGAACGTCAAGCGGGATATCCGTAATCTTTTTGAGTCCTTCAATCATCTGGAAGCCAAACGAATAATTTGGTACAAATACGCCGTCCATGACGTCGCAGTGCAAATAATCCGCGCCCGCCTCTTCCATTTTCCGTACGCCTTTTTCCATGTTACAGAAATCGGCTGCCAATAACGATGGTGCTACTTTGATCATGTCTCTTATCTCTCCTTCAGTGAATGTATAATCCGTAAATAACGGTCATATCTCTCTTTGTTTATTTCTCCCGCCTCTACCGCATCCTTTACGGCGCAATCCGGCTCCCTGTCGTGCAGGCAGGAAGTGAAGCGGCAATTTCCGGCAAACTTTTGAAGCTCCGGATAATGTGCGGATATTTCATTTTTCTGCATCCCTTCGATTTCATACATCGAGAAACCCGGGGTGTCGACCACATATCCATGAATTGCAGGAACATACAAAAGCTCAGCCTGGCGGGTTGTATGCTTTCCCCTGTCTGTTTTTTTACTGAGTCCGCCGGTCTCCTGTTCAAAATCCGGATCAATCGCATTGATAATCGATGATTTCCCCACGGCAGACTGGCCTGCAAAGCATACGCATAATCCGGAAATCATTTTCTTGAGCGCTTCAATGCCCGCTCCCGTGCGTGCCGATACCACGAACGTATCATAATAACCACAGTATTGATTTGCCAGCCGATCGATTCCCGCTGTATTCTCATCCGATTTATTGATCACCACTACAGGTTTAATTCCGGCGCAACCGGCCTGAATCAACAGCTTATCGCACAAAAAAAGGTCCGGCGCGGGTTTTCCCGCAGAAATCACCAGCAGCATACTGTCTACATTCGCTACTGCGGGACGGAGTAAAAAATTGCGGCGTGGTAAAATCTGTTCAATCGAGCTATAACCTTCAAGCTCGACAAACTCCACAATGTCGCCCACCATCGGCGTCATCTTTTCCTTTCGGAATTTTCCGCGTGCTTTACATTCATGTACGCGCCCATCCTGATCGCTTACATAATAAAAGCCGCCAATTCCTTTTACGATCCTGCCCTGAATGTTCTTAACCTCCCCTGGTAAATTCAACGGTTTCCGATTTCAGTTGAATATCGTTCAAAAATATAATCAGCTCAGTTTCCACCGATTCTTCATCCGAATCGATTACAATCTGCGTCGCCTTTTTCAGGTCTATCTCCTGCTCGCCTGATTGTACAATCGTATCATAAATAATATAATAAACCGGAATCCCGTCAATTTCTCCCTTTACGCCGACCTTTAATTTCGTCCCATCCTTGGGGATAACAAGGTCCAGCGCTTCTCCGTTGTAGGAATAACGCGTTCCGCTGCTTCTTGAAACGGTCAGTGTCATGGGTTTGTTCACTGCAAGTTCAATGTTTTCCTGTGGAGATTGTGAAATCACAGTACCCTTTTTTTCGTCAGAGCTCTTTTCGTAAAGGAAAAACGTTGTAAGCCCCTGTGCCTTAAGGCTTTCAAGCGCAGTGGAAACATCGTCGCCCTGCACATTCGCCACCTTTACCTTTTCAACATTTGGCGACGCCTTCACCGTAAGCCATACGCTTCCGCTTGCGGAAATCGATTCCCCCGGAAGCGGATATTGGCTGATTACATAGTTGATAGGCTGCTCACCGTTGATATCATCTACAATCTGGTTGACCTCAATGCCATTTTCTGCAAGAATTTTCTGTGCCTGCGTAATATCAATATTCGTCACATCCGGCATTGTATCCGTACCCGTTCCATTGCTCACAACAATACTCAGCGGATCGCCCGGTTTGACCTGCACGCCCGGTTCTGGTTCCTGACCTATTACAATTCCCTGCTCTGCCTGCGAGGAATACTCGTATGTGACCGTAGTCGTGGGCGTTATGTCCTTAACCGCCTCCTGCGCGCTTTTTTGCGTCATCCCAACAAGGTTTGGCATAGAGATCGGCTTTTCCGCATTGTAATTGATCACAGCGCTTGCGACCGCAATAATCGCAAAAACGATCACGGCAGCAATCCCAAACATGATAAACAGCCGTTTCAGGCTCCTTTTGGAGCGTTTGGCCTGTTGCTCCTCCATGTGCTGCTGCACGCGCTTGCTTTCCGTATATCTGATATATTCCCCATCCGGCTCCGAAAGGCAACGCTGCAGATCTTCGTACATATTGAATGCCGATTTGTACCTGAAATGCTTATCCTTTTGCGTCGCTTTCTGAATGATTTTATTGATACTCTCAGGAATATCCGGCATTTCATCCCGCACGTCAGGCATGAGCTCATTGATATGCTTTAATGCAATCGCAACGGAAGTGTCCGCGTCGAAGGGAACGTGTCCCGTCAGCATTTCATAAATCAGTATCCCCAGTGAATAAATATCCGAACGCTTATCTACGCGCTCTCCCCGCGCCTGCTCCGGTGAAAAATAGTGCACCGAGCCCATCACGTTGTTATCTTCCACTGTAATTGTATTCTGTGCGATATTGCGCGCAATCCCAAAATCCGCGATAAACGGCTCGCCTGTCATGTCGATCATAACATTATGCGGCTTGATATCCCTGTGGACAAAACCTTTAACGTGCGCGTATTCAAGCGCCAGACAAAGTTTTTTGGCCACATTGACCACATACTTTAATGGCAGCGGCCCATTGATATTGATCAAATGCTTGAGCGTTTTACCATGGATCAGATCCATCACAATGTAATAGGTCCCGTCGTCCAGACCGGCGTCATATGCCCGGATGATATTGGCATGACGAAGCTTCAGCGAGGCCTGCACTTCCTTTTTAAAGCGTTGGACAAACTCCTCGTTTTGAGTCAGCTCCGGCTTTAATATTTTGACGGCAACCTCCTGCTTGGTGCGCTCGTCAATCGCTTTATATATGTATGCAGATCCGCCGGCGTCAATCTGTTCAATCAGGCGGTACCTGCCCGCGAGTAAACGGTTGGGCTCAATCATCCGGCAGCCCTCCATCCCCTGAATACTGTGCGAGAATCACTGAAATATTATCCTTGCCCCCGCCCGAAAGCGCAATCTCCACAAGCTCTTTCGCCTTATCTTCAAGGCTTATCTCTTTGGAAAGCACACGGTTGAGCAAATCCTCGTCTGTATAGTTTGAGAGTCCGTCTGAGCACAGCAGGATAATATCGTCTTTTTCCCATTTTTCAGTAAAAAAATCCACACTGATTTCTTTCATTCCAACGGCGCGCGTAATAATGTTTTTAAAAGGATAATCTTCAGCAGCTCCCTTTTTGATTACGCCGCTGTCAATCAGGTGCTGGACATACGTATGATCCTTGGTCACCTTCCTGATCGATCCGTTTTGTTTATGGTATGCACGGGAATCCCCTACCTGTGCAAAAGTAATCACATCGCCGCAAAAAGCCGCGAGCGTCAGGGTTGTTCCCATCCCCTCCAGCTCAGAGTTTTTCTCCATTTCGTCACGCAATCTCTTGTTGGCAAATTCAACCGCCTTGCGAATCTGTTCTTCATTGAGTTCGTTAACGCCAAGCCCGTCAATATACTCTTGGATTGCGCTGCACGCCGTCCCGCTTGCAACCTCCCCCGCCGCGTGGCCGCCCATTCCATCTGCAACCAGCATATAGACCGGAGCACTTTTTTCGTGCACCAGTACAGAATCCTCATTGACTGTCCTGACTTTGCCCACATGGCTCAACGCCGCAACTTTCATCTTTTCACCTTCACAGTAGCTTGTTTTTGTTTTTACGCAGCATTTCTGTTTTTTTGATACAACGCCGCGCGTCCTGCAAAACGGTTATTTGCTCACATTCCACAAACCTGTCTTGCGTGATGCAAATTTATTATACAATATTTACAGAATAAAAAGTAGGTGCTATCCATATTCAGATACAAATTTTTTTATATCTTTTATATCGTAATATGCGAGCAGGCGCAATTCCAGGATGTTTCCCGGCATTTGCAGCAGGTTTTAATTATGATCAAAATGCACTTTACTTCCCGGGTTTTGCTTGTACCTTTTTCCGGTTCGTGATAATCTATAAATATACTTTTTTATTGGCATTCTGCCTTGTTGTGTTGGATTTTCGTTCAATGAAAAAACAAAAAGAGCCATGCGGGTAAAAATACTCCTGAAACGGCTGGAACGAAAGTCTTAAGATTTTTAAGATACCGGAGAACTATAATGCTGAAATTACAGATTCTGATGAATAATTATAGCGCTGTTTCCTTGCTATGCGATATGATCTCCCGTTGCGGTCTTCCAATCGACATTGTAGGCGCAGAATATAACGGAGCTCTTGGCCTGGAACAGTTAAAACTGTACAAGCCACAAATTATTATTCTGGACCGTTCCCTTCCCGTTATTGGCGTTGAACGGTATCTGACGCTGATTGGCGAAATCTACAATCATTCCAATGAATTTGTTGTCCTTCTTGTCGAGCCTGACGCTCGCTGCCTTCCCATGCAATACCGGTATGTATTTAATACGGTTTGTTTCAACGACATCTCACAGGAATATCTGAAAAGCACTTTTTCCGATATCCTCGGCATCCTGCAAAGGCAATCGGCACCATCCCCGTCGAAGGATGACGCTGATTATAAACTCAGCGCACAGCTTTTGGGCGACGGCTCTTTTTCCCCTGCTGCGCTGGACTATCTGCGCGGGAAATACGGATTTCATTCCGAATCCAAAATCAGCCTGCTTCTCCCACGTCCTTTCCGGCCTTTTTTGCAGTTTGATACGTCCTTTAAAAAATCTCTGCTCTGGCAAATTGAAGATATTTTAAAACAATATGGTAGAGGCGCGGCGTTTTTTATAAACGACGGCCCACTCTGCATCATGCTCGACCATGCAGAGCAAATCGATCAAGCATCCAGAGAAAAGCTTTTATTCGAGATTAAATATCTTCTGGAGGGTAAAAGCAACGTGTCATTCACTTTTTTCCTGAGCAATCCTTCAGCGCCAAATGTCTTAGGCAGTAAATACCGCCAAATTATGAAACAATACCGGTATGGCTATTTTGTCGGCAATCTGGACCTTATTACGGAAGCCGACCTTGTGGTAAAATGCTCTGATTCCATTTCTTCAACCGATGGTTTGCTTGCAGAGCAATTTCACGCCATTCGCATCTTACGCCTTTTTCCTGCTGATGTAGATTCTGCCGCACAGTTGCTAAACGAGCTTTATATCTGGAATTTAAAGCCTTCCCGCAGTTTTTCAGAGCTCTTTTATATCAGGCACAAGCTAGAGCTGATATCATCCACAATCCTCTTTCTATATCATTTGGAGGAGGTTGAAGGCAGCAGTCCCTTCATTCTTGATTTTGAAACGATCGAGGATGAATGCTCCGCAATCAAAAGCTGGTTTTATGCTTTGGGAGAAAAATGCTCCGGTTACCACCACACGGTTAATGAGCTGATCCTGAAAGCTTCAGCAGAAATTATAGACAATTTTTTATCTTCCGTCTCCCTGACACAAATAGCATCCGGCGTTCATGTTACCGATACTTACCTGAGCCATCTTTTCAAAAAAGAAACGGGGACCACCTTCACCGGTTATCTTACGCTTCTTAAAATTTGCAGTGCAAAGAGCTACATCCGCAATACGGAAAAAAAGATCGCAGATGTCGCATCAGCCCTTGGTTTTTCAGATTACCGCTATTTCAGCCAGATTTTCAAGAAAATCGTCGGTATGACGCCAACAGAATATAAAGGTTACTGCCACTCCATCAAATAAAAGAGGAATAATAATGAAACAAGTCTCTATTACACATAGCCGAAAAGTCGAACTACTTGAAAAGCCGGAGCCGGAAATCCAGGCTCCCGACGATGTAAAGATCAAGGTATCCTACGCAGGTGTTTGTTTTGACGATCTTCCATTTTTTGAGCGCAGTGATGAAATGCTGGCCTGGGGGCCTATCCTTTATCCAACCGGGCATGAAATGTCCGGCACAGTCGTCGAATGCGGAACAGAAGCGAAAGCACTTGGTTTTTCTGAAGGAGACAGAGTCAGCGGTTACGCATGGCAGCCATGTGGTCATTGTTTTTACTGCCTGAGCGGAAAGGAAGCGCATTGTTTGAACTTGCGTATGACAGAGGGCGCGATGTCCGAATATATCGTCTGGAAGGCTCGACAACTGATTCATCTTCCAAAATCAGTCCCAATGAAAGCAGGTTGCCTTACAGATCCTATCGGCTACGCACTTCATGGTATGGACCGCGCAAGTATTAAAATGGGCGACAAAGCGATGGTAATCGGCGCAACAGTACCCGGCCTGCTAATCCTCCAGTTGGTAAAAATGCAAGGCGCTACCTGCATCACAGTAATCGATTCAACCGAGGCAAACCGTGACCTTGCGCGAAGATTCGGCGCCGAATACACAATCGATCCTTCAAAGCAGAATATCGCCGCCGAGGCAAACGGGATTACAAACTATCTTGGCTACGACGTTATTTTCGAAACCTCGGGCAACATCAAAATGCTCAGGCTTTCTTCAAAGCTATTGGCACGTGAAGGAACAATCGCGTTTTCGAGTGTTTACGGGCTAAATACGGATATTCCGATTACCACCTCCGAGCTTTACCTGAAGGAGGCAACTCTCAAACCCTTTTATATGGCTCCTTATATGCTTCCGCGTATCCGTGAGATTATGCCGAGGCTCGACCTGGAGCCAATTATATCAAAGATTTTTTCGCTCAACGACGCTCAGGAGGCATTCGAAGCAACCGAAACGGGCTTTTACCCAAAGGTGCTGATTGAATTTGCCGGAGAATAGTGACATTTCAATCATGTGTATGTAAAGATCATAACAAAACAGGCCGTGAGTTTCACGGTCTGTTTTGCAAAATGCGGTACTGGCAAACATTTTCAGGACATAGGAGTTTAAGTGTCGATATTAATACTATGGATTTTCGCCTGCCGTACCGCACGCTCCAGAAAGCTCAGCCAAGATCCTGGGGCGCCTCCATAAGAGCCACAAAATCCTGGAGCATGCGTGCTCCGCTTGCACCGTCTGTTACCCTGTGGTCGATGCTTAATGATACGCTCATCACTTTTCCCGCTTCAAGCTTTCCATCTGCTACGACGGGCGTATCGGCAATTTTGGAAACTGCCAAAATCGCAGCCTGTGGAGCGTTAACAATCGCCTGAAAGGAACGTATGTTAAACATTCCCAGATTGCTGAGCGTAAAGGTTCCCCCGGAAAGCGCGTCCATTTTAAACTTGCCCTCCTTTGAGGCTTCCTTGATTTCTTCCATTTCCTGATGAATTTCCTGCAGCGTCTTATTGGACGCGTTGCGGATTACCGGCACAAGAAGGCCTCGCGGCGTATCGACCGCTACACCCATATTGACCTCATCATGTTCGACGATATGGTCTCCCGCCCATGCGGAATTCAGCTTCGGATGGTTTTGGAGCGTATCCGCCATCGCCTTCACCATAATCGTCGTAAATGAAGGCTTATATGGAACCAGCCTGCGGAACGCCATGATCGCCCCACAGTTGATTTCTGCGACCAACTGAAATTGCGGAACCTCAGTCCAGCTCGCGAGCATTTGCCTGCTCATTGCCTTTTGCAGCGGCGTCAGCTTCAATTCACGGTCATTCATCGGTCTCTACCCATCCGATTGTCTTGGTGATTTCTACCGTATCGCCATCCCCGGCAACAATCTCCACAAGTGTTCCGCTGACCGCGGCTTCTACTTCCGTTACAGCCTTATCCGTCTCGATTTCCAGAATAGACTCGCCTGCCTCCATGTGGTCGCCCACTTTTTTTAGCCACTTATTGATTGTTCCCTCTTCCATATCGAGGCCAATCTTAGGCATAATAATTTCTTTTTTCATGATGATATCTCCTTTGTTATTAATATTCCATATCCCATACATCCCATAATCTTCTGCAAAGCTCCGTATACACCGCATAAATACGGTCATACTTTTCGCATGCCTCTTCGTTTGGTTCAAAGGTGCGCTTGACCTTAACCATCTCGCGGATTCCTTCGCTCACATCCGAAAAAAATCCAACGCCTACTCCGGCTGCAATGGCCGCTCCTCTTGCGCCCACTTCGTTTCCGTAGATCGTTTCAACGGGGCGTTTTGCACAGTCTGCAAATATCTGGCACCAGATATCGCTGGCGCTTCCCCCGCCAGAAAGCCTAATACTGGTCGGTTTCTCCGGGAAGTGCTCATAACAGTCTTTCATGGAAAGCGCAACCCCTTCATATACCGCGCGCAGCATATGATCTATGCTGTGATGCGCTTTCATTCCGTAGAACTGGGCGGATGCAGTTGATTTCACGAACGGAGCCCGTTCTCCTCCCTCCGCAAGGAAGGGCAGGAATATAATCCCGTCCGAACCTGCCGCTATTTTTTTGATACGGCGTTCCGCGTCTTCAAATGAAAGCTCCCCATGAAACATCTCGCGCATGAACCAGTCAACGTTCGGCGCGCCCATCATCGTACCATACGCAAGCAGCCACCGCTCCTTTGCTGCATGGCAAATGATGGAAGGCGGGGCATCCCCCGCATCCTCCATCAGGTCAAGGGAATCTGTTGCCATTTCACTGTATACTGTCGTACCCACAATCGATACCGCGGTGTCCCTCTCATAAACTCCGCTGCCTACGGCTGTGCAAACCACATCAATCGCGCCGTTTACAACCGGGATACGCGCCTCAAGTCCCGTTGCTTCAGCCGCCGCCTCCGATACATAGCCAATTACATCCGTGCTCCCTGCAATGGGCGGCAGCAGCTCCAAAAGCTGCTCTGCATGGAACTTTCCAAGCAGCTCTCCATTGTACTTCCCCTCGCTCGCACGAATTAACGACGCGTCTGAAAGATCGGTTGGATCTGTTACGATTTTTCCTGTGAGGCAATATTTGATCCAGTCCTTACAAAAAAGTACATGTTTTGCCTTCTTCATCGTATCCGGCTCGTTGTCATAATGCCATACGGAATAAGGAAGCGTCGATCCGGCAAATACAACTCTGCCCGAAGCATTCAGGATACCCTCGCGGTTCCATCTGTCGATATACGAGGTCGCCCGTCCGTCCAGCCACAGCACCGCCGGGTGAAAAGGTTTTTTATCCTTATCAAGCATCCAGAGTCCGTCTCCCTGCGCGGTAATCCCTATCGCCTTGATTTCCCCAAACTGTTTGCTGTCCTGCGTGACCTCGCGAATCGTTTCAACCACCATGTTCCATACTTCGTTCATGTCAGCAAGCACATTTCCGAAATCATTATAGACCGGCGCCATTTGCCTTCGGGCGAATTTCAATTCGTTCCCTTTCTGATCAAACAGCACCGTTTTTATTTTTGTCGTACCGGCGTCGATTCCTAAAAAGAGCGCATCCATTCCCATTCCACCTATCTTAAGTCGTTTTGTTTTGTAAACCGGCGTTCAATCCTTGTATACGTCAGGATTATACACCTTCTCAGGACGTTCCCCTGCCAGGAACCTCTGCGCATCCACCGCGAGCTTTTTGTAAGACCTTACATAGGGATCGAGGCTGCATCCCGCAATGTGGGGTGTAAGAACCACGTTATCCATCGCCACCAGAGGATGGTTATCCGGAAGCGGCTCGATCGGATAAACATCCAGGGCTGCGCCTGCAATTTCATTCTTTTGCAGCATATCGATCAGCTTGTCATAATCGAGAACCGCAGCACGCGCATTGTTAATGAGGTATGCGTTCGGCTTCATGAGCGACAGCATCTCAGCAGATACAAGCCCCCTTGTGGATGGCGTAACCGGTACGTGGATCGAAACAAAATCCGCCTGTCGCATCACGTCTTCAAGCTCCATCAGCTTGATGCCATACTTTATATTTTCCGGCTTCAGGTATGGATCAAATGCAATCACTTCCATGTCAAAAGCCACGGCACGCTTTGCTACCTCCATGCCAATCGCCCCGCATCCCACAAGGCCAAGCGTCTTTCCTGCAAGCGTCGGCCCTTTGTATTGCAGATATGCAAACTTTTCAGGAGTCGAGCCAACCCAGTTAATATCGTTTTTGCAGAACCCGTTTTCAAAATGCTGTTTTTCGTCGGTCATCACTTTGTTTTTGATCAGGTGGTTTCCCTGTGCAAGCCCCCTTGAAACAGCAATCATCATACCAATCGTGAAATCCGCTACCGTATCGCCATTGCGCCCGGGAACGTTTGTAATTGGAATCCCCATCTCTGTCGCTGCTTCTACATCGATATTTGCGTGCGCGCCCCCACGGACCGAAAGGATGATTTTAAGATCCTTTGCCTGTTCAAGGACTTTGCGGGAAAGCGGATCAAATTCAATGACAACCGCGTCCATTCCCTGCAGCGCCTCCGCAAGCTCGTCCTCCGTAAGAAGCCGTCCAAGTTCCATCATCCCTTTATAATGGACCTCATCGAACATTTTCTCGAATACCTCTTTGTATTCGTCTACCATATATGTCGTAACCAAAAGTTTCATGTCTTGTCTCCTTGTTATTATTGATTCAAGCATTCCTTTACGGCCCCGATGATATTTTCATCATTCGGAACAAATAGCTTTTCGAGTACCGGCGCAAATGGAACCGGCACGTTTGGCGCGCCAACGCGCAATACGGGAGCCTTTAAACTTTCCCATGCCGCTTCCTGTATCTGCGACGCAATCTCGGCTCCAAATCCGCCTTTCCTGCATGCCTCGTGCACCACGACCGCCCGGCCAGTTTTCTGTACGGATTTTACAATCGTTTCCGTATCAAGCGGCTCTAAAGAGCGTACGTCCACGATTTCCACATCGATATTTTCCTGTGCCAGCTGTTCTGCGGCCTTAAGCGCCTGATTTACCATTGCCGAATATGCCACAATCGTAATATCTTTTCCTTCGCGTTTAATGTCGCAGGTATAGTCGCATTCGTATGCCTCCTCCGGCACCTCGCACTTCACCTTATAAAGTGCTTTGTGCTCAATAAACACAACCGGGTTGTTGTCCCTGATTGCCCGCAGCAGCAAGCCTTTCGCATCATATGCGTTGGAAGGCATGAGCACGCGTATTCCGGGAATATGGCTTAAAATCGCTTCCAGCGACTGCGAATGCTGCGCCCCGTTACCAAGGCCCGCTCCGCCTTCCGTCCTGATTACAAGCGGAATATTTACCGCTCCGCCATACATATAGCGTATCTTTGCCGCCTGGTTCATAATCTGGTCAAAACAGGTGCCGATAAAGTCAATATACGACAGCTCCACAATCGGCCTCAGGCCAATCAGCGCAGCGCCTACTCCCGCGCCCACGATTCCCGTTTCCGAGATGGGCGTATCCCGTACGCGCTCCGCGCCAAAATGGTCGAGCAGGTCGTAAGAGCACCTGAGCTGTCCGCCGTATACCGCGATATCTTCACCGATTGTAAAAATCCGCTCGTCACTGTTGAACGCGATATGCAGCGCTTCGTTTACTGCTTGTCTCATAGAGATTTTTCTCATAAAAACGCCTCGTCTTTCTTTTTTGCTGTTTTATCAGGAAACCGGCTGAAACGGAACCCATTCTATCGTTTCAAAATCGGGATCGTAAAGGTCCTCCGTCAGGTCCGTCGCACCGGGTTCCGGCTCCAGCTTTGCTTCTTCGGAAGCCTTCATGACTCTTTCATGCTCTTCCTTGCGAATCTGGTCGAGCTGCTCATCCGTCATTGCATATTCCGATTTCAGGACTTCCCTTACCCGCACAATAGGATCCTTTTTCTTCCATTGGGCGACCTCTTCTTTGGTACGGTAGTTTTCATTATCCCCATAATAGTGCCCGCTCAGACGGTAGGTATCCATTTCAAGGAGTACCGGGCCATTCCCTGCGCGTACATATTCCGCTACCTCGGCAAAGGTGTTATATACCTCTATAAGGTCGTTCCCGTCGATCGTCATTCCCTTAATTCCATATCCCTTCGCCCTGTCTGAAACATGCGTTACATTCATGGACTTTGAAATATGCGTGGAAATTCCATATTTATTGTTTTCACAGATAAATACCACCGGCAGTTTCCATACGCTTGCAAGGTTGAGCGATTCGTGGAACGAGCCTTCATTGGACGCGCCGTCTCCAAAGAAGCAAACCGCGATATTATCGCCGTGCTGCAGGTCGATACCAAGCGCCGCGCCTGTTGCAATCGGTATTCCGCCGCCTACGATACCATTTGCGCCCAGCATACCGATTGCGAGGTCTGCAATGTGCATAGATCCGCCCTTTCCCTTACAGTAGCCGGACTCACGTGCCATAAGCTCCGCAAACATCTTTTTGAGATCCGCGCCCTTGGCGACGCAGTGCCCGTGTCCCCTGTGTGTTGAGGTAATATAATCCTGATCGGTCAGGTGAGCGCACACACCTGTTGCAATCGCTTCTTCACCGTTATAGGTATGGACTGCCGCACGCGTCAGGTTTTGCTTCGCAAGCTCGATGGCCTCGTTCTCAAATTCACGGATACGAACCATCGTATGAAGCATTTCCAGCAGCTTTTCCTTTGTCAGTTTTGTTTTTGCCATTGTTTTTCTCCTATTTGCACCAGAATTTTAATGCCGCATCAAGCTCCTCATGTTCCTTTGCCGCTTCTGCAAGGTCAACGCCTGCTTTATAAGCCTTCATTGCCTGCAGGATTGCCTTTGCGCCTGCCGTTGCGCCCATCGGATGGCCATAAATTCCGCCGCCTGCCATCAGAATGGTATCCTCACCGAGCAGGTCCATCAGATAAGGTATTGTTCCCGGATGTACGCCGCCGGCAACCGTATCAAAGGATTTTTTGATCACACCCATATCTGCCGAAAGCGCATTGTGCGTTTCCACTAGCTCGTTTGTGGAAATACCAAAACGTCCGCTGTCCGGATATACAAGCGACATATCCATACCAATCAGTCTTGGAAGCTTGCCGCATGCAAGCGATGTAGACATTCCGTTTGTTTTGGAAGTATAATATGCTCCCATTCCAGCACAATGGCCAAAGATCGGTATTTTGATTCCTTCACGTTTCAAATGACGTACAAGGTCCTCTACATCACCCCAGCCAAGCGCCTGATAGTTGACCATGATAGAGTTTGCACCCGCGTCAATCGCCATATGCGCGCGGTCTATCAGGTTTTCGCCTGTGATATTAACCGCATACAGGCAGCTCTTATCCTTTCCGATATCCTTCAAATATTTCATCACTGTGGATACGCGTTCCACCATTGGCGAATATGCCGGATCCGCAAGCAGTTCGTCATCCTTGATCACATCTGCGCCGCCGGCTGCCGCTTTTGCAGCACCGCTTGCCGAAAGCTCCGGCTCAACGCCGATGCAGGGCTTCAATATTGCGCCGACAAGCGGCCTGTCATAAACGTTCAAAAGGCCGCGAATACCGTCGATTCCCATCAGCGGCCCGGGCAGTTGCTCCAAAACCGGATCGGGCAGTTCAATGTCCACAAGACGCACGCCGGATTGTCCCAACACATTTCCTGCAACCGTGCTCAGGATCATGGGCATATAAATCTGGAAATTCGCTACCGGAAAAGCAATCCTTGCGATGCAGGCGTGCTCCTGCGCCATTGGATAGATACCAATGATCTTTGCGCCGTATTTTTCAATAATTTCCGGCGTTTCGCCTTCCACGTGCGTCCATGTGCCTGCGCTCTGATCCGCCGCAATCAGTTTTACCCAGCTGTATAGATCCGGCTCTTTTTCAGAGTTCAAATAGTATGTTGCGATCAAATAGTCGTCCTTGATGTGCTCCGATAGTGTCATAGTTTCGATTTTCATGTTACCCTCCTGAATAGTTATAATTGTTTTGCCCCGTCCTCGTCCGGACGGTATTTCACCTGTTTATTTGCGGTTTTTTCCCTTTTTTTGGCAACAGGAAACCAGGCCCCCGTAAAACGGGGCCAAATTCCCTCTATTCATACCGCTTATGAAACCTGTATCAATTTATGCCATGCGGGCATTTACCCGCTGTGGCCTATGCTTTTTTGATCTTTTTCTGCTCGCGCAGCCTCCGTGCAATGTCGAGGTATACGGCGAACAGAATAATAATTCCCTTCACAACGTCCTGCCAGTAGGAATTGACTCCCAGAAGGTTTAACCCGTTGTTGATTACGCCGATAATCAGCGCACCGATTAGCGTACCCCCAAGCGTCCCCGAGCCGCCTGTCATCATGGTGCCGCCAAGTACAACCGCGGCGATTGCGTCCATTTCCGCCCCATTGCCCATGGTAGGTTGTCCGGAATAAAGCTTGGCTGCTGTCATAACGCCCGCAATGCCGGCAAGCGTGCCCTGGATCATGTATGCGATCCACGATACTTTTACAACATTGATACCGGAAAATCTTGCGGCCTCTTTGTTGCCGCCCGTGGCATACAGGTGTTTCCCATACCTTGTATAATTCAGCACGATGAACAAAATCACGAATATGATCAGCATATAAATGACCTGAAGCGGGAACACATTGCCAATCCTCCCGTTTCCAATATAATTAAGACGTTCATCTGTGACATATACTGGTTTACCACTCGTAACAACAAGCGCAAGGCCGCGTATGATCATCATGGTTGATAACGTAACGATGAATGCGGGCATATTGCATTTTGTTACAAAAAATCCGTTTACAATTCCCACTGCAAGCCCAATCGCCACCGCAACCAGTATTGCAGGCAAAAGGTCAAATCCGGATTTTGACATAAGTGCCACGAGAGCAATGCCGGATAACGCCACGACCGATCCGACCGAAAGGTCGATGCCGCCGAGCAGGATGACATACGTCATACCAAAGGCAATTACCGCATTGGTCGATATCTGCAATAAAACATTTGATATGTTTACCGTCGTAAAAAACGATCCTGTTACAACGCCCAATACGACACAAAGTACAATCAGGCTCATTAAAATGCCGAAATTCTCTTTAAAGGGCTTCGCCCATTTTTTATCCAAAAAAGATTGTTTTGTCATTTCCTGTTTCATTATGAATTTCCCCCCATGGTAGCATGTTTGATAATTACTTCCTCATCGAGCTGTTCCTTTGGAATCCTTGCGACGGTTTCTCCGCGGCGCATCACATATACCGTATCGCTCACGCGCATAATTTCAGGCAATTCTGAGGAAATAATGATTACCGCCATGCCTTTCTTCGCGAGCTTATCGATCAGGTCATAAATTTCCGCTTTTGCGCCTACGTCAATTCCGCGCGTAGGTTCATCCAGCAATAATATTTTGGGGTTTGTCGCAAGCGCTTTTCCAATAACCACCTTCTGCTGGTTCCCACCGGAAAGCTTTTGCGTCGTCATCTCGCCGGATGTGACCTTAATATTCAGTTCTTCGATCATGCCGTCGCAAATCTGACGTTGCTTTTTACTGTTTATTCCAACTACGCCGATAAATTCTTTGAGGACGCAGAGGCTCAAATTAAAATCCACCGTCTGCGACAAAACCAATCCTTGTTTTTTTCTGTCTTCTGGCACGAGAATGATCCCATGCTTCATTGCTTCGACCGGATTATGAATCCTGATCGGCTTTCCTTCCAACGTGATCTTTCCCTTGTAATCCGTATCGATTCCGGCTAACACGCGTGCGAATTCACTCCTGCCCGCGCCCACAATGCCGGAAATGCCAATTACCTCTCCCTTATGAAGCTCGAGATCGACATTTTTTACCATATCCCCACAAGATATATTCTCAACTTTAAGAATTACTTCGTCCGAGGGCTGATGCGTCGTATAGTGCTCTGCTATCGTCCGTCCAACCATCATGGATACAAGGTCGTCCTCCGTAATATCCTTAATTTCCCTTGTTCCGACATATTCCCCGTCGCGCAGCACCGTTACCCTGTCGCACAACCGGAACAGTTCTTCCATCCTGTGGGATACATAAATGACCGATATCCCCATTTCCTTGAGCTTGTCAACCGTTTTGTACAGGTTCTCCACTTCCTTTAGGGATAACGAAGCCGACGGTTCGTCCATTACAACAATTTTTGCGTTATTGGATAGCGCTTTGGCTATTTCAACTACCTGCTGGCGCGAGATACTGAGCGCATTCATTTTTTTGTCCGGATCGATATCGGAGCCAAATTCGCGCAGGATTTTTTCGGAGTCGCGATATACTTTTTTGGAATCAACGAGACCGAATTTTCCCTTCGGTTCTTTTCCCATAAAAATATTTTCTCCCACCGTCATATCCGGCGCAAAGGACAGCTCCTGATGAACGATGCTGACACCATATTTATCCGCGTCGTGCACGCCTTCGATCTCAGCTTTTTCACCATCGATGAAAATCTCTCCCTCTTCGGCTTTGTGGATTCCTCCCAAAACCTTGATCAACGTAGATTTTCCGGAGCCGTTCTCGCCAAGCAGGGCATGTACTTCGCCCCTTTTCAGGTCGAAATCAACTTGGTCTAATGCTTTTACACCCGGGAAAATCTTTGTGATGCCTTTCATTTCTAATATCGTATCGCTGTTCATATTCCCTATTCTCCCTTGTAACAAGGCCGATTAACCATTGATGGCTGCAGGCAGGATTTTCCTGCCCGCACCATCGTCTGTGAAATCAAATACTACTCGACATATTTGATGTTCGGATCCCCTTCATAGTAATACTCTGCAGCTTCATCTGCGTTTTCAGAAGTGATGATCTTGTATGTGGTATATTTCACCGCGTCGCCAACAGGCTCGCCCTTCATTGCTTTGTAAAGGTCAAGCGCAGACTGTTTGGCCATTGCATACGGCTGCTGTCCAAGGGACGCCGTTTCTTTACCCTGCTTTACAAAATCGAGCGCTTCAGGAGCTCCGTCAAATCCATAGCATTTTACCTGGTCTGCAATACCGGCTGTTTCAGCCGCTGTATGTGCGCCGATCGCCTGTTCGTCGTTCGAGCAGATAACCGCGCTGATATCCGTATTCGCCTGGAACTGGTCCTGCATCACAGAATTTGCTTTCTCGACCTCGCCGCCGCCGTCTCCGTCATATACAAGTTCAAGTCCTTCATATTTCTCGATAACCGAACGGAATCCATCCGCCCTCGCCTGCGGGCCTGTACCCGGATTTGCGAGGATGACGATTTTCCCTTCATAATTAAGGTCTTCCGCCATTTTTTCAGCAAGCGCCGCGCCCGCTTCTTCATTCGGCGTCATAACCTGCGAGCAAATCAGGTTTTCATAACCTTCCGCAAACGGAAAGTCTGCCGATACGACCATTACTCCCTGATTTACAGCATTCTGCGTTACAGAAATGAGCGCCTGCCCGTCGATTGTCTCGCATACGATACCCACGCATCCCTGTGCCACAAAGTCGTCGATATTGTTTGCCTGTACCGCCGCGTCAAAACCGGGGTCAAGTACTACCGGAATGTCCCCATTGGCTTCGATCACTTCCGAGGCTCCGTTTACGAATGCCTGGCAATGCGGGATGGTATTATCGATAACCGTGATGCCGATCTTGTTTCCGCCGCCTTCCTTGTAAAGGGTGCTTGGCGCGCCATAAATTGAGTCTGCCGCAGCCGCTCCGGAAGCAGCCGAGCTCTCTTCGGATGCAGCAGATGCGTCTGCAGATGCAGAACCCGCTGCCGAAGATGACGATCCGGTTTCAGCTGCCGGCTGAGCGCAGCCAAACATTGTAAACGCAACCATAAGTACAACAACCATCAATACCAATAATCTTTTTTTCATTTTTTTCCTCCTTGGTTTTTTCATTCTTCAGGGTTCTCTTCCCTGAAACCGCAAACATATAAACTTATAAAAAAACATTACTTTAAGACACCGACGAATCGGTTTGTTTTTGTTTCATCTTTTTTTGTTCTGTGAATACAATCTATCAGTTCTGTCTGGTTTTGATTTGTCTGGTCGATTATCGAATTTCTTTCACCGTTGATCTCATTATACAGTTAATCAAAATAAAGTGTGATAGGATTTCTTGTTATAATTTTTGTTATGGGGGAGTTTATTTTTTTCTATTCCATGCCCCGTGCAGCAAAAATTTATACATTGTGTTGATTTTTTGTTTTTAAAATTTTTTTTCAAACAAAAAAGGACTGCGATTTTTTATTTCGCAGTCCTTTCTGTTTGTTTTATATAAAATTGTCGGTTATTTTGTGAAAATCAGGGAAAATATTTCTATATCAGGGACCGGTTCACTTTATGTTTCCGCCATCCAAATGCTGTTGCCGCAGCTGACCGCAGGCTCCTGCAATATCGCTTCCCATGGATTTCCTGACCGTTGCAGACAGTCCTTCTTCTGCAAGCATATCGCAAAAAGCGTATACTCTTCGCTTTTCCGGCGCTTTCAGGGCAAGCCCGTCGTTTTGATTCAGCGGTATCAGGTTGATATGGCAATTCATCCCCTGCAGCGCTTCTTTTAAAAGCAGTACATCTTCCCTGCCATCGTTAAAACCATCGATCACAGCATACTCGATAATAATGCGCCGTCCGGTTGCCAGAAAATATCCGTTCGCCGCATCCAAAATATCTGCAATTTTATACTGCTTTGCGGAAGGCATAATTTTAACACGTTTTCCGTCCGATGCGGCATGCAGCGAAATCGAGAGTGTCACGGGTAAATTCTCCCCCGCAAACTGCCGTATGCGCTCCGTAAGCCCACAAGTGGAAAGCGAAATATTACGCATCCCAATATGCAGTCCCGCCTCGCTGTTTACAAGCCGCAGAAACTTCACAACCTGATCATAATTATCAAAAGGCTCGCCCATCCCCATCAGTACGATATTCGTAATGTTTCTTCCTTCACCCTGGTCTGCATTCACCGCTGTTACCTGCGCAAGTATTTCGCCCGCCGAAAGATTTCGTTTCAGCCCCTCGGCGCAGGAAGCGCAAAACTCACAGCCCATACGGCATCCAACCTGCGTAGAAACGCAAATTGTATTACCATAATTTTTTTGCATGAATACGCTCTCCACGGTGCTGCCGTCTTCAAATTCAAACAGGTACTTTTTTGTACCGTCCACAGACTGCGCGACCGTTACTGTCCTTGCGTATCCTTCCGAATACCCTTCCCTTAATTTTCTCCGCAATTCCTTTGAGAGGTCCGTCATTTCTTCAAACGGTTTTCCCATCGAAAGCCACTTCATAATCTGCCCGGCCCGGAACGGCTTTTCACCCATACCGGCAAGCAGGTCTTTTAATTCATCAATATTGTAATCCAGTAAACCGTTCATATTCTTTTGAGCCTCGCAATAAAAAATCCGTCGATTCCGTCTATATGCGGGAAAAGCTGCAGCATCCCACCGTGCAGCCTTTTCGAAAGCTTTTCCGGAAGATACTTGCCAGGTTCATCCATCACAAACTCCGGGTGCCCTTTCAAAAACCATTCCATATTATCCTCGTTCTCCGCGCGGTCAATCGTGCATGTGGAATAAAGAAGCGTTCCCCCCTTTTTTACGTAAGAAGCACAAGCCTCAAGGATAGCTCTCTGTGTCTTCACAAGCGGCGGTATGTCCTCTTTCTGTTTCAGAATCTTAATATCCGGCTTACGGTATAAAAGCCCCAATGCAGAGCACGGCGCATCCACCATCACTACGTCAAAGCCGTCATGATAGTCACAAATATCCTTACTTGCATCCTGCACCAGTATCTGCGCATTTGCTACGCCCAATCGTTCAAAGGTCTCTTCAATCAGCTTTGCCCTGTGTGGATAAAGCTCCATCGATACGATTTGCCCACCAGATGCAAATTGTGACGCATATGCGCTTTTTCCACCCGGCGCAGCACACGCATCGAGGACACGGTCCTGTTTTCCAATCCCTGCGGCGTGCACGCACAGCATAGAAGCTTCTCCCTGAACAGCGATCCCCCCGCCGGTAAAAAGCGGCATTTTTTCAATCGAAGACGCATTTTTGATATAAAAGGCATCCTCTAAATATTTCCCTGCCGAAAAGTTCTCCGGCAACCGCATATCCCTGAGCAGGTTTTTCCGTACACAGGTCAGGGAATGGTCGTTCGAAAAACTCAGCATCTGTTCGGTTTGCTGCTCGCCATATTCGGCAAGGTACTTTTCGCACAGCCATTTGGGATAGCTGTAAAAAATATGCAAAAATTCTGCGAGATCTGTTTCCCTGTCCGGGTAACTGATCTTCCCAAGGTTTTTGGAAAGATTTCTCAGCGTCGCGTTAACAAACCCTTTCAGTTGGCGTTTCCCAACCTTTTCAACGAGCTTGACGCTTTCGTTCACAGCTGCGGATGCCGGCACCGATTCGAAAAACAACAGCTGGCAGGCCCCGATCCGTAATATGTTCATAATCACCGCATGCACGCGTTTTGCCGTAATAAATTGCTTTAGCACGTAATCGATGCGAAATAGATTTTCTATCGTCGTATTTGCAAGCGCAGTAATAAAGCGCTTATCCTCCGCACTCCAGTTTGCAGATAATACGCGCTTGCTTTCAAGATTCAGATAGCTTTTATTTTTCAGCACATTGGATACGATTTCCAGTGCCGCCTGCCTTGCATTCAAAATAATCTATTCTCCATGTTTGTTGGTAAAAATGTAACCTTCTTCAACCTTTTTTCCGCGCAGGCTGTCTTTTGCCGCCATACGGCGCGCCCCCTGCCGCTGCATTTCCTCGATCACAATTATTCCGTCCTTTGCGCTGATGCCAAGCCCCTGCTTATCATTTGCAAAAAGTACGCTGCCACAGGGCTTTCCTGTCTCCCCATTTTGTATACTGACATGAAAAACCTTGATCTTTTCTTCCCCATACATCATGTAAGCACCCGGCGCAGGGTTCGTTCCGCGCACAAAGTCATAAATTTTCTCACAGGTCATTTCAAAATCAATTTCTCCAAAGCCTTTTTTAAACATTGGAAAATATGTTGCATCTTCTTCCCTTTGCGGCGTACGCACGAGCGTACCTGCTTCAAGCTTTTGCAGCGTGCGTTCGAGCACCTCCGCCCCAAGCGCGCTCAGCTCCCTGTAGAGCTCTCCCGCAGTCATGTCGTTTGGGATCGAAATACCCTGCTGCTCCAGAATATCGCCTGCGTCAAGCGCAAGCACCGTATACATTGTGGTAACGCCCGTTTCTTTTTCCCCATTGATGATCGCCCACTGGATCGGCGCAGCTCCACGCAGCTTTGGAAGCAGCGAAGCGTGCACATTAATACAACCATATTGCGGTATCGCAAGAATCTCTTCGGTCAGAATATGTCCGAATGCCGCCGTTACCAGAAGGTCTGGTTTTAAATCCCTGATTGCCTGTACGCCCTCCGGCACGCGCACCTTCTCAAACTGGTATACCGGAATACCCTGCTCCTGTGCCAGCACCTTTACAGGAGGAGGCGTCATCTTATGCCCGCGTCCGGCTTTCCTGTCCGGCTGCGTAAATACGCCTACGACATTATATTGCTGCTCAACCAGCATCTTTAAAGCGGGAACGGCAAAATCCGGCGTCCCCATAAAAACAATCCTAGAGTTCCGGTTCATCTTCCCTGTTATCCTCATTCACTTCCACGCGTTCAACCATTTTGTCGGTAAACAATATTCCATCGAGATGATCGATCTCATGCGCGAAAGCGCGCGCAAGAAGCTCTTCCCCCACATATTCGCGTTCTTCTCCATTGCGGTCAAGCGCCCTGACCGTCACCTTTGCAGGCCGAATCACATAGCCTGCGTCATCCGGCAGGGAAAGACAGCCTTCCTCTTCACGTTGTTGGCCTTCCGTATGCACAATTACCGGGTTAATCAGTTCTATCAGCCCCTCGCCCACATCGATTACCACCACGCGCCGCAAAACGCCTACCTGTGGAGCCGCAAGCCCAACGCCCCGCGCTTCATACATCGTTTGCGCCATATCATCCAGCAAATCGAGGATGCGCTTATTGATCGCAGTCACCTCGCGCGAATGTTTTCTCAATCTCGGATTATCGTTTAGTAAAATTGTTCTTGTTGCCATAGCAGCCTCCGTTACGCCATGTTTGCCGGATTGATATCGATTCCGGTCAATACACCTTCATATTTCATACGATTAAACGTCTTAAAAATTTCGTCAATCATCTTTTTGTCGTCGTTTTTCAAATGGATCAATATCTGGTAACGTTCCATATTCTTGATGCGTTTGATCGCCGATTCCGACGCCCTGATACTTATTATATCATTTTTATGCGGCAATAACACAGTTTTTAATTGACGGATAAAATCTTTCACCGCACTGATTACAAGCGTTTCCTTCTCCCCTGAAAACTGTATTTGCAGGTAGATGGAGAAAGGCGGCAGCTTGGCCATTTCCCTCATTGCAATTTCTTCCCGGTAAAAGCCCTCGTAATCATGATATTTGGCGTATTGGATCGCATAGTGCATGGGATTATAGGTTTGTAAAATCACAGTCCCCGGTTCCTTTCGCCCCGCACGCCCTGCAATCTGCGTGATGTGGCAAAAGGTACGTTCCGCACTGCGGAAGTCCGGGATATTGAGCATCGTATCCGCAGCGAGTACTGCCGAAAGCGTCACATCCTTAAAGTCAAAACCCTTTGTAATCATCTGCGTACCAAGCAGAATATCCGCCTCGTGCGCCGCAAACTTCTCAAACAAACGCAGATGCGCGTCCTTTGTCGCCATTGTGTCAAGGTCCATACGCAATATACGCGCCTGCGGGAAAAGCTGCTTTACCTGCTCTTCAATTTGCTGCGTCCCGGTACCAAAATACTTCAGATGCGGCTTGCCGCACTCCGGGCAAGTCGTCTCCGGCGTTTTTGTCCTGCCGCAATAATGACATTTCAAAATATCCTGTGACTTATGATAAGTCATTGTGACATCGCAGCTGTCGCATTTCACCACATATCCGCAGGAACGGCACATCACAAATGTGGAATACCCCCTGCGGTTTAAAAACAACATGGCCTGCTTTCCAACCTGCAGCGTACGTTCGAGTTCATCGTAAAGCCTGCCGCTGATTGCCGTACGGTTTCCCTGCTTCAGCTCATCGCACATATCCACGATCTCAACAGCCGGGAGCTGCAAATCAAAGAGCCTGTTGGGCATCTTTAAAATTTTATATTCCCCCTGCTGCGCCCTGTAATAGGTATCTACCTGTGGAGTAGCGCTGCCCAAAATCAAGATTGCGTCCTGGAGCTCGCAACGCTTCCGTGCAATTTCATGCGCGGTATATTTGGGATAATTATCCGCTTTATAGCTGGTTTCGTGCTCCTCGTCAATGATGATTGCACCGATATCTTCGAGCGGTGCAAATACAGCGGAACGCGCTCCAAGCACGATTCTGGCCTGTCCCCGCTTAACCTTCATCCATTCATCGAAACGTTCTCCTGCCGAAAGCCCGGAATGAAACACCGCAATTTCCTCATCGAACCGGCGCTTCAAAAACTGATAGGTCTGCGGTGTAAGCGATATTTCCGGCACCAGCAAGATCGCTGTTTTTCCTTTTGCAAGGCAATCCCTTATTACCCGAATATAGATTTCTGTTTTTCCGCTGCCCGTTACCCCGTGCAACAAAAAACGCTTATTCTCATTTTCCAGTATTTCATCCAGCACCTGTTTTTGCTTTTCCGTCAGCTCAAAATCAGGCGTACGCTCCACCTGCTTTTCAAACGGCCGGCGCGAAACCTCAACGCCAACTACTTTGACCACGCCCTTTTTTTCGAGGGACTTTACAGCCGACGCATTCAGGTTTGAAAGAGGCGTATCTCCATATTTTTTCAGGTGTTCAATTACCTCAAGCTGCCGTGGGAACTTCACGGCGCCGTCCTTTTTTTTAAGCGCTCCCTCAGCCTCTGATAAAGCGTTTCCTCCAAGCTCAAGCTTCACCTGGTTCTGCATTTTTGCCGCAATCCTGCCGCCTCTCACCTGTGCGGGCAGCATAAAACGCAACGCACTCGCAAGGGTTACGTTATACTTTTCTTTGATAAATTCCGCAAGGGTAATCTGCTCCTGCGTCAGCGCGCAAAAATCATCAAGCGGGCGTAATACATGCTTAATCTTTTCCGGCGGATATTCCGCAGTTTCCGTAAGGCCAATTACGACGCCCTCCGTCTCTCCCATTTTTCCAAACGGCACGGCTACCCGCATTCCCGGCATGATATTCATTTGTTCCGGTATCCGATATTCAAACACCTTGTCCACTTGTGTGTGTGAGATATCGACAATCACGTTTGCGTACAATAAAACCTCCACGTCCTAAAAAAGCGTACCAGGTACGCTCTTTCGTCTCGTGTTTATAACTGAAACTCCCTACTGCCGGTTATCACTGATAATCTCCATTATAATTTTATCCGCCAAATTACGTTTGCTGTCGCGCTCAAAATGAATCGCTCCTCCGCTTCGCTTATAAATCGAGACGGCATTGTACTCGCTGTCAAACCCTGCATCCAAGCCGGATACATCGTTTGCAATAATCATATCGAGATTCTTGCGGGACAGTTTGTCTTTTGCGTATCCTTCCAGATTCTGCGTTTCCGCTGCAAAGCCCGCAAGATAAGCGCTCTTATTCTTTCCAAGCTCGGACAGGATGTCCTTTGTTTTCTCCAGCTCAATCGTAAGGCTGTTCTGCTTTTTCATCTTATGCTCCGCACATTTTACAGGCGCATAATCCGCAACGGCAGCGCACATAATGATAATATCCGCTTTTTGCCGCAGCTCCATCACCTGCTCATACATTTGCGCTGCACTCTGTACCGGATATAAGGACACATCCCGCGGCACGGGTATTGCAACCGGACCGGAAACAAGATGTACTTCCGCCCCATGCCGCATCGCGCTTTCCGCAAGCGCATAGCCCATCTTTCCGGAAGAACGGTTCGTCAAATACCGTACCGGATCAATCGCTTCACGTGTCGGCCCCGCGGTGATCAATACCTTTTTTCCGGCAAGCTCACTCTTTTTTTTTAATACTTCTTCAACCGCGGCAAGAATTTCCTGCGGTTCGCGCATTCGTCCCTGTCCTGTGTCCCCACAGGCAAGCTCTCCCGCCTCTGGTGCGATAATAAAAAATCCCCTGTCACGCAGTATCTGCAAATTCACCTGCGTTGCAATATTCTCATACATTGCCGTGTTCATCGCCGGTGCGACAAAAACCGGGCACTTGCATGCAAGCAGTGTCGTCGTCAGCATATTATCCGCAATGCCGCACGCAAGCTTTGCAATCGTGTTTGCCGAAGCAGGCGCAACAATGGCAAGCTCCGCTTTCTTTGCAAGCGTAATATGCTCCACTTCCCACGGTTTTTCCCGCGAGAATAAATCTGTCGTCACCGCATTTTTACTGAGCGTTTCAAAAGTAAGCGGCGTAACAAAACGGGCGGCAGCCTCTGTCATAACAACATCCACTTTCGCTCCCGCTTTTTTCAGCATGCTTGTAAGATTTGCGCTCTTGTAGGCTGCGATTCCGCCTGTCACGCCCAAAAGGACGTTTTTTCCTTTTAACATTTCTATTTGATTCCGTCTGTTACCCTGATGTAAGTTACCTTATCCTTCAACACTTCGTCAACAGCCTGCGATACCGGATTCTTATCTGCCGGCTCCGTGAGAGGCTGCGCCCCGTCAATCAACTGACGCGCACGTTTTGCCGTTTCCACTACCAGCGTGTATCTGCAGTCCACCTTGGAAAGCAAGTCGTTCAACTCCAAATGTATCATAAAATAAAACCTCCGTTTTTCTCTTCCTTAACTATTCTGTATGATGCTGCGGATTTCCTCCACAGCGGTCATTAAATCATCGTTTACCACTTTATATCCATAACGGTCTGCATAAGCCATTTCAGCCTTTGCCTTTCCAAACCGTTTTGCGATCTGCTCTTCCGTTTCCGTCCCCCGTCCACGAAGGCGTTCCAGCAATATTTCCTCCGACGGCGGAAGAATAAATATCATCATTGCCTGCGGATAATTTTCCTTCACCTGCACCGCTCCCTGCACGTCGATTTCCAGAATAACGTTTTTGCCCTGGCTCAATTTGTTGAGCACATATTCCTTTGGCGTGCCATAGCAGCATCCAAATACGTCCGCATATTCCAGAAATGCGTTCTCATCGATCATTTTACGGAATTGCTCAGGCGTTTTAAAAAAATAATTTACGCCTTCGCGCTCCTGCCCGCGCGGTTTCCTGGTGGTGCACGAAATCGAAAGCTCGTAGGAACCATCCTTCAAAAGCTGCTCCACAATCGTTCCTTTTCCCGCACCGGAAGGGCCGGAAATAATAATCAGTTTCCCTGTTTTTTGCTCACTCATTCTTCGCCTGTCCTCAATCGTCAGAATCGTCGTTGTCTTTCGTAATGATCCTGTTGGCGACTGTCTCCGGCTGAACTGCCGATAAGATCACATGATCGCTGTCCATGATCACGACTGCGCGCGTACGCCTTCCATAAGTGGCGTCAATGAGCCTGCCCTTTGCGCGTGCTTCCGAGATGATCCTTTTGATCGGCGCCGACTCCGGACTCACAATCGCGACCAGTCTGCTTGCCGAAGCAATGTTGCCAAATCCTATATTGATAAGCTTGATAGCCATATGATCTTTCTCCTCACTCGATATTTTGTATTTGTTCCCTTATTTTCTCAATCTCGCCTTTGCCGGCGATCACCCGTTTTAATATTTCATTATCCTGCGTTTTGGAACCAATCGTGTTAAATTCCCTGTTGAGCTCCTGCACAATGAAATCCATATTCCTGCCCTGCGACGTATTTTCCTCCGCCGCCGCTTTGAACTGTTTTACATGGCTTTTGATACGCACAAGCTCTTCTGTAATATTACAACGGTCGGCGTAAAACGCCACCTCCTGCGCAAGCCTTTGCTCGTCAACGTCTGCTCCGTCGAGTATTTCCTGTAACCGCTCTTTCAGCTTGGCTTTATACTCCGTGACGACAACATCTTCTTTTGACTCGATTTCCCTTGCATAGGCCAGAATCGTATCAAGCCGTGCTATGATATCCCCCTTAAGCTGTGCCCCCTCCTTTTCCCTGGAGGCGGTAAGCTCTGCAAGTGCCGCGTCAAGGTTGGTATACAACAGGGTTTTCAAAGCCTGCTCGTCTGAATTTTCGTCCTCATAGGTAACCGCATCCGGCAGCCGCATCAGCTGCGAAACCGTTACATCGTTTTCGATACCGGTGCCTTCGGTGATCTCCCGCGCCGCCTGCAAATATGCTGTAACAAGAGGCATATCCACAATGACCTTTTTCGCGTCGATCCGCTCCGAAGAATAATAGATAAAGACATCCACCCTGCCGCGCGACAGGTGCTTCTTTAAATATTTACGGACTTCATCCTCTAAAAACATCATAAACCGCGGCTCACGGATACTGATATCCAAAAAGCGGTGATTTACCGTTTTGATTTCCACCCGCAGTTTCCTGCCGTCTATCGCGATCTCGCTTTTACCAAAGCCAGTCATGCTTTTCAATGCGCGCATACCTCGTTTTCAAAATCATTGCATATTATTATATCATACAATATCAGCGTTATAAAGCATCTCTTTCCAGGACTTTGTACAGTTCGTCCGCCTGATAAGGCGTAAGCGGTTTTTTCCCGCCGGAAGAGATATCGTATACGCCCCGCTCTGTCACTTTTCCAATCACCGTAGCCATAATCCCGTTCTTTATAAGACGCTCCGCCACGCGTTGTCCGTCTTTCGCGGATATCATCATACTACCGCTTGAAATAAGTCCATAAATATCCAGACCGTATTTTTCACAGATTTTCTTTGTGACGGATAGCACCGGCACCTTTGAAAAATCGATCGACGCGCCTGTCCCTGAAGCTTCGCTCATCTCGCATACCGCCCCAAGCACGCCGCCCTCGGTAATGTCGTGCATCGCGCTTACGCCGTCGATCCCTGCCGCAAAGGTACCGTCCCGTACAACGCTCAGCGATTCTTTTATCATTTTCAGTTCGTCTTCATCTTCCCCTGTGAGCATTCCCCGAAGCTCTTCCCTGTATTCGCTCGCGATGATCGCCGTACCTTCCAGCCCGGCATATTTTGTCATAATGAGGTCGTCCCCCACCTTCATGTCAGCAGTTTTAAACATTTTACCGGGAATCACCGGCTTTCCGATCATCGCAACAGAAACCACCAGACGTGAAACGCTGTCCGTAACCTCCGTATGACCGCCAATGATATCGATTCCAAGGCTTCCCGCTGTTTCCGTAAGCTGCGCCATAATCTTTTTGATCTGCTCTTCCACCGCACACGGCGGAATCAGTAGAGTCGTCAGCGCAGCGATTGGAACTGCGCCCGCCGCTGCAATATCGTTTGCGTTGATGTGGATTGCAAGCGTGCCCGTCTGCTCGCCGCCCGCGGTGATCGGATCCGTAGAAACCACGCAAAGGTCGCTGCCCACGCGCACAGCGCAACAATCCTCTCCCACGCCCGCGCCTACGACGGTTTCAGAATTTTTTGGCGTAATTTTATTGATAACAAGCTCCTGCAACTTTGCGTTTGTCAGCTTTCCCTGTTTCATGCCTTGTCAAGCTCCGCCTTTACAAGTTCGTTTACCGTTTTTGGATTTGCTTTTCCTTTTGTGGCTTTCATTACCTGGCCGACAAAAAAAGTCATTGCCTTTGCATTACCGCCTTTGTAATCTGCAACCGGCTTTGGATTGTCTTTTATAATCTGCTGAACCATCGTAAGGATTTCATCCGCGTTATCAATCTGTTTGAGTCCATTATCTTCCACAATTTGCGCAGGTTTTTTACCCGTCTTGAACATTTCCTCAAACACCTGTTTTCCCACGCTGGAATTGATCACACCATCCGCCACAAGCTTTAACAGATCGGTAAAATCCTGCGGCGAAACCGGGATGTTCTCCGGCTCAATGTTATTTTCCTTCATAAGCCGCGCAAGGTCTACCATAATATAATTGCTGATTGCCTTGGGCTCGTTATAGAGCGCCACACTTTCCTCGAACAGCTTTGCGGTATACTTGGACATCGTAAGAATCCCCGCGTCGTATTCCGGCAAGCCAAACTCCGATACATAGCGCTCACGCTTTGCAGCCGGAAGCTCAGGCAGCGAAGCTTTGATTTCCGCAATATGCTCATCCGTCAAATAGACCGGCACGAGGTCAGGATCCGGGAAATACCTGTAGTCATGCGCTTCCTCTTTATCACGCATTGAAAACGTCTTTCCTTTTGCGTCGTCCCAGCGGCGTGTTTCCTGCACAATGCTTCCACCGTCCTCGATTACCTCAATATGGCGCTTCGCCTCATATTCGATTGCACGCTGCGCCGCCGATATACTGTTGATGTTTTTCAGTTCAGTACGCGTGCCAAACGTCGTTTCGCCCTCCGGCCTTACTGAAATATTTACGTCGCAGCGCATCGATCCTTCTTCCATCTTGCAGTCCGATACGCCAATATATTCCATATTTGCCTTTACCGTATCAAGAAACGCCTTTACCTGCGCCGCATTCCGAAAATCCGGTTCCGTGACGATCTCCATCAGCGGCACGCCGCCGCGGTTATAGTCCACAAGGCTTTCCGTTCCCTGGTGCACAAGCTTTCCCGCATCCTCCTCGATATGGATGCGCGTAATACCTATCGTATGCTTTTCCCCATCCACATCCAGCTCAACCTCCCCGCGCGAACAAAGCGGAAAATCGAACTGGGAAATCTGGTATGCCTTTGCAAGGTCCGGATAAAAATATCCCTTCCTGTCAAGCTTGGAATAATTTGGTATCTCACAATTTAAGGATAACCCGGCGCGTACGCCGTATTCCACCGCCTGCATGTTCAAAACCGGCAGCGTTCCCGGCATGGAAAGGCATACCGGACAAACGTTCGTATTCGGTTCCGAGCCGAATTTATTTTTGCAGGCGCAGAAAATTTTTGTTTCCGTAGCCATCTCAACATGAACTTCAAGCCCAATCACTGTTTCGTATTTCATTGCATTCTCTCCATCATAATGTCGGTTTCCGGTCAAATTTCACTGCCTGCTCAAAATGATAGGCTGCACGGAACATCGTGTTTTCGTCAAACGCCTTCGCAATGATCTGCACCGAAACGGGCAAACCTTCCTTTGTAACGCCTGACGGCAGCGAAATAGCTGTTACGCCCGCAATATTCACCGGCACCGTAAACAAATCGTTCAGATACATTTCAAGCGGATTGGATTTCGCGCCTACCTGAAACGCCGGCGAGGGTGCGGTTGGCGAAATCAGAACGTCGTATTTTTCGAACAGACGTTCAAAATCGTTTTTGATCAATGTTTTTACCTTGAGCGCTTTCAGGTAATAAGCATCGTAATAACCCGAGCTCAAAACATAATTGCCCAGCATAATCCGGCGCTTTGTCTCGTCTCCAAACCCCTCGGAACGTGTGTTTTTATACATCTGTTTCAAATCGTCGTATTGCTCTGTGCGGTACCCATAGCGTATCCCGTCAAAACGCGAAAGATTCGACGCGACCTCCGCAGAAGCAATGACATAGTATGCGGAAAGCGCATAATCAAAGGTAGGAAGCGATGTTTCCTCAACAACCGCACCCATATCCTCAAAAAGTTTGATCGCATCAAGGTAGGATTGCTTCACCTCAGGATCAATCTCCTGCTGTAAATATTCTTTTGGAATACCTACTCTCAGGCCTTTAACGTCCTGCTTCATACCTTCGCCATAATGCGGATATTCCATAATTGCAGAGGTGGAGTCCTTTTTATCGTTGCCCGCAATGATATCCATCACAAAGGCGGAATCCTCAACATTTTTGGTCAATGGCCCGATCTGGTCGAGAGATGAGGCAAACGCCATCAGCCCAAACCGCGATACAGTCCCATAGGTGGGCTTTAGTCCAACCACACCGCAAAATGCCGCAGGCTGCCGGACCGAGCCGCCCGTATCTGATCCAAGCGCGAATATCGCTTCATCCGCCGCAACGCAAGCCGCACTGCCGCCCGAAGAGCCGCCCGGCACGCGTGTCGTATCCCACGGATTCTTTGTCACACCGTAATAAGAAGTTTCTGTAGAAGAGCCCATTGCAAATTCATCCATATTTGCCTTTGCAAGCATTACATAGTCTTCGGCCTTCAGTTTTTCAATTACAGTTGCGTCATATACCGGCTTATAATTATAAAGCATCTTGGAGGATGCCGTCGATAGCACCCCCTTTGTGCACATATTATCCTTAATTATGGTTGGAATCCCCGCAAGCCTGCCAAGTTTTTCTCCCCTTGCGCGTTTTTCATCCACACGTTTCGCTGTTTCCAGCGCTTGCTCCGCGCACACTGTCACGAGTGCATTTATCTGCGGCTCCACCGCCTCAATTCTGTCGATACAGGCCTGCGTCAGCTCTGCAGACGATATTTCCTTTTTGTCAAGCAGCTCCGCAGCCTGCTTTATGTTCAGTTCCCTGAGTTCCATAGCCCCTCCTAGTCCACTACCTTTGGCACGACAAAGCATCCGTCTTCCCGTTCCGGTGCATTTTTGAGCATATCATCCCGCTCCCAAACTTTCCCGGGTATGTCTTCGCGTACGACGTTTTGCTGTTTTAAAATATAGCTCGTCGGTTCCACGCCTTCCGTATCCAGCTCATTGAGCTTTTCAGCGTGCGCGAGGATTTCATCCAGGTTTTTTTGCAGCATTTGTTTTTTTTCATCTGTAAGGCTGAGCATCGAAAGCGATGCGATTTTTTCTACTTCTTCTATTGTGACGCGCATATTCTTTCCATCCTTTTCCCAAATTCATATAATCATATATTATATCATAAATCTGTTTTGCCGTGAACAATATTGCAAGTAAAAAAGGAATGATCAACGCCATTCCCTTTGCCATTATTTTTCCATGATCGGCTCCAGTATTTCAGCCGCACCCTCCACAGCTTTCCAGCACCGCGTTTCTTTGGAAAATTGATTCTTGCGTACCTCTTTACATAAAGTGTGCCCAAAACGTTCCTCAAATCCCTTCATCATTTCCCTGCATTTCGGGCCAAGCGTTTCGCTTTCATGTGCAATCGTTTTTACTTCCTTTGCGCTGATTGCGCCCATAGCCCCGCTAACAGCGCCGCAAACGCTCCCGCACTGCATTCCCGCTCCAAAGCATCCATAGGATTTCAAACCGGCTTCATTGATACCAAGGTCATACACGTCGTTTGCCGCGCGAATGATTGCCTCAGCACAGTTGTAATCCTTGTCATTGTAGTATTCCTTTGCTTTTTCCTTTAACATACCCGTTCCTCCATTTATGATACCGTTATGCCTGTGCCATCCGGCTGAATTCATCCTCGCTGACAACCGTAACGCCAAGCGCCTGCGCCTTTTCAAGCTTGCTTCCCGCACTCTCGCCCGCCACGACATAATCTGTTTTTTTACTGACCGATGAACTCGTTTTTCCCCCCAGACTTTCAATCAATTCCTGCGCCTGCTTGCGCGTAAACTGCGTAAGCGTTCCGGTAAGGACAAACGTTTTGCCTTCAAACAGGCCTCCCTGCCTGATTCCCTCATCCTCCTGCGGAACGATTCCCGCGTCGAATAATTCCTGCACTACACGCATATAATTTTCGTTTGCAAAAAAGTCGATCAGGTCGTTTGCCACAACGTCACCTATATCGTTTATGGCGATCAATTCGTCGTACGTCGCATTCTTAATACCTTCGTAGGTATGGAACGTCCTCGCGAGATCCTTTGCCGTCTTTTTCCCAACGTTTGAAATCCCAAGCGCATAAATAAAGTTTGCAAGCGGCGGATGTTTACTCGCCTCAATCGCGGAAATAATGTTACCTGCACGCTTATCCTTAAATCCTTCCTGCTCCAAAAGCTGCTCTCTTGTTACAGAGTAAATCGCCGCAATATCCTTAATGTCCATTTTTTCAAATAGAAGGCCTATCGTTTTTTCGCTCAGGTTTTCAATATCCATCGCATCACGCGAAACAAAATGCACCATACGCGACGTAAGCTGCGGCTTGCAGTTCAGGGAGTTTGGGCAATAAAGATTCGGTCCGATTTCTTCAAGCTTCGTACCGCAGGCCGGGCAAAACTCCGGCTTTTCGATTGGAACCAGCCCGCCGTCCTGCACGGGCGTTGCGCCAAGGATTTCAGGAATCACGTCGTTGGAACGGCGGATGAATACCTTCGCCCCCACAGCTGCCCTCTTGCGAAGGATATCCTCATAATTGTTGAGTGTCGCCCTCCTGATCGTAGCGCCCGAAAGCTCCACAGGTTCAAGATGCGCAAGCGGGGTAAGTTTTCCTGTGCGTCCCACATCCCAGGTCACATCAAGTATCTTTGTGGTCATTTCTTCTGCGGCAAACTTATAGGCGATCGCCCATCTTGGAAATTTCTGCGTATACCCAAGCGCCTCGCGCGTTCTGAAATCCGTCAGCTTGATTACCATCCCGTCGATCAGAAAATCAAGCCCTCCACGTGTTTCCTCAACATCGTCCACTGCTTTTTTGATGTCCGCAACGTCAGAAAATATCTTTTCGTATGTGCTTACATTGAATTTGTTTTCCCGCAGGAAATCGAGCATTTCACTGTGGTTCTGAAATTCCTTTCCTTCGATATAGCCGACATTGTAAATAAACGCATCCAGATGCCGTTTCGCAGTTTGCGCCGGATCGAGGTTACGAATAGCCCCCGCAGCCGCATTACGCGCGTTCTTTAACGGTTCCTCTGCGGTTTTGTTATATTCCTCCAAAACAGAGAGGCGCATGATCGCCTCCCCCTGAACCTCCATTTTGCCCTTAAAATCAATTTTAAGTGGGATAGACTGTATCGTTTTGACCTGTGCAGTCACATCTTCCCCCACTATTCCATTTCCACGCGTCGCCGCACCCGCAAGGAATCCATCCTCATAGGTAAGGTTGATCGTCAGTCCGTCAAACTTATATTCCAGCGAATAGCTTGCCTTTGGCAGGCCAAGCTGCTCGATCTGTTTGTTGGTTCGTTCCTGCCACAGTATAACGTCCTGAACGCTTTGTGCCTTATCCAGGCTCCACAAGGGCGCGAGATGCACGTGCTTACGAAAGCCCTCCAGCAGCTTGCCGCCCACGCGCTGCGTGGGAGAATCGCTTTCTGTTACGCCCGTTTCCTTTTCAAGCATAACAAGCTCATCATACAGGCGGTCATACTCCACATCCGCCACAGCCGGATCGTCCAGTACATAATACCGGTAGGCGTAGTCATTCAGTTTGTCGATGAGTTCTCTCATGCGTTCCATCGCGCATCCTGCCTATTTCAAAATTTTCAGCGAAGCAAATGCCAAAAACATCTTCTTTTCGCCAACCTCATAAAAGTCGACGACCGCGACGCGCGAATCGCCTTCTCCCATGATTGTCTTTACCTTGCCACGTCCGAATGTCTTATGCTCAACCACAGTTCCAATCTGATAATCCCCGCTCACCTTCTGTGGCTTGCTCTTTTCCAGATTGAAACCGCCTCCGGAAAAGAAAGTTGGCTTTGACTGCGTCTGCTGCGCCGCAATCACCGGTTTTTGCTTTTTGCCGATGCGGTTGAGCATATCTTCGTCAATCTCATCTAAAAAACGTGACTGTACGGACGGCTGCATCCGTCCATAAAGCGTCCTGACATTTGAATGCAGCAGGTACAGCCTTTCCTTTGCACGCGTCACCGCCACATAACAGAGCCTGCGTTCTTCCTCCACATTATCCTCGTCAATCGCCCTTTGGCTTGGAAAGATATTCTCATCCATCCCTGCCACAAACACTGCGTCAAACTCCAACCCCTTTGCCGCGTGCATGGTCATCAGCGTCACACCGCCCTGGTCGTCCATGCTGTCAAGGTCCGTAATAAGCGCAATATTCTGTAAAAAGCCCTCCAGGGAAGCATCCTCGTCAGCATCATAGGTATATGCGGAGTTAATCAGCTCCGCAACGTTCTCCATACGAGCTTCCGCCTCCGGTGTCTGCTCTGCCTCCAGCATCGCTTTATATCCCGAAACCTCATAGACTTGCTCCAATATCTCATGTACTGCCTTTTCTTCCCTGCCTTCGGTCATTTTTTCATAAAGCGCGGCAAATTCGTTCGCCTTCTTTATAAGCGCTTTATCCGTAAGCAAAACATTTGCGTTTTGCATCACATCAAGGATTGGGATATCGTTATAAGCCGCCGCTTCTGTCAGCATCGTGATTTTTGCCCCGCCAATCGCGCGCTTGGGCGTATTGATGATACGTAACAACTGCAGGTCTGCCGCAGGATTGGCAATAATATTGAGGTAAGCCACCATGTCCTTGATTTCTTTGCGTTCGTAAAAGCTGATCCCCCCGTAAATCCTGTAAGGAATCGCATAAAGGCGCAGCTTTTCCTCGAGAATCCTCGAAAGCGTATGGATGCGGTACAAAATCGCCATATCGGAATAGCGCATTCCCTCATCTGAAAGCCGCTGTATTTCCCTTGCTATGGTTTCAGCTTCCTCAAACTCGCTGTTCGCCGTATAAAGGACAGGTTTATCTCCCTTATCGATATCGCTCCAAAGCGTCTTCCCCTTACGCCCTTCATTGTTTTTGATCACACAGTTTGCAACGTTCAGAATTTTTTTATCCGACCTGTAATTCTGCTCCAGCCGGATCACAGTCGCCCCCGGAAAATCCTTTTCAAATTCAAGGATATTCCTGATATTCGCGCCTCGAAACGCATAAATAGACTGATCGTCGTCACCCACCACAAAGATATTTCCATATCCTTCGGAAAGTATTTTGATCAGCTTATACTGAACCATATTGGTGTCCTGATATTCGTCTACCAGGATATACCTGAATTTCCTCTGGTAATAATCGCGCGCTTCCTCATCCGTTTCCAAAAGCCTCAGGGTGTTGAGAAGCAGGTCGTCGAAATCCATGGCGTTCTGCCGGCGCAATTCCTGCGTGTATTCTTCAAAGATCGCTTCTGCGTGATCCGCGACAAAAGGATTTTTTTCTTCCGCATATTGATCGAAATCAAGCGTCGTACTGTCATTTTTATACTTGCTGATGAGGTTTTTCATATATCGGTCCGAATATGACTTATTCTCCTTAAGCCCCATCTTTTCCAGTATTTTTTTCATCAGGCGCAGCGTATCGTCCGTGTCATAAATCAGGAAATTTCTGGTATACCCTATTTTCTGCGCATACCGCCGCAGCATCCGCACACACATTGCGTGAAAGGTGCTGATCCACATATCCCGCATATCCACGTCCACAACGCCTGAAATACGTTCGCGCATTTCCTGCGCCGCTTTGTTGGTAAATGTAATTGCGAGTATTTGCCACGGCGCAACTCTTTTTTCGTTGATCAGGTAGGCCACACGCTCTGTAAGAACGCGTGTTTTACCGCTTCCCGCGCCCGCAAGAACAAGTACGGCTCCCGTGATCGTCTCCACCGCTTTCTGCTGTCTTTCATTTAATCCGTGCAACGTCATTCTCCCTGCTGTTTTTTATTTCGTTTGAGCACCATCTGGTATCCGCCTGTACCATAATTAAGGCACTTGTTTACACGCGAGATTGTGGCGGTAGAGGCTCCTGTTTTATCTGCAATGGCATGGCAGGTCGTTTTATCTGCCAGCATTTGTGCAACCTTATAGCGCTGCCCAATCGCAGACAACTCCGCAACCGTGCACAGGTCCTCAAAAAACAGGTAACATTCCTCTTCGTTTTTAAGCGAAAGGATCGCCTCAAACAGCGCGTCAAGTTCTTTGGATTTCAATTTCGATTCGAACAATTTAAAACACCTCTCAATGCAAAAATGCAGGTATTGTCATACACCTACATTTTAACACATTACTACGCGAAAAAAAACTACAACTCTTTCTCAAGTAGCTGAAAAAGCAAAATCAATTATTATTCAAAAATATTTTTATAAAGCTTCACGACGTCATTTCCCATAAGCGCCAGTACCACCTGTTCTCCCTTTGTGTTTCTGGCATCCACAGGAACGTCATCCGTTTTGATTTTATGCAATTCGCCTGATTTCTGGACGCTTGTTACCATGCAGATTTTCTCTATAAGCAGCGCGCCCACAACATCTTTTCCAGTCGCCTCCGTAAGCTGATAGGATTTCAATCCCTTTCCATTCCTTCCCTGTTCGTCAAACTCAGCGATTGGCGTGAGCTTAGCATAGCCCTTTTCCGTCATCAACAAAACGTTTCCATCCTGACCGTTCTGAATCTGTTCCGCAAAAACGACACGCGAATGCTTTCCAAGCTTGATTGCGCCAACTCCCTTGCCGCTTCTTCCCATAACAGAAACCTCGCTCTTGCGGATGTTGATCGACATGCCGTCCGAAGTGATGAAAAGCATATTATCCTGCTCTGCCTCCGAAGGCTTTGCATAAATCAATTCGTCGCCGTCCTTTAAGCCGCACGCCATGATTTTGGATTTTTTGACGTCGAACTCTTCCATCTGCGTCGCTTTGACAAGGCCTCCCCGCGTTGCAAAATACATCAGTCCCTTTGCAAAATCGTTTTTGGTTATAATATTTAATATCTCTTCTCCCTGGTCAAGTCCGCTCACAAGAGCATTCAGGGATTTTCCTGCTTCCTTCATCCGTGCCTCCGGGATAGATGAAACAGGGAGCATAAGCATATTGCCTTTATTGGTAAAGACGTAAATCTTACTTGCCGTATCGGTGGGCACAAGGAATACAGGCTGCAGCTTTTCTTCGAGTTCTTCAGCTTCCATCCCTTTCTGCAACGCCTTTTGTGACATTCGTTTCAGATTTCCGGCACGCGTCATGAGTATTGTGCATTCCTCGACGACAACAAATTCGCTCTCGTCCACTTCAATCTGCGCATGCTCTTCCTTCATCAGCTGGGTACGGCGCTTGTCTGCATATTTATCTTTGATAGCCGTCAGTTCTTCTTTAATAACCTCAAGCAGCTTCGTTTCCGATCCAAGGATGGAGCGCAGGTATTTGATCAACGCAACGACTTCCTTATATTCATTTTCCAGCAGTTCTACTTCGAGATTGGTCAGCCGTGCAAGACGCATATCGAGTATCGCCTGCGCCTGAACGCCGGTCAGGTTGAATTCCTTCATCAGGCTGCGCTTAGCTTCCTCTGTATTTTTTGAAGCACGGATGATCTTGATCACGCGGTCAATATTTTTGACGGCAATAATAAGCCCAAGCAGAATATGTTCACGTTTCTCCGCCCGCTCAAGGTCGAATTGGGTTCTACGCGTAATTACATTTTTCTGGTGCTTGATGTAATAGTCAATAATCTTCAAAAGCCCGAGCTGCTTGGGCGCTCCGTCTGCAATCACCATCATATTGATGCCAAATGTTGTCTGCAGATCCGTATATTTATAAAGAAGATTTAATATTTTTTCCGGATCGTGCCCTTTACGAACCTCGATTACGGCGCGTACGCCTTCCCTGTCAGATTCATCGCGAATATCCGCGATCCCCGCGAAAATTTCTTTTTTATTTTCGCTGACCGACAGAATCTTTTCGAGCATTGCCGATTTCTTAACCTCGTAAGGAATTTCCGTCACTACGATCAGGTTTTTTCCGGAGGTCGTTTTCTCTATATGTGCCTTCGCACGAATATAAATCTTGCCCTTGCCTGTTTCGTAGGCCTGCTTCAGCCCGTCGCCCTCGAGCAGATATCCGCCCGTCGGGAAGTCCGGAGCTTTGATGTGCTTCATCACATCCTCCAAAGAGCAATCCGGATGTTCGATGCGCTCTGTAACGCCGCCGATCACCTCGCCAAGGTTGTGCGGCGGCACGTTTGTTGCAAGACCTACAGCGATCCCGGAAGATCCATTCACAAGCAGATTTGGGTAACGTGACGGAAGCATGTCCGGTTCACGTTCCGTATCGTCAAAGTTTGGACGGAACGATACCGTATCCTTATTCAAATCCCGCAGCATTTCAAGCGCCAGCGGCGAAAGCCTCGCCTCTGTGTAACGCATTGCAGCCGCGCTGTCGCCGTCCATAGAGCCAAAATTGCCGTGTCCATCCACAAGCGGCATTCGCATTGCATACGGCTGTGCGAGGCGTACCATTGCGTCGTAAACGCTGGTATCGCCATGCGGATGGTATTTGCCAAGCGCTTCCCCGACAATCCTTGCCGATTTCTTAAATGGCTTGTCCGGAAGGATGCCAAGGTCGTACATCGTATACAAAATACGGCGCTGCACCGGCTTAAGCCCGTCCTCCACGCGTGGCAGGGCCCGTTCAAGCGTTACATATTCGGCATACGTCATAAAAGAGGTGTGCATAACCTCGCCCAGCGCCGCATCTATGATCTCTTCGTTAAAATCAATTTGCTTCGTTTTCATGCTGCACCACCTCAAAATTATCCTGTTTGTTGAAATTTGCGTGTTCCGCGATATACTGCTTGCGCGGTTCCACATTATCGCCCATCAGCGTAGATACTATTTGCTCCACATCCGCGAGATCCTCGATTGTCACGCGGATCAGCGAACGTTTTTCCGGGTTCATGGTCGTTTCCCAAAGCTGCTCCGGATTCATTTCTCCCAATCCCTTATATCGCTGCACCGTATAACCCCGTCCGATCTCGCTTTTTGCTTTTTCCAGCTGCTCGTCATTGTAGGCATATAACGTCTTGTTTCCCTTGGCAATTTTAAAGAGCGGCGGACGGCCAATGTAAAGATGCCCGTCCGTAATCAGATCCTTGAAATACCGATAGAAAAAGGTAATCAAAATGGTACGGATATGCCCGCCGTCCTGGTCCGCGTCCGCAAGGATAATTACCTTGTTATACTTAATATTTTCGAGCTGAAAGCTATCGTCAAAGCCAGCGCCAAGCGCCGTAATAATCGAACGAAACTCTTCGTTGGCAAGCACCTGGTCAATTCGTTTTTTCTCCACGTTGAGTGGCTTGCCCCGCAACGGCAGAATAGCCTGGAACCGCCTGTCGCGTCCCTGCTTCGCGCTTCCTCCGGCACTGTCGCCCTCAACGATAAATAGTTCATTGAGCTCAGCTTTACGCCCCGTACAGGCGGAAAGCTTGCCGACAAGCGGCGAATTCTCAAGCTTGTTCTTTGCCCGCTCCATTTTCTTCGCTTTACGCGCCGCGTCGCGCACCCGCGCCGCGCCGATTGCCTTTTCCAGTATTTTGGTACATATCTGGGTATTGTTGAGGTCGGACATAAAAGCGGAAAGTTTTTCCGTTACAACCGCTTCCACCGCTACGCGCGCTTCCGCATTGCCAAGCTTTGTCTTCGTCTGCCCTTCAAACTGTACGTTCTTCATCTTAATATTCACAACCGCGCAAAGCCCTTCGCGGAAGTCGTCGCCTGTAAGATTGGCTTCCTTTTCTTTCAGCAGGTTATTGCTGCGCGCATAATCGTTCATTACCTTTGTGATCGCGGTCTTAAAGCCAGTTTCGTGCATTCCGCCCTCGGTGGTCGGAATATTATTGACATAAGAGAAAATACTCTCCGTATAGCTTGAATTATATTGCATCGCAATACTCACAATAATTCCATTTCTCTGTCCTTCAAGCAAAATCGGAGCCGCATGGAGCGGCGTCTTATCCTTATTCAGGTACAGGACAAAATCAACGATTCCCCCCGTATATTCAAATGTTTCCTTTTTCGGCCTGCCGCCCGCAAGCTGGCGTTCGTCGATGAGCGTAATATGCAGCCCTTTGGTCAGAAATGCAAGCTCCCTGAGCCTTCTTCTGATTACGTCGTATTGGAAATCAATATTATCAAAAATCGAATCGTCCGCAAGGAAGGTGATCTTCGAACCTTTTTTCTTTGTCTCGCCAATCTCCTTCAGCGCCCCAACAGGCTTCCCAACCTGCATTTTGCCCTTTGCATCCGTTTCAGATACATATTTCTGGTAAAAAACCTTTCCGTTTTGATAAACCTCCACCGTAAGCCATCTCGAAAGAGCGTTCACCACCGACGCGCCTACGCCATGCAACCCACCGGAATAAGCATAGTTTTCATTGTTAAATTTTCCGCCTGCGTGTAATTGTGTGAAAACAACCTCGACACCGGATACCTTCAGCTCCGGATGAAGCCCCGTTGGGATTCCCCTTCCGTTGTCCTCCACCGATATGGAATTATCCGGATGAATCGTCACCGTAAGCTTATCCGCAAAACCGTTTGCCGCTTCGTCGATTCCATTGTCCACAATCTCCCATAACAGATGATGCAATCCCTTTGAACTTGTTGTGCCGATATACATTCCCGGGCGCCGCCTGACCGCGTCAAGTCCTTCCAGCACCTGTATATCGCCTGCCGTATATGTCTTTGACATTATGTTTCCTCCACAATATTATGTATACATACTGTATTATTATATAACACACCACTAAATATGGCAATCAAAAAAGGACGGTGATTTTACTCCCCGTCCTTTTGTCCTTTTCCTTATGAAGCGGTTTCTTCCTTTTTATTCAGCTTGGCTTTTACGGTGTTTTCACCCATTACAAGCATCGGCTTTTTGGAATCGATCGTTTCCTTTGTGATGACGCACTTCAGCACATCGTCACGCGACGGAATATCATACATAATATCCATCATAGAGGATTCAATAATGCTCCTAAGGCCCCTTGCTCCCGTTTTTTGTTCAATCGCGAGCTTCGCAACAGCCTTAAGCGCATCGTCTTCAAACTCAAGCTCTACGCCGTCGATCTCAAACAGCTTTCTGAACTGCTTTGTGAGCGCATTCTTAGGCTTTTTGAGTATTTCCACCAACGCCTGCTCGTCGAGCATCTGCAGATTCACAACCACCGGCAGCCTTCCCACAAATTCCGGGATCAGACCGAATTTCAGCAAATCCTCCGGCTGAATCTGCGCCAGCAGCGCACTTACATCCTTTTCCTGCTTGCTCTTTACATCCGCTCCAAAGCCCATTGATTTTTGCCCTGTACGGCTCTCGACAATCGAATCAAGTCCGTCAAACGCGCCGCCACAGATGAACAGGATGTTTGTCGTATCAATCTGCAGGAAATCCTGATGCGGATGCTTCCTGCCGCCCTGTGGGGGCACGCTTGCAACCGTTCCTTCCAGAATTTTGAGAAGCGCCTGCTGCACTCCTTCTCCCGATACATCGCGCGTAATCGACGGATTATCCGTCTTGCGCGCAATTTTATCGATCTCGTCGATATAGATGATCCCCTTCTGGGCACGCTCAATATCAAAGTCAGCCGCCTGGATCAGTTTCAGCAGGATATTTTCAACATCCTCGCCGACATATCCGGCTTCGGTAAGCGACGTTGCATCTGCGATTGCAAAAGGAACGTTCAGCACCCGTGCAAGTGTCTGCGCAAGCAGCGTTTTTCCGCTTCCGGTAGGTCCAAGCATCAGGATATTGCTCTTCTGAATCTCTGTGTCGTCCTCAGCGGACTCTGCATTGATCCTCTTATAATGATTGTACACCGCAACTGCGAGGTATTTTTTTGCCTTATCCTGTCCGATCACATAATCGTCAAGCGTTTTAACGATTTCTGAAGGCTTTGGAATTTCCTTCAAGTCAAACTTTGCAGCTTCCTTGAATTCTTCATCGATGATCTCCCGGCAGAGCTCTACGCATTCATCACAAATATATACGCCCGGGCCGGCAACCAGACGACGTACCTCATCCTGCGTTTTACCACAAAATGTGCACTTGATCTGGTTTTCACCATCATTAAACTCATTATACATATTCTAATTTCACCTCTAACGCTTACTGCTTGGCTGGGATGATCTCGTCGATAATACCATAGCTAAGCGCTTCGTCCGCTGTCATAAAGTAATCGCGTTCCACATCCTTCTGAACCTTTTTCAGCGTCTGTCCTGTTCTTTCACTCAAAATCCTGTTCATCTTATCTTTGATGTCAATGATCCTCTGCGCGTGGATTGCAATATCTGTCGCCTGTCCCTGCGCGCCGCCCAACGGCTGATGGATCATAATTTCACTGTTGGGAAGCGCCTTTCTCTTCCCCTTCTGACCAGCCGCCATCAGGAATGCTCCCATGGAAGCCGCCATACCGATACAAATCGTGCTGACATCGCACTTAATATACTGCATCGTATCAAAAATCGCCATTCCGGCCGTAATCGAACCGCCCGGGCTGTTGATATATAAGTAAATATCCTTATCCGGATCCTCAGCCTCAAGGAAGATCAGCTGCGCCACGACCAGGTTGGCCACAACGTCGTCTATCTCACCCGATAAGAAGATGATCCTGTCCTTTAACAGTCTGGAGAAGATATCATAAGAACGCTCTCCCCTGTTTGTTTGTTCTACCACAATCGGTACTAAACTCATAAATTAACCTCCTTAATACGCCCTTGCCTTATCGGCACGGCGCATAGAAACTACTTTACTTTTCCTTAGCAGCTTCCTTTTTCGCGGCAGGTTTCTTTGCCGCAGGCTTGGCTGCCTTCTTCTCGGAATCTTTTTTCGCAGATTCCTTTTTTGCAGACTCGCTCTTTGTGGTCTGCTTCTTTGCAGGCGCTTTCGCAGCGGCTTTCTTCTCCGCTTCTGCCTTTTTCGCGGCTTCCTTAGCGTCAACCTCTTCGATCTCCGCCTTGGACACCAGATAATCAAACAGCGCTTCCATCGCAACGCGTTCCTTGAAGTAATCAATTTCCTCGGTGCTCATGCTGTCTTTATATTCCTGCACGGTTTTGTTCGCTTCTTTGGCGAGCTCTTCATACTTTTTCGCCAGATCCTCTTCTGTCGGATCTATCTTGAGCTCCTTCAAAAGCGCCTCTACCGCCAGGCGCATACGAACCTGCTCTGCAGCACTCTCTTTATAATCGTTTCTCAAATCATCAAGAGTTTTACCCATATAGCCAAGGTAATCCTCAAGCTTCATCCCCTGATACATCAGCTGATAGGACATCTGCTGAATCTGGTAATCGATCTGGTTATTCACCATCTCATCCGGAATATCTGCCTCAATTTCCTTTGCGACAGCGCTCAGCAGCTGGTTTTCCATTTCCGCTTTCGCCCGCAGGTCAGCACGATCCTGCAGCTTCTTTTTGATGTCTTTTTTATATTCTGCAAGCGTATCAAACTCCGATACATCCTGCGCGAAATCATCATCAATCTCAGGCAGCTCTTTTTCTTTGACTGTCTTGAGAGTGATCGCAAACACAGCGTCTTTCCCTGCAAACTCAGGCGTATAATCCTCCGGGAATTTAACGTCAATATCCTTTTCTTCCCCAGCCTTCATTCCGACGATCTTCTCTTCAAAGCCCGGAATAAAGCGTCCGTCGCCAAGCACAAGGGACTGGTTTTCTGCAGCGCCGCCTTCAAACTTCACGCCGTCGATGCTTCCGACAAAATCGATCACAACCGTATCGCCATTTTTGGATTCACGATCCACATCAACCCATCTTGCATTCTGTTCGCGCGTTTTCTCGACCTCTGCGTCAACATCCTTTGCCGTAATCTTTTCAACAGGCTTGGTGATTTTAATACCTTCATATTTGCCAAGCTTCACTTCCGGTTTTAATACCACCTGCGCTGTAAATACAACGCCGTCTTTTGCGTCAATACTTAAAACATCATATTCAGGTCTTGAAACAACTTCGAGTTCGTGCTCTTTTGCCGCCTCTAAAAAAGCATCGGGAATAATTTCATCCAGCGCGTCTTCGTAGAACACCTGCGGGCCATAATAATTCTCCACGATCTTTCTTGGTACCTTGCCCTTACGGAATCCCGGGACATTGAATTTCCCCTTTAACTTCTGATACGCTTTGCTGATTCCTTCTTCAAATTTTTCCGGCGAAACCGCTATCTCCAGTTTCGCTTTGTTGCCTTCCAGCTTTTCTAATTTAGCAGCCATTACTAATCCTCCTAGATTGCTTCAAAACTATAAAATTCATAGAACAATACAGAGAATAGTATACTATATTTATAACCCGTACGCAATACGAATTAACATATAATATTTATTCCCGCACCAGCTTCTTTTTGCCGTTTCCAATGAGGTCATCACGCTCTGCCTTTCGAAGCGCCTTCTTCACAACAGCCCTGTTTTTCGGGTTTTTGTAATGGATGAGCGCCCGCTGCATTTCCTTTTCCTCCCTGCTCTTTGGGACATATATTTTCTTTCCCGTCTCCGGGTTGATCCCAGTATAAAACATACAGGTCGCAAGCGTCCCCGGCGTGGGATAAAAATCCTGTGCCTGCTCCGGCATAAAACCCGAATCCCTGATATATTCGGCAAGTCTTACAGCATCCGCGAGCGTGCTGCCAGGATGGGACGACATAAAATACGGCAACACATATTGTTTCTTTCCGGCTTTTCCCGACGCCGCGTCAAATTTCTGGCAAAACCGCCTGTACTTCTCGATGTCCGGCTTTCCCATCAATTTTAATACGTCCGGGCTTACATGCTCTGGCGCAAGCTTAAGCTGCCCGCTCACATGATGCGCCGCCAGTTCCCTTACAAATTCACCGCTTTTGTCAAGCAGCGCGTAATCGTACCGTATTCCGGAGCGAATAAATACCTTCTTGACGCCGTCAAGCTCTCTCAGCTTGCGCAGCAGCTTCAAATATCCGGTATGGTCTTCTTTCAGGAACCTGCACTTTTCAGGCGTAAGGCATCTGCGCGCAGTACACCTGCCTTTAGGATTCGTGCATTTCACGCCGTAAAAGTTTGCGGTAGGGCCTCCAACATCATGGATATACCCTTTAAACGCCCCGTCGTGCAGAAATTCCTTTGCTTCCCCCAAAACGCTCTTCTGGCTGCGCCATACAACATCCTTGCCCTGGTGGTAATAAAGCGCGCAGAAAGCGCACGCGCCGATACAGCCGCGCGTTGCGGTAATGCTGTATTTTACTTCCTCAAGCGCAGGAACCGGTTGCTGGTACATGGGATGCGCCGCGCGCATAAAAGGCAGTCCATACACAAAGTCAAGCTCGCTTTGTGAGAGCGTTTCAGCAGGCAGATTTTGTATCACATATCCATTCTTCTGCGCCTGCACAAGTACGTTTTTTTTATCGTGCATTTGCGTCATAAACGCTTTGGCATAGGTGGTTTTATCCCGTTTCACCTCGCCATAGGACGGTATCTCCTGATATTCGTAGACGCGTTCCAGATTTTTCGCACGGTAAACCGTGCCTTCGATATATGTAATATCCCTTGCGGCAAGACCGCCGTCAAGCGCTTCTGCAATCCCTGTGATCGCGCGTTCTCCCATGCCATACACAAGGATATCCGCGCCGCTCTCCGTCAGGATCGATTCTTTCACGTCATTATCCCAGTAGTCGTAATGGGCAAAACGCCTGAGGCTTGCCTCAATCCCACCGATTACCACTGCAATGTCCCCATACGCTTCGCGGATTCTCCCGGTATAGACGATCGTTGCGCGTGCAGGCCTCTTTCCCGTCTTCCCACCCGGCGAATAAAGATCCCTGGCCCTGCGATGCTTTGTCACAGAATAGAGGTTCACCATGCTGTCCATATTGCCCGCGCTGATCAGGAATCCAAGCCGCGGCCTTCCGAGGCGCTTGAAATCATCCGCAGTTTTCCACCCCGGCTGCGCAATTATGCCAACCGAATAACCATGTGCCACAAGATAGCGCGAAATGATGGCATGCGCAAACGACGGATGGTCCACATATGCGTCCCCCGTTACCATAATAAAGTCGAGCTGTTCGATTCCCTGCTTTTCCATATCTGCCTTGGAAACAGGTAAAAATCCATCCATAAATGCCTTTCTGTAAATAGCAAAAAAACAGCTTTTGCTGTTTTTGCCTGGGTAAACATCGCGTTAATTTTTTTATATTGAGACAGACCTGTAAGCCGGGTTCTGTTTTGATGGTCATCTATCTAGGCCGTACGTTACCGCACGGCTCATGCGATTACAAAGGACGTGACGGGCCGCCATTAAATGTCCCTATACCAATCTTGCACCAAGCGGGGTTTACATTGCGCGTTAAGTCGCCATAACGCCGGTGAGCTCTTACCTCGCCGTTCCACCCTTACATCTAAAAAGATGCGGTATATTTCTGTTGCACTTTCCTTGGAGTCGCCTCCACCGGGTGTTACCCGGCGCTCTGCCCTGCGGAGCCCGGACTTTCCTCACGCTTACGCGCGCAACCATCCGGTCTGCTCAATCATTTTTCTTTTATTCATCCTTCACATACAGGATTCTGCCGCAATTTTCGCATTCTACAACATTGCCGTCAATTTTCAGGTTCTGCAGCACCCCGGAAGGCAGCTGCATCTTACATCCCTCGCAGCGGTCTCCCACCAACTTTGCCATGGGGTTCGGCCTGTGCTGCTTAATTGACTTGTAACGCTCCATCAGCTTCGGATCAATTCCTGCCGCCGCTTTTGTTACATTGGCGCGAAGCTTATCCAGATCGCCTTTCCCTGCGTCGATCTCCTTGGCATGCTGCTCCTTTAAATGATCAAACTGCTTTTTTGCATTGCTCATTTTAACAAGCGTTTCCCTGATTTCTGTCTCCGATTTTTCAATGCGGTGCATGATATCCACAAGTTTGCGCTTATCCACCTCAATCGAATTTTTATTGTTCTCGCACTCCTTGATCATTTCCCGCACATCGTCAAGAAACATATCCTCAAGGTCGTATCCGGACACCTCGGAAATTTCTTCCCGCTTTTCCGTCATCTGCTTTTGTACCACGTCCATCTGACTGGCGATTTCATTCATTTTATTTTGCAGCAAAATCGATTCCTGCTCGAGTTGTTTCAGCTTCTGCTGGTTACTCTGGAAAATCTGCTGCTGATGCACCAATTTTTTCCGCGTCTCTGTATTTTTGAGCGAACGCTCATATGTCTCCAACTCATTTTCCGCTGCCTGATAATCCCATAAAGCATCTAAATTATTCAACGACAATCCTCCTCAATAATTTACGTATGGTCTCCGTAAATTTTCCACATAAATCGCTATGTTATAGTTTACATCATTTAACAGATTTTGTAAACCTTGTGCGTATCCCTCGCAAAAGCATTTTTCCGTATCAAAATGTCCCGTTTCCACCAATATGATACCATTACGGGCCGCATAGAAATTATGCTTAATCTCGCCTGTGATATACATTTGCGCACCTTTTTTCTTCGCTGCGTCTGCAAATTCTCCGGCCGCGCCGCCGCATACGGCGATCCGGCCCACCTCAGATTCAAGATCGCCGGCAACCCTTACGCTATCTGTATGAAGCGCCTTTTTCAAAATATCAAGCGCTTTTTTTGCGGTCATCTTCGCCGGCAAATCTCCGACCACGCCAAGTCCGGCCTCTATCCCAACGGGCTCTTCCGTCGTTAGCACGCTGATCGCGGGTTCCTCATAAGGATGCGCAGACCTGATTGCGGCGATTACTCCCACGAGCCTGCTCTTCTTACAGATCGAGGATATCCTGATTTCCTTCACCGTTTCCATTTGATTGGCAGTGCCAATGAAAGGATGTGCATTTGCATCAGGACGGAATGTGCCATTTCCTTCAATACTATAGGTGCAATCACTGTAATCGCCCAGTCTTCCCGCACCCGCCGCTGTCATCGCGTCACGCACCTGCGCCGCCTGCTCCTGCGGGACATGGACTGCCACCTCATAATACGGTTCCCTTATCTCGTCGCTGAGATAACGCCTGTTCCCAAGATTAAAAATATCCGCCAGCCATGAATTAATCCCCTTTGGCGCACGGTCAATACTCGTATGCGCGCAATACAGGGAAATTCCTTCCCGCATCAAAAGCTGTATACATTTTCCTTCATATTCTGCATTGTCCAGACGTTTCACCGCACGAAACAGCAACGGATGATGAGAGATAATCAAATTGCATTTTTTATCCGCCGCATCCCTGATTGCTTCCTGTGTTACGTCAAGGCAAATATAGATTCCTGTTATGTCCCGGTTATGAAGATTCAGGTTGAAACCCGTATTGTCCCAATCCTCAGCAAACTTCTGCGGCGCCATTTTCTCAATCAACGCGCCCACCTGTTCCAGCGTTACAGACATTGCAGTACCTCCTGTATCCTTCTGTGCAGTTCTTGCTTTTCTTTGATGTATGAATCCGTATTTTTCCCCCGATGCGCTTTTTCCATAATCATTTCCGTCTCCAGCAGCTTACGCTGCAAAAATTCCTTTTGCAACTGCTCCTTGCGCTTTGCCGGATAGTATCCGTACCGCAGGTAAATCTCTTCCGGGCAAATCCCCCTGCCTTCTCTGGCAACAATCACCTGATAATATTTGCCTTCATCATATACAATCGCTTCATCATATATCATAAAGTCGTTCTCATACAAAAACGTACGCAGCTCGTATTCATTGCCCTGAGGCGCCAACACCAGCTTCTGCGCTCTTTTTGCCGTTTTGATATCTCTTTCCAGAATGTCCCGGATCAAAAGGCCTCCCATTCCTGCAATAATCACACAATCCGGGGACTTATCTGTCAGCGCGCTCAGTCCATCTGCAACATAAAAGTCAACAGATTGCACTAAATTATGTTCGCAAACAAGCTTTTTCGCCTTTTGCAGCGATTTTTCACTGATGTCGCACGCAATGACTTGCTTCGCGCCATAATCCTCGATCAGCGCTGCCGTTACAAATCCGTGGTCACATCCTATATCCGCCACAATATCCGCTTCTTTTGCAAATGTTGCGATTGCACGCATCCTGAGTGATAATTCCATAAAATTCTTCTGTCCTGTTTTCTGCCGCGTATAAACAAGGCGGCTTAACGCCGCCTTTATATCCCTATTCCAGGAAATCCCTTAATTTTTTGCTTCTGCTCGGATGCCGCAGTTTCCGCAAAGCCTTTGCTTCAATCTGCCGAATCCTCTCCCTTGTCACCTGAAATTCCTTGCCTACCTCTTCAAGCGTCCTTGCCCGTCCATCTTCCAGTCCAAAACGCAGCTTGAGCACTTTTTCTTCCCTCGGCGTAAGCGTATCAAGCACATCCATCAACTGCTCCTTTAGGAGCGTGAATGCAGCTGCTTCCGCCGGAGCCGGCGCATCATCGTCCGGAATAAAATCTCCAAGATGACTGTCCTCCTCCTCGCCAATCGGCGTTTCAAGGGAAACAGGCTCCTGAGCTATTTTCAGTATCTCCCGCACCTTTTCTTCCGGAATATCCATTTCCTTCGCAAGCTCTTCCGGCAACGGATCCCTCCCGTATTGCTGTAACAGCTGACGTGAAATACGGATCAGCTTGTTAATCGTTTCCACCATGTGCACGGGAATACGGATCGTACGCGCCTGATCTGCGATAGCGCGCGTAATCGCCTGCCGAATCCACCATGTAGCATATGTGCTGAACTTATATCCCTTTTGATAGTCGAATTTTTCAACAGCCTTAATCAGCCCAAGGTTTCCTTCCTGAATCAAATCCAGAAAGAGCATACCACGGCCTACATAGCGCTTGGCGATGCTGACGACAAGCCGCAGGTTTGCCTCGGCAAGCTTGCGTTTCGCCTCCTGATCGCCTTCTCCCATACGCTTTGCAAGCTCCACTTCCTCTGAAGCGGAAAGCAGCGGCACTTTGCCGATCTCTTTGAGGTACATCCTTACCGGATCGTCGATATTGATGTTTTCCGGCATGGATATTTCAAAATCAGCCGTTTCAGTATCTTCTTCCGCTTTGGGCACTTCTTTTTCGATCTCGTCGTCGATCACATCGATGCTGTGCTCTTCGAGTGCTTCGTAAAGTTTATCGATCTGATCGGGAACCGCATGCGTATCGTCCACATATTCCGATATCTCAGCATACTTCAATACACCTTTTGTCTTTCCGATCTCCACGATTTTCGCAATGCGCTCATCCGTAAGCTTGGACTGCTCCTTTTTATCGGCAGGTTTCGTTTCCTTACCAGCGCTTTGCTTGACGTCCATTTCAGCCGCCGTTTCTTCCATGTTTTGTTCTGTTGTTTTTTTCTCAGTCAATCAATTTCACCTACTATAAAATTTTAAAAACTTGTTTTCAGCCTATGTATTTTTTTTGCCAGCGTCCCTACCTGCTCAAGCAACTCCCTTCTTTTCTCAGGATCAGCCTGCGCCTCGCACTTCACCAGCAATAGCTTTCTTTGTCCTTCCAAACGGCTCAATTCGATCTGCTTTACGCAGTCCTCAAAAAAGTCGTCAAAATTTTTCTGAACACCATTGGAACCGTCTTCGCTCAATAATTCCGTAGCGTGTTTCAGTTCATCCTCCTTTTGCAGTGCTAATAATATTTCGGCACTGGTAGGAGAAAACCCTTTTTTTACGCACTGTAAAGTATAGGAAAAAATTTTTTGATTCGTCTCGTTTTTGAAATCCTTTTCTGAAATCCGGTTCTCCAGCTTTAAAACCGACTGCGGATTTGTACACAATAACCGTATCAGGCAATTTTCAGCCTTTTCCTCTACATCCGTATTTTTCTTTTCCACCTTCGGCGGAGTCCACTTTATTTCCTTCTGGTCTGTCCCCCCTGCATCCTGGGCAATCGAATTTATTGAAAACCCGGTCATCTCTGACAGCTTTTTCATATATTTTTCTTTTATGATGGCGCTGTCCACACCCTTCAGCATAGCGATACACTCCTGCGCAAACTTCTCTTTTTGGTAGCTGTCGTTCAGGTCATATTTTTTCGCCGCCACACTGAACTTGTAATCCATCATGGGAAGCGATGCCTTCATCAGCCCAATATATCCCGCTTTGCCATGTTCTTTCAAGTACTCGTCCGGGTCCTGTCCTCCGGGAATACTGACCACACGCGTTTCGATCCCTTCCTGCGCGAGGATGCCAAGAGCACGCAACGTCGCTTTTTTTCCCGCCTCATCTCCGTCATAGGAAACATATACATGGTCGGTATAACGCTTTATAAGCCTTGCCTGGTCCTGGGTAAGAGCGGTTCCAAGCGTGGCGACACATTCAGGTATTCCATATGTGGACAAAGCAATCACATCCATATATCCTTCAACCAGAATCAAGTGTGACAAATTTTTCTGTTTGCGGATCAAATTCAGGTTATATAAATTCCGGCTTTTGTTGAAGGCCGCTGTTTCCGGTGAATTGAGATACTTTGGCATTCCATCGTCCATCACGCGGCCACCGAAGCCAATGATATTGGAAAATGTATTAATGATCGGAATCATTACGCGGTTCCTGAACATATCATAACTTTTCCCATCATTCAGCTTGATCAGTCCCGCCGCCTGCATATCCTGCTTGGTATAACCCTTTTCACTCAAAAGTTTCAGCAAATGGTCCCAGCCAGGGGGTGCAAATCCCATTCCAAACGTCTTGACCACACGATCACCGATCCCCCTGCCATGCAGATAATCCAAAGCAGCCTTGCCCTTCTGGGAATACAGGTTCGCATGAAAAAACTGAGCGGCAATTTTATTCATTTCAAATATTTTCTCGCGCTGCTGCTTGCGTTTCTCATACCCGGTCCTGTCCGTATTTTCCGGAACCGGAAGTTTCACCTTTTCTGCAAGGTACTGGCATGCCTCTGGAAAGGTCATTTTCTCCTGTTCCATTACAAACTGGATCGCATTGCCTCCCTTGCCGCAGCCAAAGCAGTGGTAAAACCCCTTTTCCGGGTTAACGGAAAAACTGGGCGTCTTTTCATTGTGAAACGGGCAGCAAGCCCAAAAACGCCCTGATTTATTTTGCAGTGTCACATATTCGCCTATCAAGTCGACAAGATTTACTTTTGCAAGCAACTCCTGTATCCACTCTTCAGAAAAAAACGGCATTCTCTATCCTTTCAAGTCCGGTAATCCATGTCCCATACCGGGATAACGGATATTACTTCCTGAAACTTCCCTGTATATATTATAATAATATATTACACACAGAAAACGTTAAATCCTTTAAATCGGGATTAAAAAAACGGCTGCTACCAAAGCAGCCGTTTTTCTCCGATTGGATTTATGATTGTTTATACTTCGGTTTCGCCTCATAGAACGTATGAAGTAATTCATGCGCCTTATGGCTGTTTGGTTCGCCAAGGAACTCGTTATAGAGCTTCTGGATATCCGGATTTTCATGGGATTTCCGTAATGGCTTATCACAGTCCTCGTCATAAAGGCCCTGAGCGCGAACCACTCTCGGATCAAGCACATTCTTGACTCTTGCCGAAACAATCGGCTGTCCGCCGCCGTTTACGCAACCGCCCGGGCAGGCCATAATCTCGATGAAATGGTATTCCTTCTCGCCTGCGCGAACCGCTTCCAGAAGCTTTTTCGCATTCCCTGTTCCGCTTACGACAGCAACCTTGACCGGCATATCGCCAACCATGATTTCCGCTTCCTTGATTCCCGTAATACCGCGAACGTCACAGAAATCGATGTTTTCCAGTTCTTTTCCGGTGAGCACCTCTGCAACCGTCCTAAGCGCCGCTTCCATTACGCCGCCCGTTGCTCCGAAGATAACGCCTGCTCCGGTCGATGTGCCAAGCACCTCGTCAAAGTCTTCATCCGGAAGGTTCACAAAGTCGATTCCCGCTTCCTTGATCATCTGCGCTATTTCCCTTGTGGTAAGTACCGCGTCTACATCCTGATAATCCGTTCCGGCTTCGCCCGCACGGTCTTTCTCGTATTTTTTAGCGGTACACGGCATAACCGAAACCGTAAAAATTTTCGCCGGATCAATTCCATTTTCCTGTGCATAATAGGATTTGATGATCGCACCCAGCATCTGGTGAGGCGATTTGCACGTGGAAAGGTTATCCAGCATATCCGGGAAGAAATACTCTGCGAATTTGATCCAGCCTGGCGAGCAGGATGTGATCATCGGGAGTTTTCCGCCGTTTTGAACCCTGTTAATAAACTCGTAGCCCTCTTCCATAATGGTAAGGTCAGCGCCAAAATCAGTGTCAAATACTTTATCGAAGCCAAGCTTACGCAGTGCCGCTGCAAGCTTGCCCGTAACGCGCGTACCCATCGGCATGCCAAATTCCTCGCCCAAAGCGACACGAACGGCCGGGGCCGGCTGCACTACAACGTGCATATTGGGGTTGTGCAGCGCATCCCAAACATTGTCTATCTCACTCTTTTCAGAAAGCGCGCCAACCGGGCAGGAAACAATACACTGTCCGCAGTTAATACAGGGTACGTCCACAAGCGATTTGCCGAACACAGGCTCGATCGTCGTTTTGAATCCGCGGTTTGTCGCGCCGATCACACCGACTCCCTGCTGCTTTGCGCACGCCGCAACACAGCGTTTGCAAATCACGCACTTGTTCTGGTTACGAACAACGGATACGGATTCATCGTCAGCCTCATGCTCGATTCTTTCGCCCTGGTATTTGATTTCACGAATGTTAAACTCGTCTGCCAGAGTCTGGAGCTCGCAATTTTTGTTCCTCACGCACGTCAGGCATTCCCTGTCGTGATTGGAAAGCAGCAGGTCAAGGCTGACCTTCCTTGCTTTCAGGACCTTTTCAGACTTCGTGAATACTTCCATACCGTCTGTTACCGGCAGCACGCACGCAGCCTGCAGCGCAGCATTGTTTTTCACTTCCACAAGACAAATCCTGCACGCGCCAATGGCGTTTACGCCTCTTAAATAGCAGAGCGTGGGAATGTCAATATTTGCTTTTCTTGCAGCGTCAAGTACCGTGGAATTATCCGGCACGTCTACTTTAACGCCATCTATTGTAATTGATACCATATCACATAATCCTCCTTCTTATCTCTTGATTGCGTCAAATTTGCATTTTTCAACGCAAGCGCCACATTTGATGCACTTATCCGGATCGATATGATGTGGTTTTTTCACTTCTCCGGTAATTGCGTCCGCCGGGCATACACGTTTACACATTCCGCATCCAATACACTTGGACGGGATGATCTCGTAAACGAGCAACTGCTGACAATGTCCAGCCGGGCAGCGTTTATCGTAAATATGCGCTTCGTATTCGTCCCTGAAATACTTGATCGTAGAAAGAACCGGGTTCGGCGCCGTTTTACCAAGTCCGCAAAGCGCTCCAACCTTAATGCTCTCTCCAAGCTCGATCAGCTTCTCGATATCTCCGGGCTTACCGTTGCCATCCGTGATGCGCTCAAGTATCTCGAGCATACGCTTGGTGCCGATACGGCAGGGCGGGCATTTCCCGCAGGATTCGTCAACCGTAAAGTCAAGGAAAAATTTCGCTACGTCAACCATACAGTTGTCTTCATCCATTACGATCAGGCCGCCTGAGCCCATCATAGAACCGATTGAGGTAAGCGTATCATAATCGATCTTCAAATCAAGATGCTCAGCCGGGATACATCCGCCCGAAGGTCCGCCCGTCTGTGCCGCCTTGAATTTCTTTCCGTCCGGAATACCGCCGCCGATTTCATAAATTACTTCACGAAGCGTCGTCCCCATCGGAATTTCCACAAGACCTGTATTGTTAATTTTTCCGCCGAGCGCAAATACCTTTGTACCCTTGGATTTCTCTGTTCCCATAGAACCGAACCAATCGGCGCCCTTCAGGATGATCTGCGGGATATTCGCCAACGTTTCAACGTTGTTGATAATTGTCGGCTTTCCAAACAGTCCTTTGTTTGCCGGGAACGGCGGCTTTGGCCTTGGCTCTCCGCGGCGGCCTTCGATCGATTCCATCAATGCAGTCTCCTCGCCGCATACGAATGCGCCCGCACCGAGACGAATCTCAATATCAAATTCAAAATCTGTTCCAAAAATTCCTTTGCCAAGCAATCCGTATTCCTTGGCCTGGTCAATCGCGATCTGCAATCTTTTAACCGCGATCGGATATTCCGCACGAACATAAACGTAACCCATGTTCGCTCCAATGGCATAACCTGCGATTGCCATTGCTTCGATCACGCTGTGCGGATCTCCCTCCAGTACGGAGCGGTCCATAAACGCACCCGGATCTCCTTCGTCCGCGTTACAGATTACATATTTCTGGTCTCCCTTTGCATCGTGGCCAAACTGCCATTTCATTCCTGTCGGAAATCCGCCGCCGCCACGGCCCCTGAGTCCTGACTTTTTGATGATGTCGATTACATCCTCAGGTGTTTTTTCAGTCAGGCAGGTTCCAAGAGCCTTATAACCGTCAAAAGCGATGTACTCGTCGATCACTTCCGGATCGATCACACCGCAATTTCGAAGGGCTACACGATTCTGTTTTTTATAAAACTCGATGTCGTCAAGCGTCGTCGCAACGTCTTCTACGTTATCTTCCTTATGCAGCAAACGCTCTACGATACGTCCTTTGAGAAGGTGTTCTTCCACGATCTCAGCAACGTCGTCCACCTTGACTCTGCTGTAAAAAGCCCCTTCCGGATATACGATGACGATAGGGCCCGCCTCGCAAAGGCCAAAGCATCCGGTCCTGACAACCTTTACTTCCTTATCCAGTCCCTTTTCCGCGAGTTCACTTTCAAACTTTGAAATGATCTCCCCTGATCCGGAGGATGTACAGCCTGTACCTCCGCATACCAATACGTGTGCACGATAAAAATCCATCTATCCTAAACCTCCATAAAAATGTACAAATTAAGCGTTGTTCTTCTCATAGTAACCGATTGTATACTCTGTCACAATGTTTCCATTCACCAGATGCTCTGCAACGACTCTTTTGGCCTTTTCCGCATCCATTTTAACGTATGTGACTTTTTCCTGGCCCGGTATAAATACCTCGGCAATCGGTTCTAAACGGCAAACGCCGATGCAGCCTGTCTGGGAGACGACAACGTCGTTCATATTTCTCGTTGCCACTTCGTCCACAAATGCCTGCAATACCGGACGTGCACCCGCAGCGATTCCACACGTGGCCATTCCAACAACAACGCGTTTTTCCGCATCATTTTTACGAATGTCAATCTTCCCTTGCATCTTGTTTCTGATTGCTTCCAACTCTTGCAGTGACTTCATTTTTTTACTCCCCATGCTTCTAAACATTATGTTGCCGGCTAATGCAGCAATGTTTATTTCCGCTTTTCCGGCAAGCGGTCGGCCGAAATTATTTGTTTGTATTTTGCGGCCCAAAGCCGGCAAAAATTCAATTTCTAAAAATCAACGTACTCCTGCGGAAAAATCTCTGTGAGGCTTTCGCCGATCCATCCGGATATATCCGGCAAATCAAGCGGAACATCTTCGCCAAGCACCTGGCGTATCTCACGCGTATCCAATACCTCGCGTCTTCCGTCAATTTCGACGGCGACTGCAAAATCGATATCAGGATTACAGATGATAAGCGTTTTGGCTGTTCCTGCAAAATCCCCAATCGGCGGCCTGTCGATATTATCGAGCACATACGATGCTGTTAGCTCTGTTCCTGCGCCTTCTTCCGATGTAATCGTAAAACTCCCTCCGGAGCCTTCCGCGCCTGCTTTAAAAAGCGATATTCCAAGTCCTACACGGCGTGTTGTACGCGTTGTTACAAAAGGACTCGTTACATTCGCAAGCATTTCTTTGCTCATTCCCTTCCCATTATCTTTAATCGTAATGGAAATCACATCTTTTTTTCTGTCGATTACGAGTGATATCTCGATAAGCTTCGCGTTCGCCGTAATCGAATTCTGGACAATGTCCATAATATGCAAAGAAATCTCTTTCATAAGCGTGCCGTTGTTATTGTTTATTCTTATAGAGACCAAGAATCCCTGAGATATCCTCTGGTTTCAGTCTTCCATATACCTGGTCGTCAATCATGATAACCGGAGCCAGCCCGCAGCAGCCAAGGCAGCGCGTAGCTTCCAGTGTAAAAAGTCCGTCCGGCGTCGTCGCCCCCGGTTCAGCCTGCAATTCCTCTTCAAGCTGGTTGAGAATCCCTTCCGCTTTCTTTACGTAGCAGGCCGTTCCCATACAAACGCCGATTACGTGCTTGCCTTTGGGTTCCAGTGCAAACTGGGAATAAAACGTCGCAACCCCATATACGTCCGTCATCGGGATGTTCATTTCTTCCGCTATGAATTTTTGCACTTCAAACGGAAGCGATCCAAAGATCTCCTGAGCCTTCTGCATCACCGGCATAAGGGGACCCGGCTTCTGCTTCATTTCATAAATTACCCCTTTTAATTCGTCGAATTTTGCTTGTACTTCTGCGGTGTTTCCCATGGAAAAGTGCCTCCTTAAAAAATCTACCATTTTGTTTTTATTGTTTGGGATTTTGTTAACAATATTATTTTACCATATAATAATTGGATTTGCACGACTTTTTGTGAAATTACTCACACAATTTTTTCAGTATTGTTTTGAGCTCTCTGTCCGGCGTTTCAAGCTGCTCGGATTTCTCTGAAATCTGCCACAAATTATGCGCGTCAGAAGAATGTATCTGCTCAAATCGCGATACATCGTTTTCGATTGCCAGCCCGCGTACTACCTCGATTGTCTTGAAGTGTATCTGCGGCGGAAAAAACCCGAGGTTCGCCAGCATGGAATTTGCTCCCTTATTGATATGCGCCGGCACAACATATCCTCCGTGCTCCCTTGCCAGGGCACAGCTTTCATCTATATCGTACGGCAACGCCGAAATGAGGAGCTTTTCAAGCGTGCCCTTCACCTCGTCGTTTTCGTCCATTACGAGCTGGTTCCCAAAAAAGTCAGGTTTATTTTTGATATCCGGCAACGCGTCGTATAATAGGTCTCCAAAGTCCTCCGCCTGCAACGCATCGGCAAAAAAAACAAGCAGATGTACTTCCTCCGCCGTGGTCATCTCAATTCCAGGCAGCAGGAGTACCCCTTCGTCTTCCGCTACTTTGGCTGCGGCCCTGACATTTTTTGCACAATTATGATCGCTTACCGTTATGAGGTCCAGCCCTTTCAGCTTCGCCATATTCACAATGTTGTTGGGCGTCATATCGTCATCCGCGCAAGGTGAAAGCGCCGAATGGATATGCAGGTCGTAGTACAGGCGCATATCAGCTTCCGATGCCAAGCCTGCATAAATCACAGCACAGGGCATACGCTGTTTTTGGCGACGAATAAATCAGTACGCCCTCTTCCTTTGCCTTATCGAGCGTCGTCTGCGGCACGTCGATATTCTCAGGAACGATCACGCACGCAAAGTCATGCAGGCAGGCAACCGCGACTACGTTCAGGTGCGTCTGCACCGTAATCCACGCCATTCCCGCTTCCCCGCGCGCCATCACCCAGCTAAGCAGGTCGCACACGCAGCCGTCGGTAACCTCCGCTTCTTCAGCAAGGCCGTCCGTTAAAAGCTTTAATTCCATTTTTTCAGCTATTTCCGCTGCCCTCATTATCTGTCCTCCTCATCCTCTTTATTATCTTTACTTGCGAGATCAACCATTTCCTCCGCAAGAAATTTGACCTTTTCTTTGAGCATAAACACACAGTCCATTTCCGTTGCATGCCCCCTGACGATATCCTCTGCAAGCGCACGGCAGCTTGGCGCGCCGCAGCTCCCGCAATCCATCCCTGGCAGCTTTTCCATCAATTCCTCGATGCGTTGTATTTTTTTAAGCGCCTCCATACGGTCGTCGTCAAGCTTCATGACGTCCACCGGTTCTATTTCCTTTTTGATCGAGGCGACTCCATCCTTCATATAGGTTTCCGCATCCTGTTCGATGGTCTCGTCCAGTCCTACCTCGTCGCAAATTTTCTGCACGCGCGATTGCGCCACAAATGAGCTTTCAAATACAAGCGGGCCGCCCACGCATCCTCCCACGCACGCAAGTCCTTCAAAATAGTCAAGATCCTTTAGCTTATCGTTTTCAATATCTTCAAGAGCCCGCGCCACGTTTCCAATCCCATCCACCGCAAGCGCATTCTTTTCGCCGATCGCGTAGATTTCTCCTCCGCTGTTTGCCCAGCCGATTCCCTTTGCCGATGCCTTTACCCCGGAAAACCGCTTTGCCTCCGCAGCCTTAAGCTGCCCGGTCAGCAGTCCGTATACCTCCAATATAGAAATCGCGCCATCCACATCGCTCTTCTCTTTCGCAAGCGGCGCTTTGATACTCGTCATCTTCGCCGGGCACGGCGTAATAAAATATGCGCCGATTTCGGAAATGTCGACATTGTTTTTCTTTGCAAACTCCATCTTTGCAACCTTTGCAGCCACCTCTACCGGCGCATCCACCTTGACTACATTATCCAAAAGCTCTGGAAAACGCACCTGTATCAGCCGTACCACCGCAGGGCACGCAGAGGAAATAAGCGGCTTTATATGCGACTTTTTCAGCTCCTCCGCAATGGCTTTCGAGCATATTTCCGCGCCTTTTGCCACTTCGAAAACATCGTCAAACCCCATCGCCTTCAGGCCGGAAAGAACCCTGTCCACCTTGTCTTCATGCCCCAGCATCTTGAACTGTGCATAAAGCGCCGGCGCAGGAAGCGCAATTTTATATTTGAAATCGCTAATGCTGGAAAGCGGATCTGTTACCGCTTTTTTTGCATGATAAGGACACACGCGAATGCACTCCCCACAATCGATGCACCGCTCCTTCAGAATTTTCGCTTTTCCTTTTTGAACCCTGATCGCCTCGGTTGGACATCTTTTGATACAGTTTGTGCAGCCTGAACATTTTTCCTTTTCAAGGCGCACTGAATGAAAGTATTTTTCCATTGTTCTATCAATCCTAATTTTTGTTATGACATCTCAAATCTCATCGTAACCGTCGTCCCTGCCGGACTGGATTCGATCTGCATATTGTCGCTGTTTTTGTTGATATTCGGAAGCCCCATGCCTGCGCCAAAACCCATTTCGCGCACCGTATCGGAGGCTGTGGAATACCCTTCCTGCATTGCAAGGCCGATATCCGGAATTCCCGGGCCGACATCCGCGCATACAATCGTAATGCGTCCGTCGTCCTCGATGTCCAGCTTCATCTGCCCGCCAAGACTATGAATAATCATGTTAATTTCCGCTTCATAAGAAGCGATTGCAATCTTCCTGATCAACGCGGCGTCCACGCCAATCTGCTTCAATTTATTTTTGATCTGCGAGGAAGCCTCCCCCGCAGCCACAAAGTCATCTTTTTTTATTTCGTATTCACAGGTGTAGACCATATCCTTACGCCTCCCGCATGCCGCCTTTGATTCCTTCTTGATAAAGCATCCCGCATGTGGTAAACATCGGTTTATCGGTTGCAAGCAATATCATATCGCGTTCGTTTGCCATATCGATGATATCCTGCGCCGGACGCTTTCCGCGCACAAACAACACGCAGGGAATATCCATCATCTCGGCTGTACGGATCACATGATTGTTCACGAGCCCCGTCATCAGGATCGCATCATGCTTTGTAAAAGCAAGCACGTCGCTCATCATGTCCGCGCCGCACGCGCAAAGTATCTCCATATCCCTCTGCTCCTCTCCGCAAAGATATTCGGCTTCGAGCAGTTTTGCAATTTCACTTACCTTCATAAAAATTTACTCCCCTTGTTCTGTACTATTTATATTGTTCAATCTGGATTTCAACGGAATCGAAAATCTTTTTCGCAAAATCGTCAGGATACGGATGCTTGTATACCACACGGATAATTCCCGCGTTTACGATCATCTTCGCGCAGATCGCACACGGCTGGTGCGTACAGTACATCGTCGCTCCGTCAATCGCCACGCCAAGCTTTGCAGCCTGTATGATCGCGTTTTGCTCCGCGTGGATTGCATAACAAAGCTCCTGTCTCTCCCCAGATGAGATGCCGAGGTTTACCCGCATACACTCTCCCCGTTCCTTGCAGCTGTCCATTCCGGCAGGAGCACCGTTATAGCCCGTCGTCACAATACGTTTGTTTTTCACGATAATAGCGCCAATACTCCTGTTAGGCTTATAACAGCTTGTCCAATGAGAAATCTCTTCCGCAAGGTCCATGAACCTTTTGTCCCATTTATCCATATGCTTCCCCTTTGTATTTAAAAATCGATTCGTGTATCTCAGAAATGCTTCAATAATATAGTATCTATATTTTACAATGTTTTAAACGGTAAGTCGAGACAAAATATATATAAAATTCGAATTTAATAAGAGCATTCGGGAGATAAACGGCTGTATCTTCTTTTAAAATTAAAATTTTGGTATTTTTCCAGATTCTTGTTATTTGATTTATTAATCGATTATATATATCATAGGTTTTAGAAATATTAGCACTCACTCAAATCGAGTGCTAACACATTTAAGAAAGTAAATTATTTTACAGGAGGTTATTGAATATGACTATTAAGCCTTTGGGTGACAGGGTTGTCATCAAATCAGTAGAAGCGGAAGAAACGACAAAGAGCGGCATTGTCCTGCCCGGTTCAGCTCAGGAAAAACCCCAGGTTGCTGAGGTTGTAGAAGTTGGCCCCGGCGGCACAGTGGACGGAAAAGAAGTTAAAATGGAAGTAAAGAAGGGCGACAGGGTTCTTTATTCCAAGTATGCAGGCACAGAAGTAAAGCTGGATGGAGACGAGTTCATTATCGTTCGCCAGTCTGACATTCTGGCAGTTGTGAAATAAGAAGGAGGCAAATAATTATGGCAAAACAGTTGAAATTTGGCGAAGAAGCACGCCGCGCACTTGAGAGTGGCGTGAATCAGTTGGCAGATACCGTAAAAGTAACGCTTGGACCGAAGGGCAGAAATGTTGTTCTCGATAAAAAATTCGGTTCCCCGCTTATCACCAACGACGGTGTAACAATCGCAAAAGAGATCGAGCTTGAAGATCCCTTCGAAAACATGGGCGCACAGCTCGTTAAGGAAGTTGCTACGAAGACGAACGACGTGGCGGGCGACGGTACGACAACCGCTACTCTGCTTGCTCAGGCAATCATTCGCGAAGGGCTTAAGAACGTAGCTGCTGGCGCAAATCCGATGGGCGTAAAAAGAGGTATCCTCAACGCTTCCGAAGTTGCCGTTGAAGCATTGAAGGGCATGTCCAAACCGATTGCGGACAGCAAGGCAATCTCCCAGGTTGCGAGCATTTCAGCCGCAGACGACCGTGTTGGCCAGCTTATCTCCACGGCAATGGAAAAGGTTGGAAACGACGGCGTTATCACAGTGGAAGAATCCAAAACGATGCAGACCGAGCTCGACGTTGTAGAAGGTATGCAGTTTGACCGTGGTTATGCTTCGGCATACATGGTAACGGATACCGACAAAATGGAAGCGGTGCTCGACGATGCGCTCATTTTGATTACTGATAAAAAGATCACCAATATCCAGGACCTTCTCCCCATTCTCGAGCAGATTGTTCAGCAGGGTAAAAAGCTTCTTATCATCGCTGAGGATGTTGAAGGCGAAGCGCTTGCGACACTGGTTGTCAACAAACTGCGCGGGACGTTCAACTGCGTTGCGGTTAAGGCTCCGGGCTTTGGCGACAGAAGAAAAGCAATGTTGCAGGATATCGCCGTCCTTACAGGCGGTACCGTAATTTCAGAGGAAGTTGGCATCGAGCTCAAGGATGCTACGATGGATATGCTCGGCCATGCAAAACAGGTTAAGGTCGATAAAGAAAACACTGTCATCGTGGAAGGCATGGGCAAAAAGGAAGACATTCAGGCTCGGATCAAATCGATCAAAGCACAGATCGAAGAAACGACTTCCGATTATGATAAGGAAAAACTTCAGGAAAGACTTGCCAAGCTGGCTGGCGGCGTTGCCGTTATCCGCGTAGGCGCAGCAACTGAAACGGAAATGAAGGAAGCAAAGCTGCGGATCGAGGACGCACTCGCAGCAACGCGCGCTGCTGTTGAGGAAGGTATTGTTCCTGGCGGCGGTACCGCTCCCCTCAAAGCTTCCGAGGATATTAAGGCACTGATCGAAAAGCTTTCCGGCGATGAAAAGACAGGCGCAAAAATTGTTCTGCGCGCACTGGAAGAGCCAGTAAGGCAGATCGCTGCAAACGCAGGTCTTGAAGGCAGCATCATCGTGGAAAAAATCCTTGCGGACAACTCCAAAACATTTGGCTACGATGCTGCTAAAAACGAATATGTGGATATGATCAAGGAAGGCATCATCGATCCGACAAAGGTTACGCGCAGCGCAATCCAGAACGCATGCTCCGTTGCGGCTATGCTGCTCACAACGGAAAGCGTCGTAACGGATCTTCCTGCTCCGGAAGCTCCCGCTATGCCGGCTGCTCCTGGTGGAATGCCCGGAATGTACTGATCTCCCACGTGATCAGAAAACAGCAAAACAAACCCCCGGTACAAAGTACCGGGGGTTTTATGTTACCCGACTGCATTTCTATTTTTCTGCCGGCCATGCCTTATCGCATACAATATCCTGCTACCATTTGAGTTCCTCTCCAGGAATATGATTGCTCATCATAAAATCCATATCAGCTGCCGAAATGCTTTTGCATGCAAGCCGCATCTGGTTCATTTTCGGATGCTTATAAAAATTACGCCGCAGCCGTTCAGAAACAACGTCACAATTTTCCAGTTTTATTTCCATCAACATCAAAAGGAACTGGGAAGGGCTGTACCTTGTATACGCATCCCCTCTTCTGAGCGACGCTTTCACAGAATCATGGAAATGTTCTATGATCTTTTGCGTTCTATCGCCGCTTTCCGGCGGCGCCCCATCCAGTTCAGTAATGGTGCACAGCATCAAAAACACCGATTGCCCGCTGCGTTCCATGTGACGCACAACAAACCGGTAAATATTTGAAAAGACCTCTAAATTGCAAAAATATGCACCCTTCTCATATTCGTTCTCTCCTATTTTGCTGCGTACATCCGCAACCGAAATCGCTACCTCCTGCATTCCCCCGGTCATTTTCTGATAAAGTTTTTGCATCCGCTCAGACGGTCCTATTCCAAGATCGTTAAAAAGCATTGTAATCGTTGATTCGTAAACCTCCATTGCTTCTTTAACACGTTTGGTTTCGTAAAGGCAATAGATATACATCAGCGATAAATCTTCTTCATACGGATACAAAGACGCCGCCTTTTGCAACCGCGAAACGAGATTATCCTGCTTTCCTGTTTTTTCGGCAATTTCATACGCCGTCCGGAAACACTCGCTGTACATTTCCTGAAATTGTACGGAATGCCCCATCACCCAGGGTTCACCTGATGTCTTTGGCAAAAAGGCGCCTTTATATAAGTCTACAGCGTTCAGGCAAAGTTCAAACGTCTCTTCCTCTGTACCTTCTCCGGAACGTATCCGTTTAACAAGCGCCGTAAACTCCTCTTCGTCAATTATGCAGGATATGGTATCGCAAAATCCGTACGCTCCTTTTTTATACTGGATGAGTTCTCCGGATACTCCGGAAGATTCCAATAGCTTACGCAATCTGTATACGAGATTTTTAAGGGTTCCTACAGGGTTCTCACATTCTTCGTTGCCAATTATAACGCCAATCAGCTCGTCCTGCGAAACCATGCGCCCATGATTACACACCAAGTACTGCATAAGCTGCAATACCTTGCTGTTTCTGCTTTCCTTTGTAATAATTGGCTCGGCATCCAAAAACACCTGAAATCCGCCGAACATTTCAATATATAACGTTTTTCCGTCCAATGATGCGTTTGTCCTTTCCTTTACCTATGCAACTTCCTGCGCAACAAATCAGGTGAAACACTGTGCATCAGAGCTTCCTCTTCGGTAATCATTCCCTTTTCATACATTTTTTGCAGGCTTGTATCCATGCCCACCATTCCTTCGGCCGCTGATGAAAAAATAGCCGTATCGATCTGATGTGTTTTCGATTCGCGGATCATATTCCTGATTGCCGCATTACAAAGCATAATTTCGAAAACCGGACTAACGTTTCCTTCTACATTTGTCACAAGTTGCTGGGACACAACAGCCTGCAGCACCATCGAAAGCTGTACGCGAATCTGCCCCTGCTGGTTCGGCGGGAACGCGTCAATGATCCTGTCAATCGTATTTACGGCTCCCATCGTATGAAGTGTCGATATTACAAGATGCCCTGTCTCTGCCGCAGTCATTGCGATACTGATTGTCTCATAGTCGCGCATCTCCCCAAGAAGGATGACGTCCGGCGCCTGCCTTAGCGCGGCGCGCAATGCCACCGAATAGCTTTTTGTATCCGTGGAAATCTCTCTTTGGCTTATGATACTCTTTTTGTGGCGATGCAGGTATTCAATCGGATCCTCCAGAGTCACAACATGGCTATTGCGGTTTTCATTAATCACGTCAATAATGCACGCCAGCGTTGTTGATTTCCCGCTTCCGGCCGGCCCTGTCACAAGCACAAGTCCTTTTGGCTTTCTTCCAAGATCCAGAACCGTATCCGGTATCCCAAGCTGTCTGGCGTCCGGCAGGCTAAATGCGATCACACGTACCACAGCAGCGATTGAACTGCGCTGGCGGTATACGCTGACGCGGTAACGCGAAATCCCTGTCATGGAAAACGAAAAATCGTCGTCACCTTCTGTCAGCATCTTTTCCTGATTGCGCTGGCCAAGCTGATAGATTTCACGGATGATACGTTCTGTATCCTCCGGCATCAGCTTTTCATCGCCGTGCCTGTGTATCTGATTGCTGATTTTCAACGACAACGGTAAGCCTGCCACAATAAAAATATCGGAAGCCTGCCTTTCTGCCGCGATTCTTAAAATTTCTTCTGCATCCATCCTGAAGCCCTCCATTTACTGTAGTAAATTGAGTGTTTCCGTTCCATCATCGTCGCTTTCCACGAGTTGCGTTTCCCAGCAACGACGCGCCCATTCACCATTCAGCTTCCCTACTGCGTCCAAACCGAGCTCAATTTCCACGTATAAATTCTTGTGTTGATTTATCTGTATAGTATAACTCAAAATTGCGCTTTTGTCTTTGATCTCTTTTATTTCAATACCGTTTCCAGCAACTGCATCAATATCTCCGCCCGCTTCAACCGCCGACGTCAATACAGCAAGCTGCCGCTCCGCCTGTGCGTCTGCAGCGTAATATTCCTGCGCTGCTTCAGCCGTTTTCTTTGCGAGGCCATAATCGGCCTGTGCGGAAACAAGGGAAAGGGATGCAAGCGTCACCAGGCACAGCACCACAAAAATTGCCAATATAGAGGTCCCTCCGACTCCAATTCCAGTATTTAATGTATTTTGGCCCTGCTTTTTATCCATAATCAGTTTCCCTTTATTGCAGTTTTTCAAATATTACGCAAGCAGCATTTGTCAGGACTGCTAACCAACAGGCGATCCTCCTGCCCTTTCCGGCAAATCCCCCCGTACAACTTACATGATTCTATCTGCGCTATGCGGCACATTTAATTACTCGTTGAAACCCCCGTCAAATTGCGTCGTTGTAAGGCTGTAGATTATGTCGTCCTCCTTTTCAACGGTAATATTTGAAGTTAACTCCCTGTTTTCCTCAAGAAATACAATCTTCATTTCATACGTCGCATCCTGCTCAACCGAAACTTCATTCCATTCCTGATCGTAGTAAACACAAAGCCCATCCTGTGATGGTATGGCTCCGATCATAGCAAAAAGCTCGTCCGCATCCTTCCCGGTGCTCTTGATTGTTTCCGCGGCAGCCTGTGCCTGCAGTGTAGCCTGGGTTAAATCAGTGCTTTGCTGGCTCAAAAGCTTTGCCTTCACAAATAAATTCATGCAAACGGCGCCTGCAAATGCAAAGAACAGTAAAATGATGACCATTTCCAGTAAAAACAGCTTTGTTTTCGATGTCCGCATATTCCCCATGTTTATTTCATCCCTATTACAGCGCTCTTGGTGTGCAGCATCGTCTCAAACGTATTACCATCCAAATCAATCGCCCTGATTTTCAATAAACGATCATCCAGACGCTCCAGCTCAAACTCCGCAAGCTCAGTGATCATCTGCCCGTCTCCCAGGGAGACCTGCGTCCCCGCTGTGACCGCAACTTCATAAAGCGCTCCATCCGCGACATAAATCCACGTCTCATATTCCCTGCCCTGCGCATTCTCTGTCAATATAAGAGCAGTCTCCCCACTCAGCGTGCCAATTTCCACGCTGCTTGCCGAGTCATTTTGCCGTATCTTTTCCGTCAGGTAGGTAAGCGAGCTCCTGGCGTTATAATTCGCAGTCATATCCTTTGATATGCCTTTGTAAACGCTGGCGCCCATAACCACGATAAAAAGCGACAATATAGCAAATACACAAAACAAGCATAATACAAATACGATATCAACGATATGCTGTTTCTTTTGTTCCATACATTTCTCCAGGCAATTTATTTTGCTTCAAAGACAGAAATATCAGGCATCAGGTTTGTACCAAACACCTGGTAGTGATATACATATTTTTCCTTGTCCAGAATCAGTCCGTAATTATCAGCCAAATAAGCAATATCCCTTGGATACCTGCCTTCAATCGCGTAACACTGTACGGCTGCACGCCTTACAGCCTGTTCCATCGTTTTCAGTCTCTCGGACTGTGCCGATGCCGATACATTCTGTACGCCAAGCACCACAAAAAGCACAATCGCTATAAAAAAAGCAACTGGTATCAGAACTTTAACAACATGGGGCAACTGTTTCTTTTTTTTCACAAACGCTTTGTTCATAAAACGTTACTCCTTAGCCGATTGCAGACATAACGCCCATAAGCGGCAGCATAACGGAAAGCAGGATCATTCCCACAATCACAGAAAGGATTGCTACCAGCGTAGGTTCAAGCGCCGCTATGATGCCGGAAAGTTTCCTGTCGATTTCTTCCTCATAGTGCTGTGCAACTTTCTTCATCACGCCATCAAGAGTTCCTGTTTTAAATCCCACGGTGATCATCTTTCCATAAAGGCCGCCAAACATTCCGGTCTCAACAATCGCCTCCGCAAAGCCGATCCCGTTATTCATTTTTTCTTTGATCTGCTGTATCTTTTTACGCGCTGTATCACTTTCCATAAGTTCTGCGGCCATTGTAAGCGATTCGTCCACATCCATACCACTGCTGAGCATCAGTGCCATTGCGGAGGCAAACCTGCCGGAAGAAATTGTTGCGGACATTCTCCTGAAGAGGCGCTCGGAAATGGCAGAAAGGCCGCGCCTGCCCGCAGCTGTATTCCGCAGGATCAGGGCAATAATAATGATCGCCGCAATAATCCCTATAATAAGCCAGGCATATTCCTGCACCCCTGCTCCAAAATTCATGATCCCCTGCACAAAAGGAGATACCTCGCTCCCCAACTGCAGGAATACCTCCTGGAATACAGGAAGCACTTCAATAATAATGACAAGGATTACAGCAACCATAATCGCAATCATGACAACCGGATATGTGACCGAACTCCTGATGTTTCTTGAAACCGCTTCGTTCCGCTCATAGTAGGTGCAGAGGGATTCAAGCACCTCTTCAAGGCGGCCCGAGTTTTCACCAATCTCCACCATATTAACCATATATTTTGGAAATTCTTCTGAAAGCCCCAGCGCATACGCAAGCGAGCTGCCGCTTTCCACAGACTCCAGCAGTCCTTGCGTTATTTTTGCTTCCGCATCATTTTTTGCGTCCTCGCTCATCAGCATAAGGCCTTCCTGCAAAGATATTCCCGCCTTTATAATGTATGCAAGCTGCTCGCAAAATCCGGCGATTTCACTGTCTGAAAGCCTTTTCTGTTTTTTTGCCATTCTATTTTCCCCCAGATCAATAAATGTAAAGATCGTGATAGTTGCTGCCATCCCCTACAAATTCCTTGGCGCTGTCGCCCGCGGCCGCAAGCGTAGGATCCATTCGCGACCATTCTTTTCCGTCAAAATAGATGATATTGTCAATCCATCCCACGTCCTTGATATAAACGCTGATCCACGCATGATAAAGCTCCCCTGCATAGCCGATCACAAGCCGTGTCGGGATTCCCTGCGTACGGAGCATGGCAGTCATCAGCGCAGCATAATCAAAGCATATTCCCGTTTTTTCCTGAAGCGTTTCATCCACATTGGGAAGATATCCGCTTGAAATGGTTCCGTCCTCGATCTGCTTTGCTTTATCATAATCATAGGTAATATTCTGGATCACATAGTTGTAAATATTTGCCACTGCCTCAAGATCATCATTTGCAGTTGCAGCCAATTCAGCGCCCATCTTTACCGCAGCGCTTTCCGGCGTGAACTCTATATATTGGTTCGGATACAAAAACGGCAGGAATTCATCGCGCAGCGTCACTTCCACCTGACCGCTGAACGCCTGGCTGTATTCATCGTCTCCTCCGCCCTCTTTGTGCTCGTAAACAGTCAATTTATAAGTACCGTCACCCTGGTTCAGCGGGAAAACATCCTTTACCCCCTGTTCCAGATTATAGGTGTACGGATCTCCTCCGTCATGTGATATCTGCAATTTCACCTTGCTGATATCGCCCAGGTATTGCACATGGACATAACCTTCAGAAACATTTGAAATATCGATTGTCGCCATTTCGTTTCCAATTACAGATGTTCCCGGGGATTCAGGCACCAAAACCGCCGGCTCCGACCTTCCCGCACTGCTTACGCTATTAACTTGCGTATCCGAAGTGCTGCCGTTTCCACATCCGTTTAAAAAAACACAAAAAAACAGAACGAAACAAATCGTCAATGCCGTTATTCTGATTGGAGACCTGCCTTCTCTCATGTATCGTTTCTGCCTCTTATTATGTATATCATCCTAGTATATCCTTCTTAATCATACTTGTAAAGCTATGTATTCAAATAAATTTCCTTTCATAGCGCGGATTCATTAAACCCGACCAGTCAGGTTTAACGACAAAAAAAACCGGCTTGCGCAAGCAAAACCGGATTTGTTTCCTCCAAACACTTTTCACTCTATTGATCCTCAAATTTATCCTCCATCAACAACGCGAGCGCATCAACATATCCCTGCTCGCCACGGCCGCAAATCTGCGCGATGCAGACTTCTTTGATCACAGAAACATGCCTGAATTCCTCCCGCGCATGAATATCAGACAGATGTACCTCCACACATGGAATACTGATCGAAGAAATTGCGTCGCGCAACGCGTAGCTGTAATGCGTATACGCTCCCGCGTTCAGGATAATTCCGTCTTTTTTCCCAAATGCTTCGTGCAGCTTGTCTATCATTGCTCCTTCGTGGTTGGATTGGTAAAATTCCAACTCTACATCCCAGTCTTTTGCCTTCTCTGTAATAAAAGCATTGATATCTCCCAGCGTTTTTGTCCCATATACGCCCTTTTCCCTGATTCCCAGCATATTCAGGTTCGGGCCGTTCATTACCAGTATTTTTTTCATATCAGTTTCTCCATTATATTCTTAATTGCAGTTTCTCAAAGCGTTACGAAAAAGCATTTGCACGAAACCGCCATCCCCCCAAGGGCGCTCTCCCGTCCCCATATCAACTTCCCTTATACAGCATACATTTTTATACGCAGACCGTGATTTGTTACCATGCTGTAAGATATGATATACTAAGTTCTGGAATCCTTACGGCATTATTGTATCATAGACAAAAGGAGTTTTACATATGGTTACGCGGAAAAAATATTGCGTCATCGGATCGCCTATCAGCCACAGCCTGTCCCCGGCGATTCATAATACCCTTTATGAAATTTATGGCCTGGATTGTTTATATGACAAACGCCAGGTCACACCCACGACACTTTCTTCATTCCTGCAATCCCTTTCGCAGGAAAATATCAATGGCTTTAATATCACAATGCCGCTTAAACAGGAAATTATTCCGCATCTGTCCTTTCTTTCTCCCGAGGCGACGGACGGGGTAAATACCGTTGTCGTAAAAGATGACAAGCTATATGGTTATTCAACAGACGCGCAGGGTTTTCACGCTTCGCTGCAGCAAATCGGCGCAGATTACAAGGGCGCGGATATCGTCATGATCGGCGCGGGTGCGGTTACGAAGCTATTGTGTGATGATGCGGTGAAAAAAGGAGCTGAAAGCATCGTTCTTCTAAACCGGACAATCGAAAAGGCAAAAAAAATAGCGATGGAGTGTCACGCCGGCTTTGATTCCCTTTCTAATATCGAACATTATATGGACCGCTGCACTTTGCTGATTAACACCACGCCGCTTGGAATGTCCGGCACAACAGAAAATTTTCCCAATTTCAATTTTATCAGCCTGCTTCCGGAGAATGCCTGCGTATGCGACCTTATTTATTCTCCCCCGCTTACGGAACTTCTGTCCCATGCGGACGCACGCGGGCTTAAAACAATGAACGGCCTTGGAATGCTCATTTGGCAGGCGTTCTTTGCGTTTGAAAAATGGTTTGGTATCCTGCCGACAGAAAAAGATTACCAGACCGTACTAAATCGTCTCTAGCGCTCTTATGATTTTTTCCACAGCTTCTTCCATTCCTGCATTGTTGCTGATCTGCACATGGCTTGTCACTTCATAGCGTTCTTTGCGTTGCCCATATATCTTCTCAACGTTCTCTGCATCATTTTTCAGCAGCGGACGTTTTTTCGTATCCAAAGTCCCAATAATATTTTCCACGCTGCGCCGGATCAGGACAACTCGCCCCGTTCTTCTCATAATGTCCACGTTCTCGTCCTTCAGGACAATCCCGCCTCCGCACGAAACAACCAGAGCTTCCTTCCGCCTCGAAACTTCGGTCAATACCTCCGTTTCAATCCTACGGAAAAGCGCTTCGCCGCCTTCTTCAAAAATATCAGTAATCCGTTTTCCCTCACGCTGCTCAATCAGTGCATCCAGGTCAACAAATTTTCTTTCCAATTTTGATGCAAGCTTCCGGCCAATCGCGGATTTCCCACAGCCCATCATTCCCGTCAGGTAAATTTTCTCCATCTCAATATCCATTTTCGTAGATGCCCAGAAGCTTCATCTGTGAGCAATAGGCCTTAATTTCCTGTACCGCCGGTTCAATAAGGTCCGCAAGTCCTTCCCCGGCAAAGTCAACATAAAACCGATATTCAAAATTTCTATGCCGCAACGGCCGCGATTCTATTTTGACCATGTTGAGCGACTGCTTTGCAAATACGTCCAGCACATGGGCAAGCGCGCCGGGTTTATGCTCGAGCACAAAGCTCAGGCTCGCTTTATTCGCCTTGTTGTTTTTTGCATATTTATCTGAAATCACAATAAACCTGGTGGTGTTTTCTCCGCTTGAGTTGATCGCCCGCCTTAAAATCTCCAACCCATAAACTTCCGCGGCATATTCGCTTGCAATCGCAGCTTTTCGCACATCGCCGCTCTCCGCGACAAATTTTGCGCTGATTGCAGTATTATAATAGGGAATTTGCTTCCATTGCGGATAGCCGTCTAAAAAACCGGCGCATTGCAAAAGTCCCTGGTCGTGCGAATACACTTCCTCAATCTGCCCAATATCTGCTCCCGGTATCCCGAGCAGCTCATGCTCGATATGGATCAGCTGTTCTCCAACAATATAAACATCGTACTGGTTTAAGAGGTCATAAACCTCCTCTACGCTTCCCGCATAGGAATTTTCAATGGGGACTATACCATACTGAGCGTCACCCGTCTGTACCGCGTCAAAAACCCTTTCAAATGTGTCAAAGCTCAATGCCCCTTTGCTGCTTTCACCGAAGTATTCGTAACGCGCCATATCGGCGTATGCCCCCTGAACGCCCGCATAAGCAACCTTGACGGCCTGCGCCGCACCCGCTGGCTTTTTTTCCGCTTTCATCAGTTTCTGTTGGTGGGCCCTGCTGATACTCATCAAAAGCTCGTACACGCGGTCAATGTCGCGCTTTAGCTGCCGGTCGCTTAGCATTTGCTCCCTGCTTTTCAGCAAAGCCGCCTCCCTGGTCCTGTCGAGCACCGGAAGCCCCTTCTCAATTTTACAGCGTGCAACCTCTTCTGCAATTTTGATGCGTTTTTCAAACGCCCTTACGATTTCCTCATCCACTTCGTCTATCTGCCTGCGCAGATCATCCAATTCAGCCATGATGCTCCTCCAGCCATAAATCCGCCATTACGAACGCTGCCGCACTTTTCACAACCTCAACCGCGCGGGGCACAATACAGGAGTCGTGCCTTCCGTGAATTTGTAGCGTTTCCTCTTGCATCGTTTTGATATTTACGGTTCGTTGTTCTTTGAAAATTGAAGCAGTTGGCTTGATTGCAACACGAAAAACCACAGGCATCCCATTCGTGATCCCGCCGTTGATCCCGCCGTTGTTATTCTTTTCAAAGGTTATCTTCCCATTTTCGATCACCGGCGAATCGTTGGCTTCGCTGCCCTTCATCTCTGTGATCGAAAACCCTGCCCCAAACTCAATCCCCTTGACCGCAGGAATTGAAAACATCATGTGTGCGAGCCTGCTTTCCACACTGTCAAAGAACGGCTCTCCAAGCCCTGCCGGGAGACCGTATATGGCGCATTCAATCACGCCTCCCACAGAATCGCCTTCCTTTTGCGCCTGCGCGATGCGTACCTGCATTTTCCTCATGGCTTCGCCATTAATAACGGCAAGTCCCTTTTGCTCTGCCTGCAGAAGCGCTTCTTTGTCATATTCACTGCATACGCTGTCATCAATACCGGCAATACTGCTGATGTGCGCGCCAATCTCGATCCCCTGCTGATCGAGCAGCTGCCGCGCAATACTGCCCGCAAAGACAAGCGGCGCCGTCAGCCGGCCGGAAAAGTGGCCGCCGCCGCGGTAGTCGTTCGCACTGCGGTATTTTATGATGCCGGTATAATCCGCATGGCCCGGCCTCAATAACTGCGCTGTCCGTTCATAATCCTGCGAACGCGTATCCTGATTACGGATTAAAGCGCAAAGCGGCGTTCCTGTCGCCCTGCCGTTAAAATAGCCGCTCAAAAATTCTGCCTTGTCCGGCTCCCTGCGCTTGGTAGACGCGGCAGACGCATTTGGCGCACGCCGTTTCATTGCGCTTTCAATTCCTTGTTCATCGATCTGCATTCCCGCCGGAATACCGTCGATCACCACTCCAATTCCCGCGGAATGCGATTCACCGAAAATCGTCATCTTCAAATTTTTACCAAAGGTAGCGCTCAATTTACCGTTCCTCCCAAGCTGGAAAATTCCTCATAAAACAGCGGCGCGGATTTTGCAACCACTCCATGGTTATGGATAATGATATCCTCGCGCGCGATACAGGAGGCCACCGCAAGAGCCATTGCAATCCTGTGATCACCGTGGCTGTCCACTTCGCCTCCGTGCAGCATCCCTTTCCCGTTGATCACAAGGCTGTCCTCATATTCTATGATGTCAGCGCCCAGCTTCTCAAGCTCGCTTGCCATGGCGTTGAGCCTGTCGCTTTCCTTCAGCCGCAGCCTCCCTGCATTATAAATCTTCATCTTTCCCTTAACGGCGCAGCCCAAAACCGCCAAAACCGGAACAAGGTCCGGAATTTGCCCAACATCCACTTCAATCGGTTTCAATTCCGCTTTTTTCACCACAATAGAATCTTCGCCATATTCAACCTCCGCGCCCATACATTTCAGCACGCCAAGTATCTCTTTATCACCCTGTCTTGAATCCTGACGAAGCCCTTTCAGCTCCACCTCTCCCGATAACGCCGCGGCAGCGGCAAAAAAGGCGGCGTGTGAATAATCCCCTTCAATTTCCATAATGCGCGGCGAATATCCCTGCCGTCCGAAAACATCGATAATATTCCCACGCCACGCGCTGTGTACGCCAAACAGCTCCTGCACTTCGCGCGTCAGCTCGATATAAGGCTTCGATTCAATTTCCGTCGTCAGGTGAATACCTGAATCATCCATGAGGAGCGGAAGAGCATATAATAACCCGCTTATAAATTGGGAAGATATGTTCCCCGGCAAAGCGTACTCCCCGCTTTGCAGTTCTCCCTGAAACGTGAGGGAATCTTTTGCAAGCTTTATACTGACCTGATTGCGGATAAACATTTTATCATATCCGCCCATTGGCCGCTGAAACAAACGTCCCTGACCGATAAACGTCCTTTTTTTTCCATCGAGGGCAAGCGGAATCAGGAATCGGAGCGTGGAACCGGATTCTCCGCAGTCGATCACTTCTTTGCTTTCCTCGTGCAGGCCTCCATATACAGTGCATACTCCATCGTCAAAGTCATAACGGCACAGTCCCATATCCCGCAGCGCATTTGCTGTTGCTGCAACATCCTCCGAAAACGCAATATTTTCCAGAATCGAAGTGCCCTTTGCAAGCGCGGCACAAATCAGCGCCCGGTGAGACATACTCTTCGAGGGTATGATCCGAATGCTGCCGTCTATGGCTGATGGTGAAATAATTTTCATAAATACAATTCCTTTATCTTTTTTTGTATTACCTCTACTTCTAATGATTTTATAACAGCATGACCGATGCGGTCAATCAATATAAACGCAATTTTTCTTCCTTCCGCCTTTTTATCGGCCAGCAGAATCCCAAGCGCTTCCATCAGGAGCTTATTGTCCACACAGAACGGAAGGCCGTACTGTTCCAGCAACTGCCTCGTATCTTCTGCCAATCCTGACGGCGATATTCCAAGCGCTTCCCCAAGTTGCGCGGCAATCTCCATTCCGATTGCGACAGCTTCACCATGCAAAAACGTTCCATATCCTGCAACCGTCTCTATCGCGTGGCCGATGGTATGACCGTAATTAAGCTGCATCCGCGCTCCGGTATCATAAGGATCACGCGCCACATAATCAGCTTTGATTTCACAGCAGCGGGCAATGATTTCTTCAATCGGCATATCTCCCCGCTTAAGCCTTTGATGCAGGTCATGATCAAAAATATACGCATATTTGATCACTTCTGCCATCCCCGCAGCAAACTGACGCTGATCAAGCGTTTCAAGCGTGCCCGTATCGGCAAGGACAACATCAGGCTGATAGAAAGCGCCCACCATATTTTTCCCGGCAGGCAGGTTTACAGCTACCTTGCCTCCTACGGAACTGTCTACCTGTGCAAGCAGGGTTGTCGGGAACTGGACAAAAGCGACGCCGCGCTTAAAGGTAGCCGCGGCAAAGCCTGTAATATCTCCCACCACGCCTCCACCGAGTGCCGCCAGCGCGCCCTTGCGGTCAATTCCATATTCCATCAGCTTACCATAAATCATTTCCAGATTCGACATGCTCTTCGCCGTCTCCCCTTCCGGCAGGACAATCCATTTTGCATCCGGAAAATGCTGATGGTATATGGGATATACCTTATCGTCCGTTACAATCGCATAGTCCGTATATTGTTTCAGGCAATCCTCTGATAGCAGGCCTTTTCCGATCAGAATATCATAAGCTCCGTTCTGTGCGCTGACAAATACCTTTTTCATGTTATCCTCCATCAGGACATTACGCCCTTGAGCGCGCTTAGCTTGTGCATTACCGAATCAAACTCCGTTGGAGTTAAAGACTGTGCGCCGTCGCACAGGGCGTGCTTGGGATCGTTATGCACCTCGATAATCACGCCGTCCGCTCCCGCCGCCACTGCCGCAAGCGCAAGCGGCTCAACCATGTATGAAAGTCCCGCGGTATGGCTGGGATCGACCACCACCGGAAGATGCGACAATTTTTTGATCGCCGGGATCGCACTCACGTCAAGCGTATTGCGCGTATAGGTTTCAAAGGTCCGTATTCCGCGCTCGCACAAAATTACATTTTCGTTTCCACCGGACATAATGTATTCCGCACTCATAAGCAGTTCTTCAATCGTACTGGAAAGCCCGCGTTTTAGCAGAATCGGCTTTTTTGTCTGTCCGACTTCCTTAAGCAAATCAAAATTCTGCATATTACGAGCGCCGATTTGAATGATGTCCGCTTTTTCCGAAAACAACTCCACATACTTCGGAGACATAATTTCCGTTACGATCGGCATATCCATTTTGCTCTTCACCGATACGAGGATATCGAGTCCTTCCTCGCCCAGCCCCTGAAATGCGTAGGGCGATGTGCGGGGCTTGAATGCGCCGCCGCGCAGGATTTGAGCTCCGGATTCTTTGATTTTCCCTGCGATTTCCGTCAGCTGTCCGTCTGACTCTACCGAACACGGGCCTGCCATAACCGTCAGTGTGCCCCCGCCGATTTTCACACCCTTTACATCCACAACGCTATCCTCCGGATGGAACTTACGGTTTGCCTTCTTATACGGCTCCTGCACGGAAACCACCTTATCCACTCCATTCATCAGTCCAACCTGTTCTTTGTCCACCATATAAGTATCGCCAAGAACGCCGAGCACCGTACAGTCAACGCCCTGATTATTCTGAACCTGCATTCCCTTTTTTACCAAAGCATCCGTCACCCGGGCAATCTCATCCTCTGAAGCATGGTTTTTCATTACTACAATCATAATCTTACCTCTTTCTTATAAACTCTAAAAGTTATTAACCGCACATATCAGGCAGTTTTGGTTGCGTGAAATAAAAAAGCTGCAAGCACTTGTCGGTGCTTGCAGCATATTTTACAAATAAAACTCAGTTTATACGCGCACACTCGACAAAATCAACAAGCAAACAAGCCCCAACGATAAAAACCGTTAAAGCCGAATGTGCTAAAAAATCGTGTCGATACATACGTCATAACCAAAGTTCTCCTATTGCGTTTATTATATTCGATACCCGGAAATATAGCAAGAATTTTTTCTTAAAAAAAATTTCATAATTTTATTACAATAATATTACAAAAAAGACTTTACAAGTGTATTTTCTTATGTTAATCTATAAGCAGAGTTAAAGATTTTTTTCAATATAATGTTCCTCCAGTACCATAATTTTCGAGAAGAATCGCGGGTTCGCCCGCGGTTCTTTTTTACGTAAAATGTTTGTAAGATTTGATTCATAATATTGTCTTTGCGTTATTTTATTACTTATTATATAATGAAAACCGTATAGCGAGGTAAAAAATTATGATTATTATTGTGAAACAAAATACCCCAAAAGAAAAAGTAAGCGAGCTGATCGGTTCCCTGCAGGCGCAAAATTTCAAAACACATCTGAGCGAGGGTGAAAGCACGACGATCATCGGCCTTGTGGGCGATACTTCTGTCGTAGACATAGACAGTTTAAAGGCCAGAGACATCGTCGAGGACGTACGCCGGGTTTCCGAACCATATAAAAAAGCGAACCGCAAATTCCATACCGACGATACGATTATTAACGTCGGTGGAAATAAAATCGGCGGAGGTCATTTTGCTGTTATGGCAGGTCCCTGCTCTGTAGAGAGCAAAGAACAAATCCTTGAAGTCAGCAAGGATATCCTTGCAAGCGGCGCAAATTTTTTACGTGGCGGCGCATTTAAACCCCGCACATCACCCTATGCGTTTCAGGGACTTGAAGAAAACGGGATCGAGCTGCTTCTGGAATGTAAAAAGAAATATGGAATTCCGATTGTAACTGAAATTATGGGGATTTCCGATATTCCCCTGTTTGAGGATGTGGATGTCATACAGGTTGGCGCGCGCAACATGCAGAATTTCAGGCTTTTAAAGGAACTTGGCCATTTGAAGCAGCCAATCCTTTTAAAACGCGGCCTTGCCAATACAATCGAAGAATTTTTGATGAGTGCAGAATATATCATGGCGGGCGGAAATGAGAATATTATACTTTGCGAACGCGGAATCCGAACCTTTGAGACGTTTACAAGAAATACATTTGACGTAAGCGCCATCCCTGTCTTAAAGCGGCTTACCCACCTGCCTGTGATTGCCGATCCCAGTCATGCAGCAGGCCTTGACTGGCTGGTCGAGCCTCTTGCAAAGGCTGCCGTAGCCGCCGGAGCTGACGGACTCATGATTGAAGTACATAACGATCCTTCACACGCCCTGTCTGATGGCAAGCAATCGCTGACGCCTGATGGCTTTGACTCTGTGATGCAAAAGCTGAAAACATATATTGAGCTGGAAGGAAAAGAAATCAGCTGAGTTAATTGAATCCGGTTATCCCTTTTTGGATAACTGGATTTTTAGCGTTTTATTTCGGATTCACTATTAATCGAAAGGAATTTTCAGTATTTGCGAGGTTTTTCTCCGTAAATCCAATTTTTAATGTTATTTCACCATTTAAGTGTTTAATTAGAAATTGTTAAATTGTTAAGAAATTGTTACAATTATTACACTTGAATAAATTGCAAAGATTTGGAGAAATTATGATTAAGAAGATTGTTGCAAGTGTTACAGTTTGTTTGGTTATTATGGCCTTCATGCCATTTTCGGCGTTAGCGGTATCGCGTTATGAGGTATTGCAGATCGGCGACCGTGACCAGGAAAAGGAAAGCTGGGTGGAAGACCTGCAGCAGAAATTATATGACGCCGGCTACCTAAAAGTGAAGCCCACCGGTTATTTTGGGACGGATACGCAAAATGCCGTGGTTCAGTTCCAGACGGAAAACGGCGGACTTGTTGTGGACGGCAAAGCAGGCCCCATGACAAGAAAGGCAGTACTTGGCGATTCGTATGCTGATATTGACAGCAGCCGCCAGGTTGCCTCTTCCGGTGCTTCCACGCCTGCCGATGGTTCCGCGGCTCAGCCTTCAACCTCTGTTTCCGGCGATGCCCTGAATCCTGGTGATAAGGGCGACAGCGTTTCCAGCCTGCAGCAGCGCCTGAAGGATCTCGAATATTATGAATATTCCAGTATCACAGGATATTACGGCCCCGTTACGACGGAAGCTGTTAATAAATTCCAGCGGACAAACAATTTGAATGTTACAGGCATTATGGACGCTGCCAGCCTGCAGCTTTTGAATTCTGACAAAGCAAAGTACTATACGATGTACCCCGGCGACAGCGGAGACGACATCAAAGCAATGCAAGACCGTTTGAATCAGCTTGGATATTTTGATACGACCTCTACCGGTTATTTTGGAAGCATTACTGCAAGCGCTGTAAAAAGTTTCCAGGATGCCAACGGGCTTTCCGTAGATGGCGTTGTTGGCAAAAACACGCGTGGCGTGCTCTATTCCGACGACGCGAAAAAAGGTTCCTCCCCTTCATCGGGCGACAGCAGCAGTTCCTCTTCTTCGTCGAGTAGTTCTTCATCCGGAAATTCCAATGTTGACAGGATGATTGAAGTTGGCAACACACAGCTTGGGAAACCTTATTCCTACGGTTCCAGCGGACCAAACTCATATGACTGTTCCGGGTTTGTATATTACTGCCTCAAAAATACGGGCGTTGCGACGAGTCGTTTGAGCTCTGCCGGTTATTCCAAAGTTTCCAGTTGGGAAACAATCAAGGACGTTAATTCCCTGCAGCCGGGCGATCTGGTTTACTTTAAATCAGACACCAGTTCTTCTGTCAGCCACATCGGGATTTACCTTGGCGGCGGCAGTATGCTCCACTGTGCTCCTTCAACAAACGGCGTGGGTACAAGCAGTATGTCATCCGGTTATTACGCGAGAAACTTCCTTGGAGCAAAGCGCGTTTTCTAAATCCAGTATCTTTCAAAAACCGCTGTATAAAACACAGCGGTTTTTTTCATATTTATCTTGTATTTTATTTATAACTTTGATAGAATATATATCGCACGGAACAAACGACATCTGTTGCGGGGATATGGCTCAGTTGGTAGAGCGTCGCGTTCGCAATGCGAAGGTCAGGGGTTCGAATCCCCTTATCTCCACCACAAAAGGACTGCATTTTCAGGGCTGAAAATGCAGTGTTTTTTTATAGCCAAACGAATATGTGAAAAGAATGAGGTGAAAATCATGATTTATCGGCCTATCGGAAAAACAGGAATGTCTGCCAGTATTATTGGCCTTGGAGCAGAGCATCTGGATGGCAAGCCCTTCCCTGTTGTCCAGAGCACAATTCACGCCGCAATCGACCATGGTATTAATATTATGGATGTGTTTATGCCCGGTGAAGAGGTTCGCCGCAACATTGGTAAAGCGTTGAAGGGACGGCGCGACAAAGTCCTTTTGCAGGGCCATATCGGCTCTGTTGACCTGAGGGAGCAATATGATATCAGCCGTGATCTTCCCACGTGCAAAAAGTATTTTGAAGACCTGTTGCGCTATCTTGATACCGATTATATCGATTTTGGAATGCTCTTCTTTATCGATAGTAAAAATGACCTTGAACGGGTTGTTTCAAACGGTATCCTGGAGTATGCTCAGGATTTAAAACAAAAAGGCGTAATCCGCGCGATTGGTGCAAGCTCTCATAACCCGGTGACGGCAAGCGAACTGATCAAAATGGGCGTAGTCGACCTGTTGATGTTCAGTATTAACGCAGCATTTGATATGGCGCCTGCGACCAGCAACGTGCTTGACGCGCTGGATGGCGATTCCTTTGCATCGCAGGTTTACACCGGAATCGATCCGACACGTGCGTCGCTGTACCGGCTTTGCGAGCAAAACGATGTAAGTATCACAGTTATGAAGTCCCTTGGCGCAGGCAAACTGCTTTCGGCAGAGCACACGCCTTTTGAAAAGCCTATGACGGTTGGCCAGTGCCTTCATTATGCTTTAACGCGTCCTGCGGTTGTCAGTGCGCTTGTAGGCTGTCAGTCGCCCGGGCAGGTCGCAGATGCTTTACACTACCTTGAGCTTACGGAAGAAGAAAAAGATTACACGCCAATCATCAGTCATTACAAGAACAATATGCGCGGTGCATGTGTTTATTGCAGTCACTGCCTTCCCTGTCCTTCTGAAATTGAGATTGCGTCCGTAAACAAATACCTCGATATCGCGCTGCTGGATACACAGAATATACCGCCAAGCATTCGCCAGCACTATGATTCGCTTTCCTCCCATGGTTCTGACTGTATTGCCTGCGGCAGCTGTGAAAGCCGTTGCCCCTTCTCTGTCCCAATCATTGAGAATATGGCCAGGGCAAACGAGTTGTTCGGTAAATAACAATTTACAAAGGAAATCGTATGGATACACAAAAATTAACAACAGCCGACGGACAGGAAGTCATTCGTATTTCTGAAGACGGCCTGCAGATTGTGAATGCGCAATCCGCGCTTGACCTGATTATGACCGTCCAATATGAAACTGGCTGCAGCAAGCTGATCTTGCCTAAAAAGATATTTACTGAAGCATTCTTTTCATTGAAAACCGGCCTTGCCGGCGAGATACTGCAAAAATTTGTCAACTATCAGTTCAGAGTCGCAATCATTGGGGACTTTTCCGGATACCACAGCAAAAGTCTCGCTGATTTTATCTATGAAAGCAACAAAGGCAGGCAGGTTTCATTCCTGCCTGACGAAGAATCTGCTCTCCTGTGGTTTCAGGCGAACTGATAACCGCTTTCTTGTAAAGCTATGATTGCTTTTTCGAGTTGTGCCCTACGCACCAACACATAATCAGTATTGTATGTAGAAATACAGAAAATACTGATTTTTTGTTGTGCCAGAACGCCGCTGATATCAGCCAGAATACCAATCAGTGAAAAATCCAACTGCCCCTCGATCCGAAGCATCGAAAAGCCAGTTTCAAGCTCCAACGCTCCTTGCGGGACAGCGTATTCAGCACACACCAACGATATCTCTGCATCCGTAATGGTCAGCGAATAAAACCCTTCCCCCACCGATTCCGGTACCTTTTTAAGTTTACAGACGGCATAAACGCCATCAATTACTTTTATTTTCATTTAAAAATACATACAATCTACATACTTTTCCATAAAGTATGGATTACTTCCCAGCTCTACATGTTTTCCAACCGCACGCAACTGCTCCATCTCTTTCCTGCATTTAGCATCGAATAACGCCATAATCGCGCCTGCGCCCGCAGCGTTTCCAACTGTGATAATCTCTTTGAACTCACTGGAAAGAAGCCCGATCTCCTGTGCGCTTTGCTGATCCATGTAGTTTCCAAAGCCGCCTGCAAGATATACGCGCGAAATATTTGAAATCTCCATATCAGCTTCCCTGACAAGAGAAAGCACACCTGCGGCGATTGCCGCCTTCGCTGTTTGCAGTTCGCGGATATCCTTTTGGCTGATAAAAATATCATCCGTTATGGTGATCACAAATTCACCGTCCCGCTCCTCGACAAACCGGCTGCCTGTTTCATCCGCGATCCTTCCCGTTTCATCGATCACTCCTGCTCTTCTCATAAGCGCGACCGCATCAAGCAACCCTGAGCCGCATAGTCCCAAAGGCTTCCCCCCGCCGATTATGCTCATACTGAGTTTTCCCTGCAGGGCCGACACGGCATTAATCGCTCCCTTTACGCCCGCCATACCGCAGCTGATATGCGCACCTTCAAATGCCGGCCCAGCTGCAGTAGAGGTGCTCAGGATAAAATCCCTGTTTCCAATCGCCACTTCCCCGTTGGTACCGATATCCATCAGCAGGCATATCTCGCCGCTCTGCGCAAATCCCGTTGCAAGAAGTGCAGACGTAATATCTCCGCCTACAAAAGCGGACATACACGGCGTTAAATAGCATTCAGCCTCTTCCAAAACAAGTCCCAGCGTTTTTCCGGGCATTACCTTGCCAAATGTAGAAAGCGGCTTAAACGGAAGCACGCCCATCGATACCGGCGAGAGATTCGCAAGCAGGTGAAGCATCGTCGTATTTCCGGTAATGACACATTCCCCAACTTCTGCCGGCGCAAGACCTGCTTCTTTCAGCGCGTCCGTAACAAGCTCATTGAGTTCTTTTACGATGGCTGTATTCATTTTTTTAAGCCCATCGGGCTGATCCCTGCAAAACTGGATACGCGAGATCACATCAACGCCCAGCGAAGCCTGTGCGTTGATCCTGCTTTTTATATTCAGGCATTTTGCAGACGCAAGGTCGTACAGGTACACAACTACCGTTGTGGTGCCAATATCCACAGCAACTCCAAAACCGCTTTTCCCGGGTTTTAGTCCGGGCATTACACCGCGCGTCAGTATGTTCATTTCCGCCCGCAGATCAGATGCCTCAACATTTTGCTGCGAAAATTTGATGCAGTGCTCGTGCGGGCATTTTCCAAACAGGCATTCGCCCCTGCAAACCTTTTCACTTGACATAATTATTCTCCTGAAATATTCTCTTCTTATTCTAACAAAAAAGACTGCCGGAAGCGACAGCCTTTTCTATTTTATTACTTTACTGGCAAATCTGCAATGCAACGTCGCTTGCGCTGGAAGCATCGGCAGTGTAATAATCTGCGCCAATCTTGTTTTTGAAATCTTCCGTTACGGGAGCTCCGCCCACCATAACCTTTACTTTGCCCTTAAGACCTTTTGCATTCACCTCGTCGACTACTTCCTTCATGACAGCCATTGTGGTCGTCAAAAGTGCCGAACAAGCAATTACCTGCGCGTTTTCATCGATTGCCGTCTGCACAAACTTCTCTGCGGAAACATCCACGCCAAGATCGATCACCTCGAGGCCTTTGCTCTCAAGCATAATCCTGACAAGGTTTTTGCCGATGTCGTGCAGGTCTCCTTTTACCGTACCAAGGACTACCTTGCCCTTTGACTCCATGTTTTCAGAAGCAAGCGCGCTTGCCAATCCGTCAATTCCGGCCTGCATTGCGCGCGCCGCAATTAAAACCTCCGGCACGTATACCTGATTGTTTTTAAATTTTTCGCCAATGATGGACATTCCAACCAAAAGGCCGTCTTGCAGTAAATCCTTTGGATTGGTTCCTTTTTCGAGCTCCGCGGCAATGATGTCCTTTACATTGTTCGCACGTCCCTGCTGTACCAGGGTGCTCAGTTCTTCATAAACGCTCATTTTTAAATCCTCCCCAAGATATAAATGATATGTAATTTTACATATATATAGTTTACTTTATATTTGCATATAATTCATTATATTATTTTCTCTTTTTTTGAATTTCTATTTACAAAACCCATATTCATGAACTATTCATAATTCATTCATACGCATTTCATATTTCTGTTATATGATGGTATCAAGCAAACAAGAGTACCACAACTTTTCATAAATCTTCTTTCTCAAAAAGGCCCCCGGGCCTTTTGTATAAACCGCCGGTTACGGCGTTGAACATATATGATACTTCCGAAAAAATCCACCTTAATAGGTGGATTTTTTTTTCGCGCGATATCCTGAAAGCCGCAGTGAATTCAGGACGACGCAAACGGATGAAAAAGCCATTGCCAGTCCTGCGAACATCGGAGTCAGCGTCGGGCCCCCAAAAGCGTACCAAACCCCTGCCGCAATCGGTATGCCAATCACGTTGTAAATAAACGCCCAAAACAGATTTTGCTTGATGGTGCGCATGATCCTTTTTGAGAGCAGGATACTCTGCGCGATGCTCTGAGTGTCGTCACGCATCAGGATGATTCCAGATGAATCCGCAGCAACATCCGTACCGCCGAATACGGAAATGCCGACATCCGCAGTCGCAAGCGCCGGCGCATCGTTGATTCCGTCTCCGACAAATGCAACCGTAGCCCCGTTTTTCTTAAAGTTCAACACCTCGTTCGCTTTGCCCTCAGGCATTACTCCAGCAATAAAGCGCTCGATACCGGCCTGCTGTGCTATCAGCTTTGCAGCCTCCTCATTATCTCCTGTGATCATCACAGAGTTGATCCCCGCTTCTTTTAATGTCCTGACTGTTTGCTCCGCATCTTTTTTGATTTCGTCAGCAAGCGCAATAACTCCCCTCAAAACCTTGTTGAACGCGACATAGACACGCGTCGTACCGGGCGTACGGCTTTCCTCCGTCGCGATTCCTTCAAGCTCCATAAACTCTTTGGTACCTATTGTAATTTCGCCTTTGCGCGTTGAAGCAATTACGCCCCTGCCCGCAACATTTTTCACGGAATCTGGCCGTCTGGGTTCAATATCCATATATTTGGCATAATCGAGGATTGCCTTTGCGATGGGGTGCGTTGCCCCGTACTCGGCAATCGCGGCAAGCTCCGTCACCTCGTCTTCCGTCTCCTCTTGCTCCGCCACAACGCTCAGCACGTGCAGCTTTCCCTTTGTGATCGTTCCAGTCTTATCAAACAGCACAGTGGTTACCCTGCCTGCCGTTTCTACAACATCGCCGCCACGGTATAAAATTCCAAGCTGCGCGCCGCGCCCCGTTCCAACCATAACCGCAATCGGCGTTGCAAGACCAAGCGCGCACGGACACGCCACCACCAATACCGATACGAAAATATTAACGACAAAATTTGCATCCTTGCCAACGATTGCCCATATCACTGCGGCAATCACCGCAATCAGCGTAACTGTGGGAACAAACACGGCCGATATCTTATCCGCAAGCCGGGAAATTTTCGCCTTCTTTTGCTGTGCCTGTACGACAAGTTTAACCACTTGCGATATCGCTGTATTTTTTCCAACTCCCGTTGCTCTGATATGCAATACGCCGTCCGTGACAAGTGTTCCACCGGAGACCTTTATTCCAGTTTCCTTAAAAACCGGAAGGCTCTCGCCTGTCAACGTTGATTCGTCTACGCTGGCCTGCCCGCTTTCCACAATTCCATCCACAGGAATCCTTTGCCCTGCTCCTGTAAGAACAATATCGCCTTCCTTAACATCGGCCGCCCTGATTCTTTCTTCCTTGCCCCCACGCAGTACAACCGCATCCTGGGGCACCAGGCTTGCCAGGCTGGAAATCGCGCTCTTGGCTCTGTTTTTACTGTTTTCCTCAAGGTATTTTCCCAAAAGCACAAGCGCAACCACCACCGCAGCGCTTTCAAAATACAGGCTATGAACCGCGTGCATATCCGTGGGGATAAAGCAGGTCATCACAATGCTGTAAATAAGCGCACTGCCCGTTCCAAGCATTACAAGAGTATCCATGGTCGGATGCTTTTTTAAAAGCGCTTTCATTCCATTCGTAAAAAAGCTTCTGCCCGCATAGATTACCGGAATGGTAATAATCAGCTGGATCAGAGCATAGTTAAGCGGATTTGTATCCGGTGAGATAAACGCGGGCAGAGGCCAGTTCCAATGCGCTCCCATGCCAATATACATTACAATAACGCCGCATATCAGGGCAAGAAGAAGCTCCCTTTTTTTGAACCGGTGTTCATCCTGCGTGATCATTTGGCCGTCTTTTGCTATGGTCGCGCCAAACCCTATTTTTTCGACTGCTTCAACCAGCGTTTGCTCTGATACTTTATCTTCCGCAACAACAACGGCGCTGTTCGCCGCCAGATTTACACCGGCATAGACCACGCCGTCAACCTTTGAAAGCGCGCCCTCCACGGATGCGGAGCACGCAGCGCAGTTCATCCCCTTGATGTTTAACAAAATTTCCTTTTGCATATTACTCTACGCCTTTCTTTCCGCTTCATGCGGTAAATCCGGATTGATGTGTACAATTACATCGTCGACATCCGTATGGAATCTGAGCAGTTCCAGCTCGATCTTTTTTGCGATTTCATGGCTTTTGATCACAGTCATATCCCGGTCAACAGAGACCTTAACAATCAGGATTGATTTTGCTCCTACGGGTTTTGTATTTACGCTGTCCACATGGGCAATTCCGCCGATCCCCATAATTTCTTTTTTATATTCTTCAATCGTCGCGCTGCCCGCGGTTTGGTCCATCAGTACGCGCGCCGAATCCATAACGATACTGATTCCACTGTATACGATCCATGCAGAAATAGCGATGCCGATCACACCATCCATAAAATGCCAGCCAATCACGCTCAAAAAGATCGCCGCAAGCGTTCCGGACGTGACAAATACGTCGTTCCTGTGATCCTGTGCATTTGCTTTGATCAGGATACTGTTATATTGCCTGCTCTTTCTGATACAATAAGCGTACAGGCAGGCTTTTGCAAAAATAGTTACAACAGCGACTCCGACAAGCCACCATGAAAAGTCCAGAATTTCGTTTTTTGCAAGCGATTCTACTGAGCCGGACGCCGTATAAACAGCCATAACGACCATCGAAAAACCAATGATAAGCGAGGCGATATATTCTGCCTTTCCGTGCCCCCACGCATGATCCGCATCCTTTGGCTTCGCAGCATAAAGACTTCCAAACAGCGTAACGGTAGACGCGAATACGTCTCCCATGCTGTTGAAACCATCGGCTATCATTGCCTGACTGGACGAAACGTAGCCTGCCCAAAGCTTGATCAGCAATAATATAATATTGACTCCGATTCCAAGGAGCGCAACCTTTTTTCCAGATGAAAACCGATCTTCCAATTCCGTAATACCCCTTATTTAATATAAACGTTGTGGAAAGTCCATAACAACTATATGCCGTTTTGTTCTATTATACAGGAACATCGCCGCTTTTGCATTGGTATATTTACGTTTATCCATTGCATTTAAACGCAATATCGAAAAACAAAAAAGGCTGTTTCCGTGGAAACAGCCTTTTGCTTATTTTTCCTTAATTGTTGCCACCGAACAGGTTTACAAAGAAATCTCCTATGCTTTTAAAGAAATCTCCAACGCTGGTAAAAAAGCCCTCTACACCCTGTTTTGCCTGGAACAGGTTCAGGAACGTATCCGGATCAAGGTTCAGTTCGTTGAATTTCTTAACCAACTGCAAAATCTGCTGTATCTGGTCGTCGGTTAATGTGACTTCATATTTCGCGGCGGTATCCTTAATGAGCTGGATAATCTCATCGTCGCTCATATTTTTGGTTTCCGCAAGCTTGCCTTTCAGGTCGTTGATAATGTCAGATGACACATCGCCAAGGGCGTCCTGAAGTTCGCCCGTTACAATCAGCTCTTCCACAGCCGTATCTTTTGCAGCCTCGCTGAGCGTCGTTCCGGTCATATCCTCATATGCTTTATAGATACCCGCAAGCGCGCCTGTACCGGAGACCGGTTTATAGGCCGCAATCTTCACCTTTGCGTCCGTAATACCTGCCGTGGCAAGCGCCGACTTATACATCTTTTCCGTTACCCAGTTGATATTGTTGATCTCAAGATCAAGACCACCGCCGTCATTGGGCTCAATATAGACGCAGGAAAGCGCCACATTGCCTATTTTTTCATCCGGTACAAGACCTTCGAGATATTTCCGTTCTTCCTGGTTGGTCACCTGCATCTCTGTTACGTCTCCCCGGTTGATGCCAAAGAAGCCGTACACAGCACCGATCTGTTCGTCGTTGTTATCTGCCCCGATCACCACGCGCGCCTCTTGTGAAGCCGCCATTGCAGGTGAAACCACAAATGCAAGAACCATTACCAATGTCAAAACAACTAAGGTTATTTTTTTAAACATGATAAATACCTTCCTATCAGTTAGTATACCTGATTATAGCATGGGCTTTTTTAAAATTCAAACGAATACACAGGCTTTGCGGTATTGTTAATAGTTTATTAAGAAATACGATTGAGCCTCAAAATCACAGCGCGCGCAGGTATTCCTTCTTATAAGCAACATTTCCTTCCAATGCTGCTTTCAGCTTTTGTATCATTTCTTCCCTGTCTGCATTGAGCGTTCCGCGCAGCGAAATGTAATTAGAGGCGTGATTGCTCCTGAATACGCTTCCGTCGCTGTCCATATTTTCCAGCATCACGAGCGTCTCGATCGCAACCTCCTCCGGTCCGGGCAGCGTAAAGTTTCCTTCCTGATACTCCTTCCAAAGCGGCGTACCTTCCTCCATCATCAATGTAAGAAGACCGATATAGTCCGGTTTCATTGCGCTGAATGCTTTTCCTGTTGCAACAGCATGCTCGCGCCACAATGTTTTTCCTCCAATCCCGCTGATCGCCGTCACGGAAAGCGGAATCCCCGCTTCCTTCACACGCAGTCCCGCACGTATAATTTCATCTGCGGTCTCTCCCTTATTGATCTTTTTCAGGATTTTATCGCTGCCTGATTCCAGCCCAAGATAAACGATTCCAAGGCCAAGCCCGTGAAGCTCCTTTAGCTCCTTTGCAGATTTCAATAAAATACTGCGCGGCGAACCATAAACAGCAACGCGCTCGCACATTTTAAAGTTTGAGCGGATATACGTCAATATCTTTTTCAGTTCCTCTGTCTTTATGATCAGCGCATCCCCATCCGCAAGAAAAATTCGTTTTACAGAAGGGTATGCTGCAGCCATCTCTCCCAGATCATCAAGAATCTCTTGGGTTTTCCTGATGCGAAACTGTTTCGCTTTATACATACTGCAAAATGTACATTTGTTATGTGAACAACCTACTGTAGCCTGGACAATAAGGCTGTGCGCCTCGCTTGGCGGCCTGTAGATATCGCCTTCGTACTGCATTGCTATCCTCCCCTGGTTTCCTTTGCTGTTTGATACCTATTATACGATATTTTTATGTGTCTGTCATTACGGGCAGCATAGACGACCGGCGTGATTACATTTATGTTTGCTCGTAGCAAGCCGGCTCTTCAAATTCCCTGACTTTCTTTTTTCCACCTGTTGATTTATACTCATGGGCGACCAAAATGATTGTCAGGATAAAGGAAAGCATATCTGCCAGAGGCGCAGCCCAAAGCATTCCTGTAATTCCGAATAGGCTGCTCAAAATTAAAATCCCCGGTACGAAAAAAACAACATCCCGTGAAAGTGAAAGGATTGTTGCCTTCGCAGGCTTTCCAATCGACTGCAGAAAAATGCTGCTGGCCTTCTGAATGCAGCAAAACAGAATTCCTCCCAGGAAAATGCGAAAACACAGATCCGCAAATTCATTGTAAAGGTCGCTCTCGTTCCCAAACAGTCGAATAATGGCCTGTGGGCAAAGTTCAAATAGCAGCATTGAAACCACTCCAACGACAATATTGGCGATAATCACCAGCCGATAGGTTGAAAATACCCGTTTGAAATTTTTTGCGCCGTAATTGTATCCGATTATGGGCTGCCCCCCAACTGCAATACCCACTGAAAACGCGATCACTATTCCAAATACTTTCATTACAATCCCAACTACAGAAAGAGGAATATCCGCCCCATATTTTGATTGCGGGCCATAAATTCCGATCATATTATTTGCGACGCTGATAATGATCACAATCGCGAGCTGCGTGATAAAGCTTGAAACTCCAAGCTGACATATTTTTTTGGCAAGCTCAGGTTTTACCCTGAAGCTGTCTTTATGGAGGCGCAGGACTTTGGGTTTTCGAAAATACAAGACGGTCACGATACAGGATACGACCTGACCGATTACCGTAGCAATCGCGGCTCCTTTTACGCCCCAACCCAGAACAAAAATCGCAATCGGATCCAAAACAAGGTTAATAACTGCGCCTATTACAACTGCAATCATTGAATAACTAGGCGAACCGTCTGCCCGGATGGCGGCGTTCATTCCTGACGAAAAGATGTAAAACGGAATCCCGATTAATATAATGCTCATATAATCCCAGGCATAATCGTAGCTTGCCTGCGTTACACCGAATAGCTTCAATACAGGATCAATGAATAGTATCCCAACAACCATAAGAACAATTCCAATCACAGAAATGACTATGATCCCATTTCCGACACACCTGTTTGCCGTTTGCTTATCCCCTTTTCCCATAGACAGGCTATACAAAGCCGCAGTCCCGTCCCCAATGAGCAATGCAAGTGCGAGCGCTACCACCGTAAACGGATATACCACGTTCGTTGCCGCATTTCCCAGGTATCCAATGCTTTGCCCAATAAAAATTTGATCCACAATGTTATACAAAGCGCTTACGAGCATTGAAAGCACGCATGGTACAGAGAATTTAAGCAGCAGCCTTCCAATCGGCCTTGTTGCAAGATAAGCGTTTGTATTCTTTTCTGTTTCCATCATTTTCCCCTTTCAGATCAAAATAAATAGCGTATAATCCCCAAGCGGCCAGGCCGCCGATAGACTACACGCTATATAGCTGGACTTACATCTATATTAGATTTACGCCAGACCAGTCAGTTGATCATTGAAATTTCGACCGGTCTTTTTCTTTCCTTATCAGTATAGCTGAAAAATTCTTTCTATGTAAGAATTTTTTTGCGATCAATTTTTCCGTTCCTGCCCTGTAAAGCACAAATCCCGCCTTTTATGCACTCAGGCCGGTCTAACCTCCATCCGCCGTTCATGCCTGCCCGGCAGAACTGTTTTTCCTGATTTCATTGCTGATGAATTCAGGCACGTCTTCCTTTTGAATGCCAAGCGCTATTGCAAGTTCTCCATGCAAAACGTCCTCTGCCTCGCGCATCATATTCCGATCTGTTTCCCCTATCTTTTTGTTACTGAGCGCCGCCCGTTCGCGTTTTGAATACACCATCTGAATCAGGCGAATCAGGTCTTCGCATTCATGGGTTTTCAGCAGCGACTTATAGTAATCCGGAAGCGCTTTGCTATCCATCTCTGCTTCTGCGTCCAGCGCTTCCTCAAGGAAGGGAATCTGCCTGATCAAACGCAGCGCCTCTTCGCGCGTAATGACTGATCTCATAAAAACCTGCGTATCCACAGGCGTATAAATAGTCCCGACCGCAAAAACAGGCTCCAAAATATAATATTGGCGCGAATCACCTTCTCCAAGAAAATCCGGCCTGCCGACATCCTTTACCATGCAAACGCCGCTTTTTCCATAAATCACATAATCGCCAACCTGATACATATTAAGCCTCCCGCATCATACTGCTACGGCATTCCAGCCGCACTACATTCACATTTTGCCTTATATTCCTTCATTCTTATTGTAACATATTAAAATTTTAAAATGTAAGATTAAAAAAATATTCCGGCAGGCTTATCTGATACCGAATTTTTATTCCATATATTGACAGATCCTGATAAGATCATTACAATTACAGATACCCCTTATGGTATATGGAGGTTTCTAAATGAAACAGTGTATGGATGCGGAAAATTTACACCGCAGATTGAAAAAAATTATTGGACAGGTGCAGGCGATAGACAGAATGGTAGATGAAGACATTCCCTGCGAGGACGTCCTCGCCCAAATCAACGCCGCAAAATCCGCTCTTCACAAGGTCGGTCAGGTAGTGCTTGAAGGACACATCAACCACTGCGTTCGCGACGGCATCGAGCATGGCGATGCGGATAAGACCATCGAAAGCTTTACAAAAGCCGTCGAACGCTTTGCCAATATGACATAACCTATTTTTTGAAAGCAGCCGAAAGGCTGTTTTTTTTATACGTCCCTTGACAACCAATACCCCCATAGGTATATAATTACATATACCCCTATAGGTATTATAAGGAGGCGACAATGAAAAAATTTGCAGCAAGGTTAGAGCAGTTTCTTGAACTGGGCGGAACAAAAAAGAAAATTATATTTCTCGTTATCTCTGGTATTGCACTTTTAATCAGTATCTTTGACCTGATTCCCCTGCCGTTCAATGCAGCATGGATAGCAATCGTGTTATGTGGCGTTCCTATCATTTTAGAGGCGGTAATCGGTCTGATTACTTCATTTGATATTAAGGCCGATGTGCTTGTCTCCCTGGCCCTGATTGCCTCGATCTGCATAGGCGAATCTTTTGCTGCCGGAGAAGTTGCTTTTATTATGCAGTTAGGCGCTTTGCTCGAGGATCTCACAGTTGCAAAAGCAAGGGCTGGAATCGAAAAGCTTGTCCACCTCACCCCGCAGACTGCCAGAATCATAGAAGGAGACAAGGAAAAAATAATTCCAGCTGAAATGGTGAAGGTAAATGATATTCTTCGTGTACTTCCCGGCGAAAGCATCCCTGTTGACGGCGTCATCCTCTCCGGGCAGACCTCAATAAACCAAGCCGTTATGACAGGCGAATCCCTTCCTGTGGATAAGGCAGCAGGAGATATGGTTTCCAGTGGAACCGTGAACCAGTTTGGTTCCTTTGATATGAAGGCCACCAAAGTTGGCGAGGACAGCTCTATTCAAAGAATGATCCGCCTGGTACAGTCTGCGGATGCGGGCAAGGCAAAAATCGTTGGCATTGCAGACAGATGGGCCACCTGGATCGTCATAATCGCCTTATCGGCGGCGGCATTGACCTGGATCATTTCAGGTGAAATAATCCGTGCAGTCACGATTCTGGTTGTTTTCTGCCCTTGTGCTCTGGTATTGGCTACACCAACCGCAATTATGGCGGCAATCGGCAATTCAACCAAACATGGTTTTCTTGTACGCGAGGGCGACGCGCTGGAGCGCCTGTCCACAGTATCAAAAATTGCGTTTGACAAGACCGGGACATTGACCTATGGAAAACTTGAGGTGACCGAAATCAGAAGTATTCTATCCGAGTATCCTGAAGACTCGCTTTATTCCCTGACTGCAGGGGCAGAACAATTTTCCGAGCATCCTCTGGGAAAAGCGATCACGCATTCCTACCAGCAAAAAACAAACGCCAGCCTTCCAAACGCCGAACAGTTCCAAATGGCTCCCGGCCGCGGCGTTTGGGCCAGAGTCGAAGGAAAAGAAATACTTGCCGGGAATAATCAGATGCTTGCAGAAAACGACATCACGATTTTTGATTCAATTCTCGATGAGACAGAGTGTTACCTTAACAACGGGTGCACGATCATCTACATCGCCATCAATAAAAAACTTGCGGGCTATATCGTATTATCGGATACGATACGTTCTGAAAGCGCGGAAATGATTGACAAAATCAAGATGCTGGGAATAGATCCGGTTCTTTTGACTGGCGATCATAAAAATGCTGCCAATGCAATCGCCAGCCAACTCCACATAAGCGACGTTCATGCAAACTGCCTTCCCAAAGACAAATTAAAGTGGATCGACCATTATCAGAATGAAGGCCAGCCTGTTTGTATGGTCGGCGACGGAATCAACGACGCTCCCGCCCTGAAAAAAGCGAACGTGGGTATTGCGATGGGCGGAATAGGAAGCGACATTGCGGTTGATGCCGCGGATATTGCCCTGGTGGACGACGAAGTAAAGGAACTTCCCCACCTCCTGGCACTTTCCAAGCGGATGATGACAACAATAAAATGTAATCTTTCTTTCTCAATGATACTAAATTTTATTGCAACTATTCTGGCTGTAATAGGCATTCTCAATCCAGTGGTAGGCGCATTGGTGCATAATGCCGGCTCTGTAATTGTCATTATAAATTCAGCATTTTTGTTGAAATGGAGGAAAAAAACATTCTAAGGTTTGTCTTCGTTTCTATGAATTAACCCGGCGCGTTCTGGATGAACTTGATGACACCTACCACGATGCCCCACGGGCATCATGAGACAACCATAGTTCTTCCCGGCAGGTGGGTTATGATAGCATAAAGAAAGGATATGGCTCCGCCGCTGTATTTTTTATTGATTTGGACAGAAATCTGTCTGCAGGAGTATTTGCGCTGAACTGCAATCGATAGATATATCGAAAGGAATAAAAAAGACGGCATATGTAAATATGCCGTCTTTCTTGGTCGGGGTGACAGGATTTGAACCTGCGACCTCTTCGTCCCGAACGAAGCGCGCTACCAAGCTGCGCTACACCCCGATTTGGAGCCAATGAGCGGACTCGAACCGCTGACCTGCGCATTACGAATGCGCTGCTCTACCAACTGAGCCACATTGGCATCTCAAATCATGCTGACTTATAATATTTTATCAGATTTCCTGTAAAAATCAACCACTTTTTTTAAATTGAAGACAATAAATTACTTTTTCCTGAAATACTGGTAATAAGTGCACTTAATACTGCCATTGTACAGTTTGCGGCGCTTATCTGCTTTTGCCCCATATTTTGCTTCAAAACGATCGTCTGCCGTGATCACGAATACGAGCGTATCATTTAAGGGTAAAAATGCTTTTCCCATTTCGTGGTATAGGTCCGCTACTTCCTTTTCTTCCCCCATGCGCATTGCATACGGAGGATTGGTTATGACAGACGCAGGACGTTCAGGCTGTGAAAAATTCCGCACGTCTTTCTGTGCAAAACGGATATAATGCGCGAGATCCATATTATGCGCGTGCTCCCTAGCAAGATCAAGCGTCTTACGGTTAATGTCGCTTGCATAAATCTGCATTTCCGGCTCTCTGATGAGCGTTTTTGCGTATTCCTTCATTTCAGAGAACACTTTGCGGAAGTTATTGTCATAGCCCTGCGCGTCAAAACGCCTTTTAATGCCGGGAGCCATATTGCTTGCCATCATTGCAGCTTCAATCGCGATTGTTCCGCTGCCGCAAAGCGGATCATAAAACTCCCTCGTACGCCACCGCGATATCATGATGAGCGCTGCCGCAAGCGTTTCCTTGAGTGGAGCTTGTGCGTTTTTCAGGCGGTAGCCCCGCCTGTTAAGGCCCGCACCGCTCGTATTAAGCGCAATGGTGGCAATATCCTTAAAAATATTCACATAAATATTGAACATACTGCCATTTTCTTCAAATCGTTCCTGCGAATACACCCGCTGCATCGCGCGAACTACAGCCTTCTTTGTAATCGCCTGTACGTCTGAAACGCTTCCCAGTGCTGATTTTACAGCATTTCCATCAACAGGAAAGCGGGCGTCCGACGGCATTATATCCCCAAACGGAATCGCCGCAACGCCCTCAAAAAGCTCGTCAAAGGTCACTGCCTTAAATTCTTTGAGCACAATATATACCCGGTCTGCCGTGCGCAGAAAAATATTGGCTTTTGCCACGCCCGTCTCATCTGCATCAAAGTAAACGCGTGCATCCTGCGCCATAACGTTTTCAAAGCCCATGTCCTTCAGTTCGTTCGCGAGGATTCCTTCTATTCCAAACGCACATGATGCGTAACACCTGTAATTCAATACGAATTTCCCCCTTATGGTTTCAGTTCAGTATAACATACATTACTCGGTATTTACAGATTGGCTTACAAAGAATCGAACCAGCTATTTTTCAGAGCAAAATATTTCCCTCTCATTTTGGGATATCAACTGCTTTTGAAACACCTCTTTCATAATTCATTGCATAAAGGCAGCAAAACCCTCTCATCTTTCAAGCAGATAATCTTCTCAGCATACGGAATTCCCGCCATTACGGATCGTAGACCATTAATTTCAGACTGCTTCGGTTTTTTCCTATAATTTTCTTATTGAATCACAGATCGATATACCGTACTTCTTTGATCTCGCAAAATTTTTGAATGACCGGCTTGTAATCACCATAACCCACCATCCAGTGATGCCCAATCCCATGATTCATTATTTTTTGGTTGATTTGTGTAATCGGCGTTCTATGCCGAACTTTGACAGGATTGCCCGGGAATTCCATTCCGCAGCGCACTGCCTCCCCCCCAATCGTAGAAATCCGGAATTTATCGCCATGCCCGACAAAATTAAGCAGAGTAACTTCTCCCGGGAGTGCGGTAAACAGACAACAGCAACCTCTTTTTGCCAAACGCACGGGCGCAATGTTTATTTCTCCGTCCGCAATCGAAAAACCGGAAGATCCACAATGGGAATAAAGTATCGTATTATCACGCTCATCAAGTGAAAGAAGATCTGTATTATTCACCGGCCGGCCACTCAATTCATACAACATTTGCATAGCAAGCGAATTGGTCACATCTCCCTCACAAGCACACATTACGCCTTCCCCAGCCAATAAGGAATATCCCAGGCAGACTTTTCCCATATATTTTGTATAGCACTTTACCGCCATACAATTAAGGTCATACTTATCCACGAGTTCCCTGAGCCCTAGATAATACTTTGCCGATTCTACCAAATCCTGTTCCGTTGAACTCAACTGATATCCCCGCTTTTGCAGCATCCCGACGACCTCTCGCGCGGCAGAATCATCTGCCTCACATACTGCGTCGGTCATCTCCTGTTCGTCGATGTTAATGACTCGTGCTCCTAATTTTTGTTTGATTGCAAATTCGTCATAGGCAATTTCCGTCATTCCTTTCACTCGGCCGCCAATAGCTCCCGTCTTCATCCTGCCCATTTTGTTTGCAAGCGCATAGGCCGTCGCAATCTGTTTTACCTTCTGTGCAGATTCTCTGCATTCCGCCGCCCCATAAACAAATTCGTACCGCTTTCCGATTTCCGTAAAAACCGCGCCAATCTGATGTGCACAGCATAATGATCCTGTTTCACAATGAGGCAGTGCGCGGATGATCATCGGCAGATCACGGAACGCAAGCAAATCCAACAAATGATGGTCCTCGCTCCATGTCGCAACACAAACCAAAACCACATCGAAATCCAGCAGATTAAGCTGCTTTTCCGCACACATCACTGTTTCATAGTCGCTCAAAACAATCCCCGTCCTGATGCACCGGACTCCCGTCTTTTCGATTGCTTCCGCTGTTTGTTCAAGCCATTCCCCGGCGTGTTCAAAGCCTACTTCAAACGGATGAGCCAAGCCTATTGCCGCTATCTTAACTTCCATATTATTCCTCTTCCTTCCAGATGTTCCATTTTTCGCAATGCGTTGCCGTATTGCCTCCGGCTAAACGGTATACCGGCGATAATGTTTCCATTTCAAGCATATGGTCACATATGAACGTTTCGTAACACATTCCCCCGTCAGGATATTGTTTCCCGGGTATCCGGGCCGCAGTCTTTGCAAAAACAATTCCCCGGTTCCTGTACTCATATCGTGCCCCAGAATCGGATAAACCGATTTTATATTTTCTCTTCCCCTTACATTGCCGCAGTTCTATACAGTCATTGTGATACGTTACGCGTGGGTCTCCTAAATTTGTATAGTCCCATGCCGTGATGCCCAGCCTTGGCCCCCACGGCACAGGGCCCTGCGGCAATCGAATTTTTTCGGTTCCGCCTGCCGCCATACAGCTGATCGCCCAAAGGGATAGTTCCTGCGTCTGCCGTGAATCATTTGTAATTTTGTGTGTTACCTCTACCTCCGCATCATCAGAAAAGCGCAAGGATATTTCTTTTTTTATCTCCAGCCACGGGTCCGTCCCCTGGCTTATATCAACCTCTTTTTCTGCAACCTCAATCTTAACCGGCTGATTATCCGGATAATAATCTCGTTCACTTTCCGGACTGATCCATAAACGGTGTCCCCCATAGATTCTCCATCCGGTTTCCGTTGTCAGCTCTGCCATGTCTTCCGGTTGCTCAAAAAACACATTACCCCCGTCACAAAGTGCGTATGATAAAATTCGTATTCCAAACCCGCAGGCCGCAATGATTTCAACCTTGCTGTTCGTAACGAACAGACACTCCCCAAAATGCTTATATGGAGCTCTTTTGGCACGAATCATGGTAACAACCGCTCGGCTCTTACGCGGAACGCATCATTTGCTGCCACGAATCCTTCGGCATATTTTACACCGCACTGGATTCCACGGTAGCGTGAGCTAATCACAAAGTTCTCAAAAAAATCCACATCCTCTTTTCCCAACGCTTCCGTATAATTATCCTTCATCCACTGATGCTGGCTCTTGTGCTCATAGCACATTGCCATTTTGACATCCATAACTTCTGTGATATCCACATATTCTGTTGGTATAAAGCCCATTCCATTGACCGGCTCCCAGTAAAAGATCGTTGGAATCCTGTCATAGGGCGGATGTTCGGTCTTAATTTTTCCTACCGGTATCATGACTGCGATATCATTAATTATTTTACTGGTAAGCTCGTGGTCCGGATTGTAATCTACCGGATTATGTGTTAATATCACGTCTGCTTTACAGCGCCTTACTAAATTGATAAATGCAAGACGTGCCGACCTGTCCTCAAAAAACATTTCATCATCGTAATCGAGACAAATATATTCCGCGCCAATATGTGCCGCTGAATTCGAAGCTTCCTGTTTTCTGATTTTTGCTATTTCTTCCATAGAAAGCGTTGCGGAACCAACGTTCCCATTGGTAGCCGTGGCCATGAATACCTTATGTCCTGCTCTGCTATATTTTGCCAGCGTTCCCGCCGCATAGCTTTCAATATCGTCGGGATGCGCGCCGATCGCCAATATATTCATTTCTTTCCTCCTGTTACTTCTTGCAGGGGGCGGTATCAGACGCCCCCATATGCCAAACCTCATTCAGCCAATTTTCCACCTTTGAATAACCGCTGTCACACGTCCCCCCTCTTCGTTGATTATTTCATAATCCCCAAAAGCAGCAGGAATAACGAGCGTTTGAAAACGGTCACACTCCGCAGACAAACCTTTATCCTCTTTCGAAACTACCCTGACCTTCTCTCCCACGGTCAAAGTAAACATATGCATAAATTTACCTTGCGTGGAATATTCGCCTTTGGTCCAAAGATGTATCCTTTCCACATGGTAAGGCATAGACGGAATTGTGGAATATCTGTCAATATAATAATCTTTCGTCCACTCTATAACCGACGGACGGGCAAGCAAATGATCTTTTACCCATGATTCCCGCCGGTTTTTCTCCATATTCACAGCATGATCCAGGTGCATTTTCAGGGGATTCCCTGTCATCTCCTTTTTGTCGTCATCCCATGAATTGCGCGCAAAGTCGTATTCAAAGAAGGAATACTCCGTGCCATTAATACTGGGATTCGTATCCATTTCAAGTACCATTTGATTTCCACCATGTCCGTGCATCGTTCCCGGTGGAATCAGATATAAATCTCCTTCACGACTTTGCCAGTTTGAGATGAATTCTTTCCAATCCTCAATCACTTCGATATTGTCAGATTCCTTGCATTTCCTTTCCCATGCCTCAATATCTGCCTCATCGTCAAATCCCATCCATGTATTCGCGCCCTCGTAAGCTTCCGCGATATAATAGGTTTCATACCTTCCCAGCGGTTCGTCAAAGTGTTCTTCAACATACTTGCTGCTCGGATGGATATGTAGCGGCATACTGATGCGTTCTGCAGGCTGTGGCGTCGGGTGATATCCATCATCCAGCCAAATATCAAGGGGAAATAAGCCCGGATACCGTTTGTCAATATATTCTCCAACCAGCTTTTCTCCCTGGCTCATCAGGTTGAGTACCGGCATTGAAATGCTCCGTTCGCCGCCAAAGTCGATCAATATCCTCAACTCCGGGCCCGCAATTTTATTCCAGGCGTTATTTTCCAGTCCTTCCACCTCGTAATCAAGGTCCAAAAAGCGGTATGCGCCCCACGGTCCCGGTGAAAAAATCTTCACCTCATGTATTGGGTACCGAACTGTTGTCCTGATCATTTCATCATATGCCTCTTTTGGTATAAGCACTAATTCGTCTTCATTGTAATTTTCCACATAATAGTCCATATGAGAAAACACATATTTTTTCTGGCGGTCCAACATATAAAAATCAGAATAATTGTATTCCTTCCAATTATAATCGCCAGTTGGTTCAACAGTTCCAAATGTGCACAGTTTTCCCGTCCACATATCCCATTGCACCTTTTGGTGTGTGTTGTCGACGTAACAAATCAGATCAATCTGGTTTTCCCATAGCCGGGAAGCTGCACCAACTCCATACACGATTTTGATGCCAGGGGCATGCAGCTTTTCTTTGAGTTCGTTCACCTTTTCTACATCGAAAATATCCTCGATCACACCCGTTTTATTGACCTTCCCAAATCCAGGATCTTCCGTCACATAGGGTGCGTTATACGCAATAATATCTTCCCTGCTTTTAAAAACGGACTGTACCGGCAGAATCTTTACCCGCTTTGATGGAAGCGCCGTTTTCAGCGCCTGTGCGATTTTCTCATAATTGATTCCGTACCATCCATCGATTGCTATCACAGTATCCGGCTGATCCGAGCATTCGGCAGCTAGCTTGGCAATGGATTTCTCCCAACCAAATATTACTGATTTCTTTGCTTGTTCGCTGATCACAATCTTGTTTTCTGCATTTTTTGTTGATTCATAAACTGGCATAATATCCTCCTTGTTCGGCTGTGCCGATTTTTAGACTTTACTGTTTCGGTTCTCCATATATTTATCGCTTACTATAATCAATATCAGTATCACCCCTTTGATCAGCTGTTGGATATTTGCATACAGGCTGAACATAGTCATGGCATTAAAGATCGTACTCATGAGTATAACACCGCATAAGGTACGCAACGCGCCCCCTCTCCCGCCTGAAAATGCCGTTCCCCCGACGATCACCATAGGGATAATAGAGAGCGGTGCATCCAATGCCAGGTTTCCTGAAGCACTGAAGGTACGCGTCATCATTACAAGTCCTCCCACGGCTGCACAAACTCCCTGTATGACATATACGCTCCATAAGTGTGTTCTTACATTGAGCCCCATGTTGTCCGCCGCGCTGATGTTTCCGCCAATAATGTAAAGATTTCTTCCATAACGGGTTTTCACCAGTACAAACTGGGCGGCTACCGCGATCGCTACAAAAAAGAAAAAGACGACCGGGATGCTGAAAAATTCCACTTTGCTGATTGCCATGAGTGTAGTGTCATTCACCGAAACAGGTGCTGAATCGGTAATAGTCAATGCAATACCTTTATATACAAGCTGCATCGTCATCGATACGATGAACGGCTGCAGGCGAAAAAACGAAACAAAGAATCCTGTTACTGCACCGCAGGCACATCCCAAAATCAAAGCAATAATTGCTGACACCGCGAAACCATATACCGGAAGCAACATCATGAATACGCAGGCTGTCAGAGCCATGACAGAACCCATCGAAATATCCAGTTGCCCACACAGCATTACGAACGTCAGGCCAATCGCCGCAATCCCGTAGGCTGCCATGGAATCAAACAGCCCAAATATATTCGCAGGAGTAAAGAAGTATGGGCTTATCAGGCTCATCGCGATAAATACTCCGACCGCTATAATCGGTATCCTGTTTTTACTTATTAATGTTTTAGCCGTTTCCATATGCTACCTCCTTTTTAGCTTGTCCAGGCAGATTGCAAGCAGAAGCACCAGACCTTTAACGATATATTGCACAACAGATTCGACACCAAGAAGATTAAGTATGTTGGTAATCAATCCATAAATCAATACTCCGATAAATACCTGTGTCATACCGCCTTTGCCGTCAATCAGTGAATTTCCGCCAATCAATGTTGCAATCGCAGCATCAAAATCAGCTCCTGTTCCCGAGCGTGGTGAAGCTGCCGTCGTACGTGCAGTCATTACGATCGCCGCCACCGCTGCAAGCATTCCTGCGAGTGTAAACGCAATAATCTTCATTTTATTTACATCTACGCCAGCAAGAAAGGCCGAATGTTTGTTTGCACCACTGTAAAGTAAATTTCTTCCAAATTTTGTTTTCTTGATAGCGATTTGTACGATAATCATGATACCAATCCACAAAAGTGCCGCAACCGGAAATCCGCCAACGCTTCCCTGCCCTAAAGCCTTATACCATGGTGCGCCTGATCCGTACAAATCATATCCGTTGCAATAGGTCAACGCCAAGCTCGTGCCAACCAATGACGTCCCTAAGGTAATTAGGAACGCTTCACCGGATTCCCCGCGCGTTATCTTCATCAGTATACCGTTGAGCAGGCCCATTCCGGCACCAGCAGCAAGCGCGGTGATCATCCCAACCACAGTGGAACCACTGCTTGCTTCGATCCCCACACACAGTACTCCTGCCAGAGAAAGAGTCGATCCGATTGACAAGTCGAATCCGCCAACCAAAAACGTCAGAGTAAAACCTATTGCCATAATGCCATTTACCGAGATACGATTGAATAAATTGGTAATATTATCCCAGGTGAAAAAATCTTGCGTCATTACCGCCCCTGCTATAACCAGCGCGAGTAATATAATCAGGCTGGTATTATCTTTCATCCAATTCAGAACACCATAAGGTCTCGATAAATCCCTCTCCTCGATTGCTCTTGTAAATCCTTTCATACCCCTTCTCCTTAAAGCGCGTATTGCATGACGTCTACTGCACTTATGGCGTTTCCATTCAATTCCGCTACAATCTCATTATTTTTCATGACCAATACACGGTCGCTCATTCCAAGCACCTCCGGCAATTCCGATGAAATGATAATAATTGCTTTTCCTTGCCTTGCCATTTGGTTAATAATCTCATATATTTCCAGCTTTGCTCCTACATCAATACCACGCGTAGGCTCATCCATGATGATAATATCTGAATCCGCATTCATCCATTTTGCAACAACCACCTTTTGTTGATTTCCTCCGGACAAATACAATACCTTTTGATTTCGCGAAGGCGTTTTGATATTGACTAACCTGATATACTTATCAGCCAATTTATTTTCTAATTTCCTGTTCAGGAATCCGCCCTTTTCGCATACATCCAGATTCGCCATTTCGATATTACGCAGCACACTGTAATCGAGCGTCAACCCCTCTACCTTACGGTCTTCCGTAATGAAAGCAAGCCCTTCCTTTTTTGCGTCACGCGGATTGTTGATGCGCACCTTTTTTCCATCGACATAAATATCTCCACCGGATATATAATCTACGCCAAACAGAGCACGCATAGTTTCAGTCCTCCCCGAACCCACAAGGCCTGCAATTCCGAGTACTTCCCCTTTGTGTAAAACGAAACTTACTTTTGTATTGCAACCTTTTTGCTGCAGGTTTTCCACACGCAGAATTTCCTTTCCGATTTGATGCGTTCTTTTGGGAAATGTTTGATCTACCTGCCGTCCAACCATCATTTCTACAATTTTATCCTGGCTTAATTCGTCAATAGGCCGTGTGGCAATCATTTGCCCGTCACGCATAATGCTTGAAGAATCACAAATTTCAAACACTTCTTCCAAACGGTGAGAAATGTAGATGACCGCAACATCCTTCTTCTTTAAATCACGAATGATTTCGAATAGCTTTTTCAGTTCGCTCTGCGTCAACGTTGCGGAAGGCTCGTCCATCAGGATCAGCCGTGCATTATAGCTTAGTGCCTTTGCGATCTCCACCATTTGTTTTCCCGCAATACTGAGCGTGCCAACTTCCGTTCTCGGGTCTGCATCGAAACCAATCCGCTCCAATAACTCCTTTGCCCTTGCATAAATTTGTTTCCAGTTGACCAATTTTCCCTTTTCACTTAGCCGGCCAGCGAAAATATTTTCAGCGATGGACAATCCGTCAACCAGATTCAGCTCCTGAAAGATAATGCTGATACCCATTTCAGCCGCTACTACGGGACTGGTGATCTCAACCTGCCTGCCGTCGATCAAAATCTCACCTGAATCCATTTTGTAATTTCCATTCAAAATCTTCATCAACGTGGACTTGCCAGCTCCATTTTCACCCAGAAGTGCCCGCACTTCGCCCTTTGATACTTTCATCGACACCTGATCCAGGGCTTTGACTCCCGGGAACGACTTACTTATGTTTTTTATTTCAAAAAAAGCACTTTCCATAGCATTCCTCCATTTTGGGCAGGACCGGTTTCCCGGCCCTGCCAGTAACCTGCTTTAAAATGGCGCAGTATCCACATTCTCTTTTGTAACGAGTTCAAAATTCACAGTGTTGATCCTGTCCGGTTCTTTTCCGTCTGCAATTTCCTTAAATACTTTCATATCTCCCTGCGCAAAGAAAGCCGGCGGATAAGAAATTGTGAAAAGGAACTTGCCTTCTTTGATCGCAGGAATGCTGCTTTCATAGAAACCCTGCGAAGCAATCTTGATCTGATCCTGCTTGCCGGCGGCCTCAATCGCCTCGGCAACGCCCCAAGACATACTGTCGTCCTGAACCAGAAATGCTTTCAAATCAGGATTCGATGTGATGATATCTTCTGCTGCGGCCATCGCTTTCTGACGATCCCAATCGCAAAAAACTTCCTGTACGATTTCGATTCCCGGATATTTTTCTAAGACTTCCCTCATTCCTTCGGACCGCAGGCGTGCATTATCCGCACCTGTCAGACCGCCAATCAAAGCGACTTTACCTTCCTCGCCTTCCATCTCGATGTAGGTTTCCGCTTCCAGCATCCCCACTTCTTTTTGTGCGAAATTAACTTGGTATATTTTGTCTTTGAGCGGGTCCTCTTCTCCCTGGCCATATGCGTTGACAACGATCACGCCCGCGTCCGCCGCTTTTTCAAGAGACGGGTTCAGCGCTGCGTTATCAACTGGCTGGATCGTAATAAAATCAAAGCCTTGGGCAACTGCTGAATTTACCATATTTATTTGTTGATTCACATCCTGCGCCGCGTCAAAGGTTTCAATGGTCCATCCGTATTCATCCGCTAATTTTTTCATTTCATCCATTTTTAATTGATTCCATTCATTGTACTCTGCGACAATGTTTGCAATCCTCTTGCCCCCTCCGGAAACGCTTTGAGCCGATGTGGATTCTTCTGCCACCGCATCGGACGCCGTCCCCTCGTCCGTACCCGTCTGCTGCGTCGCGGCGGGTGCCGCACATCCGGCAAGGAGCACGAAGGCCATAACAACACAAACAACTACCATTAATGACTTTTTCATTTTTTCCTCCTGTATATTGTTTATTTTTATCGGGCGATATCGCCTGCCCAAAATTAAGTCGAATTTTTTATTTAGTTTATATTTGAGAAACGTTTCTGATTTTAATAAAATGTTAGTAATTTTTAGTTATTTCCTGAATTGAACTCAGTATAAATCCATTTTTTCATATAGTCAATAGGTTTTTTAAAACTAATTTTTTCTAATTTTTCCTGGACATAATCAAGCTCGCTCTTGACTTTCGCAGTATTCAGCAGTATTATACTAAATATATAGACACTAAATTAGTTTGCCGACAACGAGGTCGAGGGGTACGCCATATGAATCGTAAAAAGGTAACAACAAAAGACATTGCAATCGCAGCAGGGGTATCCCCCACAGCCGTATCTTTTGCACTTAACGGAAAAGAAGGCATCAGCAATGAAACCCGGCATTTTATACTTGAGACAGCAGAAAAAATCGGCTATAAAAATGTGAAGGCTGCAAAAAAGAGCTTAAACATCGCATTGCTTTTTCGCAGTGATTTGCATGATTTGGATCAACTTTTTTACACCGAGTTAAATTCGAGTATGGTAGCTTCCTGCAGGGAGCTACCATACAACTTGATTATGACGTCCGTTTACCGTACGGACAATAATATTGCTTTTTCCGATATTCTTCATTCCGGCCTTGTCGATGGTATCATTGTGTATGGCGATCTGGAAATCGATGTTTTAAATGAATTGAAAAATCTGCATATCCCTTTTGTTATTTTGGACAGCAGCAGAATCAACGACACCAACTATGCAGTGAGAGTCGATTATAAGACCGCAGCCTATAAGGCTGCGTGTCATTTGATCAATTTGGGGCACCGCGATATTGCTTACATTGGAAACAACAATAAAAGCCTTTATGATTTTAATCTGCTCACATTCAGCGGATTCCAGAAAGCAACTTCCGAAAACGATATTGCCCTCAGTACAAACCGTATACAGCTTGAGGTGACGGATAAGAAAAGCCTGCACCTTTGTATTGATAAAGCACTTCAGGGGAGCAATAAACCAACGGCGATCTTTTGTGCTACCGATTATTATGGCATACTCGCGATCCGCTACCTGCACTCCATCGGGATCAGAGTACCTGATGATATTTCCGTCATCGGGATTGACGACATTGCCGTTTCACAATACATGATTCCTTCGCTTACGACTGTAAAAATCGACCGCGAAGAAATCGGCCGCTGCGGCTTTGAACTGATTCAAAAGCTGATCAGCGGTACTCCTTGCGAAAGCATACAATTAGATTCTTACGACGTGATTATTCGCGAGAGCGTTTCTTCCCCACGAAAATAAAAGCAGGATGTATTGTACCCCAAAAACGTGTTATAGCACATATCTTGAAATTATGATTCATGATCCGGCAACTGGTTGATTTGAGTCTCGACACCGCCGCTTATTTTATTCATCACGAGCCCGTTGATCACAAGCTTGAACGTGCATTTCAAAAATGCCGCGCTCTTTTCACACATCTTCATCCGTCCGAGGTAAATCTGCAAAAACTCCATTGGCGTTGCGTAGTCCTTCATTTTAAGTTCAAAGGTAATTTGATTCTTTGACTGGGAAACACGCACATCCGTCTCGTAAATCGAAAGGTTCACCCTGTCGTGGATATCGTCAAGATCCCTGCGCTTTACCCTCTTTTTATAGGCGTCAACCTTATCTGCAATAATAAGCGCTGCAGAAATATCGCTGACAGGCGTGCCTGTCTCTTCATCATGTGCGCCTACAGCCGAACAGATATCGCACACGTCCTTCAGCTCCATCCCCACGCGCTGAAGCTCGTCGAACAGGATAGACGCTCCCGTGAGCGAGTGCATTTTCCTGTTGATCATATTTCCAACGTCATGCGTCCATCCGGCAATCCTCGCAAGGTCTACCCGTTCCTGTGGAAATCCAAGCTTTTCCAGTATTTCTCCGGCAATCCTGCTCACATACCCCACGTGGCGCGGGCCATGATCTGTATATCCAAGGGTTTCAAGGCAATTATTCGCCTGTTCTACCATAATACGTATCCTGGGATTATTGATGATCTCTTCTACTGTTATTTTTCCCATTCCTATTCCCCTCCAACCACGTTCATGATCTCCATCACCATAACGGAAAGCCTGTTTACATCCGCATCAAACAACGCCGCTATTTTTTTCGGTTCCCTGGGCGTTTCGTTCAGGTAAAGCGCTGTGAAAGCAATCGCAGCGGCAAATTCCCTGATCTCCTGCAAAAATTTACCAGCCTCGCCTTTTTCCGCAAACTCCTGCAGCAGCGTTACCGCCTTGCCTGCAAGTTGCTCGGAAAATTCCTGGCTGACCACTGTCACGATCAAGTCAAAAAGCTGGTCAAATTTTTCCGTTTCGCTGCCTTCCACGCCATCAAGGATACCAACTTTCACCTCTACAATGTTCCCGTTAAAGTATGCAACGTAGGGCTCCTGCGCGCGCATTCTTTTCAGCAGCACAAAAATCTCATTTTTGATGTCGTCCGGCTGGTTCCTGCGCAGGATGTATCTCCTGAAAATCTTTTCCGTTTTTTCGTCTTCAAAGCTGCCGATAATTTTAACGACCGCGCGCTTGATAAAATCGTCCCCATATTCCAATCCCCATAAAAGGATATCATTGAGTTTTTTATCAGTTTGCCACAGCCCGTTGAATTCCTGCTCCGGAAGCTTCATACTGTTATTAAGATACTGAATACGCTCCTTTGCCTCCGCAGGCGGGACCTGGAACACATATCCAAGCTCTTCAAATTCCTTTTTCCCTTCCATTACGGCCTTGATATATCCGATATAATAGGCAGCCACACTGTCATAGGGATCGAGTTTTACAATATCGGAAAGATACTTGACCGCTTCCGGGTACCGTCCCAGATTGTAGCTTGCCATTGCGGCACAAAACAGAACCTTATCATCATATGGCGAAGTAGCAAGGATATTGGTCAAATATCTCATTGCCTCTTCGTGCTCTTTGATCTCGCAATATGTGATCGCAATCTTATAAAGATCGTCATAGCTTCCGTTATTCTGCTTGACGGCCTGATCCACAAAGCCACGCGTTCCCTGTTCGTTTTTTTCGTGCAAAAACATTGCCATATTACAGTTCGCGTGCACATTGTTTGGTTCGATCTCCAAAACCTGCCGTGTAATTTCCACTGCTTCATCAAACTTTTTCAGGCAATAATATGATAAGGCCAGGTTGTTTTTTGCAAAAAGCAGGTCAGGATTATCCGTTTCCACCTTTTCAAGTACCTCCGCGGCTTTCTGGTACTCACAATTATCAAGGTAGCTCTTCCCTTCCTGCGCGAGCTGCTGCTGCAGCTGCTCTGCCGCGTCGCCGATTGGGTATTCCTCTTCTTCTTCAAAATCAGCAAAAAGCATCAGGAATTCTTCGACTTCCTCCTGAAATTCGCCCTCCGGATCAAGCGCAAGATATTTTTCAAAGCTCTCCTGAGCCTTTTCAAGGTCGTTTAATCCAAGAAAATTACAGCCCATTCCAAAATAACAGTCGCTGCGTCCCTCTTTTTTCCGCATCAATAATTCAAACAGGACACTGTTTGATTCTTCGTATTTCGACAGCTCTGTTAATATTTCAGCGAGCTTCATCCTGTATTCCGTATTCCGGTCGTCCTTATCCACCGCTTTACGCATCATAGATAACGCTCCCAGATAATTCATGTTTTCCATCATTTTGAGGCCTGACTGGTAATAAAACTCGGCAGGCCGTTCAAAACTTACAATTTTTACGTTTTCGTTCTTCATTCCTATTCCTTTGTTGCGTGCTCGAGAAGCCTGCCAAGGTCATCCGAAGAAAAATCATATTTTTTATTGCAGAACCTGCATACGATTTCAGCCCCGGCATCCTCTTTGATCATATCTTCAATTTCCTTTTTCCCTAAAGAGAGCACAACCTCTTCCAGCCTGTCTTTGGAGCAATCGCACTTCCAAAGCGGTTGCTCGTGCTCGAGCATTTGCAGCTCCATTCCTTCAAACACCTGTTCCAAAGCGCCGTCAAGGCCTTTTGAGAACATATAGATTGCAAAATTTGCGATTTCTCCCGTACGTTTCTCCACTGCTGCAAGCGATTCCTCACTGCACCCCGGCATTGGGCGGATGATGATTCCGCCTGCATTTACGATACTCATATCTGTTTCGAGCCATGTATTGACATATACGATAGAGGGCTGCTGTTCTGACACCAGAAAATAATTTGCGATATCTTCGCCGATCTCTCCTGAAATCACGGGCGTCTTCCCTATGTACGGTTCTTTGAGCCCTAAATCTTCCACCACAGTTACGAATCCGTCTTTTCCAACCGCTCCCGCAACGTCGATCGCGCCTTTTTCATTCGCAGCGATGTTAACCGCCGGATTTGCAACATAGCCCTTCATGTGCAACCTTGCGTTACCCACCGCCATAATCGTGCCTGCAGGGCCTCCGCCATTGATCATCAGCGTGAGCCTGTCATTCCTGTTTTTAAGCATAGACGCCATCATCGTCGCCGCCGCAAGCGTGCGCCCAAGGGCAATCGTTGCCGCAGGCATCGTATTATGTATCTTCCGCGCCTCTTCTACCATACGGCTGACATCGCACGCACAGACAGATATTTCTTTATTTAACATTGCTTTTACTAAAACATCACTCATCTTTTCATTGTACCTTTCCTGCTACAAACTGTATTCTCTCTTCCTGCCTATGGGGAATATCGCATGTCATAAAACCATATTGATTGATTTGTGAAAAGCCCGCTTCGTAAAGCAGCTCTTCCAATTCATCCTGTTCCCAGGCACGTTGTTTGTGCATCTCATCATAACGTTTATAAACCTCGTCCTGGCGCAGAAACATGGTAAGCTCCATGGTTACTGTTTTTTTCCCTTCGTCATAGCTGTTCTGCCAGAAATAGGTCTGTTCGTCGCCGTCATCGTAATAGAACTCGTTCCCCAGAACCTCTTTTATTTTATAGGCGGAGCTGATATCAAACAAAAACGCACCGCCATTCTTCAAATTTCCATATACGCCTTTAAAAAAGTCACGCATATCATCCTCTTCAAGCAGGTAGTTTACTCCGTCGCACGCACACACCACGGCGTCCGCCTTCTTGTTTAGCAGGAACCCACGCATATCAGCGCACACATAGCTTACCTTCAACGCCTTTTTGCGCGTCTTTTCCTGTGCGATAAAAAGCATATCCTCCGCAATATCCACTGCTGTCATACGAAATCCGTTTTCCGCAAGCGGCAGCGTTATATTTCCTGTCCCGCATGCGTACTCCAGCAGGTTTGCACCTTCCCTTATTCCGCGGGCGTTTAAGATACTCATAAGATATTCCGCCCATCCGGCGTAGGAAACATCATACATCAACGCGTCATAAATCCCTGCAAGAGCGCTGTATTGCTCACTCAAAATCAGTTACCCTCAAAAAATATTCTACACCATTTAACAATACTTGTTCGTTAAAGTTGAACCTGCTTGAATGCAGCGGTTCCGCATCCTCTGCTTCCGCAATCCCCATAAAGGTATAAAGTCCGGGGATTTGCCGCTGGAAATTAGAAAAATCCTCAGACAGCATCACAGGCTCCACCACCACAAATTCCGCTTCGTCAAATTTTGCTTTTGTCCTGTCATATAACGCTGCGTCATTTACCACGGCGGGATAAGTCATTGACTCTATATATTCGCTCTTCACCTGATACATCATGTCAAGGCCTTCGAGCATCTCGGTAAGTCGGCGCTGAATGGTTTGCGTAACCTCCGGCTCAAATGTCCGAATCGTTCCCTCCAGCCTTACGTCTTCGCAGATCACATTCCTTGTCTGCCCGCCTTCGATCCTTCCAATCGTGATTACGCCCGTTTTGTAGGGATCTACGTTCCTTGAAATGATCGTCTGGATGCCCATTACAAGCTGTGCCGCCGCAATAAGCGCGTCCCTGCCGTTATGCGGCTTTGCCCCGTGGCTGCCACGCCCTTTGATATTAATATTAAGATCGCACATGCGCGCCATAATCGGTCCTGCCTTGCATCCGGCTACCCCTGCCGGCAAATACGGCCACAAATGAATGCCATAAATTTCATCCACATCCGGGTTTTTAAGCGCGCCCTCCTCAACCATAGGCTGCGCCCCTCCCGTCGTTTCCTCCGCAGGCTGGAACAGGAACACATAGTTATATTTGAGCCTGTCGCTGGCGCCACTGATAATTTTTGCACAGATAAGCGCAATCGCCATATGTCCGTCATGTCCGCACGCGTGCATCATGTTTTCACACTGCGAACGGTAAGAAACATCGTTATATTCCGGTACGGGCAGAGCGTCGATATCCGCGCGGATCGCAACCGTCTTTGCCGGATGTTTTGCAAGGAAAACTGCTTTGATTCCCGTTTTCGCAACGACCTCCAACTGATCGGGCCGAAGGCGTTTTAAATAGTTCATCAGGTATTCCGATGTTTTATATTCCTCAAACGAATACTCAGGCACCCTGTGCAGTTCCCTGCGTATTTCCGTAATCTCGCCAAGATATTGCCTTAAAGACTCCCTTACCTTCATTCCTGCGGCACTTCCTTTTCCACTTTTTTAATCTAGTATCAATATACCGTTTTTACTGTTGTTTCGCAAGTATTTCACATGGAAAACTATTTACATGGCTTCTGCTTTGCGGTATAATGACTTAAGAACAGACAGAGGAGCGTTACAGTATGAGTATCGCGGCATGATAAAGTCTTTCGGCGAGACGGTTGTATGCTGCGGGAAAGGGCTTAACGCCGAAGAATTTTGTGCACGCCGGGCATGAGCTTCTGGGGGTACGGTCAATAGCCGTATCACTGTCACCGTCATTTGGCGGTGTTGCGCTGCTGCGGCTTTCATCTGAGAAGATTTAAAGAACGGCGCGCGTGTGCCGTTCTTTTTTGCACACAGCCCCCTATTTCCTCAGCTATGGATAAAAAACGGTTTTCCGTTTTAAATATTTTAAGTACCGTATGGGCATCATACGGCAAGAACAGGAGAATATAATGAGAAAGTATAATGTTGCCGTTGTAGGCGCTACCGGAATGGTAGGCAGAAAATTCCTTCAGGTCCTCGAGGAACGCAAGCTTCCCGTGGAAAACTACTATTTGTTCGCAAGTGCAAGAAGCGCGGGAAAAAAAGTAGATTTTATGGGAAAAGAATATACGATTGAGGAGCTTACGGAAACCTGCTTTGACGGCAAGGATATCGATATTGCCCTCTTCTCCGCAGGCGGCGGTACAAGCGAAAAATTTGCACCGTGCGCGGTAAAGGCAGGTGCTCTTGTGATCGACAACTCCAGCGCATGGCGTATGAAGCAGGCCGTTCCGCTCGTGGTTCCCGAGGTGAATCCTGAGGATATCGCATGGAATAACGGTATCATCGCAAACCCCAACTGCTCCACGATCCAGGCTATGGTAGCTTTGAAGCCGCTCGACGACAAATACAAGATCAAGCGTGTGGTGTACTCCACCTACCAGGCTGTTTCCGGCGCAGGTATGGGCGGTTACAGCGATCTTGAAAACGGTATAAACGGCGATGCGCCCAAAAAGTTTCCTTACCCGATCTTTGGCAACTGCCTGCCGCAAATTGACGTATTTGATGAGGACGGCTATACGAAGGAAGAGCTGAAAATGGTCAATGAGACGCGCAAAATCCTTCATAACGACAATATGCGTATCACCGCAACCACTGTGCGCGTACCTGTTTTTCACGGCCACAGCGAATCGATCAATGTCGAGTTCGAAAAGGACTTTGACCTCGACGATCTGAAAAAGACGCTTGCCGATTTCCCCGGCCTTATCGTAATGGACGAGGTGAAAACCGGCGAAGGAAAAGGCATATATCCAATGGCAACCGAAATTGCCGGTAAGGATGAGGTCTATGTTGGCAGGATCAGGCGCGACCGTTCGGTTGATTCCGGGGTGAACCTGTGGGTTGTTGCGGACAACATCAGGAAAGGCGCTGCAACAAACGCAGTCCAGATTGCGCAGAAATGGATGGAGATGCAGGAACAATAAACCGCGCTTGCCGCACGGCCTGCCCCATCGCAACACTGATTTGATAGGAGAAAAACTATGATTTTTAGAGGTTCCGGCGTAGCACTCGTAACGCCCTTTACTGAAGATGGAATCGCATTCGATACGCTTGAAAAGCTGGTCGAATTCCAGATTTCAAATGATACGGACGCGCTGATTGTGTGCGGCACCACCGGTGAGCCGTCTACCATGTCGCTTCCCGAGCAGCACTCTGTGATTGAATTTGTAGTGAAGCAGGCGGATGGGCGTATTCCTGTCATTGCAGGAGTTGGTGGAAACAACACCGCCAGCGTGGTGGAATGTGCAAAGGTTGTGGAAGGCCTTGGAGCAGACGGTATTCTTGGTGTAACGCCTTATTATAACAAGTGCACGGATACCGGGCTCATAGCTCACTTCAATGCGCTTGCAGATGCAACGCAGCTTCCCGTAATACTTTATAACATCCCGGGCAGAACCGGTGTGAACATTTGTCCTGCGGTATACGAAGAGTTATGCTGCCACGACAAAATTGCCGGCATCAAAGAAGCGAGCGGAAATCTCTCGCAGCTTGTGGAAACGGCCCGCCTGACGCGTGGAAAGGCCGCGCTTTACAGCGGCAACGACGACCAGATCGTTCCCCTGCTTTCGCTTGGCGGCGACGGTGTGATTTCTGTTTTGGCAAACATTATGCCAAAGTATACGCACAATATGGTTATGAATTACCTGAAGGGCGATGTTGGAGCCGCGCGCGATATGCAGCTTGAAATAAACCCTCTGGTAAGCGCACTGTTCTGCGAAGTAAACCCAATCCCGATCAAGGCGGCGCTGCGCGCTATGGGTTTTGCCATGGGGCCTTTGCGTCTGCCGCTTACGGAAATGAGCGAGGCGCATCACGATAACCTGATCAGGCAAATGCGCAGCTTTGGACTGATTGACTGAGAAAGGCAAAGAAATGATAAAAGTATTGATCAGCGGCATCAACGGAAAAATGGGCCAGATCCTTTCCGGGTGCATTGCTGAGGATGAAAATATGGTAGTTGTGGCGGGAATCGATAAAATGCCGGATGCACGGCAAAATCCCTTTCCCGTTTACGAGACTTTTTCCCGGGTGATCGAATCTGTGGATGTGGTCATCGATTTTTCCCGTCCGGAAGCCCTCCCCGATATCCTTGCTTTTTCCAGCAAAAAAAATATTCCAGCCGTGCTTGCCACGACCGGATATTCGGATCAGGATAAAACAATGATAGCGAATGCCTCCGCGCATATTCCTATTTTCTTTTCCGCGAATATGTCCCTTGGCGTAAACCTGCAAATGGAGCTTAGTAAAAAGGCGTCTGAATTCCTTGGCGACAAATTTGATATTGAGATTGTTGAGAAACACCATAATCAAAAGGTGGACGCTCCCAGCGGTACCGCCCTTGCGATTGCAGACAAAATCAACGAAGCTTTTTCCGGTGGTAAACAGTACGTATATGGACGGACGCCCGATGTGCGCGCAAAACGCGACGTCAAAGAAATCGGAATCCATGCCGTTCGCGGCGGGACGGTGGTCGGCGACCACGACGTATTGTTTTTGGGAAATGACGAGGTGATCGAGATTCATCACCGCGCGATGTCCAAGCATATTTTTGCAGAGGGCGCAATCCGTGCCGCGAAATTTATCCACGATAAACCCGCGGGGCTTTATTCCATGCAGGATATTATATCCGGCATGAAAATTGTCAGCAGCATTTATGCGGAGGATGAGAACGACGCGATCATCACGCTTATTGGTATTCCGCATGAACCGCAGCATATCGCGTATATTTTTGATGCGTTGGCTAAAAACAGCGTTAACCTCGATACAATCAGCCAGGCGTATCCTCAGGATGGAAAAGTCGATATCGTTTTCTCTATCTCCTCTTCCGATATCGAGATCGCGAAATCGGTTCTGTCAGAATTTGACGGTCTCAGGTATGACTGTGTTACGGATATTACAAAGCTCACCATTGAGGGCGAAGGAATGCAACGGCAGTTTGGCGTTGTCGCCAGGCTTTTCTCCGCGCTTGCGGCAGATCATATTAAAACTTATATTATGACGAACTCCCAGACGCGGATTTCATTTTGTATCGGCAGCAAAAACACGACGAAGGCAATTACTGCCGTTACACAGGCTTTTGGCCTGTAACACAAATCAAACGAGGTAAATTCATTGAAAAACTATGATGTTGCAATCATCGGCGGCGGTATCAGCGGAATCATGAGTGCTTACCGCCTGACCGAGTCTAACCCTGCCCTTAAGGTGGCTCTTCTGGAAAAAGGCCATTCAATCACAAAACGAATATGCCCGATTATCAAAAAAACAGCGGATCATTGCGTAAAATGTGATTCGTGCGCCATCATGGAGGGCATGGCCGGAGCAGGCGCTTTTTCGGATGGCAAATATGTGATTTCTACGGAATACGGCGGCTGGCTCACAGACTTTCTGGAACCGGAAACGGTAATTGATTATATTGAGCAGGCTGATAAACTTCTTGTCTCGTTTGGCGCAACCACCGAGCGGTATCAGCCGGATAATGAGCTTAAAGCAGAGTGCCTGAAATACGACCTGCATATGTCGCAGGCGCAATTAAAGCACCTCGGTACGGACGAAAATTTCGATACAATGCGCCGGATGATTGAGCACATCGCAAAAAAATGCGATATCTTCACCGACACGGATGTAGCCGATGTTGACGCTTCTTCCCACATCATTTGTGCGAAATCCAAAACGGATACATTTGAACTGCAGGCTACCGACATTATTTTTGCTGTCGGCCGTGCAGGCAGCCAGTTCTTTACGCAGTGGTGCAAAAAAAATGGCGTGCGCCTTACGAACAACCAGGTGGATATCGGCGTGCGCGTCGAGCTCCCTTCAAGCGTATGGGAGCACTTTTCCAAGCGCATCTACGAGCCCAAAATCTGGTACCGCAGCAAAGCCTATGGCGATACGACGCGTATGTTCTGCTTTAATGAGCGCGGCAATGTGGTTACGGAAAACACAAACGGCGTATTGACTGTAAACGGTCATTCCTACCGCGATCAATCGCGTAAAACGAATAACTCCAACTTTGCACTGCTTACCACGATTCGCTTTACAGAACCCTTTAAAGAGCCGATTGAATATGCGCGGCACGTTGCAAGCCTTGCCAACCTGATCAGCGGCGACAGCGTACTGGTTCAGCGGTTTGGAGACCTTCTGGCGGGACGGCGTACGGATACCAACCGTCTGTCGCAGTCCACAACGCGCCCTACGCTTCACGCGGTGCCCGGAGACCTGAGCCTTTGCCTGCCCAAGCGGCAGCTTGACAACATCATCGAAACGCTCTACGCGCTTGATAAAATAGCGCCCGGAACAGCAAACTACGATACCCTGCTTTATGGTATCGAATGCAAATACTATTCCGCACGCCCCCTTGCCCACGATTTTGAGCTCGACGGTTTCAAGAATGTCTATGCTACCGGTGATGGCGCGGGCTTTACCCGTTCCCTGTCCCAGGCTGCGGCCAACGGCCTTTACGTGGCGGATAAAATCCTGAAACAGTTCTGACCTGAATGATTGAAATATAAAAAGGCATTGCAGCTGCAATGCCTTTTTATTTATTGATAACCCAATCATTTGATCCCAATGTCTTTTCTGTAAAAAGCGTCGTCAAACCTGATTCGTTTCACATTATCGTATGCTTTTTCGCGTGCCGCTGGAATATCTTTTCCCATAGCCGTAATGCCAAGCACCCTGCCTCCGTTGGTATAAATACCGCCATCCCCAGATTTGGTTCCCGCATGGAATACGACAACGTCTTCATCCACTTTATCAAGGCCTGTAATCAGCTTACCGCTCTCATATTTCTGCGGATATCCGCCGGAAGCCATCACAACGCAGACCGCGCTGCCATCTTTCCAGTCAAGCTCGATTTCATCAAGCGTTCCGTCGATCACTGCGTCAATGATATCGAGCAGGTCTGTTTCCAGAAGCAAAAATACGGATTGCGTTTCCGGATCGCCAAGGCGCGCGTTATATTCCAGCACCTTGATGCCCTCCGGCGTGAGCATAAGCCCAAAGAAAATAACCCCTTTGAATTCCCTGCCTTCCGCATTTAACGCCTCTACTGTCTTCTCAAAAATATCCTTCTGCGTTTGCTTCTGCATTTGCTGCGTGAACTTGGGCGAAGGACAGAATGTGCCCATACCGCCGGTATTCAGCCCTTCATCGTTATCATACGCGCGTTTGTGATCCTGTGCGGAAAGCATTGGCAAAATTGTCTTTCCATCGCAGAACGCGAGCACGGAAACCTCAGGGCCTGTCATGAATTCTTCGATCACCACCTGCGATCCTGCAGCGCCAAATTTTTGATCCAGCATAATTTCCTGTACCGCCTGCTTTGCCTGTGCAAAATCCTCACAGATCAGTACCCCTTTGCCAAGCGCAAGGCCATCTGCCTTTACGACGATTGGGTACTTTGCGTTTTCAAGGTAAGCGATTGCCGCATCCGCATCGTCAAACACTTCGAAATCCGCCGTCGGAATACCGTACTTTTTCATAAGCCATTTGGAATAGGACTTCGACCACTCGATCTCCGCCGCGGCCCTTGTTGGTCCAAACGCCCTTATTCCAGCCTTTTGCAGTGCGTCTACCATGCCGAGCGCAAGCGGATCATCCGGCGCGACAAATACAAGATCCATGCCGTTTTCCTTCGACCATGCTACGATGCCTTCCACATCGTCCGCTTTTATGGGAACGCACGTCGCAAGCTGCTCAATTCCACCGTTTCCGGGCGCGCAGTGCAGCGCCAAATCCTCTTTGCTTTGTGAAAGTTTCCAAAGGATCGCGTGTTCGCGCCCCCCTCCGCCAACCACAAGTATTTTTTTCATCTTCGTCTCCCGTCCTATTAGTGCCTGAAATGCCTGATTCCCGTGAATACCATTGCGATCCCGTTTTCGTCGCACTTTTTAATGGAATCTTCATCACGAATCGAGCCGCCCGGCTGGATGATTGCCGTGATGCCCGCCTTTGCAGCAGCTTCCACGCAATCGTCAAATGGGAAGAATGCGTCCGAAGCCATAACGGCCCCCTTTGCTTCCTCGCCGCTCCGTTCAAGCGCCATTTCCGCCGCCCAGATACGGTTGGTCTGTCCCGGGCCAATGCCCAGCGTACCCATTCCCTTTGCAATCGCAATCCCATTGGATTTTACATATTTTACAACCTTGAATGCAAACTCAAGATTCTCCATTTCCTCGTCCGTTGGTTTGCGCTTGGTCACTACCTTAAATTCTCCGTCAAACATCTGATCGTTAAGCCCCTGCACCAGCAAGCCTCCGAGCACTTTTTTGGTATCGATGCCATCCTTTGGCAGCTTTGCCGCGATGTCCGGCAGGCGCAGCACACGAAGGTTCTTTTTCTGGCATAGAATGTCGAGCGCCTCTTTCGTATAGGAAGGAGCTACAACAATCTCAAGGAATATCTTGCTCATCTGCGCAGCTGTCTTTTCATCAATTTCCCGGTTGCAGGCTACGATGCCTCCAAAAATAGAAACAGGATCGCATTCATACGCCTTTAAATATGCGTCATAGACCGTCTCAGCGCTTCCCACGCCACATGGATTGGCATGCTTTACGCCCACGACCGTCGTCTCTTCAAACTCGCGAAGGCAGTCGAGCGCTCCCGCAGTGTCGTTGATATTGTTAAAGGATAATTCCTTTCCATTGAGCTGCTTCGCGTTAGCAAGGCTGCCCGGCACATAGAGCGGTTCCCTATAAAAGGCCGCCTTCTGGTGCGGGTTCTCGCCATAACGCATATCCTGCTGCTTTTCATAGGTCAGCGTCAGCTTCTCCGGCAGCTCTTCCGTATCAAGCTGTTTACGCAGGTATTGGCTGATGAGCGCATCGTATGCAGCTGTCGTTTCAAACACCTTGGCGCACAGGCGGAATTTGGTTTCGCGAGATACCGCCCCGGTTTCCCTCAGCTCATTGAGTACGGTTTCATAGTCCGCGCTGTCTACAATCGAAGCAACGTCCTGCCAGTTTTTCGCAGCTGCACGCAGCATGGTCGGTCCGCCGATATCGATATTCTCTATCGCGTCTTCAAGCGTCACGTCCGGTTTTGAAATTGTTTGCTTGAACGGGTACAGGTTTACCGCTACAACGTCGATCGTGTCCACGCCGAGCTCCTCCAACTGCTTCATATGCTCCTTGTTTCCACGCATTGCAAGGATTCCTGCATGAATTTTCGGATGCAGCGTTTTTACCCTGCCGTCAAGGCATTCCGGAAATCCTGTGATGTCCGATACGTTTGTGACGGCAAGACCTGCATTTTCCAGCTCGCGCTGCGTCCCTCCTGTCGAAAGTATTTCAAATCCCAAGTCGATCAGCCCTTTTGCGAAATCGACGATTCCGCTTTTGTCAAACACACTTAAAAAAGCTCTTTTCGCCATGATTATATCCTCCCAAAAATTATTTTAAAACCTTTACGCGCCGGCCCTCTACCAGAAGCTTTCCATCCGCCATCAGCGCAACCGCCTCCGGTAAAATTCGATGCTCTGTTTCCAGCACGCGCGCCGCCAGCTTTTCCGGCGTATCGTCCTCCATTACCGGCACCACCTGCTGCATGATGATTGGCCCGGTATCTGCTTCTTCGTCTACAAAATGCACGGTCGCCCCGGAGAATTTCGCCCCGTACTCAATGACTGCTTCATGCACCTTTCCACCGTACATCCCCATTCCGCAAAAGCTTGGAATAAGCGACGGATGGATATTTATGATCTTATTGCGGTACGCAGATATCGTTTTCTTCCCAATGATACTGAGATACCCTGCCAAAACCACAAAATCCGCAGCATGCGCTTTAAGAGCAGCAAGAATCGCCTCGTCAAACGCTTCAACCGTGCCAAAGCTTTTTTTCTGTACGACCTCCACCGGAATTCCCGCAGTCTTTGCACGCTCGATGGCATAGATGTCAGGCTTCCCCGCCACAAGGCAGCAAATTTCAGCATTGATCTGCCCGCTTTGGGCCGCGTCGATCAATGACTGGAAATCAGTACCTCCGCCGGAAGCCATAACGGCAAATTTCAGCATAGCTCTATGCCTCCATTGCCTTCTGTGATTTCTCCAATCGAAAACGCCCGTTCACCGGAAGCGGTAAGCGCTTCGAGCGCGGCTTCCTCCTGCTCCGCGTTTACTACGACAATCATGCCAATCCCCATGTTAAAGGTATTGTACGCGTCCTTTTCTGAAAGCTTTGCGTCTTCCACCAGTTTTTCAAATACATACGGCATATCCCATGAGCCAAGCTTGATTTTTGCATTCACATTTTCAGGAAGGACACGAGGGATATTTTCGTAAAAACCGCCGCCCGTAATATGGGCGATCCCCTTCACGTCTGCTTTGCCAATCAGGTCCAAAATTGATTTTACGTATATTTTGGTTGGCTCCAGAAGCAATTCTCCCAGTGTTTTCCCAACCTGCTCAATCCTTGTCGTATTCAAGGTGTCGTCCATTTGGTACAACTTGCGCACAAGGGAAAAACCATTGGAATGGATTCCAGTGGAGCCAAGGCCGATGACCTTATCGCCCGGCTTGATCTGCGAGCCGTTGATAATATCCTTCTTATTGACGATCCCCACGCAGAAGCCTGCAAGGTCGTACTCCCCTTCCGGATAAAACCCGGGCATTTCAGCCGTCTCGCCTCCAATCAGGGCACATCCCGACTGCATACAGCCTTCCGCAATCCCCTTCACAATATCTGCCGCAACGCCCGGCACAAGAGCGCCTGTGGCAATATAATCGAGGAAGAACAGCGGCTTCGCCCCGTGACACACCACGTCGTTGACGCACATCGCCACCGCGTCGATGCCTACCGTATCGTTTTTATTCATCGCAAAGGCCGCCTTGAGCTTTGTACCCACGCCGTCCGTTCCGGCAACAAGCACCTGACCGTTTCCAATGTCGTACATCCCGCCAAAGGTTCCAAGGTCTGTAATCACATTCCCGTCAAACGTCTTTTTTACGTGCTCCTTCATCAGCTTTACCGCTTCGTAGCCGCGCTCTACATCTACGCCGGCGTCTTTATAAGTAACTGCCATTCCTGATCTCCTTTTATTCAATCGTCATAAGGTCCATAGTTTCGGTTTCTTTGAGCGCCCGCCTGATATCCACCGGATATTGCCCGTTAAAGCAGCCTGCACAGAAGTTACAACCCGCGCCCTCTACCGTTTTGAGCAAATCCCCGATAGACAAATAATGCAGCGTGTCCGCGCCGATAATTTTCCTGATTTCCTCAACTGAGTTTTTTGAGCCGACCAGCTGGTCGTGCGACGGCGTATCGATCCCAAAAAAGCAGGGACAGATGACCGGCGGCGAGCTGATCAGCATGTGCACCTCCCGCGCTCCCGCAAGGCGCAGCATCTCAACGATTTTCCGGCTGGTTGTGCCGCGCACAATGGAATCGTCTATCAGGATCAGCTTTTTACCGTGCACATTTCTCTTGATCGCATTGAGCTTCAGCTTGACGCCACGCTCCCGCAATGCCTGTGACGGCTGGATAAACGTCCTGCCTACATATCGGTTTTTTGCAAGCGCCTTGGCGTATGGAATCCCGCTTTCCGCCGCATATCCGGACGCGGCAGGCGTTGCCGAATCCGGCACATCGCTCACAAGGTCCGCATCGATTGGAAAGGCCTGTGCAAGCCTTGTCCCCATGTTTTCTCTGGAACGATATACGCTGATCCCATCGATATCGGAATCAGGCCGCGCGAAATAGACATATTCAAACACACAAAGCGCCGTATCCATAGCGGACTGCGCCTGATAAGACTTCAGCCCGTTTTTGTTGATCACGATTATTTCGCCCGGACGGATATCCCGTACAAACTCCGCATCGATTGCATCAAACGCGCACGACTCGGAAGCAACGACATAGCTGTTATCAAGCTTTCCAAGCGCAAGCGGGCGTATTCCCTGCGGATCCCGCACCGCAATCAGCTCGTCCTGCGTCATGATCACCAGCGCATACGCACCGCGCACAACCTTCATCATCGCAGAAATTGCTTTTAGCATCCCATGCTTTGAATAGCGTGCGATCAGGTTCGCCATGACTTCCGTATCAATCGTCGTCTGGAAAACCGTTCCCTCGTCCTCCAGCTTTTCGCGGAGAACAGTGTTATTGATCAGGTTCCCATTATGCGCCATCGCGAATTTTCCGCCACGGTAAGACATTACAAGCGGCTGCGCGTTATCGGCCATACTGTCACCCGTAGTAGAATAACGTACATGGCCGATTCCGATATGTCCGCCAAGGAGTGGGCCGAGGTTATCCTTAAATACCTCGGAGCAGAGTCCCATGCCTTTGTGAAACTTGATGCCCTTACCGTCCGAAACGGCAATCCCAGCGCTTTCCTGTCCCCTGTGCTGCAGCGCATAAAGCCCCAGGTAAGTCGCTTCAGCAGGATCGTAGCGGCGATCGTCCGTAAAGATTCCAAATACACCGCATTCTTCCGGCATCACGTCGTCCCGCGGCTTCCAGCGTTCATACTCCTTGTTTGGTTCAAAGAGCATAAATTATTCTCCCATGAGCCTTTTGAGTATTTCCTGATAAGCGTCTTCCACATTGCCAAGATCCTGACGGAAACGGTCTTTGTCCAGCTTCTCGCCCGTCTTGGAATCCCAGAAACGGCAGGTGTCCGGTGATATTTCATCTGCAAGGATGATATCTCCATTGCAACGGCCATATTCCAGTTTAAAGTCAATGAGCTCAATCCCAAACTGCTTTAAGTATTCGGTCATCACTTCATTTACTTTAAAGGAATACTCTGCGATTTTTGCCATTTCCTCCGGTGTTGCGAGCTCCATGGCATAAATGTGATAATCGTTGATCATCGGATCGCCAAGCTCATCGTCCTTATAGCTGTATTCAAGCACTGTGGATTTGAGCTTGGTTCCTTCGGGAATGCCAAGTCTCTTGGAAAGGCTTCCTGCCGCGATATTACGTACGATCACCTCTACCGGAACGATAGAAACGCTTTTTACGATTGTCTCGCGATCAGAAATTTCTTCTACAAAATGTGTCGGAATGCCATGCTTTTCAAGCATCTTGAACATATGGTTCGAGACCTTGTTATTGACGACGCCCTTGCCTACGATCGTGCCTTTTTTCAAGCCGTTAAACGCTGTTGCGTCGTCCTTATAATCCACGATTACATAATTCGGATCGTCTGTTTTGAAAACTTTTTTTGCTTTTCCTTCATACATCTGCTCTGTCTTGTTCATTTTGATAACTCCTTTTTCAGTTCAGCGTCCGCAGCCACAACTTTAAGCTGCATGTCTTCTTTAAACTTATATAATAAATCGCTTAATGTATCATATTTTAACGCGAGAATCTGCACTGCTAATAAAGCGGCGTTTTTTCCGCCGTTGATGGCTACCGTAGCCACCGGAATCCCCTCCGGCATCTGCACCGTGGATAACAACGAATCGAGTCCGTCCATGGTTGACGACTTGATTGGCAGTCCGATTACAGGTAAAATGCTGTGTCCGGCGATCACCCCTGCAAGGTGCGCGGCTTTTCCTGCGGCTGCAATGATCACTTCCACGCCGTTATCCTTCGCGTGTTTTGCAAAATCTGCAGCAAGCTCCGGCGTCCGGTGTGCGGACATGATATGCGCCTCTACCTCAATCCCAAAATCCTTCAATGTGTCGATCGTCGGCTGCAATACCGGCAGGTCGCTTTTTGATCCCATAATCACTGCAACTTTCATTTCTGTTTCTCCTTCAGTTTTACTTACTAATCTGAATTAAGTTTATAAGCCGGCAGATGCCGGCTTATAAACAAATTCTATTCTGTTTTAGATAACCGCCAGTACAATGAAGTTCAGGATGAACAGGATTGTAGAAACGATAAGGATCGGGTGAAGCTCCTTTGCCTTGCCGCGAACGATTTTCACGATGCAGTAGAACAGGAAGCCTGCCGCGATACCATAGGAAATGCTGTAGCAGAGAGCCATGAACACTCCTGCAAAGAATGCCGGAACCGCTTCTTCAAAGTCGCCCCACTTGATTTCCTTGAATGCGGACATCATCATGATACCGACTGCGATGAGCGCCGGCGCTGTCGCTTCCGACGGCACAATGCCCATAACCGGCGCAAGGAACATACACGCTAATAGCGCAATCGCCGTTACAAGGCTCGTTAGTCCCGTGCGGCCGCCCGCGCCGATACCTGCCGAACTCTCTACATAGGTTGTGGTATTGGACGTACCCACAACAGCACCGATTGAAGTAGCGATTGCATCCGCAAACAGCGCTTTATCCATTTTGGATTTGAATCCCTTGCTGTTTTCCATCGTCTTCATATCGTCCGCGCTGAAGATTCCGCTGCGGCGGCCCGTACCGATGAATGTACCGATCGTGTCAAACGTATCCGATATACTGAATGCAAAAATTGTCATAATGACCATTAGTATCTTGGATGGATCGGCAAATAGGGTTTGCATCCCCTCCGGCCCAAACGCCGCGCCAAACGTTACTCCCAAATCCTGAAAGGAAGCGGAAAGGCTGTCCGCAGAGAGACTGATGGCGGAAAGGTCTACAACGCCCAGCGGGATGCCAATGATTGTCGTAGCAACGATACCGATCAGGATCGCACCCTTCACTTTTGCAACGAGCAGGATGATCGTAAGGATAAGGCCGATCAGCGCAAGGATAAGCGCCGGCGAATTGAACACCGCCAGTGCAGGAACCGCTCCGCCGCTCGATACTACGCTTGTGATTCCTTCGTAAGTCGCGCCTGCGGAAAAAGCCGAACCGTTGATAGACATAATCGTACCCGGATCAGATGTGAACTGCACCAGGTTGGCGTTTTTGATTCCGATATAGGCGACAAAGATGCCGATACCGCCGCCGATCGCGTGCTGCAATGATTCCGGAATAGATTTGATAATTGCTTTTCTGAGTTTTGTGACCGTAATCAGGATGTTTACGATACCACAGATGAAAACCATTGCGAGAGCCTGTTGCCACGTGAATCCCAGCGCAAAACATACCGTGTAGGTAAAAAATGCGTTGAGGCCCATGCCCGGCGCCTGTGCATATGGCACGTTCGCAAACAATGCCATAACGAGCGTACCGATCGCAGCGGCAATGATCGTTGCCAAAAATACTGCCTGCGTCGGCATTCCTGTTGCTGATAAGATACTCGGGTTAACAAAAATGATGTAGGACATCGCAAAAAATGTGGTCAGTCCCGCGATCACTTCAGTTGACGCCTTCGTGCCGTTTTCTTTCAGCTTGAAAAACTTCTCCATATGATACCTCCTACAATTAAGATAAAAAATAAGTATAAAAACTCATATCAATATCATACTAAAAACAGCCTGTTCCCGCAACGCATTATCGAATTATTTGTCCAATATATTTTTTATACATCGTAACGGAACGAATATTATTATTCATCTTCTTTAATATTTCTTTTATACAGGCGTTTCTTTTTTCTGATTTTTCTTTTTTCCGTATCTAGATTATTTACCATCCAGACTAAAAAACAGAAATCAAAAAGGGCCTCCCGGCAGTTCAGCCATTTAGCCCTTTTAAGTGTAAGGATAGAGTTATTTTCTTTGCTACAAGCCTATTCCGCTTAATGCTTTCTATAGCAACGCAAAATTGGCGTTTTCAATGATTGATTTCATCTGGCATAAGCAAAATGGATGCCCTGCTGGATCAAACATCACTCTCCAACCATCAGAAAATTGATCATCTGCAATCGTGGCTCCGCAATCGACTGCATATTGGACTGCTTTTTCCAAATCGTTAACGGCAAAGTCCAAGTGCGCCATTTGTTGCTGGGCTTCCGGCTTTTCCGGCCACACCGGCGGTTCATACTCAGGATTCCGCTGAAACATAATTCCAGGATACGTTCCCTGCTCCGTTCCCGGAGCGCCTACGCACGCCCAATCTTCATCATGAAACGGTATTTCCCACTTGAGAAGAGCAGCATAGAATTTTGCCAATTCATAAGGCTCCAGGCAGTCTACCGTAAATGTGTACAATTTGATTTTCAATTCGTTCTCCATTGTTTGAACCCCTCCCAAATTAAGATCCCTGTATGCCTTCCGGCCTTATTTCTTTCATTCGTTTCTTCTGCTATCGTTCCTGAAATTTGATTACTTTATTATAGTATATAAAATAAAAGCACCCTATCCATGAGGCTTTTAGCCATATTTGTCATTTGTGAGTTAGTTACCATATTAAACTTGTACTTTAAATTATATCATAACAGCGTTTGTTCCGCACCAAAAAACAGGCCAACGCCGCCCAAACGAAAAAAACGAAACCTCCGTTTGCATTTCTGATCCTTTAAGAAAATACTAAACCTTTTTGTTTTCCCTTGGCTTTCATTAAGCACACCTACTATACTATGCGCAGATGCAGATACTTACGTACTGACCGTCAGCGAAGCAGACGGGGCGGCAACAAAGACAAAAAGGCTTAAAATGCTCTACGCTTGGAAAGAACAGGCGGACAAGGTATCTGCCTGCCTCAGAATTCAATATCCAACCTTGTTTTGAAGTTCCGAACAAAAACTTTATGGCATATAAACTTACGGACGACGCCCCGTCAATATCGGGAATTGTTCATTATGCAAAAGAATTTGGCATTGACTGAATCTTACTTCCTTTCAAAATCATATAAGAACGGCACGCCGCCCTTAGCAAGGAGGAAATGCAGAGAGAGCGGCATCAATAAAATGATGGCTTATCCCAGTCTGTATCCGGTTCACTCACGCCGAGGCTCTTGTGGATATATTTCCCGGTGGTGTCTTTTATGATGTCTATTACAAGTTGCGCTACGGCCTGCCGGGTGACCTGCGCCCCCACAAACGGTTCGCCTTTTTGCGTCAGCATATAGCGGACATTTCCATCCTCGTTATACAGCCAGCTTAGCCTCAGCAGCGTGTAATCCATGCCCGATTGTTCCAGAACCTGCGCGGCAGCGGTATAGGGAGGTGTCATATCCCCGATCATTTGCTTGTTCCATTTTCCGAATGCGCCACCGACCTCACCGTATATACCGAGTGTCGTCACCCCGATGATGCGTTTTATCCCGGCGTTTTCCATCGCCGTCAGAATTGCGCTTACAGCTGTTTTATCGCTCATTTCGTTGAGATAGACGACATCTATATTTTTCATCGCTTCGGATAGTTTTTTTGCATCGTGAAAATCCCCGGCTATCAGTGTTTCCCTTTGCAGGTCAGCGGCAGAAAGCCGGCGCTGCGCATCGCGCGCGTATAAAACAAGGGATGCGTCCATTTGTTCAAGCAGCATTTCCGTCAAAATTTTTGCGATCTGCCCCGCAGCTCCAAGAATCAAAATGTTCATATCAAAAATCCTCCAATATTATTATATTGAAGTAATAATAAAACGCGGCGGCGGATTTGAAACACGGAAATGGGGGATGATATGTTCCTGTTCAATTAAATACACAAACAGGATATTGTCCTCTTTCTTGAATTTTGATGCTGTTTTCACTATAATGCAACCCGCAGAAAACCAGCATATTTAAGCCAAAACCCTACTCCCCTCCGCTCCTGCCACCTATAACCGAAATAATTTTGTATAGATGGTTTTGCTCATAGTATTTCTATTATATCGATTATCCATACAATATATTCGTTTCATTAAGTACTGTCAATTCACGTAATAGACATATAATTGCCTTAAAAATTCTATTCAAAGCGCAACATTTATCACGTTTATGGTTCTACCCCTTGCATATCTCACCGTTTGCGCCGTTCCCCCAGTCTCAAATATCAATGCACAAATACAATACGCCGACCGATCCACCACGTATTGGTTGCGCTTCTTCATGCAATCATTCGTATATTCCTCTGATACATAAATAATCTCGTCTGCCTCATCAAGCAATCCACGATAAAGCCTTTTCTGTTCCGCACTCCAAAGCATATCCTGATTTTTACATGGTAAAGCAAATATCAACCGAATATTATTTCCCATTTCTTTTTTTGCCACTACCAACGAAGCCGCGAGCTGATCAAATCCGAGTGCGCCTCCAGATATAAAATCTGTTATACCTTGACTGATCAGATTGTCCACCTCTTGATTAAGGCGTATTAGTATTTGCTCAATTTTATCTTGCGGTAATTTACGATGTCCTGTAAAACAGCATGTCTTTAATTTTTCCATAATTCTCGCCTCCAAAATTTCAGAGTTGTAATAACTCTGTTTTAACTCCATTTCTGCATTATAGCAGAATATAAGTCTAAAATAAAGTCATTATGAACTTATTGGAGGTTGCTACCATGAGCAAGAACAATATCAAGCATTTTGGACTTAGAGTTGATGAAGAAATCTTAGCAAAATTCCGCTACGCATGTGATTATGCTGGGCGGTCAGCAAATAGCCAAATAATTCAGCTAATGCTAAAATTTACTGCTGACTACGAAAAGGAACATGGTAAAATAGAACTATCCGAAAGAGACAAAAAATAAGGCTCGCCGCAAACGGCGAGCCTTATTTTAATCAAAGATATACGATAATTATCACTTTTCTGTTTTCTCACTCCCACTCGATTGTGGCCGGCGGCTTGCTCGTAATGTCATAAACAATACGGTTGATATGGCTAACCTCGTTTATAATGCGGTTTGAGATAACTCCCAACACGCCATATGGAATGCGCGCCCAATCCGCCGTCATCGCATCCACGCTGGTCACGCCCCTGCGAGCAACCGCCAAGAATCCCTTAACAAAGCCATTCTATATGACAGCATTAATCTTCCTTTTAGTGGGAAAACCACCTCGTTTTTAAAAGGTAGGTGGTTTCGATTTCCCAAATAGACTATAGCATATTCCTATTCCTCCTACAAGTACAACAGAACAAACATAAAGACTTGGGTACATCTTTTAGCATCTTTTTATTACTTTTTGAAGAACCTTAAATAGATATTGCTTTTCTAACTAGGTAGTGTGCATCCGTCTTTGCCTTTCCAACTATATGATTATACAATGAACGATCTTTCTTCTTAATTAATTTTTTGTGTTTTAGAATACACAAACGAATCTTATAATCCTCATCATCAATCATTCGGGCTATTTGTTTTACTACACTATCGCCATATTTTGTATCAGTGTACTCAACGAGACACACAAGAGCATTTAAGCGGACTTCTTTAATATCGCTATGGCAATTACCAATTATAAATTGTAATAATGCAGTACTTATAACGCTATCCATAACTTCAATATCACAACTCGAAAGCAACATCTTTAATGATTCAAAAACAATTATTTTTTCGTGTGGATCGATCTCATTGTAAACAGATAGCAAATCAAAAAGTGTATCTATCTCATAGTTGCCAAATGCTATATTAAAAAGCAATAAATTGAATTCTAATAAATATCTACTTTCACATTCAAATTCGAAATCCGGGAAAGAAGTTTTCGTTACTATGCTATAATTATTAAGAATTTCTTTATAGAAAACATCCCAATCATACATAAATCTGTGCTTTTTTAATTTAAGACAGATCAACAATTGTAGCGCTTGGCTTTTTTCATTTATCGTTTGTGTAGCCGAGAACAAAGTAGCTTTTGCAACTTTTATTATGCTTATCAAGATGGATTTTCTGATAGTAAATCTCCGCTGCCTTATTATATTATTTATTATATTATATGGATAGTCCCCATAGCTATGTATAATTCCATTTTTTCCTTGAGCTATATTTCTATCTTGTATTTTATCTATCTGATTAAAAATTAATTGTGAAAGATCAGTTCCAATTTCCAATTCATATGTCTCTTTATAGAAACCATGCGAATATTTTGAGACCAAAGCGTCTATTTTAGCCGTATATTTAGGACAACGCCTCATAGATAATAACATTTCTAAAAACAATTGATTATCTAGTTGACTACCTTCTCCGGCAATTTTTGTAATTTCAGTTACTAATGCTTTTGTTGTTGTTTCTGGTATCTTAGTATAATCTATATAAGATAATAATTTAAACAAATCACAGTAATATCTTTTGTATTCTTTTTGAAACCAAGATACAGCAAAAGCACATATTTCTTCTTGATCATATCGCAAGTGATTAAATATGAGGGCTTCTATAATTCCTTGACCTAAAGAAACTAAACTATTATCACTTTGGGTCCACGATTCAATTATTTTTACTACTTCGGTAGATATTTCTAAATAATCTTCATCGGAAAAATAATATCCTAAATACTTAAATACTGAAATCTTCCATTTGTCGCGCTTATATTTTAATGGTATACTATTTGTCCTATCATATATTTCCCTAATTTCTCCATGCGTACAGTGATGCAGCAAATGCCCGAATTTGTAAAACGCTTTTTCAAATTCTTTCACATTATCATCAATTATGCATATGCTATAAAACTCAGCAATTATTCCAGTGCTATCATAATTTTTTATCATTTCAAAAACACAGTACTTTAATTTATGCACAAATTGAGCCAACTGGGTCCATGATCCATTATAAATTGCAGTTACATAGCAGTTTGTCATATGGATGGCGTAGGTCCTAATTCCATTACCTAATATATGAGTTTGCGGCATTTTAGTATATTCTTTAAGATGTTCTTCACAAATTTCTTTATAAAAATTCTCAGAAAATCTGTCAAGTGTTGGATAATATACGACAGCATCACTCTTATCTAATATTGTTTGAGATTCAGGATATATCGTAATGGCATTCTGATTCCCATTCATTATTTCAAAATTTCTCAAATCAATTAAAATATCATTCTTTAACCACAATGGATACTGAAATTTATTTTCAATAGAGTTATAAAGTTCTTTTAAAATCCGAATTGCTAAATCTAAATCATCTAGGTAATAAGCTTGAATTGATTTCCATCTTTTCTCTATGACTTGTGTTAGCTCTTTCGGCTGTCTTTTTTGCAATTCATCTAATAACAATGCTGTATTAAAACTTAATATCTTTTTCTTACCTAATAGTACATCCAAAAAATTAGCACAGTAAGTGTCTAAACCACTTGTTTTTTTTATAGGTTCCGCCCAATCCCGCATAAGTTCTACGATTTTGTTTTGTGTCTCATCAAACCCCACTAGTAATTGCCGTGGAATGGCTCTCTCAATTATCTTGAAAGCATCAACATCTAAATTAACGCTTTCAAATTCTTCTTCACTTATCGGAAGCAAACGACCAAGGCAATAATCATGGTATTTATCTAAAACGTCATTCAAGACACTCCTATATCCAACTGAAATTAACTCTTGAAAATCATGTACGACGTACATTTTGACACCCTTTTCATTAATAATATCCTGCTGAATCTGAGTTATATCTTTTGTTTCATCATTTAAAAAAATATATATTGATTTTTTTTTGGTTGCTCTGGCTCTCTGTATCTCTGTATATAATCCCTCCGAAATCTTTTCGTCATAATTGTCAATTAAAAAAAGGCATATATCTGAATCATCTAAGTGTTTAAGATATTCTGGCACAATCTTTCCTGTTGTCGGAAATGTGTCTTCAAAAACATAAGATGTAATCATCTGAGTATTTTCTAAAAGTTCTTTTAGAGCGCGTCTTACAATAGTATATTCAAGGCATCCTTCTCCACACCTTGAACTAATAAATACCTTTAACAGTTCATTATCTTTTTTGAGATAATACATAGGCATACTCCATTTCTGTTTTTTTCGATATATCATATTATATCATATAAAGGATATTTACTTTAACAAGATACGGTTATTGTTCCTAAAACAATTTCTTGAATACGCTATATGAATTAGAAATAATTACTACATATTCTGTGTCAATAGGGCATAATTTTTATTGCAATATTTTAAAAAAGCAAAACCAATTCATATGAAATATATTTTTATCCCTTTGCGCTTTGTCAATAGAGTATACTTTAATGACATAAGACATCTTTATCTTTAGACTATTTAAGACTGCTTTAAATAAAATAAGGCTTAATTAGTTTCTGCTGTCCTTCTCCACTCCCCACCTTTTACAATATTTTGTTATGCTTATTTGCAAATCGGAACATTTTAAATCCCTCGCGCATTCTAAAAAATAGCCGTGTGCAAATTCATATCCTTTGATTGTTATGTCCGCCAGATTCTTTAATTTACATTCCTGTTCGTAAAGGTGGTACAAATCATCATAGCCAATATCCGTCACCTTACAATCCAATACCACCTGTGGTTCTTTCGTCTGTTTTTCCATTGGGAACAACACCTCCAAATATAAAAAATAGGTGGTTATGATTACCACCTACTTTTTGAATCTTGATGCTGTTCCCACTCAAACGCCGTCCGGCTCAAACCCGCATGGTTAAGCCATTTTCATCACTCCCACTCGATTGTGGCCGGCGGCTTGCTCGTAATGTCGTACACAATACGGTTGATGTGCGGCACTTCGTTGATAATGCGGTTGGAAATCACGCCCAGTACGTCGTACGGGATGCGCGCCCAGTCCGCTGTCATCGCGTCCACGCTCGTTACGCCGCGAAGCGCGACCGTATAATCGTATGTCCGCTCGTCACCCATTACGCCCACGCTGCGCATATCGGTCAGCACCGCGAAATACTGCCAGATTTTTTCATCCAGCTCCGCTTTGGAGATTTCGTCACGGAAGATGAAGTCCACATCGCGCAAGAGATCAAGCTTTTCTTTTGTGATTTCGCCAATCACGCGGATTGCAAGGCCCGGGCCCGGGAACGGCTGGCGCCATACCATGTGGCGCGGAAGTCCAAGCTCTTCGCCGAGCTCGCGCACCTCGTCTTTAAAAAGCTCGCGCAGCGGTTCGATGATCTCGTCAAAATCAACATGGTCCGGAAGCCCGCCTACATTGTGATGGCTTTTTATGAGTGCGGCGTCGCCTACCCCGCTCTCCACAACGTCAGGATAAATGGTGCCCTGTGCAAGGAAATGAACCTTCCCAATCTTTTTGGCTTCTTCCTCAAACACACGGATAAATTCCTCGCCAATGATTTTACGTTTCTTTTCCGGCTCTGTCACTCCCGCAAGCTTTGCAAGGAAACGCTCTTCCGCTTTCACATGCACAAGATTCATATCAAACTGCTTTTGGAAAACGTTTTCTACCTCTTCCGGTTCATATTTCCTCATCAGTCCGGTATCAACAAAAACGCAGGTCAGATTTTTCCCAATCGCTTTATGCAGCAATACCGCGCAAACAGAGCTATCAACACCTCCGGACAGCGCCAAAAGCACCTTCTTGTCTCCAACCTTTTCGCGAATCTCTTCAATCGCCTGTTTTGCATAATCGTTCATATCCCAGTCTCCCTTCGCCCCGCATATATCATATAGAAAGCGTTTTAAAATATTTTGTCCCCTTACCGTATGTTGCACCTCCGGATGAAACTGCACGCCGTACAGCTTTTTATCCGCATTGCCAAACGCAGCAACCGGGCAGGAGCTTGTTGTCGCCAGAATATCAAAGCCTTCCGGCGCTTTGTCAATGTAATCCATATGGCTCATCCAGCAAACAGACTCGTCATCCATATCCTGCAAAAGGACATTATCCGTATCGTATTTAATCTGTGTATTTCCGTATTCGCCAGCCGGCGCAGAGGCCACGTTTCCGCCAAGCTTAAGGCTTAACAGCTGGCTTCCATAGCAAATGCCGAGAATCGGCACGCCAAGCTCGAGTATTTTGGAATCACACACCGGAGCGCCCTCTTCATATACGCTCTTCGGCCCTCCCGTAAAAATAATTCCGATTGGATTTTTTTCCTTGATCCGCTCTATGCTTGCATGATATGGCAGCATTTCTGCATAAACATTCGCTTCACGCACACGCCGCGCGATCAGCTGGTTGTATTGCCCGCCAAAGTCAAGCACGATCACAGTTTCTCTCATCTATCGTGTTCCCCCAGATTATTTCGTCTTTTTTATTCTACAGGTATCTTTACTCGAAATCCACCTCAAATTGCACGGATTTCGCCCCATTCTCTGAAAATTTTTTCCGAATGACTTCCTCAGTCTCTTTGCAGGGTGCTTTTTTTGATCTTACGCTGATATTCCATCCACAACAATCAATGCGAACGCCGCCGCTTATATGGCCTCTTGCAAATTTTTCGGCTTCCTCCAGAAAATCAAGTTTTTCCGCGCTGAGCTTTTCTCCCAACGGAAAACGCCCTGCCATACATTCCCAAGGCTTTCGGATATAATACGCCCTGCCTACCGCCCGGAGCATTTCACAGACATCGTCATCCGAATAGCCAAGTGAAACAAACGGGCTCACAAGCGGTACCTCCCCGTCCACCTCGCGAATACAGCTGACCTGTGTCTGTCCCTTTGTCCTGCCGTCAAGCAGCACGCACGCGCCCATGCCCTTTGCCGCCCTCAGAAGCTCTTCTGAAATCATGCCAGAACAGGAATGGCAGCGCCCTGCGCCATTATCGGCGATTTCGCTATTCTCCAAAATAAACACCGGAACCCGCGCATCGCGAAGCTTATAGTCGTCAAGCACCTCGTGTACGTTGTAAAGCACCTCCTGCGTCATAAACGCAGTGTTTGCAGTCAGAGCAAGTATATCCTTTCCAAGCGCTTCCTGTGCTGCACAAAGCAGCAGGGACGATTTCGTTCCTCCGGAAAACGCCACTGCCGCGTCATTATATTGATAAATAAATTCCACAAGCCTGCTGAATTTTTCCTGTGCAGTCATTGGGATCATTTTACGCTGTAATTCGGAGATTCCTTTGTGATATTGATATCATGCGGATGGCTCTCCAAAAGTCCTGCGCTCGTAATTTTCACAAACTCCGCGTTATCCTGCAGCTGATCGATATTCGCCGCGCCACAGTACCCCATACCGGATTTGAGGCCGCCCACCATCTGGTACGTCGTATCCGCCAGAGGCCCTTTGAACGGAACGCGCCCTTCCACGCCTTCCGGCACGAGCTTTTGCGTGCTCTCCTGGAAATAACGGTCTGCACTGCCCTGCTGCATTGCCGCAATCGAGCCCATACCGCGGTAAACCTTAAAGCTCCTGCCCTGATATATTTCCATTTCGCCCGGGCTTTCCTTCGTTCCCGCAAACAGGCTTCCGATCATAACGGCCGCCGCCCCCGCCGCAATGGCCTTTGTGATATCTCCGCTGTATTTGATGCCGCCGTCTGCAATGATTTTTGCGTTATACCTTGCCGCCTCCTCCGCACAGTCAAGCACTGCGGTAAGCTGCGGAACACCAATGCCCGCCACAACACGCGTCGTGCAGATAGAACCCGGCCCGATACCAACCTTAACGCAAGTTGCGCCTGCCGCGATCAGGTCATGCGTCGCTTCTTTCGTTGCACAGTTTCCGGCAATAATATCAAGATCAGGAAATTTGTTGCGTACCTGCTCCACAATATTAAGTACATTTTTCTGGTGGCCATGCGCCGTATCGATCGCAATCACGTCAACTTTTGCCGCAACCAGAGCTTCTACGCGTTCCAGCGTTCCCTTCCCTGTGCCGACCGCCGCACCGACAAGCAACCTTCCGCCGCTGTCCTTTGCGGACATCGGATACTGGATTGATTTTTCAATATCCTTAATGGTAATCAGCCCCATCAGCTTGCCATTATCATCCACAAGCGGCAGTTTTTCAATCTTATATTTTCTCAAAATCTGCTGGGCCTGATCAAGCGTCGTTCCGATTGGCGCGGTAATCAGGTTTTCACTTGTCATTACCTCGGATACCTTACGCGAATAATCCGTCTCGAAACGCATATCACGGTTTGTAATGATTCCAACGAGCTTGCCGTCCTTTTCTACAATCGGCACCCCGGAAATCTTATATCTGCCCATCAGTTGATCCGCATCGTTTACGGTGTGATTGGGAGACAGCGAAAACGGATCGGTAATTACACCGTGTTCGCTGCGTTTTACCTTATCTACGTTGTCTGCCTGCATTTGAATCGACATATTTTTATGAATAATCCCCATGCCGCCTTCACGCGCAATCGCGATTGCGAGACCGCTTTCTGTAACCGTATCCATCGCCGCGCTCATAATCGGTATATTCAGCTTGATTTTCGGCGTAATATACGTGGATACATCCACCTCGTTGGGGGTGACAGCGCTCTTCTTTGGTTTGAGCAATACATCATCAAATGTAAGACCCTCTGTAATTTTCATATGCGTTTCATCCTTTCTTTTTTTATCCTATCCATTTTATAAATTTATCATAAGTATACAAAAGCATATACTTATTCTCTCTGCAAAACCATCATACTGCCTGACATAAACATGACAGGCGCTGATTTTTTGTAACAAAAAAACGCGCAGCTGGCCTTCTAAGCCTGCGGCGTGTTTTGGTCATGCTCTTCCACGGAAGACTCCTCCGGCTTTAACTCCGGGTGCTCATCCAGATATTGTATATGTTCCCTTTTGATGACCATCCAGTTGATTGCGCCAACAACAAAAGACAGAACAAGAACGATAATCGCTCCGGTAAACTGACGCTCCGCAAATAAAATCGCGGCAATCGCAAGCAGCGAAGAAATCGCATAAAGCAGGGTAACGGATTGCTTTTGGTTCATACCCATATCAATCAGCCTGTGATGCAGGTGCTTACGATCCGCATGGAACGGATGCTGCCCTTTTGCAAGTCTTCTCAGAATCGCCCACAGCGTATCGACAATCGGCAGCCCCATCACGAGGAATGGAATACCAAAGGATACCACCGCATTGACCTTAAAGAAGCCCTGTATAGAAATAACGGACAGCACAAACCCCAAAAACATCGCGCCCGCATCCCCCATGAATATCTTTGCCGGATTCAGGTTATACGGCAAAAAGCCAAGGCACGCGCCTGCAAGTACAGCCGCAACCACCGTTACCGTTGGATTTCCCGCAGAAAGCAAAGACACGGCAAGGAGCGCAAACGAGGAAATCGCCGCGACGCCGCACGCAAGTCCATCAAGGCCGTCGATCAGGTTGATTGTATTGGTAATGCCCACAATCCAGATAACCGTGATCGGTATCGCCCAATTTCCAAAAAAGATAATCTGGTCAAACCATGTAATCTTTTCGATCACAACGCCTGAAAAACAAACGACAAGCGCCGCACAAATCTGCCCGAGCAGCTTGATATACGGTTTCAGGTTGTAGATATCGTCAAGAATCCCAAGGATGATAATCATTAATGCGCCGATCAGCAGCCCAATAAAGGTGGGATCAAGGTCTACAAACGCAAGTACGCCAAAAGCAAAAGCAACAAATATAGCAAGCCCTCCCATTGTTGGGATTGGCTTGCTATGCATACGCCTGTTATCTTTGGGGATATCCACCGCTCCGACTCTGAATGCAAGCTTGCGAACAAGCGGGGTTGTCGTATACGTTACAAAAAACGTAAACAGCAACGCAATTACAATCAAAATACCTGAACGAAATTCCATATCAGGGATAGCCCTCTTTCCTCACAAATATCACAAGAGCGGCAAATACAATTTGCCGCACTTGTTACTTTGCTCTATTATATCAACTTTCTTTTTTAAATGCAACATCTCCGTTTTCTACAAACATCTTGACTTTATCGCCGATGCTTATCTTTCCGGAAAGAATCTCTTCGGAAAGCTTGTCCTCCACGGTCTGCTGAATCATCCTTCGCAGAGGCCGGGCTCCGTACTGGTCGCTCATGCCGTCTTTTGCCATCAGTTTTGCAGCATCCTTTGTGTAGGTAAGGTCAATTTCCCTGTCATGCAGCCTCTTCGCCACACTGCCAAGCATAAGCTCTGCGATCTGCTGCGTATCCTTTTCCGTGAGCTTGTGGAATACGATGATGTCGTCAATCCTGTTGATGAACTCCGGACGGAAGGTGTTTTTGAGCGCTTCCATCATGCGTTCCTTCATCTCGTCGTACTCTTTGAGCTTCTCCATATCGGTGTCGTCTTCCTTTGCGAAGCCGATCTTATTCGTTGCGATCTCATGAGCGCCAACATTGGAGGTCATGATGATGATCGTATTTTTGAAGTCAACCGTTCTTCCCTTGGAATCCGTAAGCCGCCCGTCCTCAAGGACCTGTAACAGCATATTGAACACGTCAGGATGCGCTTTTTCGATCTCGTCGAACAGGATCACCGAATACGGTTTTGTACGGACTGCCTGCGTGAGCTGGCCACCCTCGTCGTATCCAACATATCCCGGAGGCGAACCCACCAGTTTGGATACCGAGTGCTTCTCCATATACTCCGACATATCGAGGCGGATCATCGCGTTTTCATCGCCAAACATCGCCGCTGCCAAAGCCTTTGTAAGCTCCGTTTTACCAACGCCTGTCGGCCCCAGGAAAATAAAGGAACCAATCGGCCTTGCCGGATCTTTCAGGCCCGCTCTTGCACGGCGGATCGCTTTTGCGACCGCGGATACTGCCTCGTCCTGTCCAATGACGCGTTCATGCAGCATATTTTCAAGTCCAAGCAGCTTTTTACTTTCATCCTCCGTCAGCTTGCTAACCGGGACGTGTACCCAGCTTGAAATGATCTGCGCGATATCTTCTTCGGTCACAACGCCTTTTTCCTTCGCAACCGCTTTACGCCATTCTTCCGAACAATGCTCGATATCACGTTTGATGTCAGACTCCTGATCCCGCAATTTTGCAGCCTTTTCAAAGTCCTCATGCGCGATCGCGCTTTCTTTTTCTTTGCCGATCTGCTCGAGCTTTTCTTCCAGCTCCCTCAAATCCGGCGGAGAAGTAAACATCGAAATCCTGACTTTTGAAGCCGCCTCATCAATAAGGTCGATGGCCTTATCCGGCAGGAAACGGTCCATAATATACCTCGTCGAGAGATCTACAGCCGCTTTCAATGCTTCGTCCGTAATTGTCACCTTATGATGCGCTTCGTACCGGTCGCGCAGTCCTTCCAGAATCTGGAGCGCTTCCTCCGGCGTAGGCTCGCCTACATTTACCGGCTGGAACCGGCGTTCGAGCGCCGCATCCTTTTCGATGTGCTTCCTGTATTCGTCAATCGTGGTCGCGCCGATCACCTGAATTTCGCCGCGCGCAAGCATTGGCTTTAAGATGTTTGCAGCATCCATTGCGCCTTCCGCAGCGCCCGCGCCGATCAGCGTGTGCAGCTCGTCGATAAACATAATAACGTTTCCGTCTTTTTTCAGTTCCTCGAGAGCGTCCTTCAAACGTTCTTCGAATTCGCCCCTGAATTTGGAGCCTGCGAGCATCCCCGCGAGATCAAGCATAATCACACGCTTGTTTTTGAGCATATCAGGAATATTCCCTTCTACGATCTTTTGCGCAAGCCCTTCCGCGATTGCAGATTTACCAACACCCGGCTCACCGATCAAAACAGGATTGTTTTTTGTCCTCCTGCTCAGTATCTGGATAATCCTTTCGATCTCCTCAGACCTGCCGATTACCGGATCGAGCTCGCCGTTCTTTGCCGCAAGCGTCAGATCGCGTCCAAACTTATCAAGTTTTGGCGTCGTTGATTTCGAATGTTCATCGCTGCTCACCGGAGCGCCCTGCGCAACGGCAAGAATCTCCTGCTGCATCGCCGCCATATCGGCGTTCAGGTCATGCAGCATACGGTATCCCATACTTTCCCTTTCATTGATGATTGCGAGCAACATATGCTCCGTACCAATAAAATTCTGCCCAAGCTGCCGCGAGAAAGCAACGCTCATTTCAATAATTTTTTTGGTTCTTGGCGTATAGCCAATCACCTGCGGGTTACCATAACCGCCGTCGGTCGATACTGAAACAATATATTCCCTTGCGTTATCCGCATTGATTCCCTGCTTCGAAAGAATTTCAGCAGCGGTTCCGCCTTCCAGTATCATACCAAGCAGCAAATGCTCGGTTCCCACATAATTTTCACCCATACTGCTTGCGAACTGTGCCGCCTGATTGACAGCCTCCTGTGCGCCTGCAGTAAACCTAGACATATTATTCATCACAATATCCTCCTTAAACTACCGCTTCACAAATCACGATAGCTGCCGCTTTTTCGGCGGGCGGCACGCCAATCTTCTTTTAAACCGTCTTTTACGACTATGTTCCTTTGGCCTTAATGTAACCGCTATGAACTTTACGCAAACATTTTAGCCCTCTGTTTTTTTACCTTTTTCTTCCCCTTCTTTTTTGATACGGTCCCGAAGCTCCGCAGCCTTTTCATAGTTTTCATCTTTGATCGCCTGGTCAAGCTGCGCTTTCAGGTCTTCTTTTTTTTCAGTCTTTGCTTCCGCCTGGTTCCGGGGAGTCAGTTTGATTTCCGGCAATTCGATGCTTTGGGCATAGGGATCGTGCCCGCCCATAAACTCCGCCTGATACCTGTCATTTGAAACAGGCTGATTTTCAGGAAGTCCGAAGTCCGTTCCAAACAAACTTCCCAGTCTGCCTGATCCGCGCTTTAAAAGGCTGGTTTCAAACAAATTGTCAAAGAATCCATCCCCTGAAAACACATTCATCAGTCCCTGCTCTTCCCGTGCGCAAACCTCGCATAAATTTTTCTCTGTCGTCACGCCATTGACGCTCTGCTTAATATGAATATTCGCTTCTCTTTGTTTACATTTATCACATAACATAATTAATTGTCCTCCTTCAAAAGAACTGTGCTCAAAATTTCTTTTAGAATCGTACTTCTAAGCTCTTCTTTATATTCCTTCGCAGCAGCCAGCGCCCTGTCTGAAACAGCCGCAAGTAAAACATTCTTTGTCTTACAGTCAATCAGCCCCGTCTGCATGAGTCCTTCCACCAGCTCCGCAGCCTGCCGCATATTAATCGGCCTGCTTAGCTGCTCGTCAATGATATCCGATATATAATCACACCGCTCGATATCAAGACGTATGACACGGATATATCCACCTCCGCCTCTTCGCGATTCGGTGACATATCCCCTGTTTGGCGAAAACCTCGTTGTCAGAACATAATTGATTTGGGATGGCGCGCAGTTGAATTTCTGTGCCAGCTCATTGCGCTGTAACTCCGCCATGCCTTCGTCTTCAATCAAAAGCTCTTTAATAAACTCTTCTATATGATCGCTTAAAATCGACACCCTTGCTCGCCTCCTATCTTTGACTTTCTTTGACCTTCATAATTATTATAACCGAAAATTTTTATCTGTAAACACCTTTTATAAAAAAATTTTAATCTGTTTCTTGTAATTCGCGAGGAATAATTCCCTTGATTTTGGTGCGGTCATAATCGGTCCTGAGCCGTTTTAAAAATACATTTTGCTCGGTTCGGCAAAGCGTTTCCTTTGCAAATTCGATGAGCAGCACAAACTGATTGCGCGCAGAGACAGGCCTGCCGGTGTAATCATTACGCACACAAAAATCATAAAGTTTTGCATATAACTCAAACGGGGAAAAAATCTGCTCCTGCGTCAGGTACTGCAATGAATATTTTGCCCTTCCCGTATTGTAATAGCGGTTCAAAAGCTCCTCAATCCCTTTTAGGTACAGCAATTCCCGTGCGCTGATATCCTTTGTCCTGATTACCTCATACGGCGGATAACTGCGCGATATAACGCCCCAGCCTCCTGCCTGCTGTTCAAGCTTTGTTCCATGCAGAACCTTCAGGAAACCAAGCTGCAACGCGTCCGGGTACAACTCATAAATCTCGTCAAAGGACAAAGCGAAGCGCTCCATGCTTTCATAAGGCAAACCCGCAATAAGGTCCAAATGCAAATGAATATTTCCGGCTTTTAAAATAGCTTTTGCGTTTTCCTTCAGTCTTGATAGATCCGTCTTTCTCGCCACTGCATCAAGCGTCCTTTTATTGGTTGTCTGCACTCCGCCTTCCAACTGAATTTTTCCGGTTGGAGCGCTTGCCAATAAGCAAAGCAACTCGTCGTCCATCAAGTCCAGAGCCACTTCGAAATGAAAAGAAGTATTTTCTGTTTTCCCAATCACGTATTCAACAATCTTTTTTGCGCGGGTTTTGTTGGCGTTAAACGTCCTGTCTACAAATTTAACGAGCTTTACGCCCTTTTTTACAAATATTTGAAGCTCGTCAAAGACATGCTCCAGCGACTTTTCCCGCACGCCCATACAATCTCCCGACAGACAATAGGCACATGAAAACGGGCAGCCGCGGGATGATTCATAATAGTAAATTTTATTTTCATCGTATTCGTCCCCTACCGCGGCAAACGGGGACGGAAGCGTATCCAGATTTGAGACCACCTGATAGGCGTCGTCTCCACAGGCAGCCCTTCCCTCGCGGAATACAATCCCGGGCATATCAACCCGCGCGTTTCGCTTGATTCCCTCCAAAAATGGTTTCAGGCATTCCTCAGCCTCGCCACAAATCACATAATCCACGAACCAGTATTGTTCGATTACACTTTTTGCACGAAAGGAAACCTCCGGGCCTCCCAACGTGATCACCGCTTCCGGCTCGGCCTTTTTTATATCCTCGGCGAGACGCAGCACATATGCAATATTCCAGATATAGCAGGAAAACGCGTAAACATCGCCCTCCTGGAGGAGTAACGCGCGTAAAACATCGCTGGCCATCTGGTTGATGTTAAATTCGCAAAAAACTGCGTTCCCGCCCACTGCCGCGGCAATCGAGCGGACTGCCGGATTTGTATGCACATAGCTTGAATTGACTGCACAAAGAACTGTTTTCATATTTTCTCCCAATACAGAAAAAAGCCGCAACCGTGTTGCGGCTTTCCGATCATTACACCTTTACTTCTCCTGATCGATATACGTCACATAGAAACTGTTTCCATTCTGGCTGAAATAATCGATCACATATACCTCGCCCGCATTGACGCCCGGAATGATCCTTGAGGTCTTGGAAAATTCCACAGGAGCAAACTGCTGGGTTGATAATACATAGCGCAGCAGCGCAAACGGGTACTCCTCTGTCACCCCTTCATAATCCGGCGTCGTAATATACAGCGTATTGTTATCCGCTCCAAAGCCAAGGCTCTCTACGCTGACATTTGAAATAACCTCTACCGGTTCCGCTTCCGTCGTGAGGTTTTTGATCGTAACCGCATAGCTGAGCGCCTCGGGATCCTCTTCATTCTTTACAGGAACGACAGCCGCGAGATATCCGCCGTCATTTGAGATTGTAAAATCCACACCCTGCGTTATCTCTTTGCGTTCCTGTGAAGCAATATCCACAGAGTAAATCATTCCGGCTCCGTCGTTTGCCGACTTATCCGCAAAATAAACCTTACCGCCCGCCAGTTCGATCTTGCTGTCCGCGCCCGGCTGTTCTTCTACGCCCTCCACAGCGCCTGGCTGCGTCACATCATATTTTTTCAGTTGCAGGGAATCTTCGCCTGTCATCGCGTAAATCACCGGCTGCTCCGGATCCCATGCAAAGGACGTCGTAAGGCGGCCCAGTCCTTCCTCGCCAAGGTTTCTCAGCATTCCCTCCTGCGTATCGTAAACGTACAGCACTTTATTTTCGATGCCTGAATCCAGAATCGCGATGTATCTCCCGTCTGCCGACGCAGCCGCTTTTTCCACGCTGTAAAAATACGGAAGCTCAAGCTGCGTTTTTTTGCCGTTCGTTTCAATAATCCACAATTTTTCCTTCAGTACCTGCTCGGTATCCTCTGTGCTGTCCGGCACGTAAGACCGCGCATATAATATTCTGCCGTCCGCCATTGTGCAAAGGTATCTGCCGTTCTCCACCATTACCGCGAGTGACGTTGCCACGCCGTCCTTCATCATCACAGGCTCTTCCTTCACGGATTCCGCATCCATTGATTTATTGTATTGCGGCAAAGCGTCCGTACTCATTTGAAATACATAAGCCTGCTTTGCCGGCACCGCCCCCGCGATTTTCAGGTTGACTTCTTCGGCAAGCTTATTTGCAGACGCTTCGTCTTTGAGCGGCTTTGAGATCAGCATCAGGTCGGTAAGGCCGTCGCACATTGTCGGCGTCATACCAATATCCTGCGGAACCAGATTCTGTTCATATGCTTCATAGGCGTTTAACCCTACGAAAAAAGCGCTCTCTGCCACAGAAGGCTTGGGCGACATCGTAATAACGAGCTTATCCGAATCCTCCTTCACCGTGGTCTGGACATCTTCGTTCAACTGGAAAAAGATCGATACCTCGTCGCTGTCGGAATGCGCGGTATTAAACAACCCATAAATAATACTGTTATTGTAGGTTTCATTATTATCCGCATAATCCCAGAACCCGATTTTAAGATCTACCTGCAAACGGAACGGCGCAGGCAGCTGCGTAACTTTATAGGAAGGCACCGCGGAGATTTTGGATTCATCCACCCCTGCAATCCTGGATCCATTCAGAAAATACATTGTAATAACCGTATTTTCTCCCTGCATTTCGATATTGATATCTTTCAGGTTTATATCCGAACCCAGCGAATCGTCCCCACCCTCGAGCGTACCGTTTACTATCGCGGCTTCCTGCGTAGGCACAGGAGTATCCTGCCCCCCGCTGCTGCATGCCGCGAGCAAAAGCGCGCATATAAGTCCCATCACGATAAACAAGCTAAATCTTTTTCGCATTTTGTCCTTTTCCTTAAATGTTTTTCATTTCCTCCGCATAACCGCAGACCTTTGCTTTGACCTCTTCAATATCTGCAAATGCGAATTCACCGTTTTCATAAATGATATCCCCGCCCACCATCGTCATGCAAACATCGGCATCGCTGCCTGCATAGACGAGCAAGGATACAATATCATAATCCGGAGTGTAGCGGATACCGCTTGTGTCGATCATAATGATATCCGCATCTTTTCCTTCTTCTATCACGCCGCTGTCAAGCCCCAGTGCCTGCGCCCCGTTACGCGTCGCAAGCTTCAATGCCTGAGCCGCCGGAACTGCCTTGGCATCATAGGTCGTACCCTTTTGCAGCATAGATGCGTAAGTCATTTCTTCCATCATGGACAGTTTGTTATTGGATGCGGCGCCATCCGTTCCCAATGTAACGTTAACACCCTTTTGTATCATTTTTGTAAGCGGAGCAATTCCGCTCGCAAGCTTTAAGTTGCTCTTCGGACAGCTCAGGACTGAAGAACCGTGCTCTTTCATCAACTCGATATCATGATCGCTGACCCATACGCAGTGCGCTCCCAAAAAAGGAACATCCAAAAGCCCTGTTTTTTCGCATAAGCCGATGGGCGTGAGCCCTTGCTCTTTTACGCATGTTTCGTGCTCTCCACGCGTTTCCGAAATGTGCATATGTACGCCTGTCCCCAGCCGCTTTGCTTCCTGAGCAAGCTTCTCGAGCATAGCATTATTCACCGTATACTGCGCGTGCGGGGAAAGATAGACCTTCAGCCTGCCCACGCCATTATATTTCTCGAAAAGCTCTACGCTCTCCTGCAGCATACGTTCCCCAACGCCCGGCGCAGGTGTAACCACCGCGCGTGAAAGGATTCCCCGCAGTCCGCTCTTCCGGGCCGCCCTGGCGATGGAATCAACGAAGAAATACATCTCGTTAAATGCTACGATTCCCGCCGCAGCCATTTCACACATTGCAGCCATACTGCCCCAATATGCGCTGTCCTCGTTAAGCTTATCCTCCGCCGGGAAAATTTTGGTGTTAAGCCATGACATCAGGTCCAGATCATCCGCATAAGAGCGAAACAGGTTCATTGGAACATGGGTGTGCGTATTCACAAACCCGGGCATTACAACGTTTCCCCGCGCATCGATCACGCGCTCCGCATGAAAGGTCGGGGCGGAAGCGGAAAGCCCCGCATAGGCTATTTTACCGTCCGCGATCTGTACGACCGCATTTTCGATCACCTCGTTGTTGTCGTTGTTCGTGATCAGTGTTGCATGGCGAATCTCTATCATAATTACTCTCCGTATAAATACTTGTGTTGCTGCGGCGTTAAAACGTCTACGTTTCCACCCATTGCCTTCAATTTGCGTACCGCAACGCTATAGTCGATATCCTCAGGCAGGTTCATAAGGCCAGCCTTCATGGAATCGTGATTCTCTTTAATATATTTCTGTGCTAAAAACTGCAGCGCGAAGCTCATGTCCATGATTTCAGCCGGATGCCCGTCGCCGGACGCAAGGTTTACGAGCCTGCCGCCCGCTATTACATTCAGTATCCTGCCGTCCTTCTGCACATAACCCTCGACGTTATGGCGCATCTCCACAACTCTTTCGCTGATTTCACCAAGCTCAGACACCTTAACCTCGCAATCAAAATGCCCTGCGTTTGCAAGCAGCACACCGTCCTTCATTTTATCAAAATGACGTTTTACAATTACATCCTCGCAGCCGGTTACGGTTACAAAAATATCACCTAAGGCTGCAGCATCGTCCATGCTCATCACATCAAACCCATCCATCAGCGCTTCTGTCGCTTTGATGTGATCGATTTCTGTAACAATGACTCTTGCGCCCAGCGCAGCCGCACGTTTTGCAACGCCCTTTCCGCACCAGCCGTAGCCCGCAACCACCACCCGCTTGCCTGCCACGATCAGGTTTGTGGTGCGCATGATTCCATCCCACACAGACTGCCCCGTGCCATAGCGGTTATCAAACATATATTTGCACTGCGCATCGTTGACAGGAATAACCGGAATTTTGAGCGTTCCCGCCTTTTCCATTGCTTTAAGCCGCAAAACCCCTGTCGTCGTTTCCTCGCTCGCGCCGATCACACTGTTAAGAAGCTGCGGAAACTCCTCGTGCAGCATTGTAATCACATCGCCGCCGTCGTCTACAATGAGGTTTGGCTCTGTTTTCAGTGCGCTTCTGATATGTTCCTCGTATTGCTCCGGTGTTTCCCCGTGGATCGCGTAAACATCCGCCCCGCCGGCTGCAAGCGCCGCAACAACGTCGTCCTGTGTTGACAGCGGATTGGAAGCGCAGGCGGCAACCTTTGCGCCGCAGGCCTGGATCACCTGAATGAGGTAAGCCGTTTTTGCTTCCAAATGGCAGCACACGCACATCCTGTAACCTGCGAAGGGCTTTTCCGGCGCAAGCTCCTCTTCAAAGCTGCGCAGCACCGGCATATACCTTTTCACCCATGCTATTTTCTGTTTGCCCGAAGGCGCTAACTTAATATCCCTGATATCGCTCATTTTAATCCTCCAACCAAATCCTTCAGGTAGGCTTCAAAATCATCCTTTAAATCCTCACGGTCAAGCGCAAATTCGCATGTCGCTTTCAGAAAACCCAACTTATCGCCTACATCATAGCGTTTTCCTTCAAACTCATACGCATAAATCGGCTGCGTGGCAAGCAACCGGCACATCGCGTCGGTCAGTTGAATCTCCCCACCTTTTCCGGGCGGAGTTTGCTCAATCGCGTCAAAAATATCCGGCGTCAGTACGTAGCGGCCCAAAATCGCAAGGTCCGACGGAGCCTCTCCCGCGCCCGGCTTTTCAACAAGCCCGGTTACACGGTGCATTCTTCCATCCATGTCATCCGTCGCAATTACGCCATATTTATCCGTATCCTTCATCGCAACGCGCTGCACGCCAAGTATTGACGATCCACTCTGCCCGTAAGCATCCATCAGCTGTTTCAGAGCTGGTTTTTCGCCTTTGACAACATCGTCGCCCAATATAACGCCAAACGGTTCGTTTCCAATGCAGTCGCGCGCCGTCCAGATTGCGTGTCCAAGACCAAGCGGTTCCTTTTGGCGAACATACATCATGTTGACCATATCTGAAATATCTTCAACGATCTTTAAAAGCTCACACTTATTTTTCCTGGTAAGCTCCAGCTCAAGCTCGATCGATTTATCGAAATGATCTTCAATCGCGCGCTTGCTTCTCCCTGTTATGATCACAATGCTTTCGATACCGCTTGCAACCGCTTCCTCCACAATATACTGGATCGTCGGTTTATCCACAATGGGCAGCATTTCTTTTGGCTGGGCTTTCGTTGCGGGTAAAAAACGGGTTCCAAGGCCCGCGGCCGGTATCACTGCTTTTCTTATCTTCATTTTTGCTTAAGCCCTCCGTAATAATCATCCAGCATCTGCTGCATTTTCGCTTTTACAAAACGCCCCATGAGTACGGTCTGCTTGGGCGGTTTTTCTCCTTCCGTTCCCGGAACATCCTTTAGATAAACCGGCTTTCCGACGATCAGCTTCACCTTTTTCTTCTTTGGAAAGACAAATACCAACGGCAGCACCGGCACATTATTTTTAATCGCAAAATGAAAAGCGCCGTTCTTAAACCTGCGTAACTCCTTGCAATACGGTGCGATTTCCCCCTCCGGGTACATATGCACCTTGCGTGTGGTATGTGTCAGCGTGTCGTTCATCTGCTCAGAAAAATGTTCAAAATTCTTTAAATCAGACGGCAGCGGCACGCCCCTTAACACGCGCACAAGCCCTCCGATGATAAACGCTTCAAAATTATGCTTCAGCGCGACAAAATATGGAGCGCTCGGATAAAAAACATAGGTCAGCATAGGAGAATCCATATTATGCACATGGTTTGCCACAGTGATCGCCGCCGTCTTTTTTACAAGCTTGGCGTTCTTTTTATCGATCACTCCAAAGCCCCAACGAATTTTGAAAAACAAATATCCAAACGGCATTCCAACAAACATTGCAAAATAGTACAAAAACCTCAAAAAAAGATTTTTGGTCATGTACTGGTAGTCCTCATTGAGGTGCAGCTTGATTGGCGCCCACATACGTTCCGCAGGGCCCTTCCTGCGCGTTCTGGCTTTTTCATTGAACTGCGTAGACTCCTGCGGCGCTTCTTCTTTTATCGATTCCTTCTCTTTTATTTTTTCCAGCTCTTCCTGCAAAACAATCATTCCCCAATCATTTTAATCATGACACGTTTTGTTCGCTTTCCGTCAAATTCCCCATAAAAAATCTGTTCCCATGTACCAAAATCGAGCTTGCCTTCCGTAATCGCCACCACAACCTCGCGGCCCATAATAGAACGCTTCAAATGCGCGTCTGCATTGTCTTCGTAGCCATTGTGCGCGTACTGGCTATACGGTTTTTCCGGAGCCAGTCCCTCAAGCCATTTTTCCATATCCGCGTGCAACCCGCTTTCATCGTCATTGATAAAAACGCTCGCCGTAATATTCATGGCATTTACAAGGCAAAGCCCTTCCTTGATGCCGCTTTTTTTCAGCGCTTTTTCCACATTTGGCGTAATATTTACAAACTGCCTGCGCTGGGGCAGGTTCATTTCCAGAACTTCGCGATAGCTTTTCATAAATCCTTTTCCTCCGAAATGATAGATATTATATTATAGCACGTATCACTTATTTTTCCAAGTAAAAAACACCTGCCGCAAGCTTGCGGCAGGTGTGCAAAACACAGTCGTTTCCTTTACTTTTCCTCGGAATCTTCGTCCTTTTTCTCAGGCGCTTCTTCCCCGGTGACTTCCACTTCCACCGTCACCGCCGCATCATCTTCCACAACCTCTTCCACCGCCTCGTCGATTGCTTCCTGAACCGCTTCGTCGATCTCCCTGTCAATTTCCTTTTCCGCTTCGATGATTGCCTCGCCCATAACAGCCATCTCTTCTACTTCATCTGCAATTTCATCTACGCGCTTTTCGATTCTTTCAACGATCTGCGCTTCCTCATCGGTCATTGCCAGCATAAAGCAATCGAATTTGCGCCTGCTCATGGTAGCCACATAATAAACCGCCAGAACCAGCGTCGCCACATAAGGAACCGCAGCAAGGATCAGGTACTGGAAAATATACATCGGCTCCAGTTCTCCAAGAGAATCAAGCGCCGCCTTTGCCTGCGAATATAATGTCACCGTGAATGCGATTGACACAATGATCGAAACAATCAGGCTTACCAGTATAACGATATTCGCCGATTTTTTCTCGCCGCTGTCCCATTTTGCGATGAGCGCAACAGAACCGACGACGAGCGCAACCTGCGGAATATATGGCAACAACACGGAAAAGCCGTTTGTTGCAACGCTTGCAAGGCTCGAGAAAAATGCCGCGCCAAGCATTGTCGCCAAAAGAAGGCCCGCCCAAACGAAAATCTTGGCCCATAACTCGCGTTTGTTTTTCAGCAAGAGCACTACCGCCATAAGCGCCGCTGCGGCAATTACAAGCATTCCGCCCGTACTGTAAAGAACATTCGTAATCGTTCCGAAGTCAACCGTGACGCTTCCGCCGGAAGCCTGGGTGGACTCCACAACCGTCGACACATATCCTCCAATCGACGCGAAGTACAAAACACACGCCAACAGGGTTATGATTGCTAAAATAATAAACGGTATTTTATTTGTTTTTTTCGTAATCGTTTCTTCCATAATGAACACTACCAACCTTTCTTATATTCCTTTATTTTTCAATATTTTTCTTTTGATCGTTTTCACGAAGCTCTACCCTGCGTATCTTGCCGCTGATCGTCTTTGGCAGCTCCGTCACAAATTCAATTTCCCGCGGATATTTGTAGGGCGCCGTGGTTTTTTTCACATGATCCTGCAATTCTTTTTTAAGCTCGTCCGTACCCGCATAACCTTCCGCCAGAACGATTGTCGCTTTCACAATCTGCCCGCGCTCCGGATGCGGCACGCCGGTAATTGCCGTTTCCAACACCGCGGGATGCTCCATCAGCGCGCTTTCCACCTCAAACGGCCCGATACGGTAGCCCGACGACTTGATCACGTCGTCTGCGCGGCCCACATACCAGAAGTAACCGTCCTCATCCTTCCATGCAACGTCTCCCGTATGGTAAACGCCATAATTCCAGACGCGCTTTGTGAGCTCGTCATCCCTGTAATAACCAAGGAACATTCCCGTGGGGATTTCCTTGTCCGTATACACAACGATCTCCCCTGTCTCTCCCGGCGCACAGCTGTCGCCGTTTTCATCGACAATATCAAGATCGTACATTGCGTTCGGCTTTCCCATTGAGCCTGGACGCGGCTCCATCCAGACAAAATTTCCGATCGTAACCGTAAGCTCTGTCTGTCCGTAAATTTCCATCAGTTTGAGCCCCGTCGCCTCCTGAAACTGGTAATACACCTCCGGATTGAGCGGTTCGCCCGCAATCGTCGCATACTTAAGCGACGAAAGGTCGTATTTTGTGAGATCCTCTTTGATGAAATAGCGATAAATGGTGGGCGGCGCGCAAAACGTCGTCACCCTGTATTTCTCGATTTTCTTCAGCAGCTTGTCCGGAACAAATTTATCCATATCATAAACGAAGATACAGGTTTCCGCCAGCCACTGCCCATAGAGCTTTCCCCATGCGCTTTTTGCCCAGCCGGTGTCCGCCACGGTAAGATGCAGGCCTTCCGGATCCGCATTATGCCAGTAAACCGCCGTTACAATATGCCCCAGCGGGTACACAAAATTGTGTGCAACCATCTTGGGCATTCCTGTTGTTCCGGACGTGAAATAAAGCAGCATGATGTCGTCGTTATGCGTCGCATCCTCACCCACCGGGCGCGCAAACTCATTGCCATGCTTTTCCATTTCCTCCCAGAACTCAAGCCAGCCTTCCCTTTTTTCCCCTACAATTACTTTCTTTTTCAGCGTTGGAGACTCCGCTTCCGCGGCCTCCACATGCTCTTTGAGCTCATCGTCCCTTGTGCAGACGATCATCTTAACATCTGCCGCATTATTGCGGTACACGATATCCTTTTTGGTCAGCAGGTGCGTCGCCGGTATTGCAATCGCCCCCAGCTTATGCAGGCCGATGATCGCAATCCAGAATTCATAATGGCGCTTTAGAATCAGCATCACCTTGTCGCCCTTTTTGATCCCCTCCGCTTTGAAGAAGTTGGCTGCCTGGTTGCTGAGCGCACTTATCTCCGCAAATGTAAACGTGCGGTCTTCGTCCCTGTCGTTTGTCCACAGCAGTGCGCGTTTGTCCGGCTTTTCCTTCGCCAGCTCGTCCACCACGTCAAAACCGAAGTTAAAGTTATCCGGGACAATCGTTTTATAATTTGCCGCAAAATCTTCATAGCTTTCAAAGCCTGTTGTGCTGTATTTCTCATATATTCTCATCTGTGGTATCCTCACTTTGAAATAATCGCCAGGAATTTGCAGGGCTTTCCGTCTTCTGCGCGCATTGCGTGCGGCGTGCTTGCGTCAAAATAAACGGTATCGCCTTCATTCAGGCGTATTTCCGCATCATGGATAAAGATCGTCATGCTTCCTTCCACGACATAATTGAGCTCCTGCCCTTCATGCGCGTTCTTTTTAACAGCTTCTGTATCCTTAGGCTCCACCGTCACAAGAAACGGCTCCATATGCCTGTTTTTGAAAATTGACGCCAAATGCTGGTATTTATACGCTTTCCTGCGCTCCATTTTAAGGCCCTCGCCTTTTCTTACAAGGGAAAAGGTTTTGAGCTTGGCGTTATCACCCGTCAAAAGCTCCGTAATATCAACGCCAAACCTGTTTGCAAGCGTAAATAAAAAACTGAACGAAAAATCCTTGTTCCCGGCTTCATACTCCTGGTATTCCTCCATCGTTTTTCCAGTCAGCTTCGCCATCTCACTGAGCTCGATTTCTTCAATCTCACGCAGCGCACGAATCCTTTCTGCGATTTCCTTGATTTCATTCATTTCGGCCACCATCCTTTAAACGAGAAAAACCCCATGCAGAAGCGTGGGGCGTTTTTGGTTTTATTTTATCTTTACTTCTTCGCTTTGGAACACGACAATGTTTCCATTTTTATCCCAGATAATAGCGTTTCCCGTAAGATTCTGGAAGTGCTTACCGTACGCTTCCTTTACGGCGTCCGGTTGTCCGTCCGATTTCTGATTATCAAACATGATATTGCCGTATACAACGTCCGACCAGTCAGAGCCCACCTTGAACTCCGCCTTGATTTCATTTCCCTGCTTTGTAAACTTCTGGTCTGCGGCTTTCGTCCCGTCTGAATTGAAAACTGCAATTACGCCGTTGGTTCCATCCATCAGGTTCGTCTCGCCTGAAACGGTTAATGTATCGCCATTGAGCTCTGCCTTACACGAACCAGTAACATCAAAAACGGTCGCTCCCTCGTCCGGCTCCGGCTTTTTGATTTCCGCCGCGCCGCCGCAGCCTGCCAAAACAGTCACCAACGCGACCACAATAACCAATAAAAGTGCTAGTTTTTTCTTCATCTTAATATGTTTGCCCCTTTCGCAAAACGCCAAAAATACCTCATATTAGTATATTAAAAATCCATCGATATGTAAAGTCCTACTTTTTCAGGCTCCCGCTGCTTACACGCAGCATACCGCCACGCCAGAACCTGCGTGTATCCCATGCACGCATAAAATCAAAAGAACACTTCGTGCCCCACGTCGCAAAGCTTACCTGCATGCCGCCATCTTCACGGGTTTCGTAGCCCGTGAGGTTAAACCAGTGCCACTCATACTCGTCAAATTCCTTATCCGCATGGCGAAGCATCAGGTACATCACAGGCAGTCCGCGGTCAATGGCCTCCCTGACAAACCCTGCAGCCTCGCGCGCATCCGCAAAACCGTCCATTTTATCGAGCGCCAGGCTGATTCCTGTCGTTTTGACATACTGCATAAACATCCGCTCAAATTTATCGATACTGGTAAGGCCGCCGATCCCCGGATGGATAAACTGGTACACCGTCTCAAAAAAGCGCAGGAAATCCTGCCGGGAAACATGCTCCGGATCATAAGGATACAACCCGCGTAAATGCGGGTAGGTTTTTGCAAGCTGGATACACTGCTCACACGCGCACACAGCGGAACACCCGCCAAGCTTCATCATTTTATGCGTGTGCCAGTTCTGGTCGCCGCCATAGTATGTATCGTCGATTGTCACAAATGCAAGCTCTTTTTTCATACCTTAGATTATATCACACCGGTGTAATTTTTGCTCGCCTATCTTCTTATTGACAAACCCAAACAGATATATGAGAATAGAGAATGGAATACATTTTAGGAGAAAACCATATGAATCATGATTTAGAGATAGCAAATTCAGTGTCAGCTCTTCCAATCGCTGATATTGCAAAAAAATTGAATATTCCGCAGGACGTATTAATTCCCTACGGAAAGGATATCGCGAAAATTCCGCTTACTTATATGGACCAACTGAAAGAAAAACAGCCCGGGCGGCTGATTCTTGTAACGGCGATCAATCCTACGCCTGCCGGCGAAGGCAAGACCACTGTTTCCATCGGCCTTGCGGACGGCCTTGCCAAACTGGGAAAAAAGACCTGCCTTGCCCTGCGCGAGCCTTCCCTCGGCCCTGTTTTCGGGATCAAGGGCGGCGCGACCGGAGGCGGACACGCACAGGTTATTCCCATGGAAGACATCAACCTGCACTTTACAGGGGATATTTACGCGGTCACAACGGCAAATAACCTGCTATGCGCCATGATCGACAACCATATCTATCAGGGAAACGAGCTTCGTATCGACGTAAAAAGCATCACTTTCAAGCGCTGTATGGATATGAACGACCGTGCGCTCAGAAATATTGTTTGCGGTCTTGGCGAACGCACGGACGGCGTTCCCCGTCAGGATGGGTTCGATATTGCGGCGGCTTCAGAAATCATGGCTATCCTGTGCCTTTCCACGGATCTTGACGACCTGCGGCACAGGCTTGACGATATCACAATCGGCTACAATCTTGACGGCGAGCCAGTCTACGCGCGCGACCTGGAGGCGGGCGGCGCAATGTCCGTCATTTTAAAGGAAGCGATTAAGCCAAATCTTGTACAGACGCTCGAGCATACCCCGGCGCTGATGCACGGCGGCCCGTTTGCCAACATTGCACATGGCTGCAATAGTATCATTGCGACAAAAATGGCAATGAAATTTGCTGATTACACTGTTACTGAGGCAGGCTTTGGCGCTGACCTCGGCGCGGAAAAATTTTTGGATATCAAGTGCCGCAATGCGGACATCTGGCCGGATGCCGTTGTACTTGTCGCAACGGTCCGCGCCCTGAAATATCATGGCGGCGCAAAAAAGGACGAACTGCAAGAGGAGAACCTCGAAGCAGTCGGTAAAGGCATCGTAAACCTTGACCGGCATCTTTCCACGCTCAAAAATGTCTACGGGCTTCCCGTAGTGGTTGCAATCAACCGCTTTGTGAGCGATACTCCAGCTGAAATTGAACTGGTAAAAAAACATGTTGCTTCAGCAGGAGGCAAAGCCGTGCTTTGCGACGTTTGGGCAAAAGGCGGCGACGGAGCGATCGAGCTTGGCGAAGAAGTAATCCAGTCTATCCTGCATCATTCCTCTCCCAGCCATCCATACGATTACGCTGCGCCAATTATGGATAAGATCAACGATATTACCTCGCGCATCTATGGAGCGAAACGCGTCGATTATTCCAAGGCGGCGAAAGCAAAAATTGCCATGTTCGAAAAGCAGGGATATACAAACCTTCCTGTGTGCATCGCAAAAACGCAGTATTCTTTTTCAGACGATCCCAAAAAGCTTGGCGCGCCTGACGATTTTGTAATGGAGGTGCGCGATCTTGCATTATGCTCCGGCGCGGGCTTTATTGTAGCCCTGTGCGGGACTATCATGCGCATGCCCGGCCTTCCAAAAAAACCGGCTGCAACCGGCATACATCTTGACGAAAACGGAAATACAGTCGGCCTGTTTTAAGCAAACCAAAAAGAGCATCCGGCCGGATGCTCTTTTTTTATTTATTTCGGTCCGTGATCCGCTTATACATCAGCGTCTCAATCACGGCAATCATTCCGCAGCGCGACGTGATATCGATTCCGTCGAACGAAATATCGTCCGCAAACACATAAAAATTCAAATCGCTCATATTTTGGATGATATTGTTATCCGCCCTTGTGATGGAAATAATCGTAGGAGTTGCCACAGTGACAATCTGTTCGATATAACGCGCAAGCGTCTGGTTATTTCCGGAATAAGATAATACCATGAGCACGTCGTCACGCTTAATGCGTTTTAATATGGATTTGATTTCGTAATCCTCGATCGGCGTTTCCGCATGGTAGCCAAGCACAGTTAATATCCGGCGCAGGTATTGCGCCACATCGGCACTCAGGCCAATCCCCAGAATATAAACGATTGGATAGCGGTCCATGATACGGTTGAAAAGCTCTATTTTATCGTTGCTGATTACCTTCACCGCTTCGATTACGTTTTTCAGGTAATCCTCCTGGTAATCCTTTTTGCTGATTACATTTGGAATAGCAATATTCTTCGATGTCATTTCCGTCAACCGAATCATCGCCGTAAATTCTGAATAACCGGAGAATCCAAGCTTTTTGACAAAACGAAACAAAGTTGTGGTCGAGACAAAGCAGGCTGCGGCAAGGTCTCGGATGCTCATTCCTTTTACAATGTGCATATTACGCACAACATAATTGAATATCTGCTTTTCCGTATTGGAAAGCGAACTGATCCTCGCGCTTGTAAAATCATAAAAATCCTCTGCCATTGCCCCTCCCGTTGCAATACAATCCTTTTATGTAATCTCAAGCCGTCTATTTGCATTGCCTTTCATTTATTATGAAAACTGGCTGTTATAAAGTCCCGTATAAAAACCGTTCTTTGCCATAAGCTCGTCGTGGCTTCCCTGCTCTATGATATCTCCGTCCTTCATCACAAGAATCACGTCCGCGTCCTTAATCGTTGACAGGCGGTGCGCTATCATAAAGCTGGTCCGTCCATGCGTCAGCTTTTCCATTGCATCCTGAATAAGCTTTTCCGTGCGCGTATCTACCGAGCTTGTCGCTTCGTCAAGGATCAGTATTTGCGGATCCGCACAAAATGCGCGCGCAATCGTCAACAGCTGCTTTTGTCCCTGCGATATATTGCTTGCTTCCTCGTTAATTTCCATATCGTAGCCTCCCGGCAGCGTACGAATAAAGCTGTCTACATTCGCCATTTTACACGCCGCAAGTACTTCTTCGTCCGTTGCATCCGGCTTGCCGTAGCGAATGTTGTCACGAATCGTCCCGGAGTAAAGCCATGTTTCCTGTAGCACCATGCCAAAAAGGCCGCGCAGGTTTTGCCTGGAAATATCCCTGATGTCGGTTCCGTCGATCGCTATGCTGCCACCGGAGAGCTCGTAAAAACGCATCAGAAGGTTAACGAGAGTCGTTTTTCCCGCGCCGGTCGGCCCGACGATGGCAACCTTCTGCCCCGGCTTTACATGCAGGTTCATATCGGAAATCAGTATCTTATCCGGCGTATAGCCAAAACGAACATGGTCAAAAGTAATCTCTCCATTCGTATGGCCAATGACTTTCAGTTCTTTGTTTTCAGGCACCTGCTCGGGCTCGTCAAGCAACTCAAACACGCGTTCTGCCGCCGCAATCGTAGACTGCATCAGGTTAACGATATTCGCCGTCTGTACGATTGGCTGTGTAAACTGCTGCATATACTGAATAAACGCCTGGATTGCGCCAACGGTAAGCGTCCCGTTTGAGGTGAGCACCCCGCCAAGCACACAAATCCCGACGTATCCCAGATTACCCACAAAATTTGTAATCGGCATGATAATACTCGACGCAAACTGCGAACGCCGCGCGTCCTCATAAAGGGCGTCGTTCATTTCATCAAATTCTTTCTCCGTACGCTCTTCCGTATTATATAATTTGATAATATTATGCCCGGAGTACATCTCCTCCACATAGCTGTTCACCGATCCAAGCTTGTCCTGCTGACCAATATAATATTTCTGCGACTTGCGGACTACAAGCGAGGACAAATACATTGCAATCGGCAGTACCAGAAGCGCAATCAGCATCATCTGCCAGCTGATAGAGATCATCATTACGATAATACCAATAATCGTAAACACCGCCGTAATAAGCTGCGTCATCGTTTGCTGGATTGTCGTGCTGATTCGCTCAATATCCGTAGTGGTGCGCGAGAGCACGTCCCCATGCGTATGCGTATCAAAATAATTAAGCGGCAGCCGCTGTATTTTCCTGTCCACTGCTTCGCGCAAATCAAAAATCGTGTTCTGGGCTACCTTGGCAGTGGTTCTCTGCTGCAGGTACGTAAACAGGGCCGAAAGCCCATACACCACTACAAGTGTCGCCAAAATTGAAGACAGCTTCTGGAAGTCGATATTCGCGGAAGAATTATTACCATCCGCGGTGCTCGCGATGCCTGCAAAAATCGTATTGGTCGCTTCTCCAAGCATTTTAGGGCCAATAATCAAAAACAGCGTTCCCAACGCGGCCAGAATAAGCACCGCAAAGAGCTGTTTTTTATATGGCATGAAAAATCCAAGAAGACGTTTTGTCGTTCCGCCGATATTTTTTGCTTTTTCATCCTGAACCGGTTGTCCTTTTCCGACTTTCACTTCAAAACACCCCCTACGACATCTGCGTACGCGCGATTTCCGCGTAAACGTCACACGTTTTTACGAGCTGGTCATGCGTACCCTGTCCGATAATTTTACCTTTATCGATCACGAGAATGTTATCCGCGTCCATAATCGTATTAATCCGTTGCGCAACAATAATCACCGTTGCGTCTTTTGTATTTTCCTTGATTGCTTTTCGCAGCGTCGCGTCTGTCTTGAAATCAAGCGCAGAAAAACTGTCGTCAAATATATATATGCTTGCATCCCCCGCGAGCGCCCGCGCAATCGCAAGCCGCTGTTTTTGTCCGCCCGAAACATTCGAGCCTCCCTGCGCGATCGGATCGTCGTACTTCGACTGTTTTTGCTCGATAAACGAATCCGCCTGTGCGATACGCGCTGCGCGTTCTACCTGGCTCATAGGCATATCTTCGTTTTCATAAGCAATATTTTCCCTGATCGTTCCAGAAAACAGCACCGCTTTTTGCGGCACATAGCCAATACGGTCGCGGAGCTCGTGTATGTCATAATCACGAACATCAACGCCGTCTACAAGAACCGCTCCGTCTGTTACGTCGTACAGCCGGGGTATCAGCATAATCACAGATGATTTTCCGCTGCCCGTAGAACCGATGATCGCAGTGGTCTGCCCGGGCATCGCCGTAAAACTGATATTGGAAACCGCGGGGTTTTCCGCATCGCCATATTTAAAAGTAACATTCCTGAACTCCACAACGCCAGATTTTGCCTGCGGTTTTTCGGTATGCTCCTTGTTCCTGATATCAATATCAATATCCATAACCTCGTTAATTCTGTCCGCACACACGCTCGCACGCGGCATCATAGCAAAAATAAGGGACATCATAACAAGCGAATACATGATCAGCACGAGATACTGGATGAACGCCATCAAATCTCCCACTTCCAGAGTCCCCTGCGCGATCTGCTGCCCGCCAAACCATACAACGGCAATCGTTCCCAGATTGACAATCAGCATCAAAAGCGGCATAAGCGTAGACATCAGTACCTGCGAACGGACTGACGTTTTTGTCAAAACCCGGTTTGCATCCTCAAAACGTTTCTCCTCGCGTTGCTCTGCCGTAAATGCGCGAATCACGCGTACGCCGGTGATATTCTCACGCATAACGACGTTGAGTCCGTCAAGCTTGGACTGCATCGAGCGGAATACAGGGAATGCCTTCCTCATAACGATGATCAGAAACACCAGGATAAGAGGCATGCAGGCGATAATAACCCATGCAAGCTGCATGTTTTTTTGTATGGCGAGCGCAATTCCTCCCGCGCACATCAATGGAGCCAGGATTACCACACGAAACATCATAATCGAAAAATCCTGTATCTGCATAATATCGTTGGTGGTACGCGTAGTCAGCGAAGACGTTCCAACTTTATCAAACTCCGCCATTGTAAATTGCCCCACCTTATGGAAAAGCTTTTTACGCACATCCGTGCAAAATCCCACGCCGATCTTCGAAGCAAAATAACCTACGCCGATCGCGCTCGCAGAGCCAACCAGCGTTATACAAAGCATAATAATACCCGTCGTGGTAATGAAGCCGATATCGCCTGCAATCACACCTTTATCTATGATAGAAGACATCAGATTGGGAAGCATCAGCATGGAGAACACCTGGCCCAGCATCAATATGATCATCAAAACCAGTTGCCCGGTATATTTTTTTAATCCTTTGTATAGTTTCAGCAACGTCGGCCCCTCCCAAAATATGTTGATACAAATATTAATTCTATTCTATATGATACTGTCATGAAATTCCATACTTTTTTAATCTATTACGGGAATGCACAAAAAAACGCCGTCAAGCGGCGGCGTTTTAAATTATCATTACAAAAGCGCTTCGATATGCGGAGCAATTTGTTCGGGCGTTGACGTGGGTTCAAAGCGTTCTACCACGACTCCGTCCTTATTCACCAAAAACTTTGTGAAATTCCATTTGATGCTGCTGTCTTTGTCATAATCTTTATTCTCTGCACGCAGAATTTCATCAAGCTTCGCGGCAATCGGATGGGCCGGATCAAAGCCCGCAAAGCCCTTTTGGGATTTCAGGTAATCGTAAAGCGGATCAGCATTTTCACCGTTTACGTCAATCTTTGCCATCATTGGAAACGTAACGCCGTAGTTCAGGCTGCAAAATTCCTTGATCTCTTCATTGGAGCCCGGATCCTGCCCTGCAAACTGGTTGCACGGAAAACCAACCACCACAAGTCCCTTATCCTTATAATCCTGATATAATTTCTCCAGACCTTCAAACTGTGGCGTGAAACCACATTTGCTCGCTGTGTTCACAATCAACACAACCTTGCCCTCAAAGTCTTTCATCGGCTGCGTCCCGCCGTCCATCTTTTTCACACTGAAATCATAAATATTCATGATTGGCATCTCCTGTTCTAATTATTCCTCCACACCTGCATATACAGATATGTGCAGCTTATTTATAAGAAAAAGGGAGCACATTAAAACAACTATTTTTCTAATATCAGCTAAAGACAGAAATTCCCGCCGCATTCATCATAAAAAGATAGATTGCGCAGGCAACAATCGCAAGGAGCATTCCAACGACCGCAAAAATATGCACCGTCTTTAGCATCGCCCCGCCAATCACCACCGCCAGAATCGCGAAGGCAAGTCCAAGCCACCACACGGTCGGCACAAAAATCAAAAAAGACAGCGCGCCAAACAATATGATTAAAAAGGACAGAATCTTATTTTTCAATGTTTTTCACCTCAATATTTTCAAACACCATTACATCGGCATACTTCAACGCCCGTTCTTCCTCCTCACCAGTACGCACCGTCCACGCAAAAATTGGGATACCTCTTTTCCGAAGGCGCTTTATGACCGGCATTTCCAGCCCGTCAAGCTCATAGTTGATGAAGTTTGGACGGCTGATGGCGTTCACAATTAAATGCTTAAGGGCCCGGCGTTTCCATTTTGGAAATTCGTCGGCATACTGCGAAAAGGTTGCAGAAAGCTGCCCCCTGAGAACGCCCGGCGCATTTTTACGAAACCACCGAACTGAGAACGGCGAGAATGACTGCACCGCATATTTGCCACGGTATGTACTGAGGGCTTCGAACAGTGCCATCTCAAGCTTTCCCGCCCTTCCGACATTTTTCAGTTCAATCAGCAACGGTACCTTTCCATCTACAGTGTCAAATACTTCCTGCAGGGTTGGTATACCGTGCTGCGTACCTGCAAGCCGCAGCGTTCTGAGCTCTTCGAGCGTCAAATCCTCTATTCTTCCGTCAAAGCCCGTCATCCGTTTGAGGCTTTCGTCATGAAATACAACCAAAACCTCATCCCGTGAAAGATGAACGTCAAGCTCGATGGCATATCCATGATCAACCGCGTTTTGAAACGCGGCAAGGGAATTTTCCGGAAATTCCCCTGTATGCAGCCCGCGATGGGCATAAGCGTAATCCTCGAGCCATGACCGTACCGGCTTTCCCGCTGTCATAAAATAATAAAGAAACACGATCAGGCACAAAACCGCCGCAAGCAAAATAATCCAAAACATATCACATAACTCCTGATCATATTGTACCATACTTTTGATTTTATTTTTCAGAAAAGTTATAATAATAAAATACGCTTGTTTGCGTATATCGATCATGCGAGGTGAGACAAATGACAAATGCAGGACTGGTTCTGGAGGGCGGCGGAATGCGTGGCAGCTACACCGCCGGCGTTCTGGACGCATTTCTCGATATGGGAATCGAAATGAACGATATCATTGGCGTTTCTGCTGGAGCCGCAAACGCGATTTCTTATGTATCCGGGCAGCACGGAAGAAACCTGGCTATCTACAACACCTGTATCAACAGGAAATACCTGAGCTTGTGGAATTTTATTACCACCGGCTCGTTTTTTGGTATGAAATATGTCTTTTACGAGGTGACGCGCAACATCATCCCCTTCGATTATGACGCGTTTTGTGATTCCAAACAAAAGCTGACGATTGTTGCGACAAACGTTGAGGATGGAACGCCCTTCTACCATCAGCTTAACGATCTCACCAACGATTCCGACATGAAGTACCTTTGCGCTACTGCGGCAATTCCCATGGCATCCACGATTGTAAAGGTGGACGGCCATAAACTCATGGACGGCGGAGCGAGTGATTCGATCCCAATCGAATATTCCATGAAAAAAGGAAACAGCAAAAATATAATTGTGCTTACGCGTTGCGAAGGCTTTCAGCAGCACAGGAGCAAAATGCCATGGTTCCCCTACGTGCGTTACCCTTCCCACAGGCAATTTGCACACACAATCGCAAACCGTTATGCGTATTATAACGAAAGCATTCAAATCGCTGAACGGCAGGAAAAAGAAGGGAAGGCAATTATCATCCGCCCCACAAAGCCCATCATTGCAGGACGGATGGAAAAAGATCCTGCGAAACTGACCGCACAGTATCACGTTGGCTATGACGATGCAATGGCGCAAAAGGAAAAACTCCTCGCATTTCTGCGGGGAGTTGAAAATGTGACCATCAAATAAAATGATTCGAAGCTTCCTTATGCCTCGCCATATGTTGGATCGAGGCATTTTAATTCTTTGTAGGTATCGATCTCAATAATGTCGTCGAACGTGCATTCGCGGATGGCAACCTTAAAATCCCTGATATGATATTCAAGCGGTACCTGATCCCAGTACCGCTCTTTGCCGCCCGGCATCTCGTAAACCTGTTTTACGCATTCACCCAAACGTTTTCCGTCTTCGCCCGTCCAGTAGGATATTCCAAACATATGGTGGCAGTTCGTTCCGCCAATTCCAAGCTTCGTGATATATTTATGGTTACTGCTGTAAAAACACCAATCTTCCGTCTCCTTTACAGGCACGCCCAGATAATTGGAGGAATATTGATATTTCCGAATTATCTTCGGATTATACAACAACAAATCCGCTTCAAGTACATACGAATTTTCAAGCAGGTCGCGCGCATACATCACAGAAGAAATGTTGTTTGCCTCGTTATACACCGGATTTTCAATAAATTTGATCTGCGGATATTTGTATAGGAGCTGATCGAATTGCTCTGCAAGATATCCGCGCACAATATATATTTCTTCAATTCCCGCAGCAATAACGGCATCGATCAGCGTATCAATCAGCCTCGTGCCGTTTACCCGCACAAGCGGTTTTGGAGTGTTGAGCGTAATCGGTACGAGCCTTGAGCCAAATCCCGCAGCAATAAAAACAGCGCGTTTTACACGGTATGGTTCCAGCGCCAAAAGCCCTTCCTGAGTGATTTTCCCTTCCCGCGCATAGCCAAGGCTTTGTAACTGCGTCATCGTCTTATTAACCGTACCGAGCGCTTTCCCCAGCTTTTGCGCAAGCTCGCGCTGTGTGAGCACTTCTTTATTTTGTTCCAGGTCCGCCAATAGTTCAAATTGATTTTTTGTTAAATTCATGCCAGTTCCTTTTTCCTTAAATTTCGTTTATACAAGTTGATCCCGCCCTTTAAAAGAAGGTTTACCGCAAGTATCAGCAGAGATACAAACGCCGCGCATTCCAGCATCATCTGCGCCTCAAACATTGTAATCATCAGCGATAAAGGCTGCGTACTGAGCGTTGAAAGAAACGACACCGCGGAAATCGTCATCATCGAATTCACAAAAAAGTAAGCGAACATTTCCGCAATCGTCGCTTTTGACTGCGGTATCAGGACATCCAGAATGATTCTTCCACGGCTGATACCCAGCGTCGCTCCCACCGCTTCCAGATTCTGGTTCAGCTTTCCGAATGTATTATACATCATCAGGTAGGGCGAAGCAAAAAAGTGCATGATGTTGACCAGAATCAATATCGCAAGCGTGCCATAGATGGGAGTCCCATTGAAAAACATCATATAGGAGAGCCCAAGCACGAGTCCGGGTATTGCAAGCGTAATGATCGAAACAAGATGCAGCATCTTTGAAGATTTTGACGGCATACGCGCCGTCATATAGGCTGTAATATACGCGACGACCACGCCAAGCACTGCCACAAACGCTGAAATAATCAGTGAATTTGCAAGATATCGGTCTGCTCCGATTTCAAGCGTTCGCGTGATGTTATCAAGCGTCAGCGTCATATCGATCGGATACTTTGTTACGAAGGTTAACAGCGCAAACGCCGCAATCGGCAGCAGGATACACAGACTGACTGCCGTACAGGATACGTATGCAGCCGCGTCCCTTATTTTGTTCTTGATGATTCTGAACGGCCTCGTTACAAACGACAAATTTCCTTTGTTTTTATCCAGCAGGTCAATCAGGAAAGCCACAAACGCCGGAACAAGTAAAACAAGGCCGATTACACTTCCCTTTCCAAACTGCAGCAGACCTACTACATCCTGATACATCATAACCGGAAGCGTGGAAAACTGTCCTCCGACGGTAAGCGGCACGCCGTAATCTGTTATGATCAGCGTAAAAACTGCGAAAATTACGGAAATCATAGGTTTACGCAGGTATGGAAAGCCGATTGCACCAAATTGCCTGGCTTTTGATATTCCAAGCACACTCGCCGCTTCATAGGGCGTACTGTCCTCATATTTGAGCAAATCCAATATCATCAAAAACGCCACCGGGAACGAATACATGACGGAACCGATCACAATGCCCCAAAAGCCATATATGTTTCCTTCCAGATGAAGCAGATTCGTTATGACGCCGTTTGAGCCAAACAGCACAACAAGGCCCATGCCGTGTGAAATAGATGGAATCAGCATTGGCAATGTAAACAGAATGGTAAAGAGGCCTTTAAAACGGATGGCGGAACGTGCAATGAACCAGGCCAGTGCCGTTGCCAGCCCTACGGAAATCAGCGTGGAAACCGTTGACACCAAAAGCGAGTTTTCCATTGCGGTCAAAAAGGTCTCCGACGTGATGATGCCCGAAACATCCTCGCCTGCCATGGAAGACAGCATACGGATCAACGGAAGCAGTACGGCTACAATAAAAAATGCCGCAAGCAAAAGATGGATACCATTGACGCCCTTCTTCGCAGTCCTCATTGCTTTGCCCTCGCAAACCCAATCAGGGAATCTATTTTAAGCTGTATATTATGGATTACAAAGCGTTCCACATAATCATTCGCCGGATGGTCGACGATATTCCTCGGCGTATCGATCTGCTGTATCCTGCCATCATTTAAAACCATGATACGGTCCGACATGGCAAACGCTTCCTCCTGGTCGTGCGTAATATAGATCATCGTTGAGCCAAACTGCTTTTGAATACTCTTCAGCTCTGCGCGAAGGGAAAGCCGCGTATCCACATCCAGCGCGGACATGGGCTCGTCGAATAAAATAACGTCCGGATTAAGCGCCAGTGTGCGCGCAATCGCGACACGCTGCTGCTGTCCCCCTGAAAGCTTGTGCGGACGTTTCGCGCTGTGCTCTTTCAGGCCGACCTGTTCGATCAGGCGCTCTGCGATCTCACGTGATTGCCCTTTCAATTCAGGATTCCTTTTCAGCGCATATTCCACATTGCCAAGTACCGTCATATTTTCAAACAGCGCATAATTCTGGAATACGATTCCCATGCCCCTTTTTGCAGGAGCAAACCCTGTGATATCCACTCCATCCTTTTTGATCGTTCCCTTGCTTGCCTGCTCAAGGCCGATCAAAATACGCAGTATCGTCGTTTTGCCACAGCCGGACGGGCCGAGGATCGATAAAAATTCTCCCTCGTTAACGGTAAAGCTTATATTCCGCAATACCTCGTTTGTCCCAAATTCCTTTGAAATTCCTTCAATAACCAGTTTTTCTTTCCCCATCAGTATACCCACTTTTCCAGCAAACGCTCTTTCTCCGCTTTTGTATCGTTACTCATATCCGCATATTGAATGTCCTGCGGATATCCCTGCACATTGAAATCAACATCCTTATAAATTTTTTCCGGGAAGAATTTCTCTTTATCCTCCGCTATCAGCGTACTATCCAGAAATTCGAAAACATCCCGCACACATTGGCGGTCCTGTTTTCCCGCTACCATTGCGGCGCCGTATCTCGAATATGGCGAGCCTTCCTTGAAAAACTTGATTTTTAACTTTGCACCGTTGTTGTTTTCCATGACTGCCTGGCTTGTCATCGCAAGGCCGATCGCCGCTTCGCCCTGCACAAGCGCGTTTACGGGCCCCGATCCGGATGAGGTAAATTGCAGTATATTTTTAGAGAGCGCGTCAAAATACGCAAACGCTTTCTCCTCTCCCCATGCGTTCACGAGGCTTTTTAAAAACATATATCCGGTTCCCGATGATTTTGGATTTGGCATTGAAATGAGCCCCTTATATTCCGGTTTGATCAAATCTTCATAGCTTTCCGGCTCGGGCAGCCCATGTTTTTCCAGTATTTCGGTATTGATTGCGATACATCCGCCATTCCTGCATTCAGGCAATACGCGATGGTTCTCATCAAGCATATCTTCCATGTAACGCGAGGTGTCGTACCCTGAAAGGTCGGCAAGTACGTCTTTGAGCTTTTCCACATATCCATATTCAAGATCGTAAGAAATATCGCATTCCGATTTTTCGCCTTCGACAAGAAGCTTTGCAGCCTGGTTTCCGGTTGGCATATATCCTACGATAATATCATACTGCGGAAACTCCTCCCGCAGCCTTTTCTGGATGTATTCATTGCGGTACATCTCCGCACTTGAATAAATAACTACTGTGTTATCGCCCTTCCCCATACAACCCGTCATGGAAAATAACATAACAACCAGCAAAAGAACAGCGAAAAACCGCTTCATACCCATTTCACCACTTTACCTACTTTTTACACGTTTCTTATATTTTACAATCATAGCATTAAATATGAACACAGTCAATTACAAAAAAGCCTGTTTTAGATAATATAGATCTTTCTTGTCGTTCATTTATAAGTGATACAGTTCGAAAAATATAACAAAAGCGGCCCTCTTACGGAAAGCCGCTTTCTCTTTGCTGTTGTTATTCTCCCTGCTTTTGCTCCTGCTGCATCTTCAGGTTCTCAAAAGCGCTGTAGATCATCAGCTTGATCCTGTTGAGCTGGTTGACCTCCGACGCTCCAGGATCGTAATCCACCGCGACTATATTTGCCTGCGGATACGTATTCCTGATGCCGCGGATCATCCCTTTGCCCACAACGTGATTTGGCAGGCAGGCAAACGGCTGGACGCAGATGATGTTCGGCGCGCCCTCCTCGATCAGGTGGAGCATTTCCGCAGTCAAAAACCATCCTTCACCCGTACAGTTGCCGCAGGAAATCATCTGCTCGGACTGCTCCGCCAAATGGCGTATATCAGGGTATGGCGTATAGTATTTGCTTTTCCTGAGCGCGCGCTGAATGGGATTACGGAACCAGTTGACCAGCCATATGCCAAACATGGAGGCCTTATAAACACCTTTGGATTTTCCCATTTCCTCGTACTTGAACTTACAGCTGTACAAACTATACGTGAAAAATTCCATCAGCGCGGGCATCACGGCTTCGCCACCCTCCCGCTCAATGACCTCAATGGCATGGTTGTTGGCGTCCGGATGGTATTTTACCAGAATTTCGCCGACAATACCTACCTTAGGCTTCACTTCATTTGTGCGCTCGATCGCTTCAAAATCCTTTACCATCTGTTTTGCCGCCTTGCGGTAGCCAAAATATCGCGTATGTTCCACAATATCCTGTACTTTTCCAACCCACTTATCAAAGAGCGCATCCGTTTCGCCTTTATTCTTTTCATACGGCCTGGTTGCAAGAAGCAACTTCTGCAAGAGGTCTCCCAGCGGAATTGCAAGGAGCAGGCGCATCGCGAGCCCCGGCGTAAAACGGAATCCAGGATTTTTCTCCAGGCCAGAGAAGTTAATGGATACCACGACCACCTGCGGGAACCCCGCTTCCTTAAGCGCTTTTCGTAAAAACGCAAGGTAATTGGACGCACGGCAGCCACCGCCCGTCTGCGTGAGCATAATGACCGTATTGTCCGGATCAAGCTTTCCCGTCAGAAACGCATTCACGAGCTGCCCTACAACGATAATCGTCGGATAGCACGCGTCATTATTGACATACTTCAGTCCCACGTCGATATCTTCCTTGGTTACCTCTGTAAGCACCGTGAAGTTGTATCCTGTCGGATCAAACGCCTGTTTTAAGAACTGGAACTGCAAAGGCGCCATCTGCGGGCAGACAATCGTTCCCTTCTCCCGCATTTCCCTGGTAAAAATGCGCCTCTTCCAGACCGCATTTTTATGCTCTGTTTTCTGCTCTGGATGCTCCGCCTCTTCTTCCTTCTTCTCTTTGAGGGCAGCAATCAACGAGCGAATCCTGATTTTTGCCGCACCCAGGTTGCTGATCTCGTCAATCTTCAGCACCGTATAAATCTTTCCGGCAGCCTCAATGATCTCGTGCACCTGGTCTGTCGTAATCGCGTCAAGGCCGCACCCAAATGAATTGAGCTGCACCATTTGCAGGCAGTCATATTTCCCCACCGCCGCCGCCGCTTCATAAAGCCTCGTATGGAAGGCCCACTGGTCCATGACGCGGATCGGACGCTCCAAGTGCCCCAGATGGGCCACGCTGTCTTCCGTCAATACCGCAAGCCCATAGCTCGTAATGAGCGATGGAATTCCGTGGTTGATTTCCGCATCCACGTGATACGGCCTTCCTGCAAGCACGATGCCCGTATTTCCCGTCTCCTGAAGCCATTTAATCGTCTTTTCGCCTTGTTCACGCATATCCTGCTTAAAGCGGTCAAGCGCCTCATAGGCAGCGTCAGAGGCCTCCTGCGCCTGCTGCTCTGTTATGCCGTATTTTCCAAATTCCTTCATGATCTTTGCCGGCATAAACTCCCGCTCGTCAAGCGCAACAAAGAAATTAATAAATTCAATTTCACGTTCCTTCAGCACATCCATGTTGCTCTTGATTACCTCAGGATAAGATGTGACAACCGGACAATTATAGTGATTATTGGAATCCCCAAATTCCTTGCGTTCAAAGGGAATACAGGGATAGAATATTTTCGCTACGCCTTTTTCCGCGAGGTTTTCAATATGCCCGTGAATAAGCTTTGCAGGATAGCAGACCGTATCGGATGAAATCGTCTCCATTCCTTTTTCAAACATCGAATGGCTCGAAGGATCGGAAAGAACCACGCGAAAGCCAAGCTTTGTAAACATCGCATGCCAGAAAGGATAATTTTCATAAATATTGAGTGCGCGTGGAATCCCTATCGTACCATTGGGCGCATCTTTTTCATCAAGGGACTTGTAATCAAATACCCTCTTTAATTTGTAATCATAAAGATTCGGCAGATCGTTCTTTTTCATCATGCCGCTGCCCTTCTCACAACGGTTCCCGGAAATAAATTTCCTGCCGTCGTCAAAGGTCGTTATCGTAAGCATACAGCGGTTTTCGCATTTCCCACAACGTGCAAAGCTGCCTTTATAATTGAAAGCCGCAAGCTCTTCTACGGTCAATATGGAGCTCTTCCTGCCGCGCATTTCCTTTCTTGCAAGGAGCGCAGCGCCAAACGCGCCCATAAGCTCGGCGATATCAGGGCGCACAACATCCCGTCCCAGTTCAAGCTCAAACGTGCGCAGGATCGCATTGTTTTTAAAGGTACCCCCCTGCACTACGATATTCTTCCCAAGGTCTGCCGGATCTTTCACCTTGATAACTTTATACAGGGCATTTTTCACGACCGAATAGGAAAGTCCCGCAGAGATATCTCCAACTGTTGCGCCTTCTTTTTGCGCCTGTTTAACGCGGCTGTTCATGAATACCGTGCAACGCGTACCGAGGTCTACAGGGTTTTTTGCTTTCAGCGCTTCCTGAGCAAAATCCTGAATGGGTATACTCAGGTTTTGCGCAAACGTCTGTAAAAAGCTTCCACAACCGGAGGAACATGCTTCATTGAGCATAATACCGTCCACAACACCGTTTTTGATACGCAGGCACTTCATATCCTGTCCGCCGATATCAATGATAAGGTCAACATCCGGGTTAAAGAATTCCGCAGCCTTATAGTGCGCCATCGTTTCGATCTCACCAAGATCAAGCTTCAGCGCTTCCTTGATGATTGCCTCTCCATAGCCCGTGACGCATGCCCCTGCAATATAGGCTTTTTCCGGCAGTTTGCTGTAAATATCCCTAACAATCCGGACCGCCGAATCAAGCGGATTGCCTTCATTGGAATGGTAATGGGAATACAGAAGCCTGCTTTCCCCATCGATTAAGACAGCTTTGATTGTCGTGCTGCCTGCGTCCATGCCAAGGAAGCACTCACCCTGTGCCTGCGAGAGTTCCGCTCTTTGCACATTTTTTTGTGCATGGCGTTTTACGAATTCATCATATTCCTGCTGCGATGCAAAGAGCGACTGCAGCCTGCGCGTCTCATGCTCGCCTTCCCCGGCCGTTTGCAGCATTTCCGGTAAATCCTTTAGTTTAAATTTTCTGCCTTCCGCCATAAGCGCCGCACCCATCGCAACAAACAAATGGGAATTCTCCGGATGGATAATTGCCTCGTCATGCAAATTGAGCGTTTCGATAAAGCGCTTCCGCAGCTCGGTCAGGTAATGCAGCGGTCCGCCCAAAAAGGCAACATTTCCCCTGATTGGCCTGCCGCAGGCCAGGCCTGAAATGGTCTGGTTCACCACAGACTGAAAAATTGACGCAGCAATATCCTCCTTTGCAGCGCCTTCGTTGATCAGCGGCTGAACATCTGTTTTTGCAAATACGCCGCAACGGGCCGCAATCGGATAGATTGTATTGTAGGTTTTTGCGTATTCGTTCAGGCCCATCGGATCCATATTCAGAAGCGTGGACATCTGATCGATAAACGCGCCCGTTCCTCCCGCGCATGTACCGTTCATACGTTGCTCGAGGGACGGCTTCATATAAGTAATCTTTGCATCCTCGCCGCCAAGCTCAAGCACAACGTCTGCCTGCGGAATAAATTCCTGCGTGGCTTTTGCCCCTGCCACAACCTCCTGCGTAAAGGGAAGTCCAAGTAAATTCGCAACCGAAAGACCGCCTGAGCCGGTAACGGCAGACGTCACTTCATATTCTCCACATTCTTCTGCTATTTCTTTGAATAAATTTAGTAATTCCCCGCGCACATCCGAAAAATGTCTTCTGTAGCGCTCAAATAATATATTTTTGTTTTCATCGATCAAGACAAGCTTAATCGTTGTAGAGCCTATATCCAAACCTAACTTATAACCTGCCATACTAACCTCCTGCTGACAAAATATTATAGCAAATATATGTGAACTATACAAGAACATAAAAAAGAACGGACACTGTTTTAAGCGTCCGTTCCCGTATTTTTGTTTTACTTTTTAATGTTACAGGACTCGTTTCCCGCAGATAAATCTGCTCTGGAACCAGGAACCCATGTTTCTGACAACGATTTGTCCGGAACCTGACGAAGCGTCTACGATCTGTCCGCCGCCAAGGTAGATACCAACGTGACCGGACACGCATACGATGTCACCGCGCTGGAGGTTATCCCAGCTTACCGAGGTGTAGCCAGAGTTTGCCCAACCGCTGGAGGTCATGTACCCAATACCATTTCCGCTCTGTTTGAGCGCATAGTATACAAATCCGGAACAGTCAAACGAATCCGGGCCTTTTCCGCCAAGCACATACGGCTTACCAACCTGAGCCATAGCAGCATCAATAAATGCTTCTACATCGCCCGGATTTGCCGAAGGAGCGCTTCCGCCGCCTGACGAACTGCTTCCGCCGGAAGAGGAACTATTGCCCTTATTTCCGCTTGAGCTGTTGCCCTTATTGCCAGAAGAACTGTTTTCCTTCTTGCTTTCTTCTTCTTTTTTCTTATCTTCTGCCTTCTTCTCCTCAGCCGGTTCAGCATTATCAGAGAAAAGCATCTCTTTTGTCTGGTTGCCAACGCTGCCGTCGTCCGTAAGTCCGTTCATGCGCTGGAAATATTTCACTGCCTTTTCCGTATCCTCGCCAAAGTAACCAGTAACGCTCACAGAATATCCAAGTTGCTGTAACCTGTCCTGAATTTTCGATACATCGTCACCTTCAGCTCCAAGAGCTGCCGTGTATTCTTTTGCCGCATCGGAGAAAATCGCAGCCTGTGTAGCCGGACCTGCAGCTCCGTCTACATCAAGACCGTTTTTACGCTGGAATGCCTGAACCGCCATCAGTGTAGCCGGGCCAAAGAAATCGGTCGGTTGATCCTGAGACATATAATGGAGCTCCATCAGTCTTTCCTGCAGCGCAGGTACCGACGGATCATTCATTCCTGCCGTCAATGTCACATATTGTGGAGTCGGTTCCGGAGTCGGCTCCGGTTCCGTTGTGGCTTCCGCTACAGTTGCATCCTCTGCCGCCGGAGTCACTGCTTCGGTCATATCTGTTAGCTCGGGAGCCGGCGTTGCCGCAGCTACTGAAGGTGTTGCCTCCTGCACCGGCTCAGATACCGGTTCTACAACCGCCTCCGGCTCATTCTGCGTCGCTGGTACGCCTGTATCGCCGTTCGCAGCCATTACCATTACCGGTACCATAATTGCTACTGTGGCAATCGCTACAACCACTGTAAAACGTTTCCGGTTTACTCTTCTTGTAGCATATCTGCGCGTTTTACGCGGTGCGGCCTGCATCACAACCGATGCCCTGCCCGTCCGTGATGCCCTTACCGGATGAATGCCGCCGACGCTGCCGCGTCTGTGTGCACTTTTTCTGGTAACTGTCTTCATGTTAGAAAAGCCGCTTTTCATACTCGCAAGCTTGTTTTTCATGGTTTTTACCGTTTTAGAAAAACTTTTCTTAACATTAGATATAATATGGTTCATATTAATCTCCTCTGTCTTTTTCGCTCTAAACAGGTTTTACCCATTTTTATAACTTTGATCATTATACATCCTTTTTTTTATATTGTAAATAGTTTCGTAATAATTTATTAACAGATTTTTCAAAACAGATGATTATTTGCGGTTGTTTCCAACAGGACACGCCGCCATACAAATGCCGCAAACCGCTCCCCTCCCTATTTTTTGAAAAGCCCTTTTCATGTACCGGCTGCACTTTTCCGCGTCGATAATATCGCAAAGCGGCGTATTGATACTCCACTCTGTTCCGGCCAGCGCGCCGGATGGACACTGCTTCACGCAGTTCCCGCAATTTGTACATGGATTTTGTATAATCCCGCTCTCCTCCACCGGATAATCCGTCATCACCGTTCCAAGGCGCACGCCGCAGCCATATTCGCGTGTGACCAGAAGGTCGTTTTGGCCGATCCCTCCAAGCCCGCACAAAACCGCCGCAGCCTTATGGGAAAGCATTCCGCGCAGGCCGTCATCGCTCACAGACTGTGAAGCGGGTACATATACGGCTGCGTAGCCTTCCCGCTCAAGCGCAAGCACCAACGTGAAGGACACATGATCGATATACGCATTGCACGTACGGTAATGGTGAAAATAAGCTTTATCCGGTCCGTGTTTACGAATCCCTTCAATAATTGTGCGCGGAAGCGGCAGTGCAAAAGAAATCACATTGCGCAGCCCGGGATAGACTTCCATTCCCTGTGGCAGACGCGCTGTTCCGTATAACGGGACAAGCTTTTCTTCCAATATTTGCCGATAGTCCATTCTATTGTTTTTTCTTTTTTGTCGTAACCTTATTTACAATCAATACGACAATACAGATTGCCGCCATGACTACAAAAATCGAAACCATTCCCTGCCACATCAGCTGCAGCGAAGCACCAACTACATCCATAATAATCCTCCTTTACAGAAGCGCGGGCACGAGCCCTAAAATTACGCCGCCCGCGATGACCGAAGCGATCTGTCCTGAAACATTCGCCCCCACCGCAAACATCAACAGGTGGTTTTGGTTATTTGCTTCAAGACCCATTTTTTGTACAACCCGTGCCGACATCGGAAACGCCGATATGCCCGCCGCGCCAATCATCGGATTCAGTTTATTTTTCTTGCTGAACAAATTGATCAGTTTTGCAAACATCACGCCCGCAATCGTATCGAAGAAGAATGCAATCAGGCCGAGCGCCATAATCATAAGCGTCTGTATATTGACAAAATTTTCCGCCTTCATTGTGGACGCAATCGTAATCCCCAGAAGCAGCGTAATCAGGTTTACAAGAACCTTCTGCGCCGTATCGGAAAGCGAATCAAGCACCCCGCATTCACGCAGCAGGTTGCCAAACATCAGGAAGCCTACAAGCGCGATAGAAGCCGGAGCCACAAGTCCTGCAATCATCGTGACTACAATCGGGAATAAGATTTTTGCAATCTTGGGGATATCTCCCCCGTCGTACTTCATTTCGATCGCCCGTTCCTTCTTTGTCGTTACGAGCTTGATCGCAAGGGGCTGTATGATCGGCACGAGCGCCATATACGAATAGGCCGCAACCGCGATCGCTCCCATATACTGGCTGCCGAGTACCTGCGATACCAGAATAGACGTGGGGCCGTCCGCGGCTCCAATAATACCCACAGATGCAGCGTCTGTAAGCGAAAATCCCATTCCCGCGGCGGCAAGTATCGTAAAAAAGATACCAAACTGTGCCGCAGCGCCAAAAAACAGCAGCTTGGGATTTTTCAGGAGCGGTCCGAAATCAATCATTGCTCCAATTCCAATAAACAGCAATAGCGGCATAGCCTCGCTGGCGTTGATTCCCACGCTGAACAGCCAGTCTATAATACCCTGCACCGGCCCTACTCCTGCCATCACCTGATCAACTGCACCGGAAAATGGAATATTTACTAAAATTGCGCCGAATCCAATCGGTAATAATAACGCCGGTTCCAGTTTTTTTGAGATTGCCAGGTAAATGAGGACAATGCCAACAATAAACATTACAACCTGTTGCCATGTGAGAGCCATAAAACCTTCTACTAGAAAATCCATCGCTTTCTCCTTATATTGTTTTACATACAAAATTTAGTATATCATTCTATCAATTCAATGAAAATACATTTTAGAAACATTTTATATGTTGTTTGGCCTTTTCCCTGTTTATCTTATTGATAGATTTGTATATAATTATATAATCATTTGTTCCGTGAGAAAACCATTTTGATTACTATTTTGGAGGAATCGGCATGAAAGTCGTCGCGTTTAACGGAAGCCCGCACAAAAAAGGAAATACTTACCAAAGCCTTCTCATCGTATGTGATACACTGGAAAAGTATGGGATCGATACCGAAATCATACAAGTTGGAGGCAGGCTTTTGCAGGGATGTATCGACTGCCGGCACTGCCGTAATATCAATGACCGTCGTTGTGGAATTGCATCGGATGATATGAACGCGCTGATCGAAAGCGCGCTTTACGCAGACGGGCTGCTGATCGGTTCCCCTGTTTTTTATGGAAATATAACGCCGGAAACCAAATGCCTGATCGACAGGCTTGGCCGCGTCGCTCGCAGCAATGGTTACCTGCTGAAACGAAAGCCTGCGGCAGCGGTGGTCACGGCGCGCAGGAACGGCGGAGCCTTTGCTTTTTCCGCAATCAATTACTTGTTCCATGCAAATCAGATGATTGTCCCCGGTTCTTCAAACTGGAATTATGTGATGGCCGGAGATCCCGGCGAATGGCAGGATGATGGCGAAGGGATCCAAACCCTTACGAATCTGGGTGAAAATATGGCATGGCTTATACAAAAACTATCAGACTGAACAGCAATTTTCAGAGCTACGCGATACCGTGCAGGGAATCAATCCTATGCGATCATGGTATCGATATGTTTCATGCTGAAACAATCCATTGCCTGACGAGTCCTTCTGGAGGGCGCTACCGGCTGCCGGTCTTTGTTCTGCGCCCGTAAGCAGAGCGGCGTATAAAACTAATAAGGCGTTCTTGATGTCGCCAGGCATCAATTCGTTTTGCGGGGTGGAAACCGACGCAAAATATCCTTATACAAAAAAGCTCTCATACAAATTGCTGAATATGAGAACCCTTAGAAACAAGCGGATGGATATGTGAAATAGCTTCCTGTCCTATCCATACTATTGTACCCACAACTTCGGTACCTTTTAATGCCGCAAACATAACGGACTGTATGCGGCCTTTCTGTATTGTATTTTTATTTTTGGGCAAACGCGCAAAGCCAGCCGCGTCCTTCATCAAGCTCTATTCTTACGTTGGAATACCCCGCCCCTGTCAGCATTTGTTCCAGCTCTTTGGGCGTATTGTTGTGCATTCCCAGCACATCCACAATCCGCTTCTGTTCCTCGCTCTGCCCTTCATGGGCATACATCTCGGCAACAATCACAAATGTACCGCCCAGTTTTAAGACGCGCCTTACCTCTGCAAAATCGTGCGGCAGGTCCGGCCAGAAGTAATAGCTTTCCACCGTAGTGACCGTGTCAAACATATCGTCCGGGAACGGAAGCTCTGACACACTGCCGTGGAATATCTCCATCTTACCGCTTGCCACATCTTCTTTGTTTTCTTTTGCCGCGACCTCTACAGAAGTTTCGGAATAATCGATTCCATAGAGCTTTCCGTTTTTCGCGCGGCGGGAAAGCATTTTAAGGGCATTCCCGCCTCCGCACCCAACATCGAGCACGATAGCGTCATCTTTCATATCGATTTGGGAAAATGCCCATGCCGTAAGCTCTGCATGGCTTTCATTCATGCGGCTAAGCGTCTCTTCTCCAAGCTTCCCCTGTGGCATTTTACAATTTTGCAATACGTTATCCGGTGTTTTCATTTTTTATTCGATTTCATCCTCAGTTGGTGATCCAGCACACGTTTCCTGATCCGCAGGCTTTCAGGAGTTACCTCCAGGAGCTCGTCTTCCCCTAAAAATTCAAGCATCTCTTCCATGCTCATATTCTTCGGCGGAACCAGCCTCAGCGCATCGTCGCTTCCCGACGCGCGGACGTTGGATGCGTGTTTTTTCTTGCATACATTGACCACAAGGTCTTCGTTTTTGGGAGAGCTGCCTACAACCATCCCCATATAAACCGGGACGCCGGCCCCAATAAAGAGCGTTCCGCGCTCCTGTGCGTTATATAGTCCGTATGTAACCGCGTCGCCTGTTTCAAAGGCAATGAGCGATCCCACGCTGCGCTTTTCGATTTCTCCCTTATACGGTTCATATCCGTCAAATACGGTATTGAGAATTCCTTCGCCGCGCGTGTCTGTCAGGAATTCTCCACGGTATCCAAACAAGCCGCGTGCAGGTATCTTAAATTCGATTCTCATTCGCTCGCCCTGCGGCGTCATGTGAATCATCTCCGATTTGCGCGAACCGAGCTTTTCGATCACAGCCCCTACGCTCTCTGCCGGTACATCCACAAGCAAACGCTCGATTGGCTCGCACATGTGCCCGTCGATCGTCTTATATAACACTTTAGGCGGCGAAACCTGGAATTCATATCCCTCGCGGCGCATTGTTTCAATCAGGATCGAAAGGTGCATTTCACCGCGCCCAAGCACACGGAACGCCTCCGCTTTATCCGTCTCATGCACACCCAGAGATACGTCCTTACGCAGCTCTGACATCAGGCGGTCGCGCAGGTGCCGCGATGTGACAAACTTTCCTTCCCTGCCCGCAAAGGGGCTGTCATTTACGGAAAAGGTCATTTCCACAGTCGGCTCCGATATCTTAACAAATGGAATCGGCTCGAATTCATATGGCGCGCATACCGTATTACCGATATTCACTGTGTCAAGACCGGAAAACGCAACAATATCGCCCGCTTTCGCCTCGGGGACGGCAACACGCTTAAGCCCATCGTATTGATAAATTGCCGTCACTTTTCCATTTGTGCACAAATCCTCGACATGGTAGTCGCACAGGGACACTTCCTGCCCTGTTTTAATCGTCCCACGCTCGATGCGTCCTACGGCGATCCTTCCGACATAATCATTGTAGTCAATAGAGGACACAAGCATTTGAAGCGGCGCATCCGGATCGCCCTGGGGTGCGGGAATATAATCCAAAATCGTATCAAACAGCGGCTTTAAATCTGTTCCGGGTGCATTGGGATCCATCGTCGCCGTTCCCTCGCGTCCCGAGCAATAAACGATTGGACTGTCGAGCTGTTCGTTTGTAGCGTCAAGCTCCAAAAGCAGCTCCAAAACTTCGTCTCCCACGTCATTGAGACGCGCGTCCGGGCGGTCCATTTTATTGATCACAATAATCACCCTGTGGTTAAGCTCCAGGGCCTTCTGCAATACAAAACGCGTCTGCGGCATCGGCCCTTCGAAGGAATCCACCAAAAGCACAACGCCGTTGACCATTTTAAGTACGCGTTCTACTTCGCCGCCAAAATCTGCATGGCCGGGTGTATCCACAATATTTATTTTTACATCCTTATAATAAGTAGCCGTATTCTTAGCAAGGATCGTGATGCCGCGTTCCCGTTCGAGGTCGCCGGAATCCATTACACGGTCTGCAACCACCTGATTGTCGCGGAAACTTCCTCCCTGCTTGAGCATCTCATCCACAAGCGTTGTTTTTCCATGGTCTACGTGCGCGATAATCGCGATATTTCTCAAATCTTCTCTAACCAATTCTATTCTCCCTTTCTTTTCAAACAATTTATTATATACCAAAAAGGGCTTTAAATCAAGGAAAATCGCGGTTTGACAGGATGATGTATAATAGAAACGAAAGAATTGATTCAATAAGGAGTTTTTTATGGAGCTTTTATCGCCTGCGGGTAATTTTGACAGTCTCATTGCAGCAGTGCAGAACGGCGCGGACGCGGTGTATGTCGGCGCGCAAAATTTCAGCGCGCGCAACCTTGCGGATAATTTTTCCGATCTTTCCAAAGCCGCATCATATGCCCATGCCTCCGGCGTTAAGCTTTATCTTGCGCTCAATACGCTTGTGCGCGACCGGGAAATAAAACGCTGGCTCGAAACGGCGCAGGCCGCCTCAGACGCGGGCGTCGATGCTTTTATCCTGCAGGACCTTGGCTGCGCGATGCTTCTCAAATCGCTATGCCCTTCCATTCCCCTGCACGCGAGCACTCAGATGACCGCACACAACGCGGATCATGTCAGGCGCCTGCAGGAATTGGGATTTGAACGCATTATCCTCTCCCGCGAGCTTTCTTTTTCTGAAATCTACGCTATCAGCAGCCGCACCGGTGCGGAGCTTGAAATTTTTGTTCACGGCGCGCTATGCACCTGTTACTCAGGCCAGTGCCTGATGAGCAGTATATTTGGAGGAAGAAGCGCCAACCGCGGCCTGTGCGCGCAGCCCTGCCGCCTGGATTACCGGGCGGGCAATAAATCCGGACGGCTTTTGAGTACAAGGGACTTATGTCTTATCGATCATATATTCAGGATCAGGCAGGCCGGAATCGCCAGTATCAAAATTGAAGGACGCATGAAGCCTGCCGGGTATGTCGGCACGGTTACGCGTATCTACCGCAAGGCACTGGACGGCGGGCAAATCACAAAGCAGGATAAGGAAGACCTGCTGCGCGCATACAGCCGCCGCGGGTTTACAAACCTGCCGTTTACCGGCAATATGAAAACAGCCGCTCCAATCTCCATGCCCCTTCCCACCCCGCCTGTCAAAAAGGATAATTGTTTTGATGCTTATAAACCTCTCAAAAAGGGAAAACGGAAAAAGCCGCGCAAACTCGCCGCACAGGTGCAAACCCTGTCGCAGGCAAAGGCAGTGCTGCCGCTTGTGGACATTCTCTACATTCCCATTGATGCAAAATGGGCCGTAGAGCTGAAGCAAATGCAAAAAGAAGGCTCACCGCAGCTTATCGGCGTACATCCATTGATTTCACATGAAGGCGAACAGACAGGTTTTGACGCTTCCCTCTTTGACGGCGAATTGTTTGGAACGCTTACCAAAACAAACGCCGAACACAAAATTTCCGACGCTTCCCTGCACGTGACAAACGGCGAAACGCTTAAAACGCTGCGGTCTCTTGGCTTTGAACGCGCGACGGTGAGTGTTGAGCTCAACGCCGCGCAGATCACCGACCTTCCGGATGTAATGCCTACTGAGATGATTGCCTACGGACGGCTGACGCTCATGACGACCATGCACTGCCCACTGCATTGTGACAAAAAAAATTGCCGCGTTGCTTCCGGCAGGGAATTGCTTACCGACCGTATGGGAAAACGCTTCCCGCTCCGCAAAACCGGAAGCGGTTGCCGGGTTGAAATCCTAAACAGCGCGCCAATTTACATGGCCGACAGGCTTTCACAGGTAAGCGCGAATGTAATACGGCTTCTGTTTACCATCGAAACTCCTCAGGAATGCGTTAAAATCACCCGGGAATACCGTGACGCGATGGCAGGAAAGCCTGTTTCCCCTCCCAGTGATTTCACGCGCGGGCATTTCACGCGCGGCGTGAAATAAGCAATGCTATATAAAAGAAAAACCTCCTGTTCAGGAGGTTTTTTTATTTATTCAAATTGTCCATTTTTCCATTGTTCAAACTTTGTGTTGATCACAGCCTCAACCTTATCGTAGTTTTCCCAGCTGTCTTCGTGCAGGTATACCGCAAATTCACTGTCAGTATCCTCGCCAGACAGGACCTGCGCATAGTCGTCCACATATGCGGAATCATAGTAATCGCTGGTAAATTCAAGGGCCTCGTCCGTCATCAGATCCTCCAGCAGCGTTTCATCAAAACACTCCATCAGCATGTCCCTGCCCGACATATCGCGATTTTTCACCCGTTCAAATTCATCTGAAAAATCATCATACCATTCTTTTTGGATCATTTCATTGTTCACAAGCCACGCAAGATACATTCCAATATGCGTCCCCGCATTTTCGTATGGGATGCTGTCCGGAAAAGTTACTGCGTGCCAATCCATTTTATCAAATGCCATTGAAACACCCCCTGTATTTATTCACATCATACCTTACGCTATGGCATATTTCAATACTTCTTTCCAAAGTTAACAATTTATTATCAAATCGCTTCCCGTCCGTCCTTTTTGGACTTCTATCGTCGCTTCAATATTTTCTTTCAGGAGCTCGACATGGGATATAATTCCCACGAGCCTAGAGCCCCCGCGTACGCTTGCCAGAACGTCAAGCGCATTTTCGATCGAAGCCGGATCAAGCGATCCAAAGCCTTCGTCAATAAACATCGCATCAATATGGATTCCCCCGCTCTGCGCCTGTACCACAGTAGAGAGCCCCAAAGAAAGCGCCAGTGCAACCAGAAACTTTTCCCCACCGGAAAGGCTTCCCACGCCGCGCCGCTCCCCTGAATACGCGTCAAAAACCTCAAGGTCAAGCCCTGCCCGTCTGGTTCGTCCAACTCCTTCAAGCGTACGGAAAAGCTGGTAGCGCCCGTCGTGCACTCTTGAAAGCAGCGTATTTGCCTCCCGTGTGATCGCGGTCAGCATCACCCCCAGTACATACCGCTGCAAGCTTACGCCATTCGAGCCGCGCAGCAATCGTGAAAACTGGTCAAGCTCCACATATTCTTCCGTCCTTTTACGCAGGGATCTCTCCTGTTTTTCGAGTCGCGATACAGCTTGCTGCATCATTTCAAGCCGCGCCTTTGTTTGGGCAGCCTTCGCATCCGCCGCCTTCCTGTATTCCTCTTTTTCCTTAAGCTCTTTTTTCAATACGTCAGTTTCAGGCCTCTTAATTCCTTCCAGTTTTTCTTCCAATGTTTTTATCCGGCTCTGCACCAGCTCGTATTCTATTTTATACTGCTGTATTTTTTCCCTTGCCACTGCAATTTCCTGCTCTGTCATGCAGCTGCTCCTGAACTGCTCATCCGTCTGGAATCCCCTCTCTAAACATCCCTGTTTGAAATCTTCCATTGCTTCTTCGAATGCCAGCTTCGCCTTTTCAAGCTCTCCCGCAAACAATTCGCAGGACGTTTCCGATGTTTTGAGCGCACTGTATGCTGCTTCGGCTTCTTCCAGAACGGAAGCAAGCTGCTTACGCCCTGCCTTTCTTTGCCTGCCGCCCACGGCACCCTGCCCAAATTTTTTCAGCCCGTTCCCGCATACCTGCATATCCTGCGCGATTGCAAAAAGCTCCTTGTCAAGCTGCGCCAGCTGTTGCCGCAAATTTTTCACCTGCTGCTCCGCCGCCTCCACCTCCTGCGCAGTTGCTTTTATATCCGATTGCGCCGCCGGTTTTGGATGATGCGTACTTCCGCAAACAGGACACGGTTTTTCTTCCTCAAGCTCCCCTGCCAGCATATAAGCCGCGTCGTTCACATATGCCGTAAACAGCCTCCGGTACTCCTGCTCCTGTTTTTTGATTTCATCCTTAAGGCCCTGCTCTTTTTCCCTGAGCAGGCTTTCCTCCGTTTGGATTGCGGCGTGAATCCCCCTTAGGTTCTCTACGCATTCCGACACTGCTTTTCGGCTTTCCTCCGCCTTCCTTTGCGCGTCAGAAAGCATTTTTTCACGTTCCTGCATTTGTTTTTGCAAAGCCGAGGCTTCTTTCCTTCGTGGCAAAAGCTGTGCTGCGCTCTGCGCGCGCCTGCATTTTTCCTCCAGCTCCGCAGCCTCCTTCGCCTGTGCTTCAACCGTCTTTTTCTTTGCGAGCGCCCGCGCCCATTCGTCAAACAGTTCCTGTACTGCCAATGCGTTTTGCAAAGCATTTTGAACCGCTTTTTCTGCCAGCTCTGCCGATCCGCTGTCTGCTTCCTGCTCCTCAAGCTCCTTTTGTTTCTGCGCGGTCAATTCCTCCAGTTCTTCGCGGGATGTGCATCCAAACTGCTCCAAAATTGTTTTTACTGTTTGCGCCTCCGCTTCCTTTTCACGCTTTAAGCGCAGCGCCTGCTCCGCCAGCCACTCCGTAATTTCACTCCACCGTTCCGCCTTGAACAGCGTCACTAAAATTTCCTCCTTGGCTGCGGAATCCGCAACCAGAAGCTGTTCAAATTTACCCTGGGGCAATAAAATAATCTGCCGGAACTGCTCATAGCTGAGCCCTAATATTTCCTCCGCCTTTTGGCGTACGTTTCTCAGTCCCGGATTTTCAAAATACGGCTCGTACTCACCCTCATCGTTCATAAAAAACGCACTCTGATAAGCCTGCAATTCTTTTTCCCCGCTTCGCTTGACGTGTACGCGCACTCCGCGCGTGAAGCGATAACGTTTGCCGTTTACCTGGAAGGCAAAGCTTACCTGCGTATCCTGATCCTCTGCTGCAAAATCGCTGCGCATAGCGGTAATATCCCCGCGCCCTCCGCCGCTGCTTTCTCCAAAGAGTGCATAGGTCATCGCGTCGAGAACTGTTGTTTTTCCCGCCCCGGTCTTTCCATGAATCAGGAAAAGCCCCGCTTTGCGAAAATCGCGGAAATTGATCTCCTGCCTTTTTACATAAGGGCCAAACGCTTCAAATGTCAAAACCTCCGGCATCATTGCGCGTCACCTCCCTTTTTTGCGAAAAGCGCCTTTCGGAACCAGCTTAATTGATTTTCCGACGGCTCTTCCCCTCCGGTAAACTCACTGTAAAACATTTTCATGATCTCTTCCGGATGCAGGCTTACGGTTTCGTCCACGGTAAGCGTTGTTTCATCATTACCATCAGAAAGCTGTTTTCCTGCAAACGAAAGCAGATTTCTGTAAAAGTTACGAAATGTGTTGATAATCTCCATATGCGCATATTCGTCGGTCAGCTCTATTTTGACGTAGTCCTCCCTGCACGGATCGTTTTGTGCAAAGTCCAGTATCTCTTCATAGGCTCCCTTGATTACCCGCACATCATGACACATCTCAAGAGGTACCTCCCGATACGAAAAATCCTCCGTGTCGATTACTGTCACGCTTTTTTGCGCGTTCGCTTCCCCAAAGGAATATTTGACGGGCGCGCCGCTGTAGCGCACGCCTTTTGCAACATCCTGCGCGCGGTGCAGATGCCCCAGCGCCACGTAATCAAATCCCTGAAAGGCATCCCAGCCTACCATATTCGCGCCGCCAACCATAGCGGAATGATCGCTGTCCGAAACCTGCGCGCCTGTCACAAAACAGTGTGCTACAAGAACATTTTTTCCCTTTTCCTTTTTTTCATTCTCCATCAATACGCGCATCGCCGCATCATAGCTTTTTATTTCTTCGTCCGGATACAGGAACCGAACCTCTTCGATTGAAAAAAACGGAAGCAAATGGAACGCCGTATCTTTGATCAGAACAGTTTTGAGTCCATCCCTGACACTGCCTGCAATATAAAGACCTGCTTTTTCAAGAAGCGCGCCGCACGATGCAAGACGCGCAGCGCCGTCGTGGTTGCCGGCGCAAACCAGTACGGGAACTTTTTTTTCAATACAAAGCTGTGTCATTGCTTCATTATATAGAGCGATCGCGTCTGCATTGGATACGGCGTTATCAAACACATCTCCAGCAACGATCACCACATCGATTTTTTCCTCGTCCACGATTTCCAGTAGCCTTCCAATAAAATGGCGTTGCTCTTCAAGCAAAGAGGTATTATTGAGGCTAAGGCCCAGATGCCAGTCCGATGTATGTAATATCCGCATTGCGTTTCCTCCATTTACAGCATAGTAACAATATGATTATCATATCATATTTCATTTTTAAATTGTATGGGCCGGCCAGATTATTTAAGCCCCTGCTTTTGGTTTTGAAATGCAAATCGTCCTAACAAAAAAGCTTCCGGAACGCCCGGAAGCTTTTCATCTTTTCTTTGGATTAATATGCCAGCTCGTAAATATTACGGATATCGGATTCCTTTAATACGGCGAAATGTCCTACTGTACCGCCATTATCTTCAGCACACTTATGCGCCATCTCATCCAATACGCTTTTATCCGTAACGCCCAGATCGCGCAGGGAGGTTGGCATGTTGATCGATTTGAGGAAGCCAAGGTAACGCTTGAGCCCCTGCATGACAGTCCAATCCGGATCAGTTACATCGTATTCCACATCAAACACCCGCATCGCCCACTGGATGAACCGCTGTGGTTTATTTTTATAGACATATTTGATCCACGCCGGAAAAATGGCCGAAAGCCCTGCGCCGTGGGAAACGTCAAAAACAGCGGATACTTCATGCTCAATCGCATGGGAGCCCCAATCCTCTTCACGCCCCATGCCAAGCAAGCCGTCGTGAGCCACCTTGCACGCCCACATAATTTCCGCACGTGCATTGTAATCTTCCGGCTGGGTAATTGCCGCCTTTGCATTGCGCATCAAGCCGCGCATCACCGATTCGCACATCCTGTCTACAACGTCGGTATGCTCCGTTTTTGTAAAATAGCGCTCCATAATATGGGCAATCGCATCTGATATTCCCGCTGCCGTATGGTAAGCCGGGACAGAAAAAGTAAGCTCCGGATTCAAAATCGAAAAAACGGGACGGGCGCCTAAATCGCTGTATGCGAGCTTTTGCCTGGTTTTCTCATTGGTGATGACCATACCATCCGAAGACTCGCTTCCCGCACCGGGTATTGTCAGGATCGTACCAATGGGCAAAATCGCCTTGGCGGTTTTCTCTTCCAGAAAATAATCCCATACGTCGTCGCTGTTTGGCGTTCCGCAGGCAATCGCCTTGGCAGAATCGATCACGCTGCCGCCGCCCACCGCGAGTACAAAGCCGATTCCGTTGGAGCGGCACATCGCGATTCCCTCATATACAAGCTCGAGGCGCGGATTAGACTTTACCCCCCCAAGCTCGTAGACTGTAATATCAGAAGCTTTCAGGGACTTACGAACCCGGTCAAGAAGTCCTGAACGTTCCGCGCTGCCCCCGCCATAGTGCAGCAATACCTTGTCGCCATATTTTGCTACCTCGTCGCCTACCAAAAGCTCTGTATTTCTTCCAAAAATAACCTTGGTCGGATTATAGAAAATATCATTATCCATATTGAATCCCCTCCGCTTTCTTATTTTAAGGATATCTGTTTGCTTCTATTATTATATACAATATCTGTTATGTCAATTCATTAAAATGATGAAACCTGGAGATTATTTTTATAAGTCCCGATATTATTCTCCTCAATCATCTGCACTCTTTCAAATAACTCATCGGCAAATATCGTTTTTTCTCTGTATATATTTCATCGGCCGGAGACCGGCACACTGCAAAGCATTTTTTCGATAAAATAAAAAAACTGCCTGGAATCCTTGATTCAAGCAGCTTTGCTTTGGTGACCCACCGGAGACTCGAACTCCGGACACCTTGATTAAAAGTCAAGTGCTCTACCACCTGAGCTAGTGGGTCATTTTGCGTGGAACGTTGATTATTATATCATAGCCGCTAAAGATTGTATAGCCCTTTTTTAATCTTTGCGGATATTTTTTATGGCTGGGGTAGCAGGATTTGAACCTACGAATGCGGGAGTCAAAGTCCCGTGCCTTACCACTTGGCTATACCCCAATAAAAAAGATAATAACCTACAAAATGGGGTGAGTAGTGGGATTCGAACCCACGGCCTCCAGGGCCACAACCTGGCGCTCTAACCTACTGAGCTATACCCACCATATCAGTTATTATCTTAATGGCGCGCCTGAAGGGATTCGAACCCCTGGCACACGGCTTAGAAGGCCGTTGCTCTATCCAACTGAGCTACAGGCGCACAAGTTATTTGGATTGCATTTAGCCCCGGCTGACAATTAAAAATTATAACAAACCCAATCTTAAAAGTCAACAAAATTTAAACATTTACGCGGCATATACTGCCTTTATCTCTCATTTTACTCCCCATCCCTGTTTTTCACAATCATTTTGTGTTTTTTATCTGTGTAATTGGTTATCTAAGGAGAGAATCTGCGTTTTCTCCGTTGTTTTCTCCGCCCTTTTACAGGCGTGGCGGATTTGGCGGCTGAAATGTAATAAAATATTCAGATTTAATGAATAGATTTTGCCATATTTGTGTGCTATAATTAGCAACTGTGTCGTGTAAAAATATGTTAAATGAAAATTGTGGCTCTCTACACGATAAGGAGGTTTTTGAATTGTTATCTTTTATCTCGACCTTTAATATGGTGCTGTTTATCCTGTTTACAGCATTATATTCATATCAGATCATTTTTGTGGTGGTCGCGCTCTTCCATAAGAAAAAGGAAGTTGCCCCAGCAAAGAAAAACCACCATTTTGCGGTGCTCATTGCTGCCAGGAATGAAAGCGCCGTAATCGGCAATCTGCTCGACAGCATCAAGCGGCAAAACTACCCGCAAGATAAAATCGACATTTTTGTCGTCGCAGACAACTGCACGGATGATACTGCAGAAATCGCGCGCAAAGCGGGTGCACATGTTTACGAACGCTTCAACCATTCCTATGTAGGAAAAGGCTATGCCCTTAGTTTCGCGCTCAATAACATCAAAAAAGATTATGGCAGCGATGCTTTTGAAGGCTTTTTCGTTTTTGACGCAGATAACCTGCTGGACGAAAACTATGTTGCGGAGATGAATAAGCTTTTCGATCAGGGCTATCGCGTCCTCACCTGCTACCGTAATACAAAAAATTATGCGTCCAACTGGATTTCAGCCGGATATTCTCTTTGGTTCCTGCGCGAATCCAAATATCTCAATTATCCGCGTATGCTGCTTAATACAAGCTGCGCTATTTCCGGCACAGGATTTCTGATCCATAACGATATCATCCAGGCAAACAACGGCTGGAAACATCATCTGCTCACCGAGGATATTGAATTTTCTGTAGACAGCATTATCCATGGAGAGAAAATCGGTTACTGCGGCGCGGCCAAAATCTATGACGAGCAGCCCTGCACATGGAAGCAATCCTGGACGCAGCGCCTTCGCTGGTCAAAAGGTTTCTACCAGGTGCTTGGCAAGTACAGCAAAAAGCTGATCAAAGGCTTTGCGGTCGACCACCGTTTCAGCTGCTACGATATGTTTATTACGATTGCCCCCGCGATCTTTGTTACGCTTGCGAGCATCATCGTAAATTCCGTATTTATGATCAATGGCTTTATGGGCCCTGTCATCCATACTGCGGTAATAACCGCTACAGGAACTGCGATACTTACCTCCTTGTTCAATTTTTACAGCATCCTGTATCTGGTCGGCCTTATTACGACGATCACGGAATGGAAGGAAATACACCATACCAGTTCTGCAAAGAAGATTTTGTATACCTTTACATTCCCTATTTTCATCCTGAGCTATATTCCGATTTCAATCGCGGCATTGTTCAAAAAAATCGGCTGGGAACCAATTCCCCATAATATTACGAAAACAATCGATAATTTTGAACAGATGCGATAACTATGACATCTGTAAGCAGACGCCGGCAGGCGTCTGTTTTTGATTGGAAGACGCCCGCTTAAGCCGGCGAAAAGGTGTTATTATAAATATAGGAAACAATTTTAAATTTTCAGGAGGTTTTAATCATGGCAAACATACTCATCAGTCCAAATAAATACGTACAGGGCAGCGGCGAGCTCGAAAACCTTGCCCGCCATGTAAAGACGCTCGGCTCACGTTTTTTTATCATGGGAAGTCCCTCCGGGCTCAAGCGAGTTGAGGATACGGTGCGCAAAAGCTTTTCGGGCACAGATGCAGAGTGCTTTTTTGAACCGTTCAGCCGCGAATGCTCCATGAACGAGGTGAACCGTCTGCGGGAAAAATACCATGCAAATAAATGCGACGCAGTAATCGGAATCGGCGGCGGAAAGACACTTGACACGGCAAAAGCCGTGGCCTACTATGAGAAGGCTCCCGTTGCGATTGTCCCAACGATTGCGTCAACGGATGCGCCGTGCAGCGCGCTCACCGTACTATATACGGACGACGGGATCTTTGACCGGTATTTGTTCCTTCCCGCCAATCCGGATATTGTATTGGTCGATACGCAGATCGTATCTCAGGCTCCTGTACGTTTGTTTGTTGCGGGCATGGGCGACGCTCTTGCGACCTATTTTGAGGCGCGCGCCGCATCCGAGGCCAATGCAAATAACTGCGCGGGTGGAAAATGCACACTTGCCGCTCTCGCTCTCGCAGAGCTCTGCTACGATACCCTGATCGATCAGGGCCTGAAGGCCAAGCTTGCGATGGAGCATAATGTGTGCACGAAAGCGGTAGAAAATATCATTGAGGCAAACACCCTGCTATCCGGTATCGGCTTTGAAAGCGCGGGGCTTGCGGGCGCTCATGCGATACACAATGGCCTTACCGTCCTTGAAGCTTCGCACGATTACTACCATGGCGAAAAAGTGGCGTTTGGCACGCTTGTGCAGCTCATGCTGGAAAATGCGCCCATGGAGGAAATTGAAGAAGTGCTGCAGTTCTGTATCGATGTAGGCCTGCCTGTATCGCTTGCACAGCTTGGGCTCGCGGACGCAACGCCCGATGATATCCGCAAGGTCGCACAGGCTGCCACCGCAGAAGGAGAAAGCATCTATAATATGCCCTTCCCCATAGACGCCGAAATGGTTTATGCAGCGATATACGCCGCAGATTCAATCGGACGTTATTACCTTGATCTGGAATAGACTCTTGATATGAAAAGAGCTGTTTGCGATTGTAAACAGCTCTTTTCTATTCCGCATTTTTTTTAATAAACTTATGGCTGAGCTTATCGAACCATATTTTCTGGCTGGGATACAATCCAAAATATCCCGAACACACATATCCAAGCGCACAGGCAATCAGATAGAACAAAGCCCCGTTTGCACCAAAAAGTTCAATGCCGATCACGAATGCCGTCATTGGGCTGTTGATTGCTCCGCAAAACACGGAAACAAGGCCGATTGCCGCGCCAAACGACGGAGAAAGCCCCATAAGCCCCCCTGCGAAGCTTCCAAAGGTTGCGCCGATTACAAGCGTTGGAACAATCTCTCCGCCTTTAAAGCCCGCCCCAATCGTTACAACGGTAAAAAGTATTTTCAGCAAAAATTCCTGCCCTCCCGCCGCGTTTGCAACCGCTGTTCCAATCAGCGGAAGGCTATCCCCATTGTAAAGATTGCTTCCGACAAGGTAAGTCAGGCCTACGATGATAAATCCGCCCGCGGCAGCCCTTATGGCCTTATTTGGAAATGCTTTTTGATATAGCATCTTGCTCGTTCGCAGGGACGCGCACAAAAGGATGCTGACAAGCCCTCCCATCGCTGCAAGCAGGATAACCTGCACGCAGGAGACAACATCGAGCGCAGGCAGGCCTGTGACCTGATACTGGGGAAAATCGACATGAAACATCTGCGCAATCCCAAACGCAATGATTGACGATAGCGTGCAGGGCAGGATCGCCGAATAAAACATCACACCCACGCCTGCAAGCTCAATGGCGAGGATAATCGAAGTCATGGGGGTTCCCACGACGGCGGAAAATCCGGCGCTGATTCCGCACATGATCACGATCTTTTCTTCCTGATCGTTCATATGAAGCCATTTTCCAATCGATGAAGACAGGCCTCCGCCAAGCTGGATCGCAGCGCCTTCCGTGCCAACCGATCCGCCAAACAACCGTGTTATGAGGGTGCTTATAAAAATCAGCGGTACCATAACCGCAGGAATCCTGTCTGAATTCCGTACAGACTGTATGACGGTATCCGTTCCATTATCATGGCTTTTCTTACTCCAGCGGTAAAGCAGCGTGATCAATACCCCACCTGCCGGCAGCAGCCATATGATCCAGTTATGCTCCAGGAAAAAGCCCGAGCTGGTATTGATGAGCATCGCAAACAAAGATCCCAGTATTCCAACCGCGATCCCGATTACGCCCGCATACAAAACCCATTTCAAAAAAGTTTTTACGTATGCGGCAAACCCAGATTTATTTTCGGATTGTTTTCCTGCCATACCCTTACTCCGTTATCTTTAAGTTAACCCGGATAAACAAGCTGAAAACAGTTTCCGAAAAAACACGAAAAAAACATCCGGTTTCAAAACCGGATGTTTTTACTTTTCATCAGTCAATGATGCGCAGCTTTGGGATTACCCCAACCTCGCCAATCATCAGCGTCGCGGCGCGTTCTATCCCATCATAGGAGCAACCTGCGCTACCCGGGTTCACCAGCCATATCCCATCCTCAAACTCACAATACGGCTGGTGGGTATGTCCAAATAATATCGCCTTTGCTCCCTGCTCCTGCGCATAGTAGAAAGCCCTGTCATACGAATATTTGACCTTTAAAAGATGCCCGTGTGTCAAAATGATCTTTTGACCGCACAAAACGACCTGCTCTGTATCGTTTCCCGCGTCGCCCATGTCGCAGTTGCCTTTCACCGCAATCACGATAGCCCGCGTATTTTGCTCTATATAACGCGCGTCGCTGATATTATCCCCCAAGTGGAAAATATAATCGAAATCGGCAAACTGCCGCAGCGCACGGTCTATTACGCCTTTGTTCCCATGCGTATCGCTTAAAACAAGCGCGCGCACCATCTTTTTCACTGTATCCTGCCAACCTCTTCCTGCAATTTTCCAAGCGCCTTGGCCCGGTGGCTGATTTTGTTCTTTATCTCTGCGGGAATCTCCGCAAATGTTTGTCCGTATTCCTCCACATAAAACAGCGGATCGTATCCAAAGCCGTTCTCTCCTTTGGGTTCGTCGATAATGCGGCCTTCCGCTTTCTCTTCAACGTACAGCTTCTCCTTCCCGCCGTTTGCAAGAACAAGCGCGCATACAAACCATGCCCTGCGGTTTTCTTTATCCTTTACCAGCGAAAGAAGCTTTGCATTGTTTTTTTCATCGTTTGCCCCTTCGCCGGAAAACCGTGCCGAATAGATGCCCGGCGCTCCGTCCAGCGCTTCCACACACAAACCCGAATCATCCGCCAGCACGTCGCCATCCACCATTTCGCTGATCTCCACAGCCTTTTTACGCGCGTTTTCATGGAAGCTGTTTCCATCCTCTACTACGTCATGATTGATCCCCGCATCCTTCAGTGATAGGATTTCATCATAAAAGCCACTCAGGATCGCTTTGATTTCCCGTACCTTTCCCTGGTTGTTTGTCGCAATAATCAATCGTTTCATATCGTGATCCCCTCTTCCTTCAACACCTGTTTTTGGGCGTCGATTATTTCACCGATTCCCTTTTTGCACAAACGCATCAGCTTGGAAAATTCCTCTTCCGTGATGGTGCGTTTTTCTCCGCAAACCTGTATTTCCCCAATGTTTCCGTCCGACGCGGAAATCATATTCATATCTGCCTGCGCACTGCTGTCCTCGCTGTAGCAAAGGTCAAGCATCGGCACGTCGCCAACGATGCCTGCAGATACCGCGGCAATATGCTTTTTGAGCGGCGACCTTTGCAATACGCCTTCCCCGATTGCCCTTTCAACACATAGCGCAACGGCAACAAACGCTCCGCTGATCGAGGCTGTCCTTGTGCCGCCATCCGCGTTCAAAACGTCGCAATCCACAAAAATCGTGTATTCTCCCATATCCTCAAAATCACACACGCTTCGCAGGGAACGGCCTATCAGGCGCTGTATCTCGACGCCCCTGCCGTCTTTTTTCATCCCGTCGCGTTTTTTTCTTCCCGGGGTGGACGCCGGCAGCATAGAGTACTCGGCCGTCAGCCAGCCCTTCCCTGTTCCAGCAAGAAAAGGCGGAACCTCCGGCTCGAGCATAGCTGTACACAGCACCTGCGTATTTCCCGTACTGATCAATACGCTGCCATGCGCATTGTTGATTACATTCGTCCTGATTGTAAGCGGACGTAACTCATCCAGTTTTCTTTTGTCGTCTCTCATTCGTTTCTCCTCTGATCCGATTTTTTCATTTTAACACAATTCCTACACGCATTCAATTATGTGGTATAATAAACACGTCTGTATAAGGAGGTTTTTTATGACGCTTGACGGTCTTACTTTATATACCTGCGTTGCAGAATTGCAGGAAAAATGCCGGGACGCAAAAATACAAAAGGTGCTGATGCCCGGCAAGGAGGAACTGGTTTTCCAGCTTTACTCCGCCGCTGAAGGTACGCTGAGGCTTACCATTTCAGCAGATGCGGGAGATTGTTCCCTTTACCTTACCAGCCATACAAAAGAGAATCCCAAGGTGCCGCCTGCCTTCTGTATGTTCCTGCGCAAATACCTTACGGGCGCGCGTATCGCAGATATAACGCAGCGGGGCCTCGACCGTGTTGTCGTCTTCACGCTGGAGACAAAGGATGAAATGCTCCATCCCATAACGCTCAGGCTAATCGTGGAGATCATGGGGAAGTATTCCAACATTATCCTTGTCAATGCGGAAAACCGGATTCTGGACAGCATCCGCAGGGTTTCTGTGGATGTAAGCAGCAAGCGCCAGATTTTACCCGGCGCTGTATACGACGATCCCCCGCAGGAAAAGCTCAATCCCCTTACGCTTTCCCTTGGAACGCTCACCGAGGCGCTGCACACAAAACGTGATACCAAAATTGTTTCCCATATTGTAAGCGTTTTTGACGGAATCTCCCTGCAGACCGCACAGGAGGTACTGTACCGCGCCGGTATTGACGAGACGATGACAGGCGCGCTCTGTGGCAAACAGCTTGAGCGTATCGCGCGGGCGTTGCATGACTTTTTGACAAATGCTGTGGCGCATCCCTTACCGTGTATACAAAGAAATGCGGACATGCTTCCGGTGTTTTTTTCCTGCGTCCCTTATGAGACCTACCCGGAGCAAACGCGCAAAAGCTTTGCTACGGTCAACGAAATGCTTGATTATTATTACAGCAAGCGACTTATGATTTTCCGGATGACGCAGCAACGCGACGCGCTTTATAAAACGGTGCACAAAATTTACGCCAAGCTTTTGAAGCTGATCGGCGTTTATGAGGCTACGCTGCGCGACGTTGCCAAAGCGGAAAAGCTGCAAAAACGTGCCGACCTTATCACCGCCAATATCTATCGCCTGAAAAAAGGAATGCAATCCTTTGAAGCCGTGGATTATGAAACCGGGGAGAATGTATCAGTCGCGCTGGATGTTTCGCGCAGCCCTCAGGAGACGGCGCAAAAGCTGTATAAAAAGATCGGAAAGCTCAAAACGGCAGCCCTGATCAATCAAAAAAAGCTTGCCGACGCACGTGAAGAACAGGAATTTTTGGAGGGTGTGCTCCACTTTACGGAAAATGCCCGCTCAACGGACGAGATCAGCGAAATCAGGCTTACGCTCGTACGCGCCGGTTATCTTGCGCCTCCGCCTAAAAATAAAAAGGAGCCTGAGATACAATCCCATCCCCTCCACTATGTTTCCCCCACCGGTTATGAAATATTTGTGGGCAAAAACGACCGGCAAAACGAGCAGCTTACCATGCGCGACGCAGCCAAAGACGATATCTGGTTCCACGCGCAGAAAACGCCCGGCTCCCATGTGCTTCTGGTAACCGGCGGAACCGATCTTAACGATATTGACGATGAGACAGTCGTTATGGCGGCAGAGCTTGCCGCGGCGCATTCCCGCGCACGGCAATCCGGTAAAACCGCTGTGGATTATACCCAGCGCAAAAACATCAAAAAACCGCCGGCCGCACGCCCGGGCAAAGTGATCTATGACGATTATTTCACTGTTTACGTAGATGCGGCAAACGGTACGCGGCGCATTCCGGAGGAAGAAAACGAATGAATTTGCAGGACCAGATTTACGACCTTTTTATCAATGCAGGCTGTGACCGCAATGAAAATCAGAACAAGGTCATCCATGATAAATATATCATCAAACGCGGTCATTCCCCAAACGGCTGGTATTCCCTTTCCAACAAGGACCGTTTTCGCCTGCAAATGACGCCCGTCGGTGTGAAATGGGAGTACGTGCAGGTGAACGACACAATGTTTTTATGGTATGACGGGGACGTACTCAAAAAGCTGATCGCCTATGTGGATTACCCGGACGGAACCACGCGCGCATATTATGAAGGTGATTTCCATATCACGTCCATCATCCGCCGCAGGATTCCCCCTACCGTCCTTACCCGTAAATACTGCAAAATCTGCGGAGATAACCTTTTGGGACGCGAGATACGCGGTTTCCTCGTTGACCTAGGGGAAGAAAAAGGCGGCGGAAATGGTTATATGGACCTTCATTTGTATGAGAAGTCCCTGTGTTTTCGCAGCGATATCCCCGCCCGTGTCGATGGGATCTGGCCGTTCAACAAATGGCTGCACAAATACCTGCGGTGGCATCGCGAGCTTCCGCTCGAGCACTTTGAGAAATCAAAAACGGACGGGCTTTTGCCGCGTCCGTAATCGAAAACCGGTCAATCGCGGGGCGTTACTTACGCCCCTGTTTTATTATTTAGCCTGTGGAAGCTTCCTGCTGCCCGGCTTCACAAGCTGCGCGCCCGTTTTACAAATCGGGCATTCGTCCGCTTCATACGATTTTACTTCCATGGAAAGCACTGCGCGGAACGGCACGCCAAAATCGACTTTTCCAGCGCTCCTGTCTACAACGCTGCCCACAGCCATCACCTGTGCGCCCATTCCATCCAGAAGCTCAATAACCTCTTTCACAGAGCCGCCGGTAGTCACAACATCCTCCGTAACGAGTATTTTCGCGCCTTTTGGAACCTCAAAGCCCCTGCGCAGCGTCATTTTCCCATTTTCGCGTTCCGCAAATATGTTCTTTACGCCAAGCTGGCGCGACATTTCGTATGCCATAATGATACCGCCAACTGCCGGCCCCACCACAAGGTCGATATCCATATCTGAAAACTGCTCCGCCAACTGCCGGCAAATCATTTCTGAAACATCCGGATACTGGAACAGCTTTGCACACTGCATATATTTATCGGAATGCCTCCCTGAGGTCAGCAGAAAATGCCCCTCCAGCATCACCTCTTTTTCTTTGAATACAGCAATGATCTCTTCTCTTGTCATCATAATGCTTTTTCCTTTCCTTTATATATTCAGCGTTCCCGTAAGCTCTGTAATTTTTTCAGTTCCCAGCTCTTGCGCAAAGCGCTCGAGCTCTTCGGCGATTTCTACCGATGCGGAGGGATTACGCATGGTCGCCGTTCCCACCATCACTGCGTCAGCGCCCGCAACCATAAACTCCGCGGCGTCTTCGCCCGTCATGATGCCGCCCATACCGATGATCGGCACAGAAAGCCCTGCCTGGAATACTTCCCATACCATACGAAGCGCAACCGGTTTGATTGCCGGTCCGGACAGGCCTCCCGTCACGTTTGCAAGGACAGGCCTGCGCGTGCGCGCATTGATCGCCATTCCTGTAATGGTATTAATCAGGGAAAGCGCATCCGCTCCTCCATCCACTGCTGCTTTTGCCATATCCGTAATTTTCGTTACATTGGGCGTCAGCTTCACGATCAGCGGCTTTTTTGATACTTTTTTCACTTCCTCCACCACGCCGCGCAATGTCCGGGCGTCTGTGCCAAAATTCACACCGCCATGCTTTACATTTGGGCAGGAAACGTTCACCTCGTAAAGCTCTATGTCCGTATCGTTGAGCTTTTCCGCTACGTAAACATAATCCTCCACGCACGCGCCTGCTATGTTCGCTATCTTTACCGTATCGATCTTACGTATCCTTGGGTAGATCGTCCGCAAAAACTCATCCACTCCCGGATTCTGCAAACCGACAGAGTTGAGCGCTCCGCTTGCTGTCTCCGCAATTCGCACCGGCGGATTTCCAAGCCTGCTTTCTCTGGTAAGCGCCTTTAGCGTAAAGGCGCCAAGCTTTGCGACATCCATATGCAGCCCGTATTCCTCTGCAAAGCCAAAGGTTCCCGACGCCGTGATAACAGGATTTTTAAGTTCTACCCCCGCAATATTCACTCTCATATCATTCATAAAGCGCGTCAACCTCCCTGATGTCAAATACCGGTCCCTGCGTACACACCTTTTTGTATTCGCCGCCTATCTTGCACACGCATGTTGCGCAGCCGCCTGTTCCACAGCCCATATGCTGCTCCATGGATACGAAAGCCGGTACGTCGCCAATCACCCTGGCAAGCGTCCTGAAAAATACCAACGGGCCGCACGCAAGGATTACGTCCGGCTTATCCTTGCTGAGTTCATCCGCAAGGAGATTTGTACAAAACCCGGCGACGCCGAATGTCCCGTCATCCGTCGCCACATGGGTTGTTGCAAAGCTTTCAAAATCCTGTATCTGGTATACGCATTCTTTGGACCGATACCCCAGAAAAGCGGTATATTCCCTGTCCGGATATTTACAGGATAACGACTTTAACGGAGCGATGCCGATCCCTCCGCCGATCAGCCATACCTTTTTCATATCATCCTTGAGCATAAAACCGTTCCCCATAGGCATGAGCACATCAAGCGTATCTCCCGGGCGCACCAGAGAAAGCAGCTTTGTTCCTTTGCCAATGGCATTATAGGCAATATGTACCTCTTTTTTTTCAAAATCTACATAATTAATACTGATCGGCCTTCTTAAAAGAAGCTCACGCGCGTGCGGTATCTCTATATGCGCAAACTGCCCCGGCCTGTAAAACCGCATCGCATCCTCGCTGCATGTAAGCTTCATCAAATAGGTATTCTGTGCAATGAGTTCATTGCTCAGCACCCTTTCCGTCGTATGCTTTTTGATCATATCTTCCTGTTCCTGTCTATCAATTCTATATATTCGTCAAACAGATATGCGGTATCCTCCGGCCCCGGCGCCGCTTCCGGATGAAACTGCACCGTGAACATCGGATATCCGATATACTTTACGCCTTCGATTGTCTGGTCGTTCCAGTTTTTATGCGAAACCACAGCGCATCCCGGCAGCGAACGGCTCATGATCGTATAGCCATGGTTCTGCGACGTGATATACACCTTGTTTTTCTGCATATCCTTCACAGGGTGGTTTGCGCCGCGGTGTCCATATTTCAGCTTTTCCGTATCCGCCCCCATTGCGAGCGCTACAAGCTGGTGCCCAAGACAAATTCCAAAAATCGGAAGCTCTCCGATCAGTTTTTTCAAATTCTCAATAATCTGCGGATTATCCTTGGGATTTCCCGGACCATTTGTCAGAATCAGGCCGTCGTATCCGCCCTTCAATATCTCCTCCGGCGGTGTAAGCGCCGGGAAAACCGTAAGCGCGCAGTCGCGCTTTGCCAGGCTGCGCAGGATGTTTCTTTTGAGTCCGAAGTCAAGCACCGCAAGCTTTCTCGTGCCGTCACAATATTGATATTTTTCTTTGCAGGTCATTGCTTCCACAGGCTTTTCAAATTCATAAGCCTGCATCTCTTCAATCTGGTGAACAGACGGCGGCACCTGTGTTATGATGCCGTGCATGGTTCCCTTATCCCTTATTTTCCGCGTCAGCTCGCGTGTATCTATTCCCGCCAGGCCTACGACATTATATTTTTCAAGGTATTCCTGAAGTGTCTCCTTACAGTTCCAATTAGAAGGCTGCATACACATTTCGCGCATGACAAACGCACGTACATTCGGCCCTGCCGATTCCGAAATTTCTTCATCGATGCCGTAATTGCCAATCAGCGGATACGTCATTGTCACGATCTGCCCGCAATAGGACGGATCGGTGAGCACCTCCTGATATCCCGTCATGCCCGTATTAAACACAACCTCACCCATAATATCGATTTTCGCTCCAAAGGCTTCCCCTTTGAAGATCGTTCCATCTTCCAGTGTCAGATACGCCATTACTTTACCCCTCATTCATAAGCGATTCCATTTTTGTCAAATGTATCGAGTATATCGCGTTGCATATTGAGCGTCGCTTCCCGCGCCGCGATGTCAAACTGCATTCCCGCATATTTTTCATTTTGGTATGCTGTTAAAATCGCCCGGGAATTATTTACGATTCCGCCGAGGCCCTTTTTATCAAAATTAGGCACAAGCCCCTGTGCGCTGCCGCCCTGTGCGCCATAACCGGGTATCAGTACAAAGAGTCCCGGATGCGCTTCGCGTATCTTTTCGGCCTGTTCCGGATAGGTTGCGCCAATCACGGCGCCTACTGCAGAAAAGCCATACTTTCCAACGCATTCACTGCCCCATTGCTCCACAAAATCCGCCATGCGTTCATACACCGTTTTGCCCTCAATTTTGAGGTCCTGCAGCTCTCCGGAGCTTTTGTTGGAAGTCTTAACCAGTACGAAGATTCCCTTTTTGTACTTTTTACAGTCTTCCACAAACGGCGCGATACCGTCTGTCCCAAGATACCCGTTCACTGTCGCGAAATCCGCGTCAAATACGGGAATTTCCTCATCCCCGATTTTTGTCCTGCCAAGATATGCGCTCGAATATGCGGTAGCAGTCGCACCGATATCGTTTCTCTTCACATCCGCGATCACCACAAGTCCGGCATTTTTGGCATATACAATCGTATCGTGGAAGGCCTTCATACCCTCGCAGCCATACATTTCATAATATGCGGCCTGCACCTTGACCGCGGGAACGATGTCCGCAATCGCGTCAATCAAAGTACAGTTATACTGGAAAATATTCGACGCAGCGTATTGCAGCGGATTCATAGAATATTCGCGAGACAAAAAATCCGCGGGAATATAATCAAATTTAGTATCGAGTCCTACGCAAATTGGGCTCTGTTTCCTTACGATATCTTCAATGAGCCTGTCTATCATAGGTAATGGTCCCCTTCCTGATTGTATAGTTTACCCGGCCTTTCAGCTCCATTCCCAGAAACGGGCTGTTTTTTGCCTTTGAAACAATTTCTTCTTTATTATACACGAATTTCTCGTGGATGTCGCATAATGTAATGTCTGCCGGGGCATTTTTTTTGATTTCTCCACCCTCTCTTTTCAGCAGCTCATTAGGCCTTTTGCTTAATAAGCGGGCGATATCTTCAAGGCTGATCACGCCCGTTTCGAGCAGGTTTGTCACCGTAAGCGCAAACGCTGTTTCAAAACCGATCATGCCAAACGGCGCTGCTTCCATTTCCTGCGCCTTTTCCTGTTCGCTGTGCGGCGCGTGGTCCGTTGCGATTGCATCGATCGTGCCGTCTGCGATTCCCTGCCGTATTGCAAGCAGATCGCTCATTTCACGCAATGGCGGATTTACCTTTGCGTTTGGGTTCCGGTCTGCTATTTTTTCGTCAGTGATGGAATAATAATGGGGCCCCGTCTCACAGGTCACAGGCACGCCCCTCTTTTTTGCCCTGCGGACAAGCTCCACGCTGCCTGCCGTTGAAACATGGCAGATGTGGATCGGAGCATCAAGCTTTTCCGCATAAAAGATATCGCGCGCCGTCATACTTTCCTCCACTGCGCGCGGTATACCGGCAAGCCCGGCCTTTTTGGCATTTTCCCCATCATGTACAACGCCCTGTCCGCGCAGTTCAAGGTCTTCTTCGTGCAGCATCAGAAGCATTCCAAGCTTTTTGGAATACTCCATCGCGCAAAGAATGACTTCATCCCCTGCAACCGGCAAACCGTCGTCTGAAAACGCGACTGCACCCGCATCCCGCAGCTTTTCAAAGTCCGTCAATGCGCCGCCCTGCATACCGCATGTAATGCAGGCCACCGGCAGTACGTCCGTAAATCCTTCCTTCTCTGCTTTTTCTATGATATAGCGGACCGTCTTCTCGCTGTCAATCACAGGCTTCGTGTTTGGCATACAGCATACCGCTGTATAACCGCCCGCTGCAGCGGCCCTCGTACCCGTCGCAATGTCTTCTTTATGTGTAAGCCCCGGATCGCGCAGGTGGCTATGCAGGTCTAAAAAACCCGGAAAGGCATATAATCCTTTCGCATCGATTTCCACTCCTGCCCGTTCCGTTATATTCGTATTTATTTCGGCAATGCGCCCCTCACGGATCATAATATCCATATCAGGCTGCATCCCGTCTGCATTCACAATCGTGCAATTTTTAATCAGTAAGGTCATGTTTCTCCTTTATGATTGCCCACGGGCGGAAAACCCGCCCGCAGGTCTTAAAGTTAAATGTTTTTCGGCAATACCAGGTTCAGTATAATGCCTGCAAGTGCGCTCAGGAAGATATTCGAGAGCGTGAAGGATTCAGAGAACTGGATGCCTCCGGAAAGCCCAAGGCCAATTACCAGCATCAACGATACAATGATCAGGTTGCGGCTGTGCGAAAAGTCCAGCTTTGCTTCTGCAAGCGTACGTAAGCCAATCGTTGCAATCATACCAAACAGCATGATCGATACCCCGCCCATAACAGCGCCCGGAATCGATCCAAGGAAGGCTGTGAATATACCAAAGAAACTGATAATGATAGCAAATACCGCAGCGATCCGAAGCGTAGACGGATTATAGTTTTTGGTCACAGCCAGCACGCCCGTGTTTTCGCCATACGTTGTGTTTGCCGGTCCGCCGAGCAGCCCTGCAACCATCGTTGCGATCCCATCGCCCGCAAGCGTTCTGTGCAGGCCCGGATCTTCAAGGAAGTTCTTACCCACAACTGCGCCGTTTGTCGTAATGTCCCCAATGTGCTCCATAAATGTAACGATTGCGGTTGGCGCTATGATCGCAATCGAAGTAATTACTCCTGCCGGATTCAACTCATGCGTAAAGAAGAAATTGAAGGATGGCACCTGGAATCCAAGGTTTGCCCCATTCTGGAATCCGGAGAAATCCACTTGCCCCATCAGCGCCGCGCTAACGTAACCGACGGCGATCGCAACGATGATCGGTACCAGTTTGAAAAATCCCTTCGCAAAAATGGAAATTACTACCATTGTCACAACGACAATAAGCGCGATCACCCACCGAAGCCACAGAATATCCGGCACGCCCTCCGCAGCGGGAGCCGTGATGATATTATTAAAGGCTGTAGGCGCCAGCGTCAGTCCGATCACCATAATCATCGGCCCGGTCACTACAGGCGGGAAAATCGACATGACTCGTTTTACGCCAATAAGCTTCACAAGCAGCGCTAAAATCAGGTACAGCGCGCCAGCACACATAATTCCGATTGCCACATACGGCAGCGCAGCCTGGTATTCCGGCGAAGCAAGGAACCCTTCTACCGATGGATCCACCCCGCTGATCTGCGTTGCAACGATGATGATCACGCCAATGAATGCAAAGCTCGAGCCAAGGAACACAGGCACTTTGCCCTTTGTAATCAGGTGGAAAATCAGTGTTCCAATTCCTGCGCAGCAAATTGCGACTGCCGGATTCAGTCCGGTGAGGAGCGGTACCAGCACAGTCGCGCCAAACATGGCGAACAGATGCTGGAAGCCAAGGATCATTTTTTTACCCAATCCCTGCTGCTGTTGTTCGATTGTTTTGTCCATACGATACCTCCCAAATAGTAAATAGATGAAACCATAGTATAAAAAAGCCCGCCCACAAAAGGACAGGATTAGTCGCCGTTTTTACGGTCGCAGATCGTTACGCTTTCTTCATTGTCAAATTCGGTCACCTTTACGGAAATGACCTCATGCGTTGCGGTCGGCACGTTTTTACCTACAAAATCTGCGCGGATTGGAAGCTCCCTGTGGCCACGATCCACAAGTACTGCAAACTTGATAAACTGCGGCCGTCCTGTATCCATAATCGCATCCATTGCAGCGCGTGCGGTACGCCCTGTATATAAAACGTCGTCAACCAGAATGATTTTTTTGCCGTCTACGTTAAAACCAAAATGAGACTCATTTACAACCGGCTGATCCGAATTTTTGGAAAGGTCGTCCCGGTAAAAAGTAATGTCAAGCGTGCCGATTTCAATATCAACGCCTTCAAATTCCTTAACATAACCTGCAATGCGCTGGGCAATCGTAACGCCGCGCCGCTCGATGCCGATAAACACGAGCTCTTTTGCGCCGTCTGTGTTTTCAATGATCTGATGGGCAATGCGCTTTAATGTACGCTGCATCGTTTCCGCATCCATAATCGTCGTTTTTTTGATGCCTTCCATGTTCTTCTCCCCAATCATTCCACAAAAAAAGCCTTGGTACATCTTTTCCCCAAAAGACACAGCAAGGCACACAAAAACTTTCTTATGTCACCTTACGGCCTCTCAACGGACCTGTTTAAAGGTATAATTTTCTCTATGAACCAGTATAGCAAATTTGGCATCCTGATTCAATCGCTTTTTACACTTTTTTGTTACAATTTCTCAAATTATTGCTCAGGCAACATTTGCTGGATATTGCTTCCCCCCGGTGGCCGCCTCTTGCCTCCTTGGGCCAACTCACCTTGTACAGAGAACAGTTTCATACGCACAACGTGTGCTACGCTTCGTTTTTATTCTGTAAAGATCGCAGCACCTTTTTGAAATAGTCCGGCAGCGGAGCGCAAAACTTCATTCTCTCTCCTGTCCGCGGGTGCGTAAGCTCCAGCTTATATGCGTGCAAAAGCTGCCCATTCAGCCTGAATTTGTCCGTTTGTTTTGTATATACACGGTCACCGACTACAGGAAACCCCATATGCTTGAGGTGGACGCGTATCTGGTGCGTCCGCCCCGTCTGCAGCGCGCACTCCACCAGCGTATATCCATCATAACGGCAAAGAACCCTGTAATTTGTCACTGCTTCGCGTCCATCCCGTACCACAGCCATCTTTTTGCGGTCCCGCGGATCCCTGCCAATCTGCGTTTTGATCGTTCCCGTATCCGATTTGATATTGCCATAGACAAGCGCAAGATAAATCCGTTTCGCACTTTTTTCTGCGATCTGTGCACTGAGACTTTTATGGGCCGCGTCGTTTTTCGCTATCACGAGCAGGCCGGACGTATCCTTGTCAAGCCGGTGTACGATTCCCGGGCGAAGCTCCCCGTTGATCCCCGAAAGGTCCTTCAGATGGTATATCAGCGCATTTACGAGCGTTCCTTCATAGTTGCCCGGCGCCGGGTGCGTCACCATGCCCTGCGCTTTGTTTACAACGGCAATATCTTCGTCCTGATAGATGATATTGATTGGAATATCCTCAGGCCTGACTGAAACTTCTTCCGCCTCGGGTATTTCAAGCACAATCTCGTCGCCCGCTTTTACCTTGGCCCCCGCTTTTGCCGGTTTCCCATTCAAAAGGATATTCCCCTGCAAGGTCAGGTTCTTCAAAAACGAGCGGGAATATTGCGGATATTCCTCAGCCAGATATGCGTCGAGGCGTTTGGAGCCGTTCGCCTCCGCTTTATTCCTGAGCGTCGGCATCCTTTTTCTCCGCTTTCTTGTGCTTATCCCAAAACCACAGAATATAGACCGCAAGCATAATCGCACCAAACGTTACAAAGCAATCCGCCACGTTGAATACCGCAAAATTCACAAAGGTAAATTCCATCATATCGATCACAAATCCATGCGCCACACGGTCAATCAGGTTTCCAATCGCGCCAGCAGCTATAAACGCCATTGCGATATTGAACAGCTTTGAGTTGAGACGTTTTTTGAATTTAAACAACAGATAAATGACGACGACTGCCATAATGCCGGATAAAAGCGCCAGCAGCCATGTCGCATTGCTGAACATACTGAACGCGGCCCCCGTATTTTGCACATAAGTAAAATCCATAAACCCTGGAATAAACGTTACCGACTGGCCTACCGCAAGGTTCGCCGCCGTAAAATACTTTGCAACCTGGTCTCCAACAAGGATCGCCGCAATCAGAATTACATAAATCATAAAATGCTCCCATCCGTAACATACATTTACCGTACTATCATATCACAGAATTTGCGAAAAAAAAATACCGCCTGCTGATCAGGCGGTATTCACATTTTTATCAGTCGTCTATGATTTCATTTACAATTTCCTGCAGGTTTGCAGTACTTTGCTTAAAATCATGCTCTGTCTCATCTTTTGATTGTCTCAATATTTCGTTCAGGCGGATGCTGGTATTCTGTGAATCGTTGTCAATGTCCATCATCTGGTTTGTGAGGTTATTGATCGACTGGCTGATTTCAGCCGCCTGCTGTCCCAGTACGTCTTCATTCTCCAGCTTGGATTCCGCATATGCCATCTGGTCTTCCAGGAACAGGCGGAAGCGCCGCTTATAATCCGCAACCTGCTTTTCATATTTTTTGATTTCCTGCTTTGCGGCCTCCATTCGAAGCTGCGTGCTCTCAATCACGGTTTTCGCATTCTGGTTTGCAACGTCCATGATCTTTTGTGCCTGAATTTCCGCTTTTTCAATATACATTGTTGCATTTCTTTGCGCTGTAATAACGGTTGCCATCAGCTTTTCTTCGATATTCTCAAGCTTATCAGCCTTTAGCTTAAGCCTGGCAATCTCAGATTTCATCTCCTCATTTTTGGCAATCACGTTCTCGTTCTCTTCCAAAAGGGATTCAAACTGCTTGATGATTTCATCCAAAAACTCATCGACCTGTTCCTGATCGTATCCGTTAAATTTTTTCCCAAATTCTTTTTCTAATATATCCTTAGGCGTAATATTCATCCACAATTACCTCAATCATACCGTCTCCGGTTATTCCCGTTCCAAATAGCTGCTGAATCCAAAGTCGTCAATCGCCTCCGCCGCATTTGTGGAAACATCAACATTATAAGGAGCTACGACAAAAATATTTCTTGCCGCTTTCCTGATATTGCCGTTGAGCGCATATACCGCGCCGCTTACAAAATCAAGGATTCTCTGCGCCACATCAGTATCAAGCTCATCCAAATTTACGATAATCGGTTTTTTCTCCTTCAGATTATCGATAATGCTTTGCGTATCTTCATAAGATACCGGTTTGTAAATCAGAACGCGTACTTTACTTGTATCCGGAATGCCAACCACTTTCGCCGTCTCTCCTCTATTCTTCTTCGAGAATTTTTTTTCTTCCACAGGAGCCGGAGCAACAAAATCATCCGGCGGAAAATCCAAATCATCTTCCATCATGTCCTGATCGTCATACTCGTTGTCGTACTCTTCCTCATCCGTAGACTCCAGTCCGATAAAAGATAATAATTTGTCTCCAATTTTAGCCATAAAGTAAGCCTCCTAGTTATTGATAGATTCTATCGCCGAATATGGCAGTGCCTACACGCACCATATTGGCCCCCTCCAAAATTGCATCTTCATAATCATTCGACATGCCCATCGACAGGTATTCGAATGCCGGGTATTGATTCTTTAATGAATCAAAAAGCGACTTTGCCTGCGCGAACACCCCGCGTAAATAAGCGTGGTCGTCTGTGTAAGGCGCAATCGTCATAACCCCCTTAAGGCGTATCCGGTCAAAACCGGCAATGCTTTCCAGAAACGGATCCACATCCTCCAGAAAAAGCCCGGATTTCGTATCCTCTTTCGCAATATTCACCTGCATGAGCGCATCAACCGACACGTCTTTTTTCACGCATTCCTTTTGCAATTCCTGCGCGAGGGAAAATCGATCCAGGGAATGTACCAAAAATACCTTATTTTCCATTATATACTTAACTTTGTTCGTTTGCAACTGTCCAATTAGATTCCATTTGATATCATGCGGCAAAATTTCCTCTTTTTTCAGGAGTTCCTGCACGCGATTTTCCCCAAAGGTACGCAAACCCGCATCGTAGGCCTCTTTTACAACGTCTGCATTCACTGTTTTCGATACCGCCACAAGCTCGATCCCATCCGGATTTACACCGGCCTTTTCTGCCGCCCGGGCTATTTTATCTTCTACAATTTTAATATTTTCCACAAGTCCCATTCTGCTATACCTCAACGTGCTGATTCGCCATCAGCGGACTGTTTTCCGCCACCGGCACAACGATTGCGCTGCCGTCCTTTTGTATTTTCACCGTAACCGGAACAAATGTTTTCTCCCGTCCGACAACGACGTTCACGCCGGTCACTCCATCCTCTTCCCGCAGGGCTTTTTCCGGCACCTTCAAGCCTGTAAACTGTGTATACACCTTTGCGTCTGTCCTGCGCGCATTCAGCAGCTCTCCGATATCGTCGTCGATTTCGATTGCATAAACGTAACCGTCCTCTTCTTTTACATTACCAACAACAATCCCCTGATATTGCCTGCTGATGTAATCGTCAAATGCGATTGAAAACGAGTTATCATTTGCAAATTCCGGTATTTCCTGATCGCTGCGCACCACCAGATACCATTTGAAATTATTTACGAGGCGATAAATCTGCTTTTCAGCGCCCTCATCCGAAGACTCCTGCTGGCTTTTTGTCGTACCGTTCAATACGTCCAAAACATCCGCAGAAGTAATCTCTTTGATGCGCGCTGCATTGAGCGTGCCTTCCATTCCGTCAAAATAAAAACTGACAACCCCCTCGGCCGGTGCGTTCATGACCTCCAGCCAGTCGTTGTCTACCCTTGCTTTAAGCTGCTCTTCCTTATCGTAATAGGTCTGCAACTGCTGATCGGCCGCTACGGTATCCCGCAAATACTGTTGCTTTTGCGCCATCAGGTCTTTAAGCTCCCGTTCCGCGGTGAGGATACTCCCCTCCGCTCCGCCTATTATGCCTGAAACCTCTGCCGTTTTCTGCGCGATCTGACTATTATAGCTTGCCAGCTGCTCATCCCCGCCTGCTTTTTCAAGCTGCGTTTGCTGATACTGCTCTATTTTGGTCTGTATTTCAATCAGGTCGTTCATGACCTGATCGTTATAGCCCCATTTGTAAACATTCGCCACAGGAGTTTCCGCCTCTACGCGTTCTCCTTCCTGTACGATGTACTGCACCTTTCCGTAATTTGGAACGGTAATAATCTGTTCGTCCCTTACAACCACAACCGGAACCGTCGTTTCAAAGGGAATCGTCCCATCTTCCACCACTGCGGTCTGGATGTTGGTCAGAAAAAAAATTGCCGCAACCGCCGCAGCGGCTATGATTCCAATGAAAATATAAAATTTTGGATTGGCCCGCCTTCTTGGCGGCCTCCTGCCTGTTGCCATAAAATCATCCTCTTCAGTCGGTATCAATACGTAACTGCATTCATGCAATATTTTTTAGTATTATACCACATTCAGAGGAATTATCCTAGCGTTAATGTCACATCCACTTCATTTCCCGCTTCGCTGTACCGAAGCGTATCCGTCATCATCCTGACAAGGTAAACCCCCCTGCCATTTTCCTTTAAAAGAACCTCCTGCTGCTTAATATCCCGCCTGATCACGCTTCCCGCTTCAAAACCGCTTCCATCGTCCGCAAGCACGATATGCAGCTTATTCTGTTTGTATTCTGCACTCAACCGAACCTCTTTTGCATCCGAATATTTGAAAATATTCATTACAAGCTCGCTCAGAATGAGTCGGATACGGTACATCTGTTCGTCGTTCAGGTGTTTCTCCTCCTCGATTCCCAAAATGACCGATTTTACTGCGTCGTTCAATTCATCCAAACTGAAAAGTCTTTTTCTGATTAACAATTTTCATACCCCTACCTTGTGAATCTTTTGAGGCATATTTACCCCTCGAAGTCAGTCCGTTAACAAAAAATGTATGAACTTTGTGTGAATACGATGATATTTTCATGCCGGTGGCGTAACCGCCAAAACATCATTCCTGTCAGGCTGCCATGTTTTACTTTTTATAGACCATCGCAAGCTTGCCTAATATCTTGCGCTCCATACGCGACACCTGCATCTGCGATACGTTAAGAATATCGGCAACCTGCTTTTGCGTCTTATTCCTGAGGTAGCGTTCTTCGATAATTTTTTTCTCCGTATCGTTCAAAAGGCTCATACAGTAAGTGATAAAATCGTGATTCTCGACATGCTCAAAGCTTGCGTCTTCCTGGCCAAGGACGTTGCCCAGTGAAAAGTTTTCGCTGTCTGCAAGCGCGCTGTCCAGAGACAGCATGTTATCCGCCTGCTGCATTTCCAAAACCTCGAGCACACGCTCCACCGATATCTCAAGCTCTGCGGCAATCTCCTTTGGCGAAGGCTTCCTGCCATTCTGCGCCATATATTCCTGGGTATAAAGCTTGATCTTTTTAAGCTGCTCCGTATCGCGTCGCGGAAGACGCATCACACGTGACGAATCCCTGAAATAGTTTTTGATCTCGCCGATCAGGGAAGGCGTCGCATAACTGGAAAATTTGATTCCGCGTTCCGGCTCAAACCGTTCGATTGCCTTGACAAGCGCGAGACTCGCCACCTGGTACAGGTCCTCATAATCCACGCCGCGCCCCGCAAACTTCTTTGCGGCGATCTCTGCAATATAAAGATAGCGCTCGATAAGCAGGTTCCTCAAGTCGACGTCATGATCCACCACATATAATTTAAACAGCTCGTCGCTGTCCATTTTTGCATAATCTGCCACTGCAAATTCCTCGTTTCTGTATTATTGAACCATGGGCTTCTTTGAAAAAGTCACTTCCTGCAAAACACCGTTTTCTTCATGGAAATCTGCATCGTCGCTCAACGATTCAATCATAAGGCGGCTGATTTCCTCAGAAAACCCGGTACAATCCGTGCATTCCTCACACATCTTCATATTCCCTGTTCCGCGTACGCTCACACGAATCGCATCGTCGCAGCCAAGCGTAATCTCAAGCCCATCGCTTGCCTGCCTGCACAGAAACAAAATACAGGCTTCTGCAACGCAAGCTTTGAGGTCTTCAATCTCATCTACATTGTAATCGATATTACAGGCGATCCCCGATACGGCAAGACGTATTGCCTTAATATATTCCCTCTTCGCGGGGAATTGCATCTTTATCACTTCACTCATTGTTCGGCCACCTCAATTTCAAAAACATTCGTAAGGCCCGTTACGTCGAATATTTTAAACAGATATGGCTTCAATTCCAAAATCTGCATTTTACCGCCGTATTCCTTCACCTTTTTCAGGATACTGACCAATACGCCAAGCCCCGTGGAATCAATGTAACGAAGCTCCGCACAGTCCACCGATACGTCTGTTTTATTTGTACTGATCGCCTCATCCATCACACGCTTGAATTCATTGACACTGTTGAGGTCAAGATCCCCCTCCATCTGCGCCAATATTTTATTGTCGCGCGCGTCATAAGTTACCTGTATTTCCAAAACGAAACACCTCCAAAAAATTTTTATTGAAATTTGAGCAAAATAACTCCGCTACATTTATAAACAAATCAGTTTTTCATTAAACGAAAAAAGCGGGAGGAACTGAAATTTCCTGCCGCCTTTTTCGATTCTATGGAGTTTTTATCGTCTCTGATTAAACAATCCCCTGCGCCATCATAGCGCTTGCGACCTTTGTAAAGCCCGCAATATTCGCACCTGCAACAAAGTTATCCTCGCAGCCATATTCTTTGCAAGCCTGCTCGCACTGTTTATAGATGTTGATCATGATCTGGTGCAGCTTCTGGTCTACTTCTTCAAACGTCCAGGGCAGTCTCAGGCTGTTCTGTGACATTTCAAGCGCCGATGTTGCAACGCCGCCCGCATTCGCAGCCTTACCCGGAGCAAACAATACGCCGGAGGACTGGAACACACCCGTTCCTTCGATTGTCGTAGGCATATTTGCGCCCTCGCCAACTGCATATACGCCGTTCTTTACAAGTACTTTTGCCGATTCTTCATTCAGCTCGTTCTGCGTTGCGCACGGAAGGGCGATATCGCATTTGATCGTCCAGATGCCGCTGCAGCCTTCGTGGTATTCCGCGCCTTTTACCGTATCCGCATATTCCTTAATCCTGCCGCGGCGTACTTCCTTGATGTCCTTGACGATATCGAGCTTGATGCCGTCCGGATCGTAAATATATCCGTTGGAGTCGGAAAGCGCAACTACCTTTGCGCCGTATTCCTGCGCCTTTTCCGTCGCATAAATTGCAACGTTGCCCGAGCCGGAAATAACGACTGTCGCATCTTTGAAGGATTTGCCTTTTGCTTCAATTACTTCCTTCATGAAGTATATGAGCCCATAACCCGTCGCTTCCTTACGCGCAAGACTTCCGCCATACTCAAGCCCTTTGCCTGTCAGGATACCGCAATACTGGTTCGTAAGCTTTTTGTACATTCCGAACAGATAACCAATTTCCCTTGCGCCTACGCCGATATCGCCTGCCGGAACGTCTGTATCCGGGCCGATGTGGCGATACAGCTCAGACATAAACGCCTGGCAGAAACGCATCACTTCGTTATCGCTTTTGCCCTTCGGATCAAAGTCGCTTCCGCCTTTTCCGCCGCCGATCGGCGTTCCCGTAAGGCTGTTTTTAAACACCTGTTCAAATCCTAAAAATTTGATGATACCGAGGTTCACGGAAGGATGCAGCCTGAGGCCGCCTTTATACGGCCCAATCGCGCTGTTGTACTGAACGCGCATTCCGCGGTTTACCTGTACGTTTCCTTTATCATCTACCCACGGCACACGGAACATCACGACACGTTCCGGCTCTACAAGCCGTTCAAGCAAAGCAGCCTTCTCATATTCCGGATGCTTTGTAAATACCGGTTCCAGTGTGGGAAGAACTTCCGACACGGCCTGTATGAATTCAGGCTGGTTTTGGTTTTTCTCTTTTACCTGTTCTAAAACATTTTTTACATAAGACATTTGAAAACCTCCAAGACTTCGCTAAAAATTAGTTCTCTTTTAAATTCATAATGACATTATATCAGTATTAAAATTCAAAAACAAGGTTTTTGTAGTGTTTTTTGGCGATAATTTTGAAAGTTTTTGCAATTTTTTATTATTTCTCTTTCATTTCATTGCTTGCCGTTCCATTTTTTGAAACAAACTTGATTAATTTCACACCTTTTGATACAATATATCCATAAAATTGTTATATTGGTGGGGACCAATACATTGCAGAGGCAGCACTATCGTTTAAAGTGTTGCTTTTGTTTTTCTTCAAATCTTTTTCTGTGCATCTTCCTTCGCTTCCTGTATAATGAAAGTATCATTCTCAGGGAGCATATTGCATGAAAGTTGAATGGAACAAAAAATATACGACAATCGCAGTCTATACCATCATCGTCGCTACGGTCATTACGCTGATCGTGCTGTTTTTTCTGAACATTACCTTTTTCGGTACGGCGATCGCGGCGCTTTTTTCAATCCTTGCGCCTTTTATTACAGGTTTTTGTATCGCGTACCTGTTGGTACGGCCCTGCCGTTTCGCTGAAAAACACTGGTTTGGATTTGTGGAACGAAAAAAACCGCATCCGCGGCTCAGGCGCAGCCTTTCTATCGTCACGATTATATTGATCGTATTTGTTATTTTCGCATTGCTCGTATACTTCATCATACCACAGCTTATTGACAGTATTACCATGCTGTTTAATAATATTCCCCACTACCTCGATTCGCTTCAGAACTCAGTCGTTGGACTGCTTCAATCCTGGAATATCTATACGCCGCAAATAGCGGAACATCTGGACGCGCTTCGCGCTACTTTCCTGGATATTTCCGCATTTTTTGACAAGCTGATATCCAGCCTTCCCGTATTTATTTCGAGCGTAGGCACCGGCCTTTTCAATTTTTTTGTAGGAATGATCGTCAGTATCTATGTGATTTTTGCGAGGGAAAAATTCCGGCGTCAGGGAAAAAAGCTGACCTATGCGTTGTTTTCCAGACACTTTGCTGAAAAATTCCTGGACGTCATTCATTACTCCAACAATGTGTTTTTAGGCTTCATCAACGGAACCCTTATTGATGCGGCCTTCGTAGGAATTACAACCTTTATTTTTATGACGATCTGCCAGTTCCCTTATGCGCTTCTTATCGCAGTCATCATTGGCTGTACCAACATTATTCCATTTTTTGGTCCGTTTTTGGGCGCGATACCCAGCGCTATCATATTGCTGATCGTCGATCCGTGGTATGCTCTTGCATTTGTCATTTTCATACTGATTCTGCAACAAATTGACGGAAATATAGTCATGCCAAAAATTGTTGGGCTTAACATTGGGATGTCCGCATTCTGGGTGTTGTTTTCCCTGATTTTATTTGGCGGGCTTTTTGGCTTCTGGGGAATGCTGCTGGGCGTTCCGGTATTCACAATTATCTATTCGCTCATCACGGCCGCAATCAATAATTCACTTGAAAAAAAAGGAATCCCCAGGGAACGCTATTTGTACCCCAAGGATCCATTTACATCTTCGCCAAAGAAAAAAGGCAAGCGGAAACCTGCCGGCAATTAGCAAGTTGTTTTTATTGTATTTGGCTCTTCAATCCATTTCAAAATGCGCGGCGTCCACAACCTGCCCGGTTAGCGGTTCCGTTTCAAGAGCATCTTCCCTGTATGTTTTATAGTACGCTAAATATTCGATATTTCCGTTTGGTCCTTTTACCGGTGAATATGTGAGGCCATAAAGAAAGAAGCCGTTTTCCGCAGCCATTTCGACTGACCTTGCAATCACGTCCTTATGAACCTGCGCGTCGCGCACGACGCCTTTTTTCCCTATATGTTCCCTGCCCGCTTCAAACTGCGGCTTGATGAGCGTCACAACCTGCGCGTCCTGCGCGCACACACGGCTGATTGCGGGGAATATCAATCCAAGTGAAATAAACGACACATCTACACTGACGAAGTCTACCGGGCGTTCCTGCTTTTCAAGGTAACGCGCGTTGGTCCGCTCCATCAATTTAACGCGGCTGTCGTTACGAAGGCCCCAGTCAAATTGTCCGTAACCTACATCCACCGCATAAACGTAGGAAGCGCCATTTTTCAGCATACAATCTGTAAATCCACCGGTGGACGCGCCGATATCCATGCACACCTTCCCGTGTAAGTCTAATACGAAAGCCTTTACCGCTTTTTCAAGCTTCAGGCCGCCGCGGCTGACATACGGACAGCTGTCCTGCCGGATTTTGATCTCCGCATCCTCTTCATAGGCTTCGGAAGGCCCTTTCACGGGTTTTCCCCCCACAAAGACCTCGCCCGCAATGATCAACGCTTTCGCTTTCTCCCTGCTTTTTGCGAGCCCTTTTTCCGCGAGCAGCACGTCAATTCTCTTTTTCATTCGTTTTCCTCCCGCCACGGCTGAAAAAGGTTGCGACCGATCCAATCGCAAGCACAATATCTTTATTTCGCTTCATGGCAATCGTCTTCCCCCATGCCTTGCCCGCAACGGTAACCGCGGCAATCAGCGCAGATATCGCGATGGAAATTGCCATATCCGGGAAAGGAAAGTTGAACACCAGCGCCTTGAGCGTAATCGCCGCGCCAGCAGCGCCGCTGACGATCCCGCAGATATCGCCGATTACGTCGTTACAAAAATTCGATACAACATCCGCATTTTTAAGCATCTTAAGCGCATAATGCGCCTTTTGGTTCTTTTTTGCCGACATCGCAATAAACGGCGCCTGGTCGCAGCTTGCGAACGCCACGCCAACAATGTCAAACAACACGCCAATCGCAATCAGCCCAATCAGTATTCCGACGGACGCAATCAGGGAAAGGTTGGAAATAAAATATTCCGCAGCCACCGATACGCCTGCGGAAATAAATAACGTAATAAAGAATATCTTGATCGTCCAATATTTAATAACTTTCATGCTTCTCCACGCAGCTTTCCTGATCAAGCTGCGGCTATTTTTATAAAAAGGTGGTGGCAATAAGGGTAGACCTTGCAGTATATGGTCCGGTAGGATTTCCCCTGGGCCTGCTTCCCGTCGCCGATAGAAGCGGTTTCCCATCAAAGGCCCAGGTGCAGCGTTACCGCTTGCACGACCGGATTGCCTGTTCAAACCACACTATAATCCCCTTATTGCCTCAATACAGTCTAGGAGCTTTCCTCGACAGCACAAATCCAATTTCTAGTCTCTTTTGCCAGCATGGTTTTTTACAGTCCTGCTCACCATTGCCCGTACGCTGCAAATGATTCGCCAATTATCCCGCATTTCCACCATGCCAACTCAAGGCAGGCTACTCTGTACACAGCTTAGTACCGCATAGCAGGTTTTTACCCTGTCCAGTAATGGGTTAGATACCACCACCGCAACAGGTCTCCGCGAAAGCTGGGTCAACGCCCATATGCCCTTATGGATCGCCCTTCTTTCTTAACTCCCAGCATCAGCTCCCGACGGGGCGTCAGCAGCCAACACCAGAAACTTCATCGATGTGCCCTATAACGGATTTTTAGGCCCGTCTTCGAAATCGGCAGTACCGACTAGAATACTGCACCACCTGTTTTGCTTATTTTTCCGGAACGCGCTCTGCGGCGTCTTCCGCTGTTTCCGGCTCTTCTTCATAATCCCTGTATTCGCCCAAACGGTATGTCTTTAAAATCTCCTGCTTTACTTCCTCCAGTATCTCCGGATTCGCCATCAGGTATTGGCGCGAATTATCTCTTCCCTGACCAATGTGCTCGCCTTTGTAGGAGAACCACGCGCCCGATTTCACGATAAGCCCAAGCTGCGTCCCGAGATTAAGGACACTCGCCGGTTCGCTGATCCCTTCGCCGTAATAAATCTCGAATTCCGCCATTTTGAACGGCGGAGCCACTTTGTTTTTCACAACCTTGATTCTGGTACGGTTGCCGATCATCTGGTCCCCGACCTTGATCGTCTCGATCCGGCGCACGTCAAGGCGTACAGACGCATAGAACTTGAGCGCCTTGCCGCCAGTCGTCGTTTCCGGCGAACCAAACATCACGCCGATCTTTTCACGCAGCTGGTTGATAAAAACCACCACGGTGTTTGTCTTATTGATCGCTCCTGCGAGCTTTCTCAGTGCCTGGGACATCAGCCTTGCCTGCACGCCGACAGACGAATCGCCCATCAGGCCTTCGATCTCCGATTTTGGTACCAGAGCCGCGACAGAGTCTACGACCACAATATCGATCGCGCCGCTGCGCGTAAGCATATCTGCGATTTCGAGGGCTTCCTCACCCGTGCTCGGCTGGGAAACATACAGGTTGTCGATATCCACCCCAAGATTTTTGGCATACACTGGATCAAGCGCGTGCTCCGCATCGATAAACGCCGCCGCGCCGCCGCGCTTCTGCGCCTCTGCGATCATGTGCAGCGCCACGGTTGTTTTACCGGAAGATTCCGGCCCGTATACCTCAACAATCCTTCCACGCGGCACTCCGCCTATTCCAAGCGCAACGTCAAGCTCCAGGCATCCCGTTGGGATAATTTCGATATTCATATTTTTGGCAGCCTCGCCCAGCTTCATCACTGCGCCCTTGCCAAACTGCTTCTCAATCTGCGCCAATGCGCCGTCGAGTGCCTTTTCTTTGTTGCTCATGCCTTTGTCTTTTATATCTGCCATGCTTTTCCCTCTCTACTTTCCTAATCTGTAAGCGTTTCCCGGTTCTTCACAAAATATGCGATACAGGAATAAATCGAGAGAGCAACGCTCACCCAAATCAATATTCCTCCGACTGAAACCGGCAGCCCCATAAACGGCCAATCGTTCAGGAGCAACAGTATGATCGCCACAAACTGCACCACTGTTTTGATCTTGCCGGACATATCCGCTGCGATCACCACTCCCTTTGACGCGGCGAGCGAACGTACTCCCCCGATAATCAGCTCCCTTGCCTCCAGGATCAGAACCGCGATAAAACCGACTTTCCCCCATGCCATCAGCAGCAGTAACGCCGCCAGCACAAGAAGCTTATCCGCAATCGGATCCCACAGTTTCCCAAAATTGGTGACCTGGTTATTCCTGCGTGCCAGAAAGCCGTCCAGCCAATCCGTAATTGACGCTACAATAAATATTATAGCAGCATAGATGTTCCAATCAGGTAAATCCGTGAAATAAAATAATATAAAAAATGGAATCAATATCATTCGAAACAAGGTCAGTACATTTGGTGCGTTCCACTTCATTTTATCAGTTCTCCCGTACAATCATAGCTGTATGCCATGGTTATTTTTACCTTATAATATTGTCCCGCTTCAAGCGTTTCTTCCGTTTTGATAAATATCTTTCCATCCACCTCAGGCGCTTCGGCATAAGACCGCCCATAGTACAGGCCTGAATGCTCGTCTTTTCCTTCGATCAAAACCTCATAAACCCTGCCGACTCGCGCCTGGTTTCTATCGAGCGAAATCGACGACTGCGTATTGAGCACCGAATCCCGCCTGAATTCCTTTTCCTCCTCGTCGATCTGCCCGGGCATTTCCGCAGCTTTTGTGCCTTCTTCCTGCGAATAGGAAAACACGCCCAAATGGTCGAGCTGGAATTTCTTCAGATCCTGATACAAGTGTATCACATTTTCCCGTTCCTCGCCCGGGAAACCTACGATCACAGTGGAACGAATCACAAAATCCGGCGAGGCCTTCCGCACCTTTTCAATCACTTCCTGTGTGGATTCCCACGTGTTTTTCCGGTTCATTTGTTTTAAAATTACATTGTCTGTGTGCTGAATTGGAATATCAAGATATTTCACAATGTTATCATGGCTGCACATTACAGACAACAGCTCGTCCGTAATGCCGTCAGGATAGCTGTAAAGCACCCTGAGCCACTTCACGCCAGGAATCTGGGCCGCCCGATCCATCAGCTTTGCAAGATTGACATCCTCCGCAAGGTCCTTTCCATAGCCCGTCGTATCCTGTGCAATCAGGATAATTTCGTTATAGCCCTGCTCTGCAAGGGATGCTATCTCTGCAAGGATATCCTCCGGCCTGCGGCTTTGAAACCTCCCGCGTATGGAAGGAATCACACAATAGCTGCAGCAGTTATCACAGCCGTCCGCAATCTTAACGTAAGCGGTCGGGGGCATTGTAGTAATCACCCTGCCGGAAAAATGTTCGTCAAGCGTGTGGTCCGGGTAGCTTTCATACTTGTTTCCAAGGGCAACGGCATTGATGGCATCTTTGATTTCTTTATACGCCGACGTTCCCAGAAAAGCGTCCACCCTTGGCAGCGTTTCTTTCAATTCGTCACGGAACCGCTCCGGCAGGCAGCCTGTTACGATAATACCACGCACCTTGCCAAACTTCTTTTGCTGCTCCGCTTCCAGAATCGTGTTAATCGATTCTTCTTTTGCATCGTTGATAAACGCACAGGTATTAATCAGCATAATGTCCGCTTCTGCCATATCCTGCACAAATTCATAATCATCCTGCAACTGCGCGAGCATTTCTTCCGTGTCAATCCTGTTTTTTGCACACCCAAGCGATATCACGCCAATTTTCACAGTCATTTTTCTATTCCTCTTCCTGCGGCGGGTTCAACTTTTGCTGGAGTTCCTCTTTGCTGATCAGTACCTGCCTTCCCTTGCTTCCGTCCATGGGTGAAACATAACCGTTTTCCTCGAGCTGGTCAATCAGCCGCGCCGCACGGGCATAGCCGATCCGCAGCCTGCGTTGCAGCATCGAGGTAGACGCCTGATCGTACTCCACAATAGTTTCCAGGGCCTTTATGAACAATTCATCCGTCTCTTCCTGTCCCGCAATCGGATTTGTTCCTTCCTTTGCAATCCCTTCGATTACCCTGGTATCATAACTGGCCGCCATGCGGTCCTTTAAAAACTTGGTAACGGCTTCCACTTCCTTATCGGAAATGAAACAGCCCTGCAAACGCACCGGCTTTGGCGCGCCGGATGGATAGAACAGCATATCACCCTGCCCCAGCAGCTTCTCTGCCCCGGCCATATCCAGAATCGTCCGCGAATCCACCTGTGAGGATACTGCAAACGCCACACGCGAAGGAATATTCGCTTTGATAATGCCTGTAATAACATCCACTGACGGGCGCTGCGTTGCAATCACAAGATGGATGCCGCTCGCGCGTCCAAGCTGCGCGATTCTGCAAATCGCGTCCTCCACTTCACCGGGCGCAACCATCATAAGGTCGGCAAGCTCGTCGATAATCACCAAAATATGCGGCAGGGCATCCTGCTGCTCTTCCCGCATGATCTCGTTGTACTTTTTCAGGTCCTTTGCGCCTTTCGCCGCAAACTGGCGGTAGCGCATCGTCATTTCATTGACTGCCCAGTTGATGGCAGACGAAGCTTTTTTCGGATCCGTTACAACCGGAATCAGCAAGTGCGGGATGTCGTTGAATACGTTCAGCTCGACCACCTTTGGATCGATCATAATCATCTTTACGTCCTCCGGCGAGGCATGGTAAAGGATGCTTACAATAAGCGAATTGATACAAACGCTCTTTCCTGAGCCTGTCGCTCCCGCAATCAGCATATGCGGCATCTTTGCAATATCCGCATATACATTCGCGCCGCCAATATCTTTACCGAGCGCAAATGCGATCGGGCTTTTCTGGTTTTTGAACTCATCCCCCGATAGCAGCTCTCTAAGCCCCACCGAGCTCGTCTCCAGATTCGGTATCTCAATCCCTACAACGGGTTTGCCCGGCACAGGCGCTTCAATACGCACGTCTCTGGCCGCAAGATTCATTGCGATATCGTCGGCAAGGTTTACGATCTTGCTCACCTTCACACCCGGCGCCGGCTGCACCTCGTAACGCGTGACCACCGGCCCCCGGCTTACATTGACAACCTTCGCATCCACATGAAAGCTTGCAAGCGTGCTTTCGAGTATTTCCACATTCTTTTTAAGGTCCGCAGAAGAAGCCTTCGCCCCTTTGGGCACAGGATTAAGCAGATTCAGCGGCGGTTTTACGTAACTTGCCGCTTTCGACGCAGCGCCCACCGGCACAAACGGAGCGGTTTGCTGGCTCACAGCGGTTTCCTGCACCGCAGGCTGCCGCGCCGTGATTTTCGAAACATCTATCTTCCGCCTGCTCTGCGGCGCGCTTGGCACGTCGTCGTCAAACTGGATATCCGTATCCGAAAACACCTTCCTGTACTCCTCCGGATCGTAATCCGCAAATTCATCCTCGTCCGGTTCCTGCTCATAGACCATATCCGGCCTGGCAAAATCCCCCGGCTCCTCCACAATCATATTAAATTCGTTTTCCTCCTGCTGGCGCAGGCGCATTGCTTCTTCCTGCTGCGCGCGTATCGCAGCTTCTTTTTCAAGATCAAGGCTCTCTATATAGAGCCGCTTTTGCTCGCGGCGCGCTTCCGCCCGCGTGCGGTATCCGTCGTACGTCGTTTTGACCGCGCTGCCAATATTCGCGCTTACTTTTTTGATCGAGAGGTTCGTGAGCGCAAGGATACACACCGCAATCCCTGTGATAAATACGATGTAGCTTCCAATTTCCCCCAAAAAGCTGTAGGTCCAGAAAGAAAGCAGCGCACCGATCGCTCCCCCGCCCGCCTGCGTCTGCATGCCTGCGCCGTAAGAGCCCTTTACAAACGTTCCAAAATCGCTGCCCGCAACATATACGTCCCCCGCAACCGAAAGGTTTACGAGTGAGAACACAAACAATACGGCAAGTCCCAAAAGCACGAGCTTTCCCGCATTGGTGTTTTTTTTGCGCGATGCAATGAACAACACCCCGATGATACCGATTATCACGGGAACGACATATCCCAGAATTCCGCACAAACCAAAAACAACGTCTTTTATCAAATTGCCAAAAACGCTGTCTATACTCATATAAATTGTGATTGCAATAAAGATAGCAAGCCCTATAATAATAATGCCCGCTATTTCATTGCGCTTGTTGCTATTCTTTTTCCGTCTTTTCTTCTTGCGTGCCGTCGCCATGAATACTCCTCAAAATAGATGTATGCAATCTTAATTATTATAGCACCAAACTGAATTATTTTCAATCCATTATCCTGTGTACTGTGTCTTTACATATCAAGCCACAAACGCCGCCGGAGCTTATTCCGAGCGGCGCCCTTTTCCCTTTTCGATAAAACTGCTGCCAGCACCTAACCGAACAAGATTTTTTTCATCATGCCCTGATCATTTATTTTTCCCACGCAGGTTGTCGTCAGGCGGTCAAGATCGATACAGTAATCGATCACTTCCCTCATCTGCCCGTAACGCACCTCGTCAATGAAGCGTAATACTTCCTCGTCAGAGTAAACGTTGCCTGTCAGGATCATAGCCTTGCCGATCGCACTCATTTTGGAGGATGTACTTTCGAGCGACAGGATCAGGTTCCCCTTGAGCTGCTCCCTGCTCTGGGCGAATTCTTCCTCAGTAATACCATTTTCCTTAATCTTCTTCAGCTCCGCAACGATCATCTCCGCAACCTGCTCCGTATTTCCCGCCATCGTTCCGGCATATACGCCGTACATGCCGGTGCTTGAATAAAGCGCCGGATAGGTAAAAACAGAATACGCCATGCCCATTTCCTCACGAATCTTCTGGAACAGGCGCGAGCTCATGGAGCCTCCGACAACGTTGTTGAGGATATTGAGCGCATATTTCCGCTTGTCCTTCTGGTCGAAGCAGGGCATGCCCATGCAAAGGTGTACCTGCTCGATATCCCTGTCCGAAACCTCGAATCCGTCCTTGCGGGGAGCAAAACCATTGCAATCCGCAAACTCGGGTATCTGCAGCTTCTTCCTGTTCATGCTCACAAACAGGCTGTTCAGGCAATCCCTCAGCTTGTCTACGTCAAAGTTTCCCGCAACGGCGACCACAATATTCGAGGCCGTATAGTACCGGTCCATATAGCTTTTGAGGTCGTCGCGTGTAAATCTGCGGATATTTTCCGCAGGCCCTAAAATCGTTTTGGAAAGCGAGCATCCGTCAAAGTACGTGCTGGATATGAGATCCATTGCAGCGTCTTCCGGATTATCGTTGCTCATGGCGATTTCTTCCAGCACCACATTCCGCTCCTTATCGAGCTCTTCTGGCAGAAGCGTGGCGTTGCAGAACAAATCCGTCAGGATTTCAAGGCCCTCGCCGAGTTTCTCGTCGATTACCTTAATGTAATAGCAGGTGCACTCCTTTGATGTAAACGCATTGATCTGTCCGCCAATGTTGTCCACATCCACAGATATCTGCTTTGCGCTGCGCTTTTCCGTCCCTTTGAAAAGCATATGCTCGATGAGGTGCGAGATACCGTTTTCTTCTTTTGTCTCTGTGACCGAACCTGCGCCAACCCAGATTCCTGCCGTAACGGAATGAAAATTCGGAAGCCTTTCGCCGATCAGGCGAACGCCGCATTCCAGCATTTCATCCACAAATGTTTGATCCATATCAATATCCTTTCCGGCTAACCGTACCAAATCCTGCCACGCGCCTGCAATAAAGCGGGCATCGATCAGGATACGAATCCATGTACATTAAAATAGCCTTGCAACCGGAAAATGCCGCGGCGGCCAAATCTATGTTCGGACAGGCCCTTGCGGCATTTTGGTTATTTACTGTGATTTGCTTTACGCAAAGCGTCAGTCCCTTAGCTTTCGAGGTCTTCCGCTTTTACGCCTTTATGCGTCAGGTTGATCCTGCCCTGCTTATCGATCTCCACTACCTTTACAAGCAGCTCGTCGCCGATATTGCAAACGTCCTCCACCTTTTTCACGAATTCATTTGAAAGGTTGGAAATCCTGCACATTCCTTCCTTGCCCGGAGCAAGCTCTACAAACGCTCCAAAATTCATGATGCGCGTTACCTTTCCGTTGAACACCTCGCCCACCTTTACATCCTTGGCAATCGTCTCGATGATCTTACGCGCTTTTGCAGCCGCCACGTCGTCGGGCGTCAGGATAGAAACGCGTCCGTCGTCCTCGATATCGATTTTAACACCGGTATCGTCGATGATTTTGTTGATCACCTTTCCGCCTGCGCCAATGACCTCGCGGATTTTATCCGGATGAATCGTAAACTGGATGATCTTCGGTGCAAAAGGTGAAAGATGCTTACGCGGTTCCGGCAGCACTTCGTTCATCTTATCGAGGATATACAGTCTTCCCCTGAGCGCCTGAGCAAGGGCGCGCTCCAGAATTTCCTTGTCGATCCCCTTGATTTTAATATCCATCTGGATTGCCGTGATACCGTCCTTGGTACCCGCAACCTTAAAGTCCATATCGCCAAGGAAGTCTTCCAGTCCCTGAATATCAGTCAGTACGACTACCTTACCGCTGTCAACGTCTTTGATCAATCCCATCGCGCAGCCGGCAACCGGTTTTTTCATCGGAACGCCTGCATCCATAAGCGCCAGCGAGCTTGCACACACGCTTGCCTGCGATGTGGAGCCGTTGGAGCTGATGACCTCAGATACCGCGCGGATTGCGTACGGGAACTCTGCTTCTGAAGGAAGCATCGGCAAAATCGCACGCTCTGCAAGCGCGCCATGGCCGATCTCGCGGCGCGACGTGCTGCGCATCATCTTTGCTTCGCCCGTTGAATACGGCGGCATATTGTAATGGTGCATATAGCGCTTGAAATCCTCATCAGAAATACCGTCGAGGTTTTGCCCCTCGCGAAGGGCGCCCAGCGTTACAAGGTTCATCGCCTGTGTCAGCCCACGCGTAAATACCGCGCTGCCATGCGTTCTTGGGAAAATTCCCGTTTCGCACCAGATCGGGCGAATATCTTCGTAGCCCCTGCCATCCGGACGAATACCGTCGTTCAAAATCTTACCGCGAATTACTTCTTTTGTCATGTAATAAAGCACGTCCGCAATGTCTGCCGCGCCATCCGGGAACTGCTCGGCAAAATGCTCGATCACTTCCTGCTTTACCTGTTCCTGACGCGCCTCGCGTTCGTCCCTGTCAAACGTATCCACGCTCCAAACCACCTTATCAGCGGCATATTCGCGCACTGCATCGTTGATTTCGTCCGAAGCTTTGTGAATCGTAACTTCCTTTTCCGGCTTACCGATCTCGTTTTTGATATTTTCAATGAACGCGCAGATGCGTTTGATTTCCTCATGTGCAAACAGAATCGCGTCGAGCATTTCCTGCTCGGATACTTCATTCGCACCTGCTTCCACCATCATCACAGCGTCCTTGGTTCCTGAAACCGTAAGGTGGAGCCTGCTCTTTTCACGCTGCTCGCTGTTCGGATTGATGATGTATTCTCCGTCAATCATACCGACAAGTACGGAACCCGTAGGACCTGCAAACGGAAGTCCTGAGATGCTCAGTGCCGCGGAAGAACCGATCATTGCAAAGACCTCCGGCGAAACGTCGGGATCAATAGACATTACCGTCGCAACAATCTGCACATCCTTATAGTAACCCTTTGGGAACAACGGGCGAATCGGCCTGTCGATCAGGCGCGCCGCCAATATTGCCGAAGTTGCCGGCCTTCCCTCGCGTTTAATGTAACCGCCCGGTATTTTGCCTGCAGAATACATTTTTTCTTCATATTCCACACTCAGCGGGAAAAAATCGATGCCTTCCCTTTCCGTTTTTGAGCCTGTCGCATTTACCATGACAGCCGTGTCGCCGCATCTTACGATGACGCTTCCGTCTGCCTGGAAGGCGTATTTACCGCTCTCCACCGTGAGAGTCCGGCCGCCCAGTTCCATTTCATATACCTTATTTTGCATAGTTTCCTCCTACATTATTGTTTCATCTTTGGTTCGGTCCCCTTTGGCCAATGCCTTGGGTGTGCCCACAGGCACCATTTGGCGTCACAGCACGCTGATCTGCCCAATACGTTCACTGCGTAATAAGCCACGCTGCCTCGCACACTGCGCTCGGCGGTGTCTTGATACGTTTTGTAAAAACCGCTTCGCGGCTTTTACAAAACGTAATAAAGAGCGAGAAAATCCCGCTCCCCATCATGTCTGTTATTTTCTTAAGTTAAGGCTGCTGATAAGCGCTCTGTATCTCTCGATATCCTTTTCTTTGAGATAGTTGAGCAGGCCTCTCCTTTTACCAACCATTTTGAGCAATCCGCGTCTTGAGTGCGAATCCTTTTTGAATTCCTTCAAATGCTCGTTCAGGTGATTGATCCTGTAAGTAAGAAGCGCGATCTGTACTTCCGGGCTTCCCGTATCCCCTTCCTTCTGGGCATACTTCTGAATAATTTCTGTTTTTACTGTCTTGTCCATTTTTTACCTCCATTTGTTGAAAACCCGTTATGCTATGGTGCCGTCGGAGTTGTCGCACATCAGAGCATCCGGTAATCATATGTTAAATATTCTAGCACAAAAGATATTTTTTGTAAACAGATAAATCGGAAAGCATCTCCCTTGCCGTATCCGCATTGCGGGCGATTTCCGCACTGAGTTCCTCTACGTTTGCAAAAGCCTTTTCCCCGCGGATAAACGAAACAAAATTCACGCGCATTTTTTCGTCGTATACGTCCCCGGAAAAATCAAAAATAAAGGTCTCTATATTTGGTATTCCCTCGTCCGTTACGGTTGGCTTCACACCCACGTTGGTAACCGCCGGATAGCACTTGCCGTCGATTTGTACAATCGTAGCATATACGCCATATCTTGGCAGCAGCTTTTCAGTAGACATATTGGCTGTCGGAAACCCGATCGCAGAGCCAAGCTTTTTCCCCTTTTCGATCCTGCCGTCAATAAAGTAAAAACGATCCAGAAGCCGCGCAGTCTGCTCCATTTCGCCACGCTCAATATGCGCCCGGATCAGCGTACTGCTCACCTTGCCTTCTTCGCACCCAACCTCAGGGATAATCGAGACCGTATATCCATATCGATCGGCATTCGCACGTAAAAAAGCGGCGTCCCCTTCCGCATTTTTCCCAAAGCGGAAATCAAAGCCGACCGTAATGTGTCTCGCGCAGAAGTCGTTTACCAGCCTCTGCAGGAACTCCTCCTTTGTCAGCTTGGAGAACTCCTCTGTAAACGGCTGCATATAGAGCGCTTCCACACCCATGCACTCAAAAATATCGATTTTTTCTTTTACTGTGTAAATGTTTTTATAAGCCGCGTGACTGGGCTTTGTATCGAAGGTGTAAACCACCGACATAAGCTCCTTGTGCGCGTCGATTTCGTCGATCAGCGCCTTATGGCCCGCGTGAATCCCGTCGAACAGGCCGATTGCGACTGCCGTCGGCTTTTGAAGCGGCAGATCATTTTGCGTTAACAGTTCCACTGGATGTATCCCCCAATAGCTTCAGCGTTGATACGATTTTAAGCGTATTTCCCGCCTTTTTCCCAATTCCAATCAATTCATTCCTGCAATAGACGGCATATTCTGTGTCAGGCTCGATCCTGATATCCGTCTTTGTAAGGTCTATGGGCCTTCCCGTTGTCAAAAAACGAAACAAATGCCCCGGGCAGCAAATCTGTTGCATAAACCCAAGCGCATCCTCCATTGGCAGCATCGCCCTTTCGGCTTCGCCACCCTCTGCCAGCTCTTCAATCTCTGCAAGCGTATAGGAGTTTTGCACCTCATAGCCGCATGTTTTCGTGCGTAACAAAAAGGAGGTATATGCACAGCACGAAAGCGCCACGCCGATATCCGCACACAGTGTCCGGATATAAGTCCCTTTGGAGCATGCAATCCGCAGCAAAAAACGGTTGCACTCTCCCTCCAGAATCTCTATCTCATAAACGCTTACCTCTCGCGGAGGTTTTTCTACTGTGATTCCCCTGCGCGCAAGCTCATACAGCTTTTTACCGTTATGCTTTACTGCCGAGTACATCGGCGGCGTCTGGCTGAGTTTGCCGATGAATTGCGGTACCACCCGCGCAAGCGCCTCCCTGTCCACTTTACAGGAACACTCTTGCGTAAGAGTGCCGTAGCTGTCCAGAGTATCCGTAGCTGCGCCAAATGTAATTTCCGCAATATATTCCTTATCCCCGCGCATAATGTAGTCTGCAATTTTTGTCGCGCGTCCAACGCACACAGGCAGCACGCCCGCCGCACCCGGATCCAGCGTTCCGGTATGCCCGATCCGCTTCTCTGCCAGTATCCTGCGCAGGTGCGATACCACGTCGCTCGACGTCATTGCCGGCGGCTTTAAGATGTTGAATACGCCGTTCACTTCAAATAATCCCTCGCCGTACTCACAACTTTGTCCATTACGTCGTACAATTCGCCCTTGATCATACATCCGGCGGCCTTGACATGTCCGCCGCCGCCGAAGCGCGCCGCCATATCTCCCACGTCCGCGTATTCGTTTGCGCGCAGGCTCACTTTATATGCGCCTTCCCGCAGCTCCCGGATAAACGCCGCAATCTCCACGCCTTCTATTTCCCGCGCATAATCGATCAATATTTCATTGTCTTCAAGCTTTGCGCCGCATTCCTCGATTTCATCGAGCATAATTGTCGATACGGCGAGCTGCCCTTCAAAATGGAAACGGATGTTTTCAATAAAGCGCGCGATCAGCTTTGTCGCCCCAAGTGTCCTGCGGTTAAAAATCCGGTCCGCCATTTTTGCAAGCGGAAGGTCGTCGTTCACAAGGCAGGAAAACAATTCCAGCGTGGATTTTTTTGTGTTGGAGTAAGTAAAATTGCCCGTGTCCGTCGCAATCGCCATATAGACCGCCATATTGATCGTTTCGTCGATGGGCGCGCCCAGTTCCCTTGCGAGATAGTAGACGATTTCCCCTGTCGCCGGAAGATCCTGCACATAATTGACCTGCGCGTAATTTGTATTGGAAACATGGTGGTCGATATTGCAGTTCGGCTTTGCGTCAAAAAGCTCCTGCGCGGCGGAAAGCCGCTGCTTGGTCGCACAGTCTACAGTCAATACCGCTTCATAGTCGTCAAAACTGACGTCGTCAAGTAATTTAAAAAGTGGCCTGAACTGTTTGAAATCATACTTTGCGGGCGGCGCACATAATAAAATAACCTCAGCTTTCCTGCCAAGATTATTTAATGCTCTCGCGAGCGCATATGCGCTCCCGAGAGCGTCTCCATCCGGATTCAAATGTGTCAATACCGCAAACTTCTGATGGCTGTCAATAAAACTGATTACGTCTTTCATTCTGCTTCCTTATTCTTTACATCGTCAAGTAGCTTGGCGATCTTGATGCTGTATTCGATTGAGTCGTCAAGTAAAAATGTAAGCTCCGGAACCCGTCTGATGTCAACTGCCCTGGCAAGCCTTGTCCGGATAAAGGAAGCGCCGTGATTGAGCGCGTCAACCGACGCCTGGCGTTTTTTGTCCGTATCATATACGCTGACATATACCTTGGCAAATTTAAGATCCTGCGTTACATCTACCTTTGTTACGCTCGTCATGGCTGACAACCTGTCGTCCTTGACATCATTCCTGATGATATCGGCAAGCGCACGCTTCACTTCTTCGTCGATCCTGTTTAACCTGTTTGTGGGCATTTTCTTTCAACTCCTAACGCGCGATTTCGTGCATTTCAAAGCATTCGACCACGTCGCCTTCCTTGATGTCGTCGTAACGGTCCAGGGAAAGTCCGCACTCATAGCCTTGTGCAACTTCTTTTGCGTCGTCTTTAAACCTTTTTAAAGAACTCAGCTCACCTTCATATATAACCACGTTGTCACGAAGCAAACGCGCCTGTGCATTCCTGCGAATCATTCCGTCCGTTACATAGCAGCCCGCAATCGTTCCCACAGACGACACCTTGAACGTCTGGCGCACTTCCGCGTGACCGATCACAAGTTCCTCGAACTCCGGCTCCAGCATGCCCTTCATGGCAGCCGTAATGTCCTCGATCGCTTTATAGATAATCCGGTACAAACGGATATCCACCTTCTCCCGGTCTGCAGCGGCGCTCGCCATGTTGTCAGGCCTTACGTTAAAGCCAATGATGATCGCGTTTGCAGCCGAAGCCAGCATAACGTCCGTTTCCGTGATTGCCCCGACGCCGCAGTGGATCGCACGCACGCGAACCTCGTCGTTCGAAAGCTTTTCAAGCGACTGGCGCACCGCCTCGACGGAGCCCTGCACATCTGCCTTGATCACAATATTGAGGTCCTTAATCTGTCCTTCCGCAATCTGGCTGAACAGGTCGTCAAGCGACACCTTGGACATCTTCTTGAGCATCTCTGCCTTCTGCTTATCCTTACGCTCCTCAACGACCTGCTTGGAGAGCTTATCCGCAGGAGCTGCGTGCAGGATATCGCCTGCCACCGGCACCTCCGAAAAACCGATGACCTCCACCGGCTGCGACGGGAGCGCCTCGCTCACCGTCTGTCCACGGTCGTTTACCATTGCACGAACCCTGCCGTAAGCAGTACCCGCTATAATCGTATCGCCCGTTTTGAGCGTTCCATTTTCCACCAGTACCGTCGCCACAGGGCCCCTGCCCTTATCAAGCTGCGCTTCCACAATCGTTCCTTTTGCAAGGCGGTCAGGGTTTGCTTTAAGCTCCTGTACCTCAGCTACAAGAAGAATCATTTCGAGCAGCTTATCGATACCCTCGCCCGTTTTCGCGGAAACCGGAACAACGATCGTCTCGCCGCCCCATTCCTCAGGCAACAGGTTATGCTCTGTAAGCTCCTGCATGATCTTCTGGATATTGGCGTTTTGCCTGTCTATCTTGTTGATTGCCACGATGATCGGCACGTCCGCCGATTTCGCATGGTTGATCGCCTCTATTGTCTGCGGCATGATGCCGTCGTCCGCAGCAACCACGATGATTGCGATATCCGTAACCTGCGCGCCTCTTGCACGCATCGCCGTAAACGCCTCATGGCCCGGCGTATCGATAAAGGTAATCTTTTCGCCATTGAGCTCCACCTGGTATGCGCCGATGTGCTGCGTGATGCCGCCCGCTTCGCTCTCCGTTACCTTCGCAAGCCTGATCTTGTCAAGAAGCGAGGTTTTACCGTGGTCTACATGCCCCATGATCGTAACGATCGGCGGGCGTTTTTTGAGATTTTCCTCCGTATCCGGCTCTTCTTCAACCAGAATATCTTCAGCTGTCTGCGCGATTTTCTGCTCAAGCTCAATGCCAAACTCGTCGGCAATCAGCTGTGCCGTATCAAAATCGATCTGCGAATTAATCGTGCTCATCATTCCCAGAAGAAGAAGCTTTTTCAAAATCTCAGATACAGGTTTGCCTATTTTCTCCGAGAACAGTTTGACGGAAATCGTCTCCTCCGTGATCGTCGCCTTTTCAATCTTAATCGGCTCGATCACCGTTTTAGGCTGCTGTTGCTGCTTTTTATGCTTATATCTTCTGGAACCCTTCGGGAAATCATCATCGTCAATATTAAAGACGCGTTCCTTGATTTTAGGCCGCTTTGCACGATCCTCTTCCATCTGTTTTTTCGTCTTCTTGTTGTGGTCGAAACCCTGTCCCTGCTTTGGGCCTGCCGCCGAAGCAAACTTCTTTGCAGGCTGTGCGCCCGCCGGCCTGTCGGACTGCCCGCCTTGCGGCCTGCCTTGCTGCTGCGGCCTGTTGCCGCCTGCCGCCGGACGCTGCTGTTGCTGGGGGCGCTGATCCCTTTGCCCCTGCTGCGGTCTGCCTTGCTGCTGGGGCCTGTCATTTCTTGGCTGTTGCCGCTGATCCGACCTTTGCCCCTGCTGCGGTGCCTGTGGCTTCTGCTCCCTCATCTGCGGAGCAGGCGCTTTTTCCTGCGGCTTTTCTTCCTGCTTTTGCGGGGCGGGTTCCTGAACCTTTTCAGGCTCCGGCTTTACTTCCTGTACTTCCGCTTCTGCCTGCTGCTCTTCCTTTGCTTTCTGTTCCGCCGCAATCCGGGCCTCTTCGGCAGCCTTTTTGGCTTCCTCTTCCGCCCGCTGCTGCTCTAAAAGAGCGCGCGCTTTTTCGTTCTTGACTTTTTCAATGTCAAGAATTTTCGATTCGATCGCTTTTATATCACGGATTTGGTTATCCGCTTCTGTTTGCATTTCCAAAACACGGTTGAAAATGGTTTGTGCATTGTTTAAAAGTGATTTGTTTGTTTCTAAGATTTTAATTTTGCTCAATGATTTCACCCCCGGAATTCATGCTATATTTTTCCCACGCGCTGCTTGCAAACCGTGGACACACGATTCCAATAATTTTATTGTTCGGTTTGTTAAGGCTCCTGCCCAGTACGTCCTTTTCTTCAAGTATAATCAGCTTAACATGATAATACGTACAAGCGTCCCTGATTTCTTTTTTTGTATTCTCTGAAGCGCCGCCATCCACCACAACCAGCTTTGCTTTTCTTTTTTTGATTGCCTGGTCTACACCCTGTGCTCCATAAACAAGTTTCCCGGCACGGGCCGCAAGCCCCAGAAACCTCAAAAAGTTTTCATTTTCCAAACTTTTCCACGATTCCTTTCAGCTCTTCGTAAAGCGTTTCATCCATTGCATGGCGCATCACTTTTGGAAAGATTTTCTTTGCCTTATCCACACAGGCGGCATTTGCGCACAGGTAAAACCCGCGCCCCTGCGCCTTCCCCGTTTCATCCACGGCAAGGCCCGTATCCTTTGCGCGCACGATGCGGATGAGCTCGTTTTTCGGCTTGCCGCTGCGGCAGGCAATGCACATCCGTATGGGCTGTTTCTTATCCAAGGCCGATCTCCTTTATCCCTGCTCTGTGGTTTCCTCCGCCGGTGTATCTTCAGAAGGCGCACCCGTTTCTTCCATCTCGTCAAGCAGGATATCCTCTTCGATTTCTTCCTGTGCCTCTTCCTCGTTCAGCTCGTCAATCACGTCAAATTCATTCTCCATGGAATCGAGGCTTGTGTCCGCGTTTGCAAACTTCTCACCAAACACCTGCTCTTCAATCTGCGACTGGCTCTTGATGTCGATTTTCCAGCCGGTAAGCTTTGCAGCCAGACGGGCGTTTTGCCCCTCCTTGCCAATCGCAAGGGAAAGCTGGTAATCCGGCACGATCACCTTTGCCGCCTTTTCATCTTCGTTGATCTGCACCATGACCACCTTCGCCGGGCGAAGGGCGTTCGCGATAAACTCAATCGGATCCGCGCTCCACGGCACAACGTCTATTTTCTCGCCGTTTAATTCCTCTACTACCTTCTCGATACGGGTGCCCTTGTGGCCCACGCACGCGCCTACCGGATCGACATCCTTTTCGTCGCTCCACACGGCGATTTTTGTACGTCCGCCCGCCTCGCGCGCGATGCTCTTGATCTGCACGACATTCTGGCGGATTTCCGGCACCTCGATTTCAAACAAGCGTTTGATGAGCGCCGGATGCGTACGGGACACAATAATCTGCGGCCCCTTGTTTGTCTTTTTCACCTCGAGCACGTATACCTTGATACGGTCGTTGATGTTATATTGCTCAGAATAAACCGTCTCGCTTACGGGGATAATCCCCTCGGCGCGTCCAAGCTCCACATAGATATTGCCGCGCTCGATCCTGTGGACGATCGCAGTCAAAACCTCGTTTTCCTTTTCCGAATACTGGTCGTAGATAATGCCGCGTTCCGCCTCCCGGATACGCTGCACCACCACCTGTTTTGCGGTCTGCGCCGCAATACGTCCAAAATCACGCGGCGTAACTTCCGTCTCCACCACGTCTCCGGCCTCATATTTTTCGTTGATTTCACGGGCCTGCTCTACCGTGATTTCCGTTTCCTCATCTTCGATTTCATCCACAACGTTTTTGATCGCAAACACTTTGATCTCGCCGGTATCGCCGTCAATCTCCACGCGTGCGTTCTGATCCGTGCCAAAGTGTCTCTTGTAGGCCGAAATAAGCGCCGTTTCGATTGCTTCGAGTAAAATATCCTTTTTGATCCCTTTATCGCGTTCTAAATCTGTTAACGCTTCCATAAATTCAGTGTTCATTACCAAGACTCCTTTATATGTCCAAATGCAGACAAATTTTCGCTGTTTCTTTCAGTTCGAATATTATTTCATTTTCATCTGTTTCGATTGTAATGCTGTCCGGCGTATAGGCGGTCAATGTGCCGGTATACTCCTTTATGCCATCGAATGGTTTATACAGCTTCACGTCGATCTCCTGCCCAAGGCACCGCTCGAAATCGCGTGCGGTTTTCAGTGGCCGGTCAAGCCCGGGCGAGGATACGCACAGGATGTACTTTTCCGCAATGGGATCGCGCTCGTCGAGCACAGCCTCCACCGCACGGCTTACCGCCTCGCAGTCCTCAAACTGCACGCCGCCCTCTTTGTCGATATAAATCGTCAGCTGCCAGTCCTGCCCCTGCTTGGCGTATTCAGTATCCACATAAGTAAGCCCCATGGATTCGATGATCGGTATCGCGATCTCTTCCACAACGGAACGTGTATTCTTAGCCATAATTGCTCCTGAAATCCGTATTATAATGCGAAAGAGTGGGTATCTGGTCCCACTCTTTTGTAAAGCATCTATTAACCTATCTCATAATACCACAACAAACCGCTCTATGCAAGCCTTTTTTAAGCATTTTACTTCTTGGAAAGGCTCAATTTCCGTTCATTCCCATGAATCAGCCGGACGATGTTTTCCCTGTGGCTTAAAATACCTAAAATTGCTATAATTACCACCGCGATCTGCTGGTAAACGCTGTCAGGCGCAACCACGAAAGCCGCAACCGCACTCAGGATCAGCCCGATGATCGAGCCGATACTCATGATCTTTGTTGCGATTACAATAATAATTGCCACCGCAAATATAATCAGGGTTGGAATGGTTTGGATAATCAGGAGAACGCCGATTGTAGCGGCGATTCCCTTGCCTCCCTTAAAGCGCAGGAAACAGGAATAATTGTGCCCTACCACGGCAAAAACGCCTGCCACGCACAGACCAAGCTCCCCGCCAAGGTACATCCCGATGAGCGCCGCCAAAAGCCCTTTTAAAACATCGCCTGCAAATACCAGCACGCCCATTCCCCAACCATAATTTCTCAGAACATTTGTCGTACCGGCGTTACCGCTTCCCTTTTCACGGATATCTTCATGCCTGATCTTCTTCGTAAACAAATAAGAAAATGATATCGAACCCAGTATATAGGCGATCGCCGCACATAAAACGAGCACCCAAACATTTGTCATTCCTACTTTTCCCCCTTCTCATCACTTCGTTGTCTAATTATTATTTTAATCGGCGTGCCACTAAAGTCAAATGTTTTGCGCAAATAATTTTCAAGATAACGCTGGTAGGAAAAGTGCATGAGCGGAACTTCGTTGACAAAAAGCACAAATGTAGGCGGCCCGACGGTTACCTGCGTTATGTAAAATATTTTGAGTCTCCTGCCGTTTGTGCTCGGCGGCTCGTTCGCCGTTACGGCATCCTGCAGGCAATCGTTCAAAACGCCGGTTGGAATACGCCTCATGTTGTTGTCGTATGCTTCATGCAGCAGTGCAAACAGTTTATCAATCCGAAGTCCTGTCTGGGCAGAAATATAAATCCGTTTTGCATACGGCATAAACGCAAGGTCAGCGGCAATCTTCCTGTTGTACTCTTCGATGGTGTACGTGTCCTTTTCAACCGCATCCCACTTATTGACCGCAATGACACACGGTTTTCCCTCTGAGTCCACATAGCCCGCAACCTTTACGTCCTGCTCTGTGATGCCTTCTGTCGCGTCAATCATCACAACGACAACGTCTGCGCGCCGGATCGCGCCAAGAGAGCGTATGACGCTGTAACGCTCGATCGATTTGTCGTCGATCCTCCCTTTTTTGCGCATCCCCGCCGTATCGATAATCGTATACTTCTTTCCGTCCCGCTCAAAGGTCGAATCGATCGCGTCGCGCGTGGTGCCCGGAATATCGCTCACAATCGCACGGTCATAGCCGAGTATTTTATTGGTAAGCGAGGACTTCCCAACATTCGGCTTGCCCACAAGGGCAATTTTAAGCGAATCCTCCTCTTCCCCGTCCGTTTCAAATTCGCCAAGCTCGCCAATGATATCGTCGAGCAGGTCTCCAAGGCCAAGGCCCTGCGTAGAAGAAATCCCGACAACATCCCCAAGGCCGAGCTCATAAAAATCAAAAAGATTCTGTTCATCCTTTTTGTTGTCAATTTTATTCACCACAACAATCACCGGCTTTTTGGACTTTCGCAGCATCTTTGCCACCTCGTAATCCTCGGCTGTGATACCGGTCTTTCCATCCACCAGAAACAGGATCAGCTGTGCCGCTTCAATGGCAATCTCAACCTGCACGCGCATCTGTTTCAGAAGAACGTCGTCCGTATTCAGATCGACTCCGCCGGTGTCCACCAACGTAAATTCCTTATTCAGCCACTCCGCATCCGCATAAATGCGGTCTCGCGTCACACCGGGCGTATCCTCTATGATCGCCAGCTTTGTTCCTGTGATCCGGTTAAAAAACGTAGATTTACCCACGTTTGGCCTTCCTACGATCGCAACCAATGGTTTTGCCATATTTTTATTCCTTATCCTTTCATTGCACAAATGCGCTTATCAGCATATATCCGTCGTTATCCAGCTTTGCACACGGTTTGCCCAGCGCTGCGGAAAGTTCCTCCAGCGTTACGTCGTCCAGCATGGATGTATCATTTTCTTTAAAACAGCAACGGCTCAGGAACAGTACCTCTTCGCCGCCTGTTTTCCCCGCGACCTGCCTTATCACGTCTTCTCCTGTAAGCAGTCCCGTTACCGTAATCGTCTTTCCAAAAAACTCATTTTCTACCCTATAAACGGAAACCTCCGTCCCCAAAACGGTTTGTATCTGCTTTGCGAGCTTTTTCAAAAACGGATAAAAATCAACGCCTGTAATAATTCCGGCCTTTTGATATTTCGCTTTTTTCCCTTTCAGGTCAAAAAGCGCGTCCTGCGCCTCCTCCAAAAACAGGCGGACAAGCCCGACGCCGTTTTCAATCTGTACAAAATCTTCGTACTCCTCATAAGGCGGAAGATCCAGCTCCGCGCGTAAATACATTTCATCCGACGCAAATACAAATCTCGTCTCGCCGTTCTCTTCTAAAAAACGTTTCTGGTATGCCTCGATCGCGCGCACCGCTTCTCCGGCGCATTCCCTGCCAACCGGCTTTAGCGGGTATCTTCCCTCACGGTATTTGGTCAGGCCGGCCGGCACCACTGCAACCGAACCGATTTGCGGATACAGCTCATATAACTTTTCAATGGTTTCCTCCAGCACCTTTCCGTCGTTGAGGCCTTCGCACATAACGATCTGCGTGTGCATCCTTATGCCGTTTTTTGCAAGCCGTTCAATGATTCCAAAGGTTTTTACCGCATCCGGGTTGCCAAAAAGCAGCTTCCTCATTTCATCGTCATATGCGTGAACCGATACGTAAAGCGGGCTGATGCGCTGGTCTATGATCCTTTGTATCTCTTCTTCCTTCAGGTTCGTCAGCGTGATATAGCTGCCCATCAAAAAGGACATCCGCCAGTCGTCGTCTTTCAGGTACAATGTGCGGCGCATCTTTTTGGGCATCTGGTCTACAAAGCAAAATACGCACTTGTTTTTACAGCTTATTTTTTTGCCGAAGCCGTCGTTCTCAAATTCAATTCCAAGATCTTCATACGGCTCCTTTTCGATTTCAATTTCTTCCTGCGATCCGTCCTTCTTCTGTATAAGCACAAGCACAAGATCGTCTGCCATTGCATCGATATAGTCGATATAATCCCGGATGTTTTTGCCATTTACGGATAATAAAACGTCGCCCGCGGCAATCTCACATTCCGCAGCAATGCCGTCTATGTCTACCTGTTTTACGATCATCCAAAAGCTCCCCTGATTGCAGTTTATCAAATGGTTGTGCAAACGGCATTTACCAAAACTGCTATGCAACGTTTATGATTGTATCGAATCCTTCTCTTGCCAGCTGTAAAACTGAACGGACAAAAGGATACCCTCTTGTCCGCCCCATTGTCCAATACTCTTAAATACAGCGCTTATTTGTAAAGCGGGAATTCCTCGCAAAGCGAAATAACGCTGTCCTTGACCGCCTGTGCGGCGCTCTCACCGTCCATAATAATCTTTGCGATCAGGCCTCCGATCTCATTCATCTGTTCTTCTTTCATCCCACGCGTTGTTACGGAAGGCGTTCCAATCCGAATGCCGCTTGTAACGAACGGGCTCAATGTCTCAAATGGAATCGTATTCTTATTAACTGTGATGTTCGCCGTGTCGAGCAACGCTTCAACCTCTTTACCGGTTTTGCCTTTTTCCCCGACATCCACGAGCATCAGGTGGTTATCCGTGCCGCCGGAAACAAGGCGCAGCCCATTATCCTTCAGCGACTGCGCCAATGCCTGCGCATTTTTGATGATCTGCTTCTGGTATTCCTTGAATTCAGGCTGCAACGCTTCCTCAAACGAAACCGCTTTGGCAGCAATTACGTGCATGAGCGGTCCGCCCTGCGTACCCGGGAAAATCGCCTTGTCGACTGCCTTTGCAAGCTCTTCCGAGCACAGGATCATACCTCCGCGCGGTCCGCGCAGCGTCTTGTGCGTCGTCGTGGTCGTAAAGTGCGCGTACGGCACCGGGCTTGGATGGAGTCCCGCCGCAACCAGGCCGGCAATGTGAGCCATATCTACCATAAGGTATGCGCCGACAGCATCCGCAATCTCCCGGAACCGTGCAAAATCAATCGTGCGCGGGTATGCGCTCGCACCTGCAACAATCATCTTTGGCTTATGCTCCGTTGCAAGATCATAAATCTGATCGTAATCGATGGTTTCGTCGTCTTCTCTTACGCCGTAAGGGACAATGTTAAAGTATTTGCCTGACATATTGACAGGACTACCATGCGTCAGATGCCCGCCGTGTGAAAGGTTCATTCCAAGGATCGTATCGCCGGGATTCAGCACGCTGAAATAAACTGCCATATTTGCCTGCGCGCCGGAATGGGGCTGCACATTTGCGTGCTCTGCGCCAAAAAGCTTTTTCGCGCGGTCGCGCGCAAGGTTTTCCACAATGTCAACGAATTCGCATCCGCCATAATAACGCTTTCCGGGATATCCCTCCGCGTACTTGTTCGTCAGGTGGGAGCCCATCGCCTGCATAACAGCCTTCGAAACGAAGTTCTCCGATGCAATCAGCTCAATGTTGTGCTCCTGCCTGTTTAATTCCTTCATCATCGCGTCGTAAACCTGCGCGTCTGTCTTTTTCACTTCTAAAAAATCCAACATAATTTCTATTACCTTTCGTAAATTTTTTCAAAATCCGCGATTGCGGACTTGGCTGCATTTTGTTCTGCTTCCTTTTTCGAACTGCCCGAGCCTTCGCATATCGGCTTGCCGCCTACAAAAAGCTGTACGTGGAAAGTCGCATTGTGCGGCGGCCCTTCCTGGCTCTTTACCTCATAGGATATTTCCTGCTTGACGCTGCGCTGTACCAGTTCCTGGAACTGTGACTTATAATCATGATCGCTCATGCGGCTCATGGCAGAGCTGATCGCATCAGCAAACAGATCATAAATTACCGTCTTTGCGGTCTCAAAACCACCGTCGAGGTATACGGCGCCCATCAGTGCCTCTACAACGTTTTCGAGGATGGATGTTTTTTTCCGTCCGCCGGACTGCTCTTCTCCCTTGCCAAGTAATATATACTCGCCAAGGCCAATCCCGCGTGCAATTCCTGCCAGTGACCGGGAGCATACGATGTCTGCGCGCTTTTGCGTCAGGGCCCCCTCTGAAAAATCGCGGTAGCCTGTAAACAGGTAATCGCTGATAATCAGCTCGATCACCGCATCCCCCAAAAACTCCAGGCGCTCATAATGCGGAACGTTTCCGCAGGACGGGTGTGTAAGCGCCCGTTTCAGAAGCTGCTCATCTTTAAAGCGGTATCCGATTTTTCCTTCGAGCGTTTCTCTATTCATGATCGTCCTTCAGGCCGGAAATGCCCTGTTGGATTTCTTCCACCACATTACCGGCTATGAATTTTCTCGCCGCGTCGATTGCATGGAAAATTGCTGTAGCGTCCGAGCTCCCGTGTGCTTTCATGACGCCGCCCGCAAGCCCCAAAAGCAAAGCGCCGCCATATTCCTTATAATCCATTTTCTTTTTAAGCTTGCCAAAAGCGCTTTTCATAAATACCGAGCCGAGCTTTGCGCTCGCGCTTTCCTTGATGTACCCTTTGAGCATTCCAAGGATTGTCTTTGCGCAGCCCTCAAGAAATTTCAAAACGATATTTCCTGTGAATCCATCGCACACAAGCACGTCAAACTCGCCGGATAAAAGCTCTCGTCCTTCCGCATTCCCAACAAAATTAATCGGCGCTTCCTTTAAAAGCTGATACGCTTTTTTGGTAAGCTCGCTTCCCTTTTCTTCCTCAGCACCGTTATTGATCAGCGCGACCTTGGGGCTTTTAAGACCAAACACCTTTTGCATATAAATGCTGCCCATCACGCCAAACTGCTGCAAATACTGCGGCTTGCAATCCGCGTTCGCCCCGCCGTCGATCAAAAGCACCTCGCCCGTCTGCGAGGGCAAAACCGGCGCAAGCGCCGGACGCTTGATTCCATTAATGCGCTTTACAATCAGTGTCGCTCCCGCAACAAGAGCGCCTGTGCAGCCCGCAGAGATCAGCATCCCGCCCTCCCCGCGCGCAAGCGCGTTCAGCGCTACAACCATAGAGGAATCCTTTTTCTCCTTTAACGCCTTCACCGGCGAGTCATCCATCTCGATCACCTGCGTGGTGCCGATAATCTCAATTCTATCCTGATTATATTCCGCCTGCGAAAGCAGCGCTTCAATTTTCTGCCGGTCTCCTGTCAGTAAAAAAGATGTGTCTGGAAATTCCTGCATGGCACGAAGCACGCCTTTTACAATCTCGTCCGGCGCGTGGTCTCCGCCCATCGCATCTATGATAATCCGCATGATATCCCCTTCTTTTCCGTAAGATAGTGCAATACTGTTATTATATAGAAATTTACGGCTTATTTCAATCAAAATTAAACCAAAAAAGGATTTGCGTAAAGCAAATCCTTTTCTCTGATCCAAAACTACTTCGTCGCTTCTTTCGGAGCCACCGCAAGTCTTCCGTTATAGTAGCCGCAATTCGGGCAAACTCTGTGGGCCAGCTTTGGCTGGTGACACTGCGGGCACACGCCTACAGCCGGAGCTGTCAGCTTCCAATGCGCTCTTCTCGTATGTTTACGTTGTTTCGACGTTCTATTCTTTGGTACTGCCATTTCACACACCTCCCTCGATTAAAACAATCCTTTTAGTTTTGCAAACGGATTTGTTTCATCCGTATCATCCTGCTTGCATTCGCACGATCCTGCGTTCAGGTCCTGCCCGCACTGCGGACAAATCCCCTTGCAGTCCTCTTTGCACAGGAACTGCTGCGGCAGACTCAGTACGATTGCATCATATACCATTTTATCGAGCGACAGCGTGTCACCTTTGTAGGTATATTCCTCTTCCTCTCCAGTGCCCTCAGGCCAGTAGAGTTCGCTGAAACGGTACCCGACGTCTGTTGTCATGCCCGTAAGGCAACGGTCACACACCGTATTCAATACTGCGTCAAAATTTCCTGTAACGGAAACCTTTTTATCTGTCACGCAAAACTCTGCTTCCAGCTCGAGCGGCTGTGCAAAATCGATATCCCCGCCAAGCTCTGGAACACCTTCATAAGAGAACGTCCCACACTCGCCTTCATTTTTCAATGCCTTTGAAATATCAATATCTATCATACTTTGCTCGCCTCTGTAAGAAAACAGGTACCACTACATTATATTTTTATGCAGCGTGCTTGTCAACTCTTTTTTTGGGCACGGTTATTTGCAGCAGATATCGTATGTATCCTTTGCAATGGTCATTTCTTCGTCCGTTGGGATCACAAGAACCTTCACCCTGGAATCCGCCGCGGAAATATCCATTTCATCACCGCGCATACCATCGTTCTTCTCTTTGTCGATCTTCACGCCCATGAATTCAAGGCCTTCCACCGCGTGCATACGGACATCCCAGTCGTTCTCTCCAACGCCGCCCGCAAAAGTGATTACGTCCACGCCGCCCATGGCAGCCGCGTATGCGCCGATAAACTTTTTGAGACGGTAGTTGAATACGTCAAGCGCAAGCTTTGCGCGTTCGTTGCCCTTCTCCTCTTCCGCCCACAAGTCGCGGAAGTCGCTGGATATGCCGGAAATGCCCCATACGCCCGACTCTTTATTCAGGTAATTGATGGCCTGTTCGACGTCCATATTGAGTTTGCCCATCAGGTAAGGCACGATTGCCGCGTCAAGGTCTCCGGAACGCGTACCCATCACAAGGCCTTCAAGAGGCGTGAAGCCCATCGACGTATCCACCGATACGCCGCCATTTACAGCCGCTACGGAAGAACCGTTGCCAAGGTGGCAGGTGATAATTTTAAGGTCCTTGATATCTTTTCCAAGGATTTCCGCAGCCCTGTGCGAAACATATTTGTGAGATGTACCATGGAAACCGTATCTTCTGACCTTATAATCTGTATAAGCCGTGTAAGGGATTCCATACAGGAAGGCCTTCTGCGGCATATTCGCATGGAACGCAGTATCGAAAACTCCTACCATTGGAACATTTGGCATGAGCGCGCGGCACGCGTCGATCCCCATCAGGTTTGCGGGATTGTGCAGCGGTGCAAGCTCGATATTTTCCTTGATTGCATCGATCACTTCGTCCGTAATGAGTACGGATTCGCTGAACTTCTCGCCGCCATGCACGATCCTGTGGCCAACCGCGCAGATTCCGGAGAGATCGGCAACCACGCCGTGCGTTGGATCTGTAAGGGCCGCGACGACCTGCTTCATCGCATCGTTGTGGTCCTTCATGGGCGTTTCGATCTCTACTTTGTCTTTACCGGACGGTTTGTGCTTGATAACGGAATGGTCGATGCCAATTCTTTCAACAAGGCCTTTTGCGATCACAGTCGCATCGTCCATATCGATCAGCTGATATTTCAGCGAAGAGCTTCCCGCATTGATTACTAATACATTTTTCATGATCCCTATTCTCCCTTTTATTGTTAGAAAGACTGCGCCTGAACAGCAGTCATCGCAACGACAGATACAATATCCTCCACGCTGCACCCACGCGACAGGTCGTTCACCGGACGCGCAAGCCCCTGGCAAACCGGACCGATTGCATCCGCGCCGCCCAGTCTCTGTACCAGCTTATAACCAATATTCCCCGCCTGGATGTCCGGGAAAATCAGTACATTCGCATGTCCTGCGACCTTGCTGCCCGGGCTCTTTAACTGCCCTACCGCTTCAATGAGCGCTGCGTCAGCCTGCAATTCACCGTCTATATTGAGCTCTGGCGCCATTTCTTTTGCAAGCCTTGTCGCTTCAACCACTTTATCTACCTTTTCATGCTTTGCGCTGTTCTTGGTTGAGAAGGAGAGCATCGCAATCTTCGGATCGTCTATCCCGGCAAGCGCTTTTGCAGAGTCTGCGGAAGCAATCGCAATCGCCGCAAGCTCCTCTGCCGTCGGATCGATATTAACAGCGCAGTCCGCAAAGACCATAACGCCGTCCTGGCCCCACTTCGTATCCGGATGCTCCATAATGAAGCAGCTTGAAACAATCGGTACGCCCGGCTTTGTTTTGATCACCTGCAACGCCGGACGAAGCGTATCGCCCGTGGAATGGATCGCGCCGGAAACCATGCCGTCCGCGTCATTGTTTTTGATCATCATGACTGCGTAATAAAGCGTATCCTTGCAGGTTTCCTTTGCCTGCTCAGGAGTGATGCCCTTGCTCTTACGCATTTCATAAAACATATTTGCGTACTCGTCAAGCTTTGGGGAAGTTGCCGGATTGATGATCGTCGCTCCCGAAAGATCGACCTTCTTTGTGTTTGCAGCTTCGATTTCCTTCTCGTCGCCGAGCAGGATCACGTGTGCAATTCCCTGCTCCGCAATCTTTGCAGCCGCTTCGATCGTACGCGGTTCGCTGCCCTCAGGCAGTACAATGTTCTTTTGAACCGATTTTGCCTTTTCCTTGATCTTGTCCATCAATGACATTTTAGGTACACCTCACGTTTTGATATTATTATTTTAAAAAATTGGTTTCTCTGTTATAATGCACTCATATATTATAGATGAGAAAACGCTTTTTGAAAAGGGATTTTATGAAAATAGCCGGAATTATAGCAGAATATAACCCATTTCATATGGGGCACGCCCACCATATTTCGCAAACCAGACAAAAAACCGGCGCGGATTACATTATTTGTGTGATAAGCGGCAATTTTTCTCAGCGTGGCGAGTGCATGGTCTATGATAAATGGACACGCGCGCACAGCGCCCTGCTGTGCGGGGCAGACCTTGTGCTGGAGCTTCCGTTCCTCTATGCTACGCAAAGCGCGGAAGGCTTTGCGCGGGGCGGCGTGGACGTCCTCAATGCGCTTGGTTGTATTGACTATCTTTCCTTCGGTGCGGAAAACGCGGACACCTCCGCCCTTTTGGATGCCGCCGCTCTCCTGCTGGAAGAGCCTCCAGAGTTTTCCACAGCTTTGAAGGAGCAGCTTTCGTGCGGCGTTTCCTTCCCTTCGGCGCGTGCATATGCACTAGCGTCCTTTTTGCCACAACATTGCGAGTCCACGTTCACCGGCTCGAACAACATCCTTGGAATCGAGTATTGCAAGGAGCTTCTCCGTATCGGCAGCAAGATATCTCCCTTCGTCTTAAAACGCGAGGGCAATGAATATTCCTCCCGCATGCTTTCAGACACATACTCCAGCGCGACAGCAGTCCGCGCGGCAATCCTCCACGGAAGGGACTACCGCGGCCACGTGCCTGCTAAATGCCTGCCCCTGTATCAGGAAGCTTGCGCCGTTTCACCGGAGGCCATGTTTCCCCATGTCATATATGCGCTGCGCATGCTCGGCATTAATGGACTCAGAGAAATTGCCGAGGTTGCGGAAGGGCTGGAGCATAAAATTTCCGCATGCGCGAAAGATGTGCAAAGCTATGACGGCCTGATTCATGCGATCAAAAGCAAACGGTATACCTACACGCGCATTCAGCGTATTTTACTTTACGCATTGTTTGGCGTTACAAAGCAGGCCCTTGCCTGCGCTATGGAGGAACCGCTTTATGCCCGCGTGCTGGGCGTGCGGAAAAAGAGTATGGAGCTGCTGTCGCTTATTTCCAGGCAAACGCATATCCCGCTCGTTACGAAAGCGGCGGAATTCCCTGATGGCAGCCTGCTGCATTACGACCTTCTTTCTTCAGACATCTATGGGCTGTTCACAAAAAAAATCGCGCCCGCCGGACGCGATTTCACACAAAAACTGATGATTATTTGATCCCAAGCAATTTCTTGATTTCCGGAAGCGCTTTTTCCGCCGCTTCCTCCCCACGCTTTATGATCGTCTGGATATCTTTATATTGATTTCCGTCAATATCGTTTACCTCCGGCAATATCTGCAAATCCGCCTTTGGAAGCTCTGTCTGCGCGCGGTACCAATCTGAAATTGTAAAGGATACCTGCGCCAGCTCGATCACGCTTTTGGGCGGCTTGATCGGCTCCCCACGATAGGAAACATCTACGGCAACCACAACGTCCGGCTTCATTTCCCACGCCGCTTCTATCGCCGTGCGGTCTATTACGCCGCCGTCCACATAGGTCTTATTGTCAATCTTCTGCGGCATAAACATTCCCGGAATCGAAATACTGGCGCGCACCGCCTCGTGAATCGGGCCGGTGGTAAAACGCTTCAATTTTCCTTCCTCAATACATGTCGCAATGCAGCAAAAGGGCACCTTTGTCTTTTCGATCAGAATATTTTTGGTCATGAGCTTAATCAGGTCCTCTACCTTGTTTCCCTTCACATAACCAACATTAGACAGCGTAAAATCAAAATATTTTTTGTAATCAAATACAACCGCAAGATTTTCAAGCGCCTCTATCTGCCCCTCCGACGCAAAAATCCCGCCGATAAGCGATCCCATACTGCATCCCGCGATCGAGTGAATCGGTACTTTATTTTTGATCAGCACATTTAAAACGCCAATGTGTGCAAAGCCGCGGGCAGAGCCCCCGCCAAGCGCCAGCGCCATTTTTTTGCCGTTTGCCATAGTTCAAATTCTCCTTATCGTAAAAAATCTTCACGTTACAGATATAACGCAAAGATTTCCCCTGAAACAGCTTATTCAAATTCCGCCTGGTCTTTGTTCTTTTTATTGATAAAATTCGATTTGTTTTCTTTGATGATATCAATATATTCCTTCATATAGGACGACAAATCCTCCAGAACATTCACAGCGTAATCGTTTGCGTTTGTGCGGATTTCATACGCCTGCTTCTGCGCCACGTCAACCATCCTGTTTGATTTCTCGTATGCAAGCTGCGTCACCCGATGCTCTTCGATTAATTCCGCAAGGCGGTTATCCACACCGTCGAGGATATCCTTTGCTTTTTGCTCGGCCTGGTCTATGATCTCTTTCTTGCGTTTTAATACTTCCTGCGCATATACGATTTCCTCCGGAAGCGCGTCCCTGATCTCTTCCAGTATTTCCAGGACAAAATCAACGTCTATCGTTTTTTTGTTACCAAACAAAGACTTGCGGCTATCGTCAATTTCACCCATAATTTCATTTAACAGGTCGTAAATTTTCATTCCGTGATTCCTCCGTTTATCATATCCGATACTTCTCTGGGAACATATGCGGAAATATCCGCATGAAACTCCACAAGCTCGCGCACAGCTGTCGAACTGATGAAGTAAGTTTCAGGTTTGGAAAGAAGCGCCAGCGTTTCTACGCCCGGCAAAAGCTGTCCGTTGATCACTGAAAGCTGCTGCTCCAGCTCCAGATCCGCGCCTGTGCGAAGGCCGCGGATAATAATCCTGCAATCAAGCTTTTTCAGAAGATCGACAAGCAGCCCGTCAAAGCAAACCACCTCAACGCCCCTTATGTGCGCCGTCGCACGGCGAATCATCTCCATACGCGTGTCGAGACTGAACAGATAGGTTTTGGAAGGATTTTTCAATACTCCCACATACACCTTCGGAAAAATATTGCAGGCACGTTCGATGATGTCCAGATGCCCTTTTGTAATTGGGTCAAAACTTCCCGGATACACGCACGCCTTCATCTATTCCTCTTCCCAACGGTAAAAACTTAAAAATGTTTTCCCGTACCTTTTTTGTTTTTCGAGCCGGTACCCTGCCTGTGCCGGAAGCAGAAAATCGCTTTCCGCAACCGCAACGGCATTTTTTGCAAGAATGCCGCATCCTGCCGCAAGCTCAAACACCCTCTCATAGTATCCGCCCTTATATGGTGGATCTATTATTACTATATCAAACTTTTTTTGATTTTGAAATAACTTAATTGCCGCCTCATAGTCCTTTTTCAGAACAACTGCTTTTTTTTCGAAACCGGCAGCCTGAATGTTCCGCTCGATTGCTTTTTGCGCCCCGCCGGCATTTTCTACAAAAACAGCCTGCGCCGCGCCGCGCGAGAGCGCTTCAAGCCCCAAAGCGCCGCTCCCTGCGAACAGATCGAGCACAACGGTTCCGTGCAGCTCGAATTGCAGTCTTCCAAAGAGCGCCTCTTTCACATGATCGAGCGTTGGGCGGGTGTCAATTCCCTCCGGCGCAATAAGCTTCGTCCCTCTTTTTTCACCTGCAATAATCCTCATTACCTGATAATCCCGTCCGGCGTTATGATCATGTCCATGCGGATATCGTGTTTTTCACCCGGAATATGATCGACAATCTGGAAATCGTAAGCAAGGGCTATCTTTTTTGCGTGAACCGCCTGCGCCAGATAAGCGTCGTAATATCCTTTTCCAAAGCCGATCCTGTTCTTTTGCCTGTCAAATGCGATTCCCGGCACAATCACCGCGTCAAGCTCCCCCGGCTCCGCCATCTGCGCATCGGAAAACCTTGGCTGTGCAATGCCGAACGCACTCAATTCAAGCGCCGCGCTTTTGATATCCGCAGCGTGCATATCGCCGCAATCGATACATGGCAGGAAAATGCGCATTCCATGATACATCATCCACCCCGTTAAGGCCGCGGTCTTTACCTCTCCGTCAAAGTCGCTGTAAATCAAAACATTCTTTGCGCCATCCAGAATCTTGCTTTCCGTCAGCCGCTCGTAAATCCGTTCAGATTCATCCTCGATGTATTTTGAAGTCAGCCCCTTTCGCATATCCAGTATTTTCCTGCGAATTTCCTGTTTTGTCATATTCTGTCACCAGCCGTTTCGCTGCCCGTATAAACGCGCGGCACCCTGTAGTTAAAATCAAGTAAAATTTCATAGCTGATCGTTTCGCAAAGCCTTGCCATATCATCGGCAGAAACGCTTTTACCGCCCGCGTTTCCAAGTACGACCGCTTCGTCTCCAACGCGCACCGTCCCCTGTACGTCCGTAATGTCGATCATTGTCTGGTCCATACATACCCGCCCGATCACCGGGGCGTAAAACGAACCCTGCTGCGTTGTGACGATCATCCTGCCGCGGTTGGAAAGCAGCCTGTTATACCCATCGCCATAGCCGATCTGCACAGTCGCCACCCGCGTTTTGCGCGCCGCTGTAAAGGTGCTGCCATAGCCTACGCTCTCTCCAATATCGATTGTCTTGACATTGGATATCTCCGCGAACACCTCCATCACCGGGGCGAGGGGCACCGCATCCTTTTTGACCTCGTCAGAAGGATAATACCCATACATGGAGATGCCAAAACGCACCATGTCGTGCGAAAACTGCGGCAGGTCTATCGTGCCCGCGCTGTTATCCGCATGAATGGCGGGATATAAGCCCTTTTCATTTAAAATTTTAATGTAGCCCATAAACCTGTGGTGCTGCATCTGCGCGTGCGCCTTATCCTTTGCGTCGCTGTTTGCAAAGTGGGTAAACACACCGTTAAGCTCCACGTCTGCGCAACGCGCAAGCGCGTCAAGGCACGCCGCGAGCTCTTCTTCGCTGCGAATACCGATCCTGCACATCCCCGTATCAAATTTCAGGTGCACAGAACACCTTTTTCCTTCCTGCTTACAAATTTGCTGCAAAAGCAATATGTCGTCCGGCGTAAAAACGCATGGCTGCAAATCGAGCGCCATAGCGAGCCGCAGCTGGTCAGGATTTGACCGTCCGATAATCATAACGGGCATATCGATCCCCGCGCCGCGAAGCTCCTGCGCCTCCTCCGCAAGGGCAACGGCAAGCATTCGCGCGCCCGCACTTTTGGCTGCAAAAGAACACTCTACCGCACCGTGCCCGTACGCATTTGCCTTCACTACGGCTACTATCCCGCACGACGGCGGCAGGTTCTTCGCCGCATTTTCGATGTTCTGTTTCAAATTCTCCAGGTGAATCCTGGCGTATGTCCTTCTATACAAGATAAGCCGCCTTTTAAATGTTATAGACCATTTCTTCCGTGAGTATTTTGAGGCCCGAATCTTTTAACGCCTCATAGGCCTTTTCCGTTTCTTCCACACGGAAAATAATAAGCGCGTTGTCGCTTCTCGTTCCCACAAACGAATATAAGTATTCGATACTGATATCGTTTTCACGCAGGATTTCGAGCACGCGCGCAAGCCCGCCCGGCACATCCTCCACCTCAATGCCAAGCACCTGCGTCATCGTGGCGGTAAAGCCCGCGTCCTTTACGATTTTAAGCGCTGATTGAGGATCGTTGACAATGCAGCGCAGGATACCGAATTCCGCGGTGTCCGCAATGCTCAAAGCCTTCAAATCGATATTGTTTTCCGCCAGTGTCTTGGTCAGGCTGTACAGCCTTCCCTTTTTGTTTTCCACAAAGACCGATATCTGATTGATCATCATGCCGTGATCCTCCTTTTTGATATAGCGAATGCGTTTACAGCCCGTAACCGAGCAAAAATGCCTTTTCGTTCATCTCAATAAATTTTGGCTTAACAACGCTTCGTATTGCGTCCAGCCAGACGTTTTTTTCAATGTCCATGTTCTTTGCAAGCACTCCCAGCAGCACCGTATTGACCGCCTTTACGCTGCCCGCCTCGTTTGCGAGCGAAAGCGCGTCCACAAAGACCGCATCCGGGAAATGCGCTTTGATCTTTCCCTCCACATCCTGCGGATATTCCATCGCGCCAGTGATCACAGGCATGGGAAGTATCTGCTGCGTATTGCAGTACGCCTTTCCTCCGTCCGGATTCAAAAACGGCAGCCACCGCAGTCCTTCGAGCTCCTCAAATGCAAGCAGGATATCCGCGCCGCATTCGTCGATCACCGGGGAATAAACCGTTTCTCCTTTATCCCCAATACGCACATAAGTGACGACGCTGCCCCCGCGCTGCGCCATACCGTGCACTTCCGATAATTTAACGTCATAATTAAGCTTTAAGGCAATCTGCCCAAACACCATACTTGCAAGCAGCGTTCCCTGTCCGCCTACGCCGGCAATCAATATACTTTTCATTCCTCAATCCCTCCAATCGCATGGAACGGACAAATGTCCGCGCACAATCCGCAGCCGACGCAAAGCGATGCGTCGATCCGCACTCCGTTTTCCCCCTTAACGATTGCAGGACATCCCAGCCGCAGGCACGCGCCGCAATTTTTGCACGCATCCGTAACGACGAGCGTTCCCTTGTCCGCATTTTTATCGATCAGCATACATGGACGCTGCGTGATGATTACCGATAGCTCTTCCTTTGCCGTCTCCTCCCGGAGCGCCGTTTCAAGCGCATCAAGGTCGAACGGATCGAGGACGCGGATGTTTTTCACGCCAATCGTCTCCACGAGTTTCCTGATATCCACAGCGGGCGCAGGTTCTCCCTTTGCATTCTTTCCCGTTGCCGGATGATCCTGGTGCCCCGTCATGCCCGTCGTGGAATTGTCAAGGATCAGCACAGTGGAGGTCGCTCCGTTGTAAATCATATTCACAAGGCCCGTGATGCCCGAGTGCATAAACGTGCTGTCGCCAATCACGCTTACAAGCTTACGCGCAAACTCCCCGCCGCGCGCCTTCTCCATGCCGTGTGCCATTCCGATGGAAGCGCCCATGCACAGCGTCGTATCGATCGCGGAAAGCGGCGCCCCCGCGCCAAGCGTATAGCAACCAATATCGCCCATCGCCGTGAGTTTGAGTTTATTAAACAGGTAATAAACCGCCCTGTGCGGGCAGCCCGGGCAGAGCACCGGCGGGCGCATTGGAAGCGTCCCGACGTCGACAGGGTTGCACACTCCTCCGCCTAATTTTTCTTTCAGCATCCGCACGGAGTATTCTCCCTGTACGGTAAACAGGTCCTTTCCTTCCACAGGAAGGCCCATAACTCTGATCTGGTTTTCAAAAAACGGTTCGAGCTCCTCGATCACATAAAGCTTTTTCACTTTGGAAGCAAATTCCCTGATCATATTCCGGGGCAGCGGATATACCATGCCGAGCTTCAGCACGCTTGCGTTTGGCAGCGCTTCCTTCACATAGTTGTAACAGGTTCCGCTCGTCACCACGCCAACTTCCGTATCATTATACTCTACCCTGTTCAGGTCGCATGTATCCGCGTATGCGGCAATGTCCTTCATGCGCTGTTCCACAACTACGTGACGTTTTTTTGCCATACCCGGCATCATAACATATTTTTGGATGTTTTTTTCGTACGGCTTTACCGGAACCTCCGTACGCTCACCAATCTCAACCACGCCGCGCGAATGCGATATCCTCGTATTTGACCGCAGCAAAACCGGCGTATCAAATTGCTCGCTCAGCTCAAACGCGCGTTTCATAAATTCCTTTGCCTCGCCGCTGTCCGCAGGCTCGAGCATCGGCAAATGAGCGCTGCGCGCATAAAACCGCGAATCCTGTTCATTCTGGCTGGAGTGCATCCCCGGATCGTCCGCCACCAATACCACCAGTCCGCCGTTTACGCCCGTATAAGACGCGGTAAAAAGCGGATCGGCCGCCACATTAAGCCCTACATGTTTCATGCACGAAAGCGCGCGCGCGCCGCCATAAGCCGCGCCTGCCGCCACTTCGAGCGCAACCTTTTCATTCGGCGCCCATTCGGCATACACCTCGTCATGCTTTACAACATTTTCCGTCACTTCCGTACTCGGCGTGCCCGGATACGATGAAACGACATTCACGCCAGCCTCATACGCCCCCTGCGCATACGCTTCGTTTCCCAGCATAATTTTTTTCATTCTCATACCATTCCTCTTACTTATTTCAATGACTGATCATTTATTCCTTTTATTCGCTGCGGTTGTCGGTTACCCGCTGCGCTTTCCCTTCAAACCGTTTCAGGCTCTGCGGCTCCGCAAGCGTTACCTTCACGTGCATATTGAGCACTGTGAAAATGTTATGCGCGATCTGCTCGCGCAGCTTTTCGAGCGCGCCATAGCTTGTAAGCAGCGCTTCGTTTGCCACCTCCACCTTGACCTCGATCTTATCGAGATGCTTTTCTGTGGTGAGCACAATCTCGTAATGCGGTGCGACGTCCTCCATGCCAAGCAGCACTCCCTCGATCTGCGACGGGAACACATTCACCCCGCGGATAATCAGCATGTCGTCCGTCCTGCCGGATACCTTCTCCATACGCGTCGTAGTCCTGCCGCATTTGCACGGCTCGTCCGTCAGGCGCGTAATGTCCTTGGTGCGGTAGCGCAGGATGGGCAGCGCCTCTTTTGTAAGGCTCGTTACCACAAGCTCGCCGCGTTCGCCCATCTCCAGCACCTCTCCCGTATCCGGATCGATGATCTCCGATATAAATTCGTCATCCGCAATGTGCATTCCGTTCTGCACGTAACATTCCCCTGAAAAGCCCGGCCCGATCACCTCTGAAAGGCCGTAATTTTCCGTGTCGGTAATATTCAAATATTTCTCGATCTGTTTTTGCATCTCTTTGGTATGGCCTTCGCCGCCAAAGAGGCCCAGACGCAGCTTGAGTTTTTTAAAGTCGATGCCCATATTTTGCGCGGTCTCTCCAAGGTACATCGCATAGGACGGCGTACTGATAAGCACCGTGCTGCCAAAATCCTGCATAAATTTAATCTGCCGTTTTGTGTTCCCGCTCGAAACAGGGATCACCGTCGCCCCCGCGCGTTCCAAGCCATAGTGCAGGCCAAACCCGCCCGTAAAAAGGCCGTAGCCAAATGAAATCTGTGCGATATCGTCAGGAACCACCCCTGCCGCACACGCGATACGCGTCACAAGCCCCGTCCACATATCCAGATCGTGGCGCGTATAGCCCACAATCGTCGGGTTCCCCGTCGTTCCGGAAGAGCCGTGCACACGAACGATCTTTTTCATGGGAACAGCAAACATCCCATACGGATAATTGTCCCTCAAATCGTCCTTTGTGGTAAACGGAAGCTTTTCAATGTCTTTCAGCGTTTTAATATGCCCGGGCTTAATCCCCAGTTCGTCCATTTTCTTTTTGTAGTGGGGTACATTGTCGTAGCAATACTGAACAGAGTGTTTCAGCCTTTCCAGCTGCAATTCCCTGATTTTCTTTCGGTCCGCACACTCGACTTCCTTGTCCCAAATAATGTGTTCCAACGATATACCCTCCATCATTCCATACCGATATGCGCCGCATATCAAAATTGTGCCGCGCCCCTGCAGGAATAACAATAACGGCAGTCATTGCCACGGGGTTCCCCCTCCTGCCTTCCGACGCAAAGCAAACTATAAAATATTATAATACATCTATAGGGAAAAAACAAACACATATGGGCAAAACGCCATATGTGTCATTCGTTTTTTTCGTGTATTTCCGTATGTATTCCGTAGAATACTAGACTGTCACAGTGACAGCCTCCCCGTTTTGGATATCCCTTGTAAAAAGATCCGACATATCCCCCGTAAGCAGCGCCGACAGGCATGCAAGTATAAACCCCTTGTGCGCCACAATCAGGATACGGTTATTTTCATACTCAAATAAAACGTCATGGATAAACTTTTCGCAGCGTTCATAGTATTCCTCCACGCTGTCTCCCCCCGGAAAAACAAACGTTTGCCAGTCCTCCATATAACGTTTCCAGTCGTCCGGATAATTTTTTGCGATCTCATCGGCTCCAAGCCCCTCAAAGCGCCCAAAATCCGTTTCGACGATCCGGTCTGATTTTAATATGATTTTAGGGACGCGTTTCATCTCGCTCAATACATAATCCGTCGTTTGCAGCACGCGCTTCATGGTTCCGTAAAAGATCACGTCAAACCGCTCTTCCGAAAGCGCCTTTGCCGCTGCGAGCGCACATTCTTTCCCCTCTTCGTTCAGCGGCAAATCCGTTTTGCCGCTGAATACGCCACTGGCGTTTGCATCCGTCTGCGCATGCCGCAAAAATGTAAAACACGTACTCACTGTTTTCCTCCGTTTTCATCTTTTTTCAGCGGCAGCAGTATACCGCTCACCGAGAGGTATACCTCGCCTGCCGCGTCCGCAATCATCCTGTTTGCCATGCCCGCTGCGTCGCGGAATAGTCGTCCCAGGGAATAAGCGGGAACAAGCCCCATGCCCACCTCGTTTGAAACGACAATAAATGCAGCGTCGCTTTTGGAAATTTCGGCAAGTAATTCCCTGATTTTTTCTTCGATTTTCCGCTCAAGCGCTTCCTGCTCCCCGCGTTCCAGTACATCCGTCCCGTCCCAGTCTGTTTTTTCCCGCAGCAGCAGGTTTGTGATATAGACGGTAATGCAGTCAATCAGGTACGCCTCATGTTCGTTTTCCCGCACGGCGCCGGCAATATCATACGGCGCTTCGTAGGTTTTCCATGTCTGCGGCCTTCTCTGCTGGTGTTTATCGATACGCCGCCGCATCTCCGCGTCAGTGCTTATTGCCGTTGCAATATAAGCAACGTCTTCATAACGGGCTGCCATCCGCTCCGCATGATCGCTTTTTCCGCTTCTCACGCCGCCTGTCAAAAAAATCAGCTTTCCCATAAACTTTCCTTTATCATTCTACCCTTCCGGTAAAGTCTCCGTACAAAAAAGGCGGGGCAACCCCCGTCCTTTTGTTTTTCTACAGTGTGGTTTTGCGCTTGGTGAGGCTGAGACGTGCCATCGCGCGCGCAAGCGCGATCTTGTTGCGCCGGTACTCTTCCTCGCTGCGCTTCTGGCGCAGGCGCTCCTCCGCACGCTCCTTGGCGCGTTCCGCCCGCTTTACATCGATCTCATCAGGCCATTCGGCGGCCTGCGTAAACATGATCGTCTCATCCGGACGCACCTCCAGGAAGCCTTCCGCAACGGAACACATCACCCATTTTTTACCGGTATTTATTTTTACCTCTCCCGGTACGACCGTCACTACCTCCGACTCATGCCCCTTTTGGATGGACATTTGCCCGTCCTCAGTCGGAAAAATAACAGACACGATGCTGTCGCAGTAAAACGACCGTTCCGGCGTCAAAATCTCCAATAGGAATTGCGAAGCCATGTTATTTCATATCCTTTGCTTTTTCTTTTACCTGATCAATGTCGCCGGTCATATAGAACGCCTGCTCCGGCAGGTCGTCCACTTCGCCGTCGAGTATGGCCTTAAAGCTTTTGATCGTCTTTTCGAGCGGCACATATTCGCCCTTGATGCCCGTATAAACCTCAGCCACAAACATAGGCTGGGAGAGGAATTTCTGTATCTTCCTCGCGCGGAATACCGTCACCTTGTCGTCCGGCGCAAGCTCTTCCATGCCCAGAATCGAAATGATATCCTGCAATTCCTTATAGCGTTGCAGTGTGTGTACCACCCTGCTTGCCACGTCGTAATGCTCCTCGCCTACAATACGTGGATCGAGTATCCTTGACGTTGATTCCAGCGGATCCACAGCCGGATAGATACCCAGCTCGGATACGCTTCTGGACAGCACCGTGATCGCGTCGAGGTGAGTAAACGTCGTCGCAGGCGCAGGATCCGTCAGGTCGTCCGCGGGAACATAAATTGCCTGCACGGACGTGATGGAACCATGCTTCGTGGATGTAATACGCTCCTCGAGCGCGCCAAGCTCGTTTGCAAGCGTCGGCTGATACCCAACCGCCGAAGGGATACGCCCAAGCAGCGCCGAAACCTCCGAACCCGCCTGGATAAAGCGGTAAATATTATCGATAAATAATAGTACGTTCTGGCCTGTTTTATCACGCAGGTACTCGGCCATCGTAAGGCCTGTCATGGCGACGCGCATACGCGAGCCCGGCGGCTCGTTCATTTGCCCAAACGCAAGCGCCGTCTTTTCCAGCACGCCGCTCTCCGCCATTTCGCTGATGAGGTCGTTACCCTCCCTGCTTCTTTCCCCCACGCCGGTGAACACCGAATAGCCGCCGCTTTCCGTGGCAATATTATGAATCAGTTCGTTAATCAGCACGGTCTTGCCTACACCCGCGCCTCCGAACAATCCAATTTTACCGCCCTTTGCGTAAGGCGCGATGAGATCGATTACCTTCAGGCCTGTTTCAAATATCTCTGACACCGGATTTTGTTCCGCAAACGGCGGCGCCGGACGGTAAATCGGCCAATATTCGTCGGCTTTTATTTCTCCCTTGCCGTCGATTTGCTCGCCCATGACGTTTACAACCCTTCCAAGGATTGCCTCGCCAACCGGAACCGTGATCGGTTCCCCGGTATTGAATACCCTCATGCCGCAGGCAAGCCCTTCCGTTGCTTCAAGGGCAATGCAGCGCACAACGTTTTCGCCGACCTGAGACGCAACCTCCATCCAGACGGGGGCGTCGTCGTCGCTGTCGTTATGCTTTGCATAAAGAATCGTATTAATCGACGGGTTTGCCTGGTCTTCGGCAAACCTTACATCGATGACGGGGCCTGTAATCTTGATGATCTCGCCCTCGCTTTTAATCTTATATTCATACATACGTTCGTTACTCCTAATATAGTCCCTCTCGTCAGGTAAGCGCGTCCATCGCTCCCACGATTTCCGTAATTTCCATGGTGATCGCCTGCTGGCGCGCACGGTTCAGCGCAATATTGAGCTTTCCGAGCATTTCCTCCGCATTTTTGGTGGAGGAATCCATCGCCACCATACGCGCGCTGTTTTCACTGGCAAACGCCTGAATAAGCGCCCCGTAAATGAGGCCGATGATATACTGCGGCACCAACACGTCAAACACCTTGTTTGGCGACGGATGGTAATTCATTTCGTTTTCATAATCAAGCTCCGTCTCAATATCATCAAATTCCGACATCTCTACCGGCAAAAGCTTCAGCGCTGTTGGCACCTGTTTTACGGATGAATAATACCTCGTATAAATGAGGTACACCTCGTTCATTTCACTGCTGCGGTACATTTTGGATAAATCCGCAGCCAGGTTTCGCGCCTCGTAAAGCGTTGGATTCTGTGAAATGTGAAGATATTCCACGTCGATAGGCACCTTCTTGCGCTCAAAAAACGCCCGCGCCTCCTGTCCGATGGTAATGACGAATTTTTCGCCTTCCTTCATGAAGTCGTACGCAAAGTTGAGGATGTTGTGGTTATATCCGCCGCACAATCCCTTATCCGCCGCAATCACGATATATGCGGGAAAGCCCTTCTCGTGCTTTTCCAAAAACGTATGGTGCAGGTCGTGTGAATGCACCAGAATATCCTTGAGCGCGCTGCGTACCCGGTTAAAATACAACAGGTTTGCATCATAGCGCGCAATCGCCTTCTGCATCTTCGATGTGGAAATCAGCTTCATCGCTTTGGTGATCTTACTCGTATCGTTGATCGCGCGTATGCTGCTTTTTACATCCGCAGTATTACTCATGGCTGTCCACGCTCATTTCCGCAATCGGATCTACGGTAACGGCGACCGGCTCCGAAAGCCCCGCATCGTCCGCATTCTCCTTTTCAGTAAGGAATCCGCGTTTGAATTCCTCTGCCGCGTCCAGAATCATTTTTTGATTTTCGTCCGTCAGGTTTCCGGTCGTTTTGATATCACCTTTAATCTGCGGATATTTCGCGTTTGCAAAATCCAGGAATTCGCTGTTGAATTTCCTGATTTTATCGACAGGGATATCCATCAGCGCCTTATTGGTCGCAACGCAAAGCAAAATAACCTGGTTCTCTACAGAATACGGCGCATATTGCGGCTGGATGAGCGCCTGCGTCACCTTAAGCCCGTTATTGAGCGCGTCCTGCGTCGCCTGGTCAAGATCCGAAGCAAACTGTGAAAACACCTCGAGCTCGCGGTACTGGGCAAGCTCCAGACGAAGCGGCCCCGCCACCTTTCTCATTGCTTTAATCTGCGCGCTTCCGCCTACACGCGATACGGAAAGCCCGACGTTTACAGCCGGACGCTGTCCGGAATTGAACAGCTCTGTTTCGAGGTAAATCTGCCCGTCTGTAATCGAGATCACATTGGTCGGGATATAGGAGGAAATATCTCCCTCCATCGTTTCGATGATCGGCAACGCCGTCATCGATCCGCCGCCAAGCTTGTCGGAAAGCTTTGCAGCCCTTTCAAGAAGCCTGGAATGCAAATAAAATACGTCGCCAGGATACGCCTCGCGTCCCGGCGGCCTGCGAAGCAGCAGGGACATCGTCCTGTATGCTACCGCATGCTTGGAAAGATCGTCGTAAACGATCAAAACGTCCTCGCCCGCATACATAAAGCTTTCCGCAATCGCACATCCCGCATAAGGCGCAATATACTGCATTGGCGCGGTATCGCTTGCCGTTGACGCAACTACAGTCGTATAATCAAGCGCGCCGAATTCATCCAAACTGTTAACGATCTCTGCTATTGTAGAAGCCTTTTGCGCAATCGCAACATAAACGCACTTTACATTCTTCCCTTTTTGGTTGATGATCGTATCAACGGCAATCGCAGTCTTACCCGTCTGCCTGTCGCCAATGATCAGCTCCCTTTGGCCCCGTCCAATCGGAATCATGGAGTCGATTGCCAAAATTCCGGTCTGCAACGGCGTATCAACCGACTGCCTGTCGATGATTGCCGGCGCCGGCGTCTCAATAGGCCGCGATTCCTCCGTCAGGATTTTACCCTTTCCGTCGATGGGCAGCCCCAGCGGATTAATTACCCTTCCAAGTACTGCATCGCCCACGGGCACCTTGACAACGTCGCCCGTATGGCGCACCATGGAGCCTTCGGTTACGTCGGTTACGCCGTTTAGCAGCACAGCGCCCACACGGTCCATCTCAAGATTCAGCACAATGCCATAGGCTTCGTTTTCAAACTGCAGCAACTCGCCGTATTTGCAGCCTTCCAGTCCGCGTACAAATACCACCCCGTCGCCGGTGCGTTCCACGATACCAATCATCGAGATGTCGTATTTTACGTCAAACTGTGTAATTTTATCCTTGAGCTCCGCTCCAACAGACGTTTTCGCGAGTGCGCCGTCCACATTTTTCTTCAGAGCGTCTATGATGTCCTCTATGCTTTCATGATTCGTCTGTACCGTATTTTCCCCAATATAATCCTGCATCCGGTCGAGATAGGATTTCGCGCTTAAATCATAGACCATATTGTTGACCGTAGCGACAAAACCGCTGATCAGCGCCTGGTCTATCGAAACCTCAAAATCGATCTCCGCATCGAAAAGCTTGTTGAACTTTTCATTGATCGCAGAAATTTCATCGGGCGTAAATTCAGTTGCACAGACGAGTTTACCCTTCATTTTCAAATGCTAACTCACCTTCTCAAAAAATTCGTTGATTACGTTTTTGTTGTCCTCATAAGAGACTTCGCGCTCCAACACCTTTTCAGCGATCTGGATCGCCATTTTCGTCACTTCCTGGCGCATCTCAAGCACAGCCTGCTGCTTTTGGGATTCAATGTGCTTGTCTGTCCGGGTTCTGATCTCCGCAGCGCTTTCCTCCGCTTCCGTAACGATCTGGCGCGCCTGTTCGTCCGCGACGTCTTTGCTCTTATTGATCAGGGCAGTCGCAAGGTCCTGCGCGTTACGCATCATCTCGTCATATTTAGCTTTGATTTGCTCCGCATCGGAATATTTTTGCGCCGCTTCGTCGATCTGTTTTTGAATCTGGTTTGTCCTGTTGCTCAAAAATTTTGTGATCGGCTTATACAGCAGCCAGCGTAAAAAGAAAAACAGAATGACAATATTCACGATATAAAGCAGTATTTCAATAAAATTGATTTCCATAACAATCCCTCTGGTGATTGACCAGCGTCAAAAACGCCAGGTGTCTTCCGTTTATTTTCCCATCGTAAATATCATAATAATAGAAATAACAAAACCGTAAATCGCGGTAGACTCTGCAAGCGCAAGGCCAATCAGCAATACCTGGTTAATTTTACCCGTCGCTTCCGGCTGGCGCGCCACTGCTTCACAAGCTTTACTCGTAGCGATACCCATGCCGATGCCTGCGCCCATACCTGTGAAAACTGCCAGGCCTGCGCCGATTGCGATTAAACCCATATCCATAATTTTTACCTCCATTTATTCTTAAAATAATAAATTTATAAAAGCGTCTCCGCTTTCTGCCTGTGTTACACCTTTTCCTCGATGAAAGACATTGTCAGCATGGTAAACACATACGACTGCATTCCAAGGTGGAATAAAATAAAGTAGATTGATGCGATGCCCGGAATGCCGATAAATGCGAAATAACCAAGCGCACCATACAGCATATCCATTACTACGAGTCCGCTGAACATATTCCCAAAAAGCCGGCACGCCAGCGAGATCGGCACCGCTACAGAGGAAAGTACATTGATCGGTACCATAAAGGGTTTGGGCTCGGCATAGGTTTTAAGCCAGCCCTTCACTCCCCGAAAACGGATCGAATATGCGATGATCAATACAAATGAAACGACAGCAAGCGCAATCGTACAATCAAGGTCTGTAGCGGGGGAACGGATTCCCATAAATTCGAGCAGCCCGCTGCAGATAATAAATGCAAAAATCGTCATGATGTAAGGCGCGATTGATTTCGCCTTATCCCCCATAATGGAGCCGGAAAACTTATTGATCCCCTCCACCATGAGCTCCATGACATTTTGAAGCCCCTTTGGAACTCTTTTGAAATTTTTCAGGATTACAAACCGGAAAATCAGTGCAAAAATAATAATGGCGATCGTTGTTCCAAAAGCCGCGACAAGCGTCTGGCTTACCTGCAACGTGCCGAAAAGAGTAACCTTTCCCGGAAATACGCTGGGTATATCCATTACTTCTGCTCACCTCCATGCTGCTTATACTTTCTGATTGTCATAATGCTGTTTGTAACCGGTATTCCGATCATTGAGACCGCTATGCCGGAGGCACACCAGATCATGGCTTCTACTGAAACAAACCTTGCCATGCAATAAAGCACGGCAAGTATGAGCGCAAGCTTGGCAATCGTTACGGGCACTGCAAAACCGGCATTCTTCCTGCCGGACGTCATCATCATAATCAGTTTTTTCAGCAGCCAGACTTCGAAAACGCCGATCACAAGTCCGATGAAAATTCCCCACATTGCAATTTACCCTGCTTTGCTTCTTATTTATTTAGATATTATATTAGTCCTATTTTTGGCAGAATGCAACTACCGTTTTCAAAAAAAAATCACGCGTCGTTTCAGGACGCGCAATAATACTGATTCCCGGGGAGTTTTTCCATTTACTAATACGTTTCGAAAAAGCAGGAATTTTGCTTCAAAAACACTTTTGTTACCGGATCCCCTTCATTTTGCACCTGCGCGCCGGCAAGCAGTTCCGCAAGCTGTGTTACGCAAACCGCTATGTCTTCATGACCGTCCACCGGCGTAACGCCGACTTTGCCGTCCGCGTCCTTCTTTAATAGTAACCTGTATTCCCTGCCAAGAAACTCATCATCTACCAAAAGTATAAAATCATCCTGCACGAGCCGCGCATTTTGAAGAAGCTTTACCGGATCAAGCACGCGCATCATGGTAAACTCCTCGCTTCCCGCATCCTCTGCAAACGATGGCAGGAAATACGCAGCCTCCTTTGCAGGGCAAGCGCTTACCAGACTTTTACAGATTTCGTCATCGGCGGCCACAAGCTCAAACACCTCAGCCTTATCCCTCTCTTCATAATACAACGCATAGCCAAAGCGTCCTTCCCGCTCGTATACGGCTGCTTTTCCCCCATCCGCAAAGAGAAGCCCAAGCCATGCGTAAAAACGTTCCTGCGCGCGCAGGAAACAGTTATCAAACCGTTCCATATAAGCCGCATATGCGGCGCGCATTTTTTCTGCCGGCAGGTCCTGCATAGAGCGGTAAATCCTTACCCCTTCCGCAGCCTGTCCGGAAATGGCTGAATGCCGGGTTATATAAGCGATCGTTTCATATCCGAATTTACGGTAAAAAGCATGCAAAAACGGATGCAGGTACACGGCTGAAAGCCCGCGCTTTCTCATATCCAGCATCGCAAGCTTCACAAGCTCCTTCATAAGCCCGCGCTTCCTTGCCTTAGGCAGCGTCGCGCATCCCGCCAGAAAATCAGTATCATAGCTTTTTCCCGCAAGCTTTGCCTGGAACCTGAGCATAAAAAGATCCGCTATGAGCTCGCCCTGTTCATAATAGCCAAGCGTATCCTCATACCGTACTACCGTCCTGAAATATTCATCGATAAACGCATCCGAATCACCAAAGCAGACGCTCCATACCTTCTTTGCCTCTGCTTCTTCAGCTTGCCTCAGGCTCCTGATACTCATCCTTCTTCCCCGCTCAACAATACATCGTATTTTTCCAGCATAAACACCGGATGGTAGGACTGCTTTGCCTTACGAATGCCCGGTATGCCCATGTCTTCGGCACGATTGATGTATTTACAGTGCGACCAGACATTTTTGACAAACGCATTATTGACATACGTAAACAGCCCGTTAACGTCAGGCTGCGCCTTCTCAATATGAATGATCGCCGTATCGTCCTTGATCTGTTCTCCAAACGAAAAAGCGACAACCTTTCCATTGATTTTTACTACGCAGCCTTTAAAATTAAGCTCGCGCCAGTGGTCAAGCGCCTTCCTGATGGATAATATTTCCTCCTCGGCCTCCCGGGGATCCCCGTCCTTATCCTGCGCCCAGTCGCGCTGCAACTGCAGGCATTCCTCCCTGTATTTATCGTCATACAGGTCGAACTCGCTCGTATAGGTGCGCAGAAATGCGTTGATGTGATTCCTCTTGGAGTGGTACTTCTTCCCTGCGAGATCAATCAGGTCGCTTGCGTTGTAAACATATTCCGTGTTGTATTCATCATACGCAAAATCGTAACGTTCGCCGCAGTCTGCCTTTATTTTTTCCACCATTTGCGGCGTGGCGCATTTCAAATAAAAGACGCCGAAATTTTCCACCATATATTCCTCGCACATCTTCATATATGGTTCGATAGATTCCCTGTCATCCTTCAGGTACGGAGGTAACAGAAACGGCTTGTATACGTCGCTGTACATCGAAATAAACAGCGCGTTTCCATGCGTTGCCATTTTCATATCCCACGCCTCCTGCCAGGTATACATATTTGAAAACGAGGCTTCCGAGTGCCGGTAGCCGTGGTTCAATACATAGCTGTCAAAAAGAGGTTTCATTTCCAGTTGTAAAGGTTCAAATTCCAGCATAAATTATATCAGTCCTCACGATTTTCATTACATACAAGTCCACGCTCCGCGTCCAGCTTCACATGGATTCCATTTTTCAATATCTGCGTCGCGCTTGCCGCTCCCACAAGCACCGGGATATCCAGAGCCATACCAACGATCGCAGCATGGGAATCAAGCCCATCCGCTTCTGTTATAATACCCGCAGACTGTTTCATTAAATCCAAAATATTGTTAGACGTACTGGGTACTACAAGGATATCGCCGCGCTTAAAGGTTTGCCGCGCCTCTTTTTCCGAATTGGCAACGCACGTTGTAGAAGAAGCGCACAGCGCGTTTATGCCCGTACCCTTCACAAGAACGTCTCCCACAATATGTACCTTCAGCAGGTTTGTCGTCCCTGCAATCCCAAGCGGAACGCCCGCCATGATCGCAACGAGGTCTCCGTTTTGCAGGAGCCCGGCCTTCTTGCTCGTATTCACCACAAGCTCAAACAGCTCGTCCGTATTGAACTTCTGCTCCACCTCCAGTGGAATCACGCCCCACGACATATTCAGCTGCCTGCACACCTGCGGATCGGGCGAGCAGCCAATGATCGGAATCGAAGGCCGGTATTTGGAAACCATACGCACCGACGCGCCTGTTTTTGTCACAGCTATAATCGCCGACGCGCCAAGGTCGTAGGCAGTCGTGCATGCAGCATGCGAAATGGCATTCGTTACGTCTGAAATCTCAGTCATATCGTTCTTTTTAAAGCGCATCTTATAGTTGATGTCATGCTCTGTACGGCGCGCAATACGCGCCATCGTGATCACGGTCTCCACAGGATATTTCCCTGCTGCCGTTTCGCCGGAAAGCATGATCGCGCTCGTGCCGTCATAGATGGCGTTTGCCACGTCCGACGTTTCCGCACGGGTAGGCCTTGGATTGTGCATCATGCTGTCCAGCATCTGCGTCGCGGTAATGACAAGTTTACCCGCGCCGTATGCCTTATGGATCAGGCGTTTTTGCAGGACAGGAACCTCCTCGAGCGGTATTTCCACGCCCATATCCCCGCGCGCCACCATAATACCGTCAGACACACGCAGGATATCGTCAATATTCTTGACGCCTTCCGCGTTTTCTATTTTTGCAATGATTTTGATGCTCCTGCAATGGTAACGGTCCAATATTTTCTTAATGTCGAGGATGTCCTGTTCATTACGGGTAAAGCTTGCCGCAATAAAATCCACCTCGTTTTCAATGCCAAAGATAATATCTGCCTCGTCCTTTTCGCTGATATACGGCAGGGACACTGAAAATCCGGGCACATTCACGCCCTTCCGGTCGGAAAGCTTGCCGCCGTTTAAAACCTTGCATGTGATATCCGTATCGGTAAGGCAGGTCGCCTGCATCTCGATCAGGCCGTCGTCAATCAATATTATTGCGCCCTGTGCAAGGTCTCCCGGCAAATCCTTAAAGGAAACGGACACATGGGTTTCATCTCCCTCCACTTCTTTGGTGGTAAGGGTAAACGTATCCCCTTCTTTTAATTCTACGCTCCCTTTTTTAAACGTACCAATCCTGATCTCCGGGCCTTTCGTATCCAAAAGACAGGCAATATATTTATGCTTTGCATTGCCGATTTTCCGTACTTTATCGATCCTCGCCTTCTGGATCGCGTGATCGCCGTGGGAAAAATTCAGCCGCGCGACGTCCATACCCGCGTCAATCATACGTTCGATCGTATTTTCATCCTCGCTGGAAGGCCCTAACGTACATACGATTTTTGTTTTTCTCATCTGCTCCTACTCCCATATTTAAAAATTATATTGTAACGATTTCTATTTTATCATAGAACCGTTCAAAAATCTCCTTTGTGCACAGTTCTGTCCCCTCAAGCGTAATAGAAGCAGTCGCAGCTGCAACGCCGCGCCTGAGCGCTTCATCAGCCGGGCCGCCCAGCACGGACGTAACGCCTGCAACCATGGAATCCCCCGCACCGACTGTGGAACGCACGTCCACCTTCACCGGTTTTGCAAAATACGCGTTTTGGGCGTCCACCATGAGTGCGCCGTCGCCGCCCATCGATACTCCCACAAGATGCACGCCGGATGCAATAATCTGCCGGCATGCGGCAATGATTTCTTCCTTTGAATCCCCCTTGAGGTCGGTGATGCTGCGAAGCTCGTCAATATTTGGCTTGATGAAATACGGGTGCTGCTCGATCCCCAGCCGCAACACCTCGCCCGAAGCATCCAGCACACACTTTACCTGCTTTTCATTGAGCTCCCGGATCATCCTTGCATAAATATCCGGTTCGCATCCCGGCGGCAGGCTGCCGGTCAGGATTACGATATCCTCGCTCTTCGCTGTCTGGATCACGTTCTGGAATATCCTGCTCATGTCGTCCGCCGCAACCTCGTTGCCGCTCTCATTTATTTCCGTGATCTCTTCCGCCTGCTCGTCAAAAATCTTTGTATTGGTACGCGACTCGCCCGGTTTTTCAAAGAAGTCGTAAAAAATGCTTCTGGCTTCCAGCCGGCGCTTGATCAGCATCCCATCGCTTGTGTAAAGCAGGCCCATCACCTTTACGTTCTGTCCAAGCTCCTTGAGCACGACTGCGGCGTTAATTCCCTTTCCCGCTCCGTCGATCACGACCTTTTCAGGGCGGTTCGTCCCTCCGGTAACCAGTTTATCCAAATACAATGTTTTATCGATTGTCGGATTCAGATATACGCATATAATCATAATAAAAACTCCTTCCAAACAGGCCTTTACGCATCCTATTGCCACAAATACCCGTTTTTTATATAGCCTGTTTACTCCAGCAATAAGTAAAAAGGCTGCAATATCTTGCAGCCTTTATCTTACCAGTTTTACGTCTATTCTTCCATATCTTTTTTTGCCTGCTCGATTATTTTCCCTGCCATCTGGGCCGGAACTTCCTCATAGCGCTCAAAGGTTTGCTTAAAGGATCCCCGCGCCTGCGTCATAGAGCGCAGGTCCGTCGCATATTTGAACATTTCACTCATGGGAACCTCCGCCGTCACTTCCTGCATTCCATCCACCGGGTTCATTCCCAGAATACGTCCGCGCCTGCGGTTCAGGTCTCCGATGATGTCGCCCATGTATTCGTCCGGAATGACGACTTCCACCTTCACAATCGGCTCAAGCAGTATGGGGTTGGCCTCCGCCATGCCTTTTTTGAACGCGAGGTTTGCCGCTACTTTAAAAGCCATTTCAGAAGAATCTACCGTGTGGTAAGAGCCGTCATAAAGCGTGCATTTCAATCCCACCACGGGATATCCTGCCAGAACGCCCTTCTTAACGCTTTCGTGCAGGCCCTTTTCCACCGCGGGAATATACTGCCGCGGAACCACGCCGCCAACAATCTTATCCTCGAAAATAAAATCTGCGAGGCCGTCCGGGACAGGCGAGAATTCCAGCCATACGTCGCCGTACTGCCCGTGCCCGCCGGATTGTTTTTTATGTTTGCCCTGCGCCTTCACCGGCTTTTTGATCGCTTCGCGGTAAGGAATCTTCGGATCGTGCAGCTCGCCTTCCACGTTGAATTTGCTTTTCAGCTTGCTGTTGATGACCTCAAGGTGCATCTCGCCCATGCCGTTTGCAAGCATGTCGCCTGTTTCCGTATCTTTGACCAGTTTGAAGGTCGGATCCTCGTCCTCCAGACGGTGCAGACCGGAAAACACCTTCTCTTCCTCGCCCTTTTTCTTCGCGCCGACCGCAAGTGAAATACACGGCTGCGGGAATTCAAGCGGCAGGTATTTTACGACGCAGTTTGTGGAGCACAGCGTATCGCCTGTAGCCGTATGCTGCAGCTTTGCAATCGCGCCAATATCCCCCGCTTCTATCTGGTCTACCGGTATCAGCTTCTTTCCGCGCATCACGCCAAGGTTCGAACATTTCTCCGGCTTTCCTGTATTTGCATTGGTGATTGACATATCGGATTTCAAAATCCCCTGCATCACCTTGACAATCGAAAGCTTTCCAACAAACGGATCTGCGATCGTCTTCAAAACGTGCGCGGTAAACGATGCCGCCGGATCGATCTTCACGGAAACAGGATTTCCGCTCATATCCACCGCCTGCTCCTCCGGAGCGTCGATTGCCGCAGGCATCAGTGAGATCAGTTTATCCATCAGCGTAATTACGCCGAGGTTCTGGGCTGCGGAGCACACGAATACAGGCGCAAAGCTGCCTTGTGCGATTCCTTCTCCCAGTCCCTTTAAAATATCCTCCTCCGAAAGCTCCTGCCCATCGAAGAATTTTTCCATCAGCTCTTCATCATTTCCTGCCGCGCCTTCCACAAGCGCCTCGCGCAGGGCCTGCGCATCCTCAAGAAAATCCTGCGGAACCTCTTCCTGCTTCGTGCCGCCCTTGCCGTCAAACAGGTATGCCTTCATACCGATAATATCAATGATCCCCGTGAATTTGCCATCCTTTATTATAGGCATTTGTACCGCCGCCACTGCGGAAGGATACTTCGTACCGAGCGCACCGACCGTTTTTACAAAATCCGTATTTTCTTTATCGATCTGGTTGACTACAAACGCCCGGGGCATATCATGCTTTACGCAATATTCGTACGCCTTCTGCGCTCCAACCGGCACAATGCCATTCGGGCTCAGCATAATAAGGGCGCTGTCCGCCATCTCATACGCGGCGACTGCCTCCCCTTCGAAATCAAAATATCCGGGAACGTCGATCACATTGATCTTTTTGCCGTTCCACTCAACGGGTGCAAGCGCAAGGCCGATCGAAATCTGGCGCTTTATTTCTTCACTATCATAATCCGTTGTGGTATTTCCATCTTCAACTTTTCCCATACGCTCGATTGCCCCGGAGTCGAAAAGCATCGCCTCTGTCAGAGTCGTCTTTCCTTCACCACCATGCCCAACGAGCGCAATGTTTACAATGTCCTGTGGATGATATACTTTCATGTAATAGACCTCCTATGGAATTTATTTATATGAAGTCTTATAAACCAAAAATCAATAGTAGAAATGACAACTATAGTGTAACAGATAATAATAAAAAAATAAATAAATTTTTGAATTTAATATGGAATTTGAAAACATTCTATGCAATAATATACAAAGCACATCTGATAAAGGGGTATTCTATGAAACAGTTAACGGAAAAACAATCTAAAATAATCCAGATCATTCTGGGGCTTGTGGCAGGAATCGGTATCTGGTTTTCTATTCTTGTCGGCAGTGATTCGGATAGCGGCATCCTGCAGTATTTGTTCGTCATCATCTTTGCCGCTGTTATGCTTTTGCAGCGCTTTCTGGAAAATAAATTCGACACCAAATTCAGGACGTTCAGCAAATTTTGGCTGATTGGCCTTATTATCGGTTTGGTGGCATTTCTTATTTACGGGTTTGCATCCGGCACAATGTTTAAATGACACGGTACTCAAAAAGCCCGGCACAGCGCCGGGCTTTTTTATATCCTTTTCTTTCCTAAAGCTCTTCGCGGAACAGCTTCATCGTCATTCGGAACAGGTCTGAATTTGTGGGCGGCGTGTAAGTGATCGCATCGGCGCCGCAGTCAATCGTTTCACGGATGGTATCGTCCGTCGGCCCGCCAGTCGCGATGATCGGAATATAGGGATATTTGTTTCGTATTCCCTCAATAATCCTGCAGGTATCTCCGGCTCCGGATACATTGAGGATGTCCGCCCCGCTTTCGATGCGGCGCTCTATGTCTTCTTTTTCCGATACTACCGTGACAACCACGGGAATATCCACGCGCTTTTTGATTTTGGCAATGACGTCGTTATCCACCGCGGGCGAGAGTACCGCGCCCACAGCGCCGCGGAATTCCGTTTCGAGCGCAAGGTGTATTACCCGCTCGTCGCTCTTCTCTTCCCCGCCCACGCTGCACATAACCGGCACGTCCGCCGTGCTCATGATCGCCTGGTTAATAGAGGGCTGCGGCGTAAAGGGATACACCGCCATAATCGCATCCGCATTCGTATTTTTAATCAGCGCAACGTCTGTCGTAAACAAAAACGAACGCAGCGTCCTACCGAAAATCCTGATTCCCGGAGCCTCCCGGGTGACTTCCGGAACAGAGATGATCAGATATCTTAATTTACTTTCGTATTCTTTTTCCGGCATGATAAACTCTTTTCTTTTGTGTAATGTAGGTCTATTCATAGTATCGTATATCTACCACCAAAAAGCAACCAAAAAACAAAAAAAGCAGGCTTATACGCCTGCTTTTTTCTTTACTGCCTTATCCGCATTTGGAATAGCCGCACGAACGGCAAATATTGCAGCCGCCTTCAAATTCAAGCTGCTTTCCGCACTCCGGACATTTTGTATCGTCATGCTGTGCTTCCTCGTCCTGCATTACAAGCGGCGCCACCTTCTCGCCCTGCATCTGCGCCACAGTCTGCAATACCCTGCCAATCGCATCCGGGCAGGACAAGACCTTCACGTCGCCGCCCTTCCTGAGCGTGGAATGGCACCTGATTCCGCGCAGCTGTTCCACAACGGATTCCACATCCATCCCGCTTCTCAGGGCCGTTGAAATCAGCCTGCTTGTCGCTTCAGACTGAGACGGGCAGCCTCCTGCGCGTCCCAGGTTCGTAAATACCTCGCAAATACCGTTTTCATCGTAATTCACCGTGATGTAGAGGTTGCCGCAGCCAATCTTCACCTTTTGCGTAATGCCCTGCGTTACCTCCGGGCGCTGGCGGGGCGAAACGCCGACGACGCCTGCCGTTTCTTTGGAAACCGCTTGCGCTTTCGCATCGCCTTCCGCTTTGTTTACCTTGCCGATGTTAAGCACCTGTGCGTCCCTTGAACCATCGCGGTAAATTGTTACACCCTTCAGGCCCAGGTCGTAAGCAAGCTCATAAACCTTGCGAACATCCTCCTTTGTCGCCTCGCGAGGGAAGTTGACCGTCTTAGATACCGCATTGTCCGTATATTTCTGGAACGCTGCCTGCATACGCACGTGTGAATCCGGCGTAATGTCGTGCGCCGTCACAAAAACATCCCTGATGTCCTGCGGGATTTCCTCCATATGCGCTATGGTTCCCTCTTTGGCAATCTTTGACATCAGCTCCTTGCTGTACAGTCCGCGCTCTTTCATCACTTGCTCGAAATAAGGATGCGTCTCCAAAAGCTCGTCGTTATCCATAACGTTCCTGATATAAGAAAGCCCAAAAATCGGCTCGATCCCGGAAGACGCGCCGCAAATGATCGAAATTGTACCTGTCGGCGCAATCGTGGTCACAGTTGCGTTGCGCTGTACGAGCCCCTGGCTTTTAAAAATGCTTTCATCGTAGGTTGGGAAGGTCCCGCGCTGCTTTGCAAGCTCACAGGATTCCTCGCGCGCCGTATCGCGCAGGAATTTCATCACCTTTTCCGCCAGCTCAATCGCTTCGCCGGAGTTATATGGTATTTTAAGCTTATAGAGGATATCCGCAAAACCCATCAACCCAAGGCCGATTTTACGGGTGGAAAGCGTCATATCGCGTATTTCCTTCAGCGGATAATTGTTCACCGCGATCACGTTATCAAGAAAGTGCACCGCATTTTTGATCGTTTTCCTGAATTCGTCATAATCAAGCTCGTATTCGCCGCCTTTTTTCACCATCAGGGCGTCGAGATTGATCGATCCGAGGTTACAGCTTTCGTAGGGCAGAAGCGGTTGCTCTCCGCATGGATTGGTGCTTTCCACTTCCCCAAGCTTTGGCACCGGGTTATCGCGGTTGATCCTGTCAAGGAACACAATCCCCGGTTCGCCGTTTGTCCATGCCATTGTAACGATTAAATCAAATACTTCAGGGGCATATAATTTTTTGACTTCCTTTTTGCTGTGCGGATCAATCAGTGAATATTCACGCTTTTCGTTCACAGCCTTCATGAATTCCTCAGTGATCCCAACGCTGATGTTAAAGTTCGTAATTTCAGTTGTATTTTTTTTGCACTGGATAAAATCGATAATATCAGGATGGTCCACCCGCAGGATGCCCATATTGGCACCACGCCGCGTTCCGCCCTGCTTAACCGCCTCCGTAGCCGAATTAAAGACCTTCATAAAGCTCACCGGGCCGCTTGCAACGCCGCCCGTCGAATTCACAGAAGAGCCCGCCCCGCGCAACCGGGAAAAGGAAAAGCCTGTTCCTCCGCCGCTTTTGTGGATAAGCGCCGCATTTTTCACTGCGTCGAAAATATCCTCCATACTGTCTGCGATTGGCAGCACAAAACAGGCGGAAAGCTGCCCCAGCGGCCTTCCCGCATTCATAAGAGTCGGCGAGTTCGGCATGAATTTCAGGCTGGACATCATTTCATAAAAAATGTCCTGCGTTTGTTTCACATCCGCGTCAAGGTCGTATTCCTTATCCGCCTGTGCAATCGCCTGCGCAACGCGCTTGAATAAATCGTCTGGTTTTTCTGTCGGCTTTCCGTCCGCGTCCTTCTTCAGGTAGCGTCTTTCCAGTACGGTAACCGCATTTTTGCTTAACATCAAAAAATCCCCCTGCGCAATATATTTAGTATTCCATTATAAATCAGAACACTACATATAGTACACCAGTGGGATTTAAAATACCAGTTCTTTTTTTATTAAAATTCAATGGAAAAATTACATAATTTGTGCAAAGCGTTCAAAAACCTCTACGTTACGCGCATCTCCACTCGAAAAAAATTTTATATTCCCTTTTTGGGAACAATCGTTTAAAAGCCCGGCGCCTTCAAGCACCGTACGCACGTGGTTCGCCGTGCCGTACTTCCCGTCAAATATTTCGCAGGCGCCGCCGCAGATTTTATTTGCCACATCGTGGATTTTATCGCTGATAAACGAATAATGCGTACAGCCCACAACAACGCCCGAAAACTCCGTTCCCCTGTATGGCAACAGCTTTTCGCAGAGATATGCCTTGATGTGCGGATCGCAAAGATTTCCTTCCTCGATCAGCTCCGCAAGCCCCTCGCATTCGATATTTACAACCTGATCCTGCGCGCCCAGCTTTTCCAAAAGATGGCGGTACCGTTTCTGGTGAAGCGTCGCAGGCGTTGCAAGCACTGCCGTCCTGTTGTCCGGATACTTTTCTACTGCCGGCTTTACCGCAGGCTCGATACTGATAACCGGTATTTGATAGCGTTCGCGCATTGTCTGCACGGTGATGCTCGTTGCAGTATTGCATGCGATGACGATCATTTTAATCCCCTGCTCCATTAAAAAATCACCGCAGGCAAGCGATAGCTCCTTGATCTCTTCCTCTGTTTTGGTTCCATAAGGCGCATTTGCACTGTCGCCATAATAAATATAATGCTCGTTTGGAAGGAGTTTCCTGATCTCGGTGAGCACACTGATACCGCCCGCACCCGAGTCGAACACTCCCAACGGCAATTCTTTGTCCTGCATCATATAACTTCCTGTTCCAATCGTCTGGTTTCAATGGTTTCCATTATATAACAACCACCTGCGATAGTAAAGCGGGCAAAAATCTCCCCCTATGCCCGTACGCCGCATTTTACCAGAACGCGCCGATATTTCAGCGATTCTTTTTTCCCACCCTTTTTTCTGCTAAAAATAGCTTGCAATGGGTATTGTAATATGGTAGAATAGCTTTTGTTGAATTAAAAAATACGGGGGTGAAAGAATGCCTAATATCAAATCAGCAAAAAAACGCGTTAAAGTTATCGCTAAAAAGACGCTGCACAACAAAATGATCAAGTCTGCTCTTAAAACAGACCTGAAAAAGTTTGACGCTGCGGTAGCGGAAGACGCTGCAAACAAGGAAGAGCTCTTCAAGATTGCAGTTGGCGCGGTTGATAAGGCTGCTTTAAAAGGTACGATCCATAAAAACAAAGCAAATCGTACCAAAGCACAACTGGCAAAAAAATTAAACAGCAAAGCTGAATAATTGATTTGCATTCCCCCATTATCATATGATAATCAAAAGACTGGTTTCACCCATCAGTCTTTTTTGTTTGCCCAAAACAAAGCGGGCTTTATTCCGTTTTATTTCAGGAATTCATATAAATATCCACAAGCAGCGCATACAGGTCTGTTTTGAGGATCACAACTCCCTGCTTGGCGTCAAAATCCATCTGTGCCAGCTTATTGATCGCCCGCCGCAGCCGTGGCGCGGGAAAAGACTTGCACTGGCTGAGCGCCCTTTTGGCGGCAAATTCCCACGTTCCTGTCGCCTCCATAATATGTGATATCGTTTTGCTGTCCGAAAATTTTGCGTCCCGGCACGCGCGCGCCACAAGCATCTGCCTGAAATTATTTGAAAGCAGCGTCAAAAAGCCGATTGGGTTCGCATCCTCCGACAGCATCTTTTCAATCAACGCGTAAGCTTCCTTCGCGTGGCCCGCCACCATCATATCGTGTATTTTATACACGTTGTACTGCATGGATTTAATCGTGTATTTTTCAATATCCTGCGCGGTGATATCCCCCCTGCACACGCAGGCCAGCTTTGCAAGCTCATTTTGTATGACGGACAGGTCCCCGTCCGCGAGCGTACTGATCGTCTGCGCATTTTTCGCTGAAATCAAAAGATTCTTCTGCTTTGCCAACTTGACTATATAAGAGACCAGCTCGCTGTCCTTCATTGCCGCACACTCCACAAACATCCCGTTTTTCATTACAAACTTTACAAACGCTTTCCTTTTATCCGCCTTTCCCTGCTGCACAATTACAAAGACGTTTGACGCGGGCATATTGGCGTGTTCGTAAGGCGCGGTGAGGTCTCCCCCCGCCGCCGCCGAAAGAACATCCGTATTTTTGAGTACGACCACCCTGCGTTCCCCCATAAAGGGCAGCGTTTCAATCGACCGTATGACTTCCTTTGGATCGGGACGCTGCTCAAATACCGACAGGTTCAACTCCGGCATTTCTACGTTGAGATGCTTCATAATTGTAGAAAACGCCTGCTGTTTGACCGCCTCGTCCTCTCCTGCCAGTAATATATAGTTTTTGATTTGTCCGTTTTTGATCTGTGTTACCGCTTCGCTTGCTTTCATGCCCTGCTCATTTCATTGTTTTGATATCCGGCCTGTTCCTGTCGTCAAAGCTGATGATTACCGCACCGCTTTGCGCAGTCGTTTTTACATCTACGTTGCATTGCTCCAGTAAGTCCATCGCCAATTCATCCGGCAGGCCCTTGCTGTTATCCCCTTTAACGGAGACGACCGCACATTCCGGCTTCAGCCTTTCGAGCAGCTCCTTTGTAACAGAATTTTCCGCTGCGCCGCCCGCGGGCTTAAATAGCTTCACTTGCCCGGTTTGCTGCGCTAAATCCTGCGCTGCGTTTTGTGCAAACAGAAAAATGTCTTCTCCCTTTCGCGAAAGCGTAAGGGACGTATGTTTTCCGTCTTCTCCTGTTACACGCAGGCCCGTTGTTTTGCTTAGTTCTATTCTATCACATAATTTGTATTCTTTCACCGGATAATCTGCATCGTATTCCTTTGGCTCATAGCCCTGTGGAACAAAGAGCGTTCCAATGCGTTTTTCCTTCGCAAGCTGCTTTAAGTTTTTTGTCTTTGTATTCGTTACGATCACCGCATCGAAAAAAAGATTGTTCTCCTGCGCATATTCATCGATTTTGGAATACTGCAGGTTTCCTCCGTTATCAATCAGATAATCGTTCCCATCGGCGGCAATATGAATCGCGTCGCCGGTTCCCACATCCAGCACCGTCACGCAAAGCTCAGGCGCGTTCGCCGCAAAAGCTGCTCCCGTTAACAAAACTGCGCCCGCAACCAACGCGGCAATCACCGCCTTTGTTTTTCGTTTCACAAGGACGTAATCCGAACAGAGAAAAATTACCGCCATCACCACAAAACACATCCATACCGGAAAACCGTTTACCTCGATATAGCCAAAAGCGCTTTGCGAAATCAACCCGTTGATCCAGGTGAGCGCCCTTACTGCAAGTTCCGCCGGAAATGCAAGCACATATCCCGCCGGCAGCCAAAGGAGCGAGGCCAGCGTCCCGATTCCGGCAAATACCACGATCATTCCCGCAAGCGGTATTGCGAACAAATTTGCAACCGGCGCGGCGAGCGCAATATTATTAAAATAATATGCCGTCATGGGAAATACGGCGGCCGTTGCCGAAAGCGAGGTTGAAACCGGGGAATCCAGCCTTACCCTGTCAAAACGGATTTTGCGCAGCAGGCGCAGGAAGGGCGGATTCAGGCACAATATTCCAAATACCACGCCATACGACATCGTTAGCCCCGCACCAAACAGCTGCGCCGTATTGAAAAGAAGAGTCATTACAAGGGCAGCTGAAAGAAAGGTAAGCGTATCCCTGTCCTTCAGCTTCCATCTGCCGATTACCACGAAAATTGTCATCAGTACGGCGCGCAGGATTGACGGGGCAAAGCCTGTGATGGTCGCATAAAACAGCAACAGGCAGATCAGGATCGAAAACCGCAGCCTGCGTTCTGCACGAAGCTTCTTTAAAAGAAAATTGATCGCGTAGGAAATGACTGCAATATGCAGCCCTGAAATTGCAAGAATGTGCGCGATGCCTGTTCTGGAAAAGCTGTCGCGAAGCTCCTGCGGCAGTTCGTCCTTCACGCCCAGAAACATCGCCTTTGCGACCGGCGCGCTTTGTTCAGAAAAAATCATATCCATATTTTCCGCAAGCTTTTCCCGCAGCAAAAGCGGATATTGATACCATGCAATGCTGTTCCCCATAACCTCTGCGTCGTTTTGGAAAACGCTGAACCCGGCTCCTTTTCCGGCGAGGTACATTTGTTCGTCAAATGTTCCGGGGTTTCGCGGCGCAGACGGCTGTTCAATTTTACATGTAAAGCTTATCGTATCGCCATAATCAAGCTCCTGTCCTGAGTACAGCAGCACTTTTTTCCCAAAATGCTTTTCTCCGACCGATACGTCCGTAAGAGTATACGTATGTGTTTCTGCGCTCATTTTTGCGCGGTCTGATACAAACGCCTGCACCGTGTATTCCCTGTTTGATTCTATGCCTGTAAAGTCGGTATAAAACTGAACCTGGAACAGAAATGCTCCCAGGAAAAATGCAATCAGGTACAACGCCCAAAACATACGCCTGCCCTGCCTGAAAAAGAATAGCAAAAAAATACCGGCGCTCAACAAAAGCGCTGGTAATAAAATAATTTCCGGAATATCTGCATAATATGCAATGGCAATTCCAACAATAAAGAAAAACGCAAAAAACGTAACCGGCCTTTGATTCAGGACTCGCTTCATCTTTCCCCCAAACAAATCTTATCCTTTTACGGTTGATAAATGAATGCCGCGCATAACGCAGATACAATCATGTACCCTGTATGGCGTTTTTTGGCAAATGCCGTTTACGCAACCATTTACAGGCTTTAATATATTTATTATCGAGACTTTCAGACCAGAGCGCGGCTTTTAGACGCCCTATACCTCGTACTGCGCAAACTCCTGTACAACCAGTGACTCTGCAAATTCTCCCTTTGCCTCTTTGAGGATTTCCCCTTCGTCATAGGAAGGATTGATGTGCGAAAGCCAAAGCCGCTTCACACCTGCCTTTTTTGCCGTAACGCCCGCTTCCCTTACATACATATGCGGAAGAGAACCCGTATCCTCCTGAGAGCTGAGAAACCCGCTGTCGCAAAGCAGCGCGTCAACTCCGCTGCAAAACTCCGTCAGCTTTTCGCTGTAACGGGAGTCCCCTGTAAATACAAACGTTTTGCCTTCGCTCTCCACCTTTACCGCATAGCATTCCACGGGATGTATCGTCCGGCAAAATGAAAGCTTGATATCAGTGTCCGTCCACTGCAGGCTCAGGTCTTCAGAAATCCCTGTAATCTCAAATTTTTTACTGCTTTGCAAAACACCGTATTCCGTTTCGGGCGTGCATGGCATAAAAACCGGCGGCATATGATCTGTCCGAAGATACCGCAGGATAAACATATCGCTGCAATGATCCGAATGCAAATGCGTCAGGATAATGCCGTCAAGCTCTTCGAGCGCACAATATTCCTGCACACGCGAAAGGCTGCCGCTTCCCGCATCGATCAACAGCTTTTTTCCTCCGCATTCAAGGAGATACGAGGTGGTTGCCCCGCCTGCCCCGGGATACGGCCCATATTTTCCCAAAACCGTCAGTTTCATATCGCGCTCCTCAAAGCAAATTTTTTACGCATCATAAGCATCGGATGATAAAGCACAATAGCAAGCGCCGCGCCACACCCAGCCTGTATCAGGTTTGGGACCAGCGTCAGTATCGCGCCGCCAATACCCATCAACAGAGTCTCATAGCCAAAATATCCAAACGCCATTACAAGCGCCGCAACGACGCACGCAATAATATACTGTTTCACCGAGTTGCTCTTTTTGGTCATCGCCCCCACAATAAGCGCCATACATGCTTTGATCACAATGGTGGCCGGAACGTAAATCTGCGAGCCCACCGTAAGATCCGCAAGCCCGCTTCCAATGCCTGCGGCAATCGCAGCATACGGCCCTCCAAGAATAAACGCGGAGCAGTAAACGATCACATCCCCCAAATTGAAGTAAGCTCCCCTGATGGCCGGTACGGGGATCACCAACACAATCGTCACCACATAGACGAGCGCCATAATAACTGCCGTTGTCGTAATTTTTCTTGTCTTTGTACTCATCTTTCCCTCTCCATGCAAAAGCCCTGGTCAAAAAGCCTGCAGGCCTTTCTATTCGTTGCTTACAATGATCCCAGGATTCCGAAGAAGCGGATCCAGCACATTGATGCTCCCACCGCCAAGACTTTCCACACGCTCACCGTCCAGCAGGAATTGCACGCACTTAATTCCTTCGATATTGGTCATCGTGTTAACGATAGAATAGATCATCATTACTTCCTCATCCCGGTTGATTCCCTTTATCTTTTCAGAAACCGAGCTTTTGAAATCCACAACCGCTATATCCCCGGCCAGATAGACCGTATTGACATCGTCCATGCTGATGCCCGATAAAAACGCAGGGCTGATTTCCTTTTTGTCCGTTACCACAGGCCCTTTCATAAGCTCTGCGAGCAGCTCGCGCGGATATCCTGCCGCGCTTTGCGATACCATACGTTCTACGCCGGTCAGCTTCGAATAGGCTGAATTTGGAAAATAAAGCTGGATGCTGTTTCCAAGAAGGCTGTCCGCGTCCTGTTCCGTATAAACCTTCTGCTCTGCCTGCCTCGGCTCGCCTCCCACATAAATTTCTACACCGTCGAGGTCCGGCATAAACCCGGTTATGGTTTTTGCAAGCGCTTTTGCCGCAAGGTCTTCTCCGTCTTTAAATTGCTCTGTGAGCGCCACAGGCGGTTTGCTGAAATCGAGCCGCGCAATCCGCCTGCCGTCTTCCGTCTGCTCAATGGAGGCTCCCAACAGCTCCATGAGGGATTTATCGATCACAGGAATATGCTGGTACGTATTTTCCGGCCCCCGCATCAACGCCGTTACCACAGACTCCAGCATTTCTTCAGGCGTATTTTCTTTGAACATAATAGAGCGCTCCTCCGGCACCAGATACTGCTCTGTGTTGTCAAGGAAATAAAGCGCCACGTTCATAGTCGGCGTTTCCGACCTTGCGTTCGACCTGTATTTGTTGATTTCCTCAGCAAGCCCGTTTTTCGTCTTTTGCAGAACGCCGACAGGCACTCCCTCAAGCCCCTGCTGCACGCCGTTCACAAACACATTCACATAATCCACACCGGAATAATCCGCTATCGTCGCCGCGATCGCAATCTTCACCTTGGCAATCTGCACTTCATCTTTTTCTTCCGTCGTGCTTAAATATACATTCACAAGATCCGGCAATATTTCAATTCCATCATATGTAAATCCTTCGGCAATAGGCTGCAGATCCTCTCCCTGCGGCCCATTGATCAACTCCTCTATGATCCTGCGCTCAGCCCGCTCTCCCTGCTCCACAGAAATACTGCGCGTTTCCGCCGCAAGCAGCTCCGCCTTGGATTTATCGACAAAATACAACACCGGATTGATGACGATGCTCGGTTCGAGCGCCACCTCCTGCTGCTTTTCCGTAATCTGATATGCCGTTGTTTGATTTGTATCCTCGCGCACAATGGAGCAGCCGCCAAGCAGCAGCACTCCTGCGAGCAGGAAGCACAATATTTTTTTCATATTTTCCTCTATGACAAGAAATTCTTCTTAAACGCAGTATAGGTAATTTTCCATACGTCGTTTTCCAATACAAGCTTGACAGGCACGTTCGAAAGCGTCTTAGCGTCTCCATCCTTAAGCTTCACAGAGTAGCTCGCCATCACTACCTCCGTTACCCCGTCAGCGCTTTCCACTTCGTCTCCAATCGTAAAGTCTTCCCCGATGGTCAGCTTTGCCGTGTTGAGCTCACTCTTGAAATCGTCAAGAGAAGGCTTATCCTGCCCATACAGGTTTTTGTAGGCAATGTAATTGTAAAGCGTATCCCATGATTTTGTCTGGATGCACTCCATAATCTCGCGCAGCGTATTTTGACCGGTAAGCTCAAGCTCTCCATTGCGTTCGAACGCGTCGGATGCACCGGTTCCGTCAAACCCCGCCTCTTCCAGCGTAATCGGCCTGCCGGAACCCGAGCCGGAATCGTCTATCCTGATTTGCACGCGCGAATAATTCCCCTGCTCTATCAGCGTATTGACAATCGAAAAGACCGCGAGCTTTTTGCGCGTTTTTTCATACGTTTCATTTTCCTGTGCGGAGTTGTCTTCCGGCGGCTCCAAAAATTCCTTGCTCAGCGTCACAAACAGGAAATTGCTTTCCGATTGCACGCCCACCACCTTTGTATTCGGATTGATCACCGGCGTGAAGTCCGCGCGCGCCGCAGACGGGCCGCTGATCAGTTCCTTAACGATCGAGGTTTCCACGCTTTCGTTGATCGGCACGGAAAATACGCGCACTTCCCCAATGAGCAGCTCGTCCTGCATATATCCAAAGTAAAGGCGCGCCGTGCTTTTGTCCTGGCTGACGCCCTCCGGCAATGGATTGATCTGCACAGTAGAATCCTGAGACGCCGATGCAGACGCCTCAGGCGTTTTTCCTGAGCAGCCAAAAAGGCCAAAGCACAGGATGCCGCACAGCATCAGGCAAAGCAGCCCTTTCCAACCGTATTTTTTCATAAGCTATCCTCCGTATTCTGCACAACCGGCACCGCCAGTATAAAGGTAGAACCGCGGCCTTCCTCGCTTTGGACCTCTACCCTTCCTCCGTGCATCAGCGCAATTCTCCTGACAATATGCAGCCCAAGGCCCGTACCGCCCGTTTCGCGCGAGCGTGCCTTGTCTACCCTGTAAAAACGTTCAAAAATATGCTCCAGATGCTCTTCGCTCATGCCCACGCCATCGTCTTCGATGATGAAATACGCTTCGTTTCCATGACGTTTGGTGGTCACTTTCACGTGCCCGCCGTCGCCCGTATATTTGATTGCATTTTCGATCAGGTTGTTGAGCGCCTGACGCATTTTGAGCGGATCGCACTCGATTTCGAAATCATCTGCATAATCCGTCCTCAGCGTGATATGGCGCTCCTTTGCAATCGGCATCAATGCGTCCACGCATTTTTTCACCAGTGCCGAAACCATTATTTTATCCACATTGATCATCACGATATCGCTGTCCATTTTGGAGAGCAGCAGAAGGTCTGTGATGAGCCTGTTCATGCGGTCTATCTCGCCGTTGATATCCGACAAAAACTCCTTGTAAACCTCCTCGGGAACGTTATCCTGATACAGCATAGACTCTACGAGTATTTTCATGGACGCAAGCGGCGTTTTCAGCTCATGCGACGCATCGGACACAAACTCGCTCCTCTGCTGGTCCATATTTTGTATTTTGCCGCACATCATGTCAAAGGTCTGCGCCATTTCTGAAATCTCGCTCTTACCTTTGATATTAGCGCGCTGCGACAGATCGCCGTTTGATATTTTGATGGCTACGTCCGTCAGTTTTTTAATCGGCTTCGTAATAAGCCCTGACGACAGGATACTCGAGGCAATAATAACGCCGCACGCAAACAGGAAAATCCAGAACGTGCTTAGCTGCAACCCGTTGGTCGCGTCTACCACGTCCTGAATACTCGTAGCATACAGAACCGTCCCTATTATTTTTCCATTATTGATGATTGCCGATGTGCAGTAAGCCGCCCAATAGTCCCCGCTTTGCGAGGGCGTTTTATGAAACCCGTAGGACGACGAGTTCTGCCCGTACAGGATATCGTTTACCTCGCGCAGGGAAAGCTTGACGCCATTAAGCTGCGAATAACTGTCCGCCTCCACAATGCCGGATTCATTCAGGATAAAAATCTGTCCGCCCGATTCCGTGCCGTTCCTTTTGATGATTTCATACATGGAATTGGCGTCGGAATCCGAAAGATACGGCGCTACCTGCACCGCGGTATTGTTTGCAACGGTTTTTAAATTGTTGATACGCTGAGTGACCAGGTAATTTTCCACGAGGGAAGAAACCGCCACAGACACAATGCTGAACACGATTGCAATGATCACCAGATATATAACGGCAAGCTGCCACCTGATTGAATAAAGCAGCCTGTTTGATCGTGAAGTAATAGCCTACACCCCTCTTCCGGCTCCCGCTGTTTCTTTCAAAAGCAGCATACATAAGCTACTTTTCAGTATACCCTGATATCGGTAAAAACTCAATAACGGAGTTCCTTTCTTTCATCCGGCGAAAAAGAAAAAAGGCTTGACCGGATCAGCCAAGCCTTTCATACTATCCGCGTTGGTCAGACGATCGAAAAACCGCCGTCGACAAAAATCGTTTGCCCGGTTACGTAGCTCGACGCATCCGACGAAAGATAAAGTATCGTTCCGTTCAGTTCCCGCGCCTGTGCCGGGCGGCCAGCAGGATCGAGCATATCATAAAGATTCATGAACTGCTCGTTCGCAAACAACGTGTCCTGCGTCATTTCCGTGGGAAACAGGCCGGGGCCAATCGCGTTAACTGTAATTCCGTCCTGCATATAGGATGCGGCAAGCCCTTTTGTAAGTCCGAGTACGCCCGCCTTGGACGCATTATATACATGTCTTACAAGCTGTGGTGCTTTATCCGCCACGATTGCATTAATCGATGCGATATTAACGATTTTCCCATATTTTTTCTCACGCATATGCGGGATGACATATTTTGTCGTCAGGTATATGCCCTTCAGGTTTGTATTCATCGCCTTATCCCATTCTTCAGCCGAAAGGGTTTCCACGCTTCCCGGAATTGCGATTCCCGCGGCATTAAGCAGTATTTCGACGCTGCCAAATTGCTCCAATGCTTTTCCCATGGCTTCTTTTACATCTTTTTCATTCGATACGTCGCATTCCAGTGCAAGGGCGTCGCCCTCCGTCTCTTCACGAATCCTTTTTGCCGTTTCTTCCAATCTTTCCTTGCGCCGCGCAAGCAGCACAACGTTTGCGCCCTCTTCCGCGTAGCACATACATGCGTATTTTCCCAGCCCGGAGCTCGCGCCCGTTACCACCGCCGTCTTTCCCTTGATTTGAAACAAATCCAAACATCCCATAGCTTATTGCCTCCTGATTATTCAAATATATTACAACTCTAGTAACCTTGGCATTTTGTCTCTAAACCTTTTTCTCTGTTTGCCACAGAAGAGGCAGGTTTAAAAAACGATATATGAGACGAATAAAAAGCGAGGTACCATGATGAAAGCAATGAGAATCAGCGAATTCAACAAAAATGCAAAATTACAGATGGGGGATGTGCAAATCCCGGAGGTGCGCTCTCTGGATGTGCTCGCGGAAATCCATGCGGCAAGCGTCAATCCCCTTGACATTAAGATACGAAACGGCCTTCGCGCGGGGTATCCCCTCCCTCTCACAATGGGCAGTGATTTTGCGGGTATCGTCGTAAAAACCGGCGATGGTGAAACCAAATTCAAAACCGGAGACAGGGTGTACGGGAGGCCCAATCAAAAAAGGATTGGAACGTTCGCGGAATATATCGCGGCAGATCAAAACGATATTGCCCTTATCCCTGAAAACCTCAGCCTGGAACAAGCGGCGGCGGTTCCCCTTGTGGGCCTCACATCCTATCAGATGCTGACAGAAGTACTGCAAATAAAGCCGGGACAAAAACTGTTGATCCATGCGGGTTCCGGTGGAATCGGTTCGTTTGCGATCCAGCTCGCAAAGGCCTTGGGCGCATTTGTCGCAACAACGACCAGCACGCCGAACGTAGAATGGGTAAAAGCCTTGGGCGCGGATATAGTAATTGATTACAGGCAACAGAAATTCGAAGAAGAATTACGGGATTACGACGCCGTATTCGATACGCTTGGCGGACAAAGCCTGATCGATTCCTTCCAGGTCGTTCAAAAAGGAGGAAAAATCGGTTCGTTGATCGGCCTTTCGGGCGACGGTGCGGAGCAAAGGCTCAAAGAGTTACAGTCTGAAACCGGAGTCAGCTATCAATATTACTATATGCGGCCTGACGGCAAACAGCTTTCCAGAATCACGCAATACATCGAACAGGGGCAGATAAAGCCGGTTATCGACCGCATCTTCCCCTTTGAAGAGGCGCAACAGGCAATCGAATATTCCGAATCCGGGCACGCAAAGGGAAAAATTATACTGAAAATAAAATAGCATATGGCAATCATATGAATGATAGCCATACGCTATTGAACCACGATACCGTCAAATCGACCTGTTTCCGGGCTTTCCGGCTATTTGTTCGTGAAGTAATACCCCACTCCCCATTTGGTCAAAATATATTCCGGTTTTGCCGGGTTTTGCTCGATTTTTTCGCGCAAACGGCGGATATGCACGTCCACCGTACGCAAATCGCCCTGATGTTTCCATACGAGCTCCAGTAAGGTATTTCTGTCAAACACCTTTCCACGATTTGTAATAAACAGGTTCAAAAGGTCAAATTCCTTTGCCGTCAGGTTAATGTCCTCTCCTTTGATCTCCACGCTGCGGTTAATGAGGTTCACCTTCATGTCCTTCACTACAATCGTCTGTGTGTCGCCCACCTGCTTTTGCGCTCCCGCGCGACGCAGGATCGTCTTGATCCGCGCCTTGAGCTCAAGCATATTAAAGGGCTTTGTCATATAATCATCCGCGCCAAATTCAAGCCCCATGATTTTATCCATATCTTCGCCCTTGGCGGTCAGCATTATGATCGGCACCTCGGACATACTGCGGATCTTCTGGCAGACTTCCATGCCGTCGATTTTTGGCAGCATCAGGTCAAGCAAAATGAGGTCGTGCTTATTGGGATCAAAAATCTCCAGCGCCTCTTCCCCGTCATACGCGACATCGATCGCATATCCTTCCTGCTGCTCCAGGTTAAAACGCAGTCCTTTGACCAAAGTCGGTTCGTCATCAACGATCAGAATATTCTTCGCCATACGATTGCTCCTTCATTAGACATCATTTTAATTATACCATACATAGCCGCATTTTTGTAACATCTTTTCGCCGGGAGATTCTTCTCAGGCAAACGGCTCTTTCCCGGGCCGGCGGATACAAATTTCATCCACCACGCCATTGGTGTTACGGTGCTCGAGCAGATACAGCACAAGGTCTGAAATATCTTCGGGCAGCGTAAGTCCGCTTGCGTCAAGGTCAGGCCTTGTTTCCTTCACCATTTCCGTATAGACTCCCCCGGGGGAAATCACATGGACGCGGATATTCTCGCTATTGAGTTCGTTTGCCATCGTCTTGGAAAGGCCGTAAAGCGCATGCTTGGAGGCAGTATAGGCCGCCTGGTATGGATAACCTTTGTGCGCCACAACCGAGCAGATATTCACAATCGTTCCGCATCCGGATTCCCTTAAGTACGCAAGCGCGTATTTGCTCAACAAAAAAGGCGCGCGCACATTGGTCGCCATAATCGTATCAAAAAGGTCGGTTGGTATTTGCTCAAAAGGCATATTATGCGCAAGGCCTGCGTTGTTTACAACAAAGTCAATCCCGCCGAGCTGTTCTTTTGCAGCCTGTACTGCGCCCGCAATATATTCCTCTTCCAGAAGATCGCCCGGACATATTGCAAACTTACCGTTCCCGCTGCCTTGTTCCGTGGTTTTTTTCAATTTTTCCTCGCTGCGTCCGCAAAGCATGACATGAACGCCCTGTCCTTCCAGCATCAACGCGATGCTCCGGCCAATTCCGCCGCCCGCACCCGTCACAATCGCACGTTTTCCACGCAAATCCATTTTCATCGGGATACCTCAACCCTCTTTCTTTTTGCTTATTTTACCATCCTGAATATACAAAACGTTGCCATATTTCCAACGCTTTTGCATTGCACGCAAAACCTGTATGTATTATATTTTACCATAGTCTCCTGCTAAAGTCACCGGAACAATGGACGCATTTCCCCCCGCAATCCGTCACTTTTTTACAATCCTGCCGCATCTTGTAGTATAATTAAAATATATATTATCAGGACATCCAAAAGGGAGAATTATTGTGATCGATATTAACCTGCTCCACGATGCCGCATACCGTGAGCATTTTTCAGAAGGACAATCCATACCGCAGGACTCAGACGCCCGTAAAATGTATATTGTGGTCTGCGGTTCTGTGGGTGTGTTTAACGCAGAAAACGACAAAAACGAAGACACATTAACTGCCGGGGATTCGTTTGGCGAGCAGCTTTTATTCACTGGAACCAGTCAACAAAAATTCCGTGCGCTGGACGCCGTCACCGTATATGCAATCGCCGCAGATACGTTCGGTGCAATCGCCCGCACAAATCCAATGCTGTTATATATGCTGCTGCGCGATGCCTATGGGCTGAAGGAAACGCCGCTACCCGCCGGAATAGAACGGCCTGCAGCGGGGAAGCAGGCCACGGTTCCCGCAAACGAAATACCTGCGGCTGCCCCGCAGGCACATGCGCCTTCAAATGAAACCGGAAAAACATTTAAGCTCTCCCCTGAGGCGCTCAAAATACGCGAGTCCCTTCTCCAAAAAAAGGATGAAATAAAAAACGACGCTTCTGCAAATATACAGCAAACGTCCGCCCAAAGCGCCGCAAATATTATTTTGGAAAAGCACGGGGCGGCCCCCGCCTTGTTTCCTCCGGGATTCCGCGGATATGCAGGGATCGAAAAGCCGGAATATAAAAAATACCTGTTTGAAAAAGAATTTAAATGCCCGAACTGCTCGCAAGCCTTCCGTGGCTATAAAGTGTTTTTGTCCAAATTAGTGCCTTCCTCCCCTATGCGGTACGATCTTCGCAAACGTTACAAGGGATTTCAAGCGGAATGGTATGATATTCTCACCTGCCCGCATTGCTATTTCAGTATGCTGTTTGATTATTTTATCGAACCGGTGCGTTTCCAGAAGGAAAAAATCCAGGAGGCTTTAGCCGCCGCCAAAAATGAAACCGCATTGGATTTCACTGCCGAGCGTGATCTCGACTTCGTTTTTGCCGCCCATTACCTCGCGCTTCTTTGCTCCCCGGCCTTTCCTTCCAAACAAAAACAGCTCGACCTGAAGCTCTGGGCTAACCTGAGCTGGCTTTATGAAGAAGCCGGGGACGAAGAACCGGAGCGCGCCGCCGCCTTAAAAGCCGCTGAAACGGGCGAAGCCCTTTATATGTCCGGTAATTTGAATAAGCTTCAGGAACAGGTTGTATCCCTGCAAATCGCCGGTATGCTGTATCGCACCGGCGAGCTTGAGAAAACGTCCCGCTGGCTGTTCCAGGCCAAAACCGCTAAAACTGGAAAGGGCATTTATACAAACCTCGCAGAAGACCTGTGGGAGATCATCCGGGATGAAAAACATTCCTAAACCGCGTCCGCTACGTCGCCGCCGAGGAGGGATACCACGTCGATAATTTTGTCAAAAAACTGTCTTCGTGTCTGCCCTCCCCGCAATAGCTCCGTAAAAATCTTCCCGTCGCGCAAAAAAAGAATACGGCTGCAATAGCTTGCGGCAAATGCGTCGTGCGTCACCATCAGGATGGTCGCACGTAATCTTTTGTTCATGCCCGCAAAGCTTTCCAGCATCGTGCGCGCCGCTTTGGAATCGAGCGCTCCCGTCGGCTCGTCCGCAAGTACCAGCGACGGTTCCGTCACCATAGCCCTTGCCGCCGCGATCCGTTGTTTTTGCCCGCCGGACATCTCCGGCGGATACTTATGCAGAATATCGCTGATTTCAAGCGCATCGGCTACCTGAGCAACCCGCACCCTAAGCTCCTTAAACGGAACATTTCCAATCGTCAGCGCAAGCGCTATATTTTCATATCCGGAAAGCGTATCGAGTAAATTGAACTCCTGAAAAACGAACCCCAGTTTTTCCCTGCGAAATTTTGAAAGCGCCCCGCTTCGCAATGCCGTAATATCAGTCCCACCGATATAGATATGGCCTGTCGTTACGGAATCGATCGTCGAAATGCAATTCAGCAAAGTCGTTTTCCCGCTCCCCGACGGGCCCATGATTCCCAGAAACTCATGTTCCTCTACAGTCAGGCTGACGCCGTCCAGAGCCTTTGTGATGTTTCCCCTGCTTCCGTATATCTTTTCAATGTCCCTGACTTCCAGCAAATGCTCCATCCGTCCCTACTCCCAAATCTGATTTATATTCTTTTATAGTCGGGAATGATTTCAAGCGTGCGCGTCTCGTCCATCCCCGCGCTGACCAAAAAGAATGCCCCTATCACTACCATTACCGCATATAATACTTTTTTCATAAAAATCACTCCCTTTCTTTTAACTGATGCTTTTATTATAATCCCTATTTCTTAACGGCTGTTAAGCAAATCCTTACAAAATTCTTACAATATCCGAAAATCCCTTCCAATGCGAATAAAAAACAAAATAGCGCTTGACTTGGAGTCCGCTCCAGATGGTATGCTTGCAGTAGAACGACGGCGCTGCGGCTGTATCCGGTGAAAAACATAATCACCCTGCTGCGCCGCTGTGTTATACTATAAGAAACAGGAGGCTGAATCGCATGACGATTACAGAAGTCAGTAAAAAATATGCCCTTTCGGCAGATACGCTCCGCTATTACGAACGGATCGGCCTTGTTCCCCCGGTCCACCGCACCAGCGGCGGAATCAGGGATTATACGGACGAGGACTGCAACTGGGTTGGATTTATCAAATGTATGCGCGGGGCGGGGCTTCCCATCGAGGTGCTGATCGATTACGTTGCGCTTTTTGCACAGGGGGATTCCACAATCGACGCAAGGAAAGATCTCCTTACGGAGCAGCGGCGGCTGCTCGCCGAGCGTATCGCAGATATGCAGGCAACGCTTGAGCGTCTGGATAAAAAAATCAAGTCCTACGAAGAAACGATTGTCCCTGCGGAAAAAAGGCTGCGGGATGGAACCGATTCCTGAACAGGCAAAGCATGGCGCATGATTCATATTTCATTCCGTTGCCTGTTCATAGCGATTGGAGTATAACGATTCAAAACCATTTTGTTTTACTGAATACAAAATACAGGAAAAGGAGCTTTGCATGAAGCGGCACATTGTTTTCAGCGATATTGACGGAACATTACTTACCTCCACGCGGAGTATATCTCCCCTTACAATGCAGGCAATCACCAGCCTTCGCAATACACAAATTCCATTTGTGATCGTTTCAGCAAGAAGCCCATCGGCAATCTACCCGATTTTGCGCGAATATGATTTTAACTGCCCGATTATTTCTTACAGCGGCAGCCTGATGCTGGATGCAGACAGGAATGTCCTTTACGATGCCGGAATGACCAAAGAATATGCGGCGAAAATCATACAATTTGTAAAAAACCGGCAGCTCGACTTAAGCTGGAGCGCCTTTTCCATGGATGAATGGCTCGTTGAAGACACAGACGATCCCCGTATTATACGCGAAGAATATTATGTAAAGGCACGGGCGAAACGCGGCACGGTCAACGCTCTTGAGGACGGGGCGAACGTCAATAAAATCCTGTGTATCTGCAATCCCGGCCACATTTTAGAAATTGAACAGGAAATAGGCGCGGCGTTCCCCGATTGTTCCATTGCGAAATCGTCCGACATACTTCTGGAAATTATGGGAAAAGGTATTACGAAGGCGCATGCGGTGCACAGGCTATGCTCTATGTGGGGCTACGACATAAAAGACGCCATCGCGTTTGGCGATAACTATAACGACGAGGAAATGCTTAAGGCGGTGGGATACGGCTTCCTGATGGAAAACGCTCCCCATGCGCTGAAAGAAAGAATAGCAAATCATACTTTGGATAACGACCACGACGGTATCTATCATGCCCTGAAAAAAATGAATCTGATAAAGGATTGAGGCGGCGCCGGAGTATCCCGTCCCGGCAAAACACCCGGGAAGGTCAAACGCCGCTTTTCGTTCCGGCTGTGGTCACGCCTTAATACTGGAAGAGACGGAGCATAACGCTCCGCCTCTTTTACTTTACCTGTTTACCGTTCTTTCTTTTTGACCGGGAACAACACCGCTGTTTCCAGCTCCTCAGGGCTCAGCGCCATCTCTTCATCCTTCAGAAAACGCTCGATTGCCGGGCCGCACACCTCGTACTCATTCTGGTTTTCAAACCAGTTTTGTATTGCTTCATACGCATAGCGTACCGTTTCATATGGGCCAACGTGCGTGACCGCTGCAAACGTACCCGCCGGCAGCGTTTTTACGCCGTCGCCATCCTGAGCGACCTCTACCTGCGCCTCCACGTCCATCGCATCGTAAGAGAATTCGTCTCCCATATACATCTGCTGCGTCACTCCGGTGCGCGTAAACCCGCGTTCCTTCATCTCCTTCAAAAGCTCCTGAAACAGCTCGTGCGTTTCGCTCACACTGATTGTTTTCCTCAGGCAAAACACCTTTTGCGGCGGTGCATTCATCACAATTACATGATATTTTTCCATCATAATACCGGTTCCCTCCATTTCGGCAATGTCGGCTTCCATCTGGCGTAATTTTTTGCGCAGCGCGTCAAGCTCTCCCTGCAGCCTCAGCCGCCGCGTATGGATACGCACGGCAAGCTCCTCCTGCGGCAGGGGCAGAAGCCCGCGAATCTCCGCAAGCGAAAATCCGTAGCCTTTCAGCGTCTCGATCTGCTCCGCAACCGCAAGCTGTGCAGGATCATAATACCGATAGCCGTTTTCCGCCACATATGCCGGGCACAGCAGGCCCATGAGGTCATAGTGCCGCAGCATCCGTGCGGAAAGTCCGCCCAGCTTTGCAAATCCGCCAATGGTAAGCATGAATAATCTCCTTCTCAGAACCGGTTCTTTTCTAAGAATACACCTTCACACAGTGTCAAGGTCAAGCATTTATTTTTCGCGGATGATTTTTTTACTGCTGAAATACGTAATCGCAAAATAGATACCGTAAATCACCGCTATGAGCGCAAGTCCCCAGATTACGTCCTGATATACGTTTTCGTACCACATCATATTGATCATGCTCATGATTCCCTGTATCCCAAAGATCGCGTGGACTGCCGCAACGGCGAGCGGTATCAGGAAATAGACCGCGATCTGTTTCAGGAGAGACCGGTTAATCAGCTTTTCATCCGTACCAAGCTTGCGCAGGGTAGCATACCGCCTTTTGTTGTCGTTTGCCGCGGAAAGCTGCTGCAGCGCAAGGATGACCGCCGCAGTCACAAGGAACGTAATGCCCAGGTAAATGCCCACAAATGAAATCGTCACGCGCAATCCAACGCTCGAATCCTGCTGGCTGAGCGCGGTTGTAAAATAACTGTACGGACGGTCAGGATTTGCTTTTACCAACTCGTTTTGTTTGTCCCAAACCGCCTGGTTTGCCGCCTCGCGGTCAGCGCCCTGCGGGAATATCCCGTTTACAACGGCATCACCGAGCGTAAAACCGGAAACATCCTCATCCGGGTAAACAAGCGTGATCGGCGCTGCTGTCGAGGCCCCTGTGATACGCGTATTCACAACGCCGACAGCATTGCCCGGGACCGTATATTCCTTTCCATTGGAATGGATTGTTTTTCCGTCGTGTGAAAATTTTTGTAATTTCTCACCCATCGCCTCGTTATACGTAAACGCTCCGAGCTCGTTCCCGGAAAGCTCCACCTCCGGTTCGCCGATCATTTTCAAAAAGCTGTTGAACTGGGAAACCGGCACCGCCTCCGCAAATACCTCTTCTCCCATAACCTGCGCTATTTCGCTCATCTGGGACACCTCAAGGTAATCTCCAAACTGCTTCAGGATATCCACGTCGCTTTCGTAGCGCGCATATTCCGAGGTCTGCCCGTAAAGCTCGTCCATAGGGATCCCATAATTTTCAAGCGCCCGAAGACCGCTCCCCTCGCTTTGTACCGCCTCTGCCTTCATCCTGTATTCCGTATCGAACCGCAGCTCGCGGTACGCCTCTTTGTTGACCGCCGCAGATACGCCGGAGCTTGCCCCCAGCGTTACGATCGTTACAAACAGCATGATGCAAATGAGCGCCATTGACGTATGCGTGGAATTGATCTTGCTTGTTAGCTGGCGCGTCACAAACAGGTTGAGGCCCTTAAAATACCGTTTCTTGTTGCTCGAGGCAATCTTATAAACGAATCCGGACAGCCCTGCGAACAGCAGGAAGGTTCCGGGTATGCCAAACAGCATCACAAACGGCAGGTACATAATCAGCATTCCCTTGATGATCAGGTAATATGCAATGATAATCAGCACGATGCCCGCTATGGTAAGCGCCACCGACACGCCTGTTTTACGGCTGATCACCTTTTCGTTTTCCTCTTCGGCATGCAGCAGCCTGATCACCTTTTGCTTGGATACGCGCACCGCATTGAAGATCATTACGCACACAAACATCGCGCCAAAGTAAATGACAGACTGCGTCATCGCCTTTGCCGAGAATACAAACACATATTCCTTGAGCTGTACCTCAAACATCCTTGCCGTAATGAGCGACATTCCCTGCGAGAAGAGCACGCCCAGCAGCAGTCCCACGGCAAGCGCGATTACCCCTACCAGCAGCGTTTCCACCATGAAGATCGCGGCCACCCGCCCTTTTCCCATACCAAGCACAAGATATACGCCAAGCTCTTTATTCCTGCGCTTGATGAGGAAGTTGTTTGCATACAGGATCAGAATGCCAAGCGTAATCGCTACGAACGTAGAAAACACCTTAATGCTTTCCAGCATCACCTGTGCGGAAGTCGCTTTACTTGAATTCAGGTCCATAATCGCCTGCTGCGCATCCAGCGAGTTAAACGCATAAAAAAACATGACCGCAAACATCAGCGTAATAAAATAGACCGTATAATCGCCGAAGCTTTTACGTACGTTCCTGAAAGCTAATTTAAACAGCATCGGCTACGTCACCTCCCAGAAGGGAAACCACTTCGATGATCTTGCTGAAGAAATCCTTGCGGCTGTCCGCTCCGCGTAAAAGCTCTGTAAAAATCTTGCCGTCGCGCAAAAACAGAATCCTGCTGCAATAGCTCGCTGCGAATGCGTCGTGCGTTACCATAAGGAGCGTCGCCCCCAGTCTTTGGTTCATATTCACAAAGTTTTCAAGCAGCATCCGCGAGGATTTGGAATCGAGCGCCCCCGTCGGCTCGTCCGCCAGGATGAGCGAAGGATTTGTAATAATTGCGCGCGCGGCGGCTACACGCTGCTTTTGGCCGCCCGACATTTCGCACGGATATTTATAGAGCACGTCATTGATCTCGAGCGTCTGTGCGATATTTTTGATGCGTTCCTTAATCTGCTTATAGCCCACGCCGCAAATCGTCAGCGCGAGCGCGATATTTTCATACCCCGACAATGTATCAAGCAGGTTGAAATCCTGGAAAATAAATCCAAGCTGTTCCCTGCGGAATCCGGCCAGCCGCCCGGCTTTCAGCTCTGTGATATCCGTGCCGCCGATCATAATATGGCCGCTCGTCACGTTGTCGATTGTGGAAATACAATTCAGCAGCGTCGTTTTTCCGCTTCCGGACGGGCCCATAATGCCAAGGAATTCGCCCTTTCCAACGTCAAAATTCACGTCGTTTAAGGCGCGCGTCATGTTCCCCTTTCCGCCGTATATTTTTTCTACATTCCTGACTTTGAGTAGTGTCTCCATTTTTGCCTCCCAATAAATGCTCATTGCAAACTCCATTTGATAAAATAGCGGTTTTCCTCCACCGCAATTTTATTATACAAAGCAGCCCGCATTGCATCTATCGCTCTAGCTTACGCAAACCTTACATTTTTGTAAGGCGGCAAAAATCTATTCGCAGATGCTGCCTTTTTCCGTAACGTCATATATCCGTCATCGAGCTTTTGGGGAATGTAATACTGATCGCAGTCCCCTCTCCTTCCGTAGAAGAGACGGCGATACCGTGCCCCAGCCGGTCGCATAATTTCGCGCAAAGATAAAGCCCCATGCCGGTCGATTTTTCCTTCTTTCGCCCATTGCTTCCGGTGAATCCTTTTTCAAAGATACGCCCAACCTCCGCCGCTGGTATCCCTATTCCGTTATCGCTGATACTGAGCACTACGGAATTTGGGTTCTCCTTTGCGGTAATTATGATTTGAGCGTCCGCTTTATCGCTGTATTTGATTGCATTCCCCAGAATCTGGTTCAAAATGAATTCGATCCATTTTGCATCCGTATATACGATGATATCCGGCAATTCCGCTTCAAAACGAATCTTCCTTCCAATTAATTGTTTTGCGTTTCTCCTTGCCGCGGCATAAACGATCTCCCTGAGGTTTGCCTTGCGCACCATGTAATCCTTTTCCACAGCGTTGCTCCGCGCATAAAACAGCACCTGCTCTACAAGGTTCTCCAGTGCGGAAAGGTCTTCGCCAAGCCCGTCCGCCCCTGCAAAGCCGTCGCTGTTTTCCAGAATCAACCTCGAGGACGCAATCGGCGTCTTGATTTCGTGCACCCACATTTCAATATATTCCTGGTATTCTTTTTGCGCCTTACTGTATTTCCTGATTTCCTCAAGCATTGCCTTATTCGACGTCTTCAGCGCATCGTAAAGGATCATTCCTTCCCTGAAATCCGGCCTTTCCACCATTTCCGCAATGAGGTTCTTGCGTTCAAGCGAATCAAGCATTTCAATAAAATTTTCATAAAACGCCTTTCGCTTCCTGTATTCCACAATTAATGGCACGACCATGCAGGCAAGGAAAATACATCCAAAAAACACAATGATCATCGTCCCTACGGAAAGCAGGTAAAACAAAAGTATCACCGCCACAAGCAGGAATGCGTCAAACAATAAAAAAACCGCTTTATCCCTCAGGTATTCCATCCATCTCATTTTAACAAATAACCCTGTCCCCTCTTTGTTTCGATCACATCCTTAAGGCCAGCCTCCTCAAGCTTTTTCCGCAGGCGGTTCACATTTACATTCAGCGTGTTTTCGTCCACAAACATATCGCTGCTCCACAGATCCGTCATCAGGTCGTCGCGCGAAACAATACTGCCCGGGTGCTGCGCGAGAGTGCTCAATATACGCAGTTCATTTTTGGTAAGCTCGATTTCCTGTCCGCCATACTCCACTACGCTGCGCGAATTATTCAGCAAAAACCTGCCGCAGTCCACTTTATCTACAGTATGGTACGCACGCTTCAGAACCGAATTGATGCGCGCCAGAAGAATCTGCGTATTATAGGGCTTTGTTACAAAGTCGTCCGCGCCAAGGTTCATACTCATCAGCTCGTCCATTTCTGTGTTCCGGCTCGTGACAATAATAATCGGCAGGGACGATTCCTTCCGAACCTCACGGCAAATTGAATATCCGTCCACCACCGGCAGGTTGATGTCCAGCAGCAAAAGATCGGCTTCCTCCTTTAAAATATCCTCAACCACATGGTCAAAGGAATCGACCAAAAAAACGTCGTACCCGTATTTTTGAAGAAACGAGCCAAGCTCGTCCCGTATTTTCTGATTATCTTCCACAATACAAATTTTCATTTCGAAACACTGTCCTTTCCCATAACATACCGTGAAGCGCGTCTGAAACGGTATGAGACGCTTTTGCACATATGCGGCGCAAAACGCAGGCCAAGCAATGCGAGGCGCCATCAAATGCAAATAACGTTTTTCATTTGATACCAGTATTATAAAACAAAAGCGGGACGCCCACAACGCAATTCACCCAGTCTATTCTTAACATTCCCTTACAAAATAAAAAACGGAAAGCAAATTGCTTCCCGTTTTTAACTTCCTTTTATTCGGCTCTTTCGTTTGATTCCGGCAGCCGGAACCAGAATACGCTTCCCTTGCCTTCCTCGCTCGTTACGCCATACTGCGCGTTGTGCAGCCCCAGCACGCCCTTCACGATGGACAACCCGAGGCCTGTCCCCACGGCTGCCCGCTTGTGTGCCTTATCTACCTTGTAATAGCGGTCCCAGATATATTCAAGCTTATCCGCCGGAATCCCCTCGCCGTCGTCTTCCACTGATATCGTAACCGAGCCATCCCTGACCACTTGGCGCACAACCACCTTTTTATCTTTGCCCGTATATGTAATGGCATTGTTCACGAGGTTATATACCACCTGCGTGATCTTTACCATGTCCGCCTCCACAAAAACATCGTCCCCATGGATAAATTCAAGCGTATAGCCGTCCTGCTCCACCAGCTTGGTGTACCGTGACAAAATATCACGTATCGCCTGCGTGAGGTTGAAGCGCGTCTTTTCAAGGGTTTGCGTCCCCGCCTGCAGCTTGGAAATGTCCATCACGTCGTTCACAAGCGTCGTAAGCCGTTTTGCTTCGTCTATAATGATTTGGATATTTTGCGGTGTGCTCTCGCCGGGGATATCCCTCATTACCTCCGCATATCCGGTGATCAGCGTAAGAGGCGTACGCAGGTCGTGCGATATGTTTGCAATCAGCTCCCGCCGCAAATTTTCCACCTTGGAAAGCTCACGTGCCGCATAATTGAGCGTATCCGCAAGCTCGGCGATCTCCCTGTAACCCGTATCGTCAAAATGCACGTCGTCATATTCCGCACGCGCAAGCTTTTTGGCGCTCTTGTTGATCCTGACGATTGGCTTTGACACCCATTTTGAGATCATAAAAGCAAGGAACAGCGCGCACGCGATCAAAATAATGGTGACATAGATCAACTGTACTCGAAGCGTTTCCACCGTAGAGCTTACAGGCGTAATTTTGGAATTCAAAAGCAGCATGAGCTGCGTTCCGTCGGCATCCGTTATAATGTGAGAATAAATGAGGCTTTCAGACATACCCGAATCCGGCGGCGGCACGTTTCCCTGGAATTTATCCTGGTTATACTGCGAGTTGACAAACTGCGTCCGCGGCATAATCTGGATCATACTCCCGCCGTTTGCAATCGTTTTTTGCTTAATCGCTTCAAGCTCAAATTCCGGCAGCTTGTGGATCACGCAATCCGGCAGGGTTTCCGCCGCGTATACTTCCTGTTCCTGAGCGTCCACCACGCGTACGCATACGTCAAAACGCTGCCCAATCCGGTCAATCAGCGACTGGACATCGCTGTTATCGATATTTTGTTCGATCATCTGTGCAATTTTTTTGATTTCTCCCTGCTTGATCGCCTGGTAAAAATCATTCAAAAAAACAATTTGGAACAACCACAAAAGCACGAGCATCGCCGCGGCGAAAATCAGGATATATGAAAATATTTTCCATTTTACGCTTATCTTACTGGATTTCAAACCGGTAACCCACTCCCCTTAACGTCACGATATAATCGCGGTAATCCTTGAGCGCCGTCCTAAGAAGCTTGATGTGCGTATCGAGAGTCCTGTCGTCCCCATAAAAATCGTATCCCCACACCTCTGTAATGAGTTTTTCCCGCGTGAGGGCAATCCCTTTGTTCTTCGCAAGGTAATAGAGCAGCTCGTATCCCTTGGGCGAAAGCTCCGCTTTTTCTCCGTCCACATAGACGATCATCGCCGATGTGTCGATTTTGAGTCCGCCGAAATCCATTACCTCGTTATCGCTTCCGCTCTTTTTGGCGCGCTGCAAAATTGCATTCACACGCATCATCAGCTCTTTTGGAGAAAACGGCTTTACCACATAATCGTCGATGCCAAGCTCAAAACCGTGTATTTTGTCATATTCCTCACCGCGCGCCGATAACATCAGCACAGGGATATCCTTTTCCTCCCTGATTTTACTGCACGCCGAAAATCCGTCGAGCTCGGGCATCATGATATCCATAATAATGAAATCATAATCATTGTCCCTGCACATAGTTACCGCTTCCATGCCGTCCGCAGCTTCTGCTACCTCGTAACCTTCAAATTCCGCGTACTTGCGTATCAGAGAACGGATATTATCTTCATCATCTACGACAAGTATTTTATACATCACTTCACCGCCATCTTTTTTTCTCAATTCTATCCTACCCTTCCAGTGTGAACGCCATGTGAAAACAAAACGATTTTTCTCCCCGTCCAAATTAAATTTCGTCTTTCACATTATAACAGTTGTTTTCCCTGAAATGTATTGTTTTTGCATAAAACAGCTTACAAAAATATCCTGAAAATATTGTATTGCTTTTCATGTTATGATAAAATACAAAAAGTCGGTAAAAGGACAATTATGCCGAAGTGGCGGAATTGGCAGACGCACAGGACTTAAAATCCTGCGGGAGTTAAACCCCGTACCGGTTCGATCCCGGTCTTCGGCACCACGTCGGAGCAAAGTTCGCTTTGCTCCGTTTTTTGTTTCACAAAAAAACTTCGCTTGCTTCCTTGCTCCTCCTCTTCCCCACGAAACTCACTTCGTTCGAGTTTCATGGGGCCACCAATACTTTTGTGCCTATGAATACTCAACCACAGAGCAAAGTAACCTTTGCTCTGTTTTTTATATTCTTTATCCAAATCTGTTTGTATAATTATTCCCTTAATATATTGCCTTCCTTTTGTGAAAGGGCTACAATAAACTCATTAAAATTGATATGGGGATTTTATATGAACCGTTCAAATACCCTGCTTTCATTTCAGGAAACCTGCCAGAAGCTATTGATATCAAAAGCCACCTGCCGCAACTGGATCAGGCTCAAAAGGCTTACGCCTGTTTTTGGCGAAGGCTGCAAAGCGCAGTTTGACCGGGCCCAGGTTGACAGCCTGTTGCAGGATATCCGGCTTGGCAGGAAGACTTCCCTGCGAAGCCGCAGGAATAAAAGACATATTTCCGGCTTTGGATTTTATAAGGATTATATCGGAAGCCAGAGTGATAATATCTGCGCAGCGCAGGAAATCATCGCTTCCGGCCCTTATCCTGAGCCCTGTCTGCCGTATATTCTTGCGGGCTATGCCCTTTTGCTGCTGTGTCAGGCACAGGGCATTCCCTGTCCTCAAAACGATGGCAGCGTCCTTTATGACTTTCTGAACGGAACGCTTGATATTGGGCCTTACAGCGCCCTGATCAACGACCTTCTTGCCGGTTCCGACAAACGGTTTGCATCCCCCAGGCACCTTTGTGCCGCGTTATCCGGCCGATTGAATTACCGTGCCTATGAAGACGTCCTCGGCCTGCTCTATATTTCCCTTAAAAATACAGGCAGCCGAAAATCTTCCGGCATTTATTACACGCCCGCGCGCATCGTAGACCAGATGGTTCAGCCGCTTATCAGTCAAACCGGTTCGTCCTGCCCTGACATGATTGATCCGTGTTGCGGAACCGGCAACTTTCTGCTTTCCCTCGCAAAAAGCCCGTATGGCGCCGCACGCCTGCACGGCCAGGATGTGGATCCTGTCGCTGTGACGCTCACGAGAATCAACCTCGCCCTGTGCCCCAAGCGTCCCGACCTTAACACGCTGTATAAGAACATCACCTGCGGCGATACGCTGCACAGTCTTCCCCATAAAGAATATGGCCTGATTGTCGGCAACCCTCCGTGGGGCTCTCTCTCGCTTCATGCCAGGCACGTGGATCACATGGATTCCTGTGCCCTGTTTCTGGAGCAGGCGATCGGGCGGCTTTCTCCCGGCGGCACGCTTTCCTTCGTCCTTCCCGAATCCCTCCTCACCGTCCGTTCCCATAAAAAAATCCGGCAACTTCTTCTTTCCCGGACACAGATCAACCGTATCGATTACCTTGGCAACATATTTGACGGGGTGCAGTGTCCAGCCGTCATACTGACACTGCAACATTCCGGCAAGCCCTGTAGTGCCAAAGGCATCTGTATTCACAGCGCAGGACACGACTTTTTGATTCGTAAGGAACGCAATCTATCCGCAGAACGCATCTGCCTGCGAACCACCGACCGTGAATACGCACTGCTTCAAAAGCTCGAACATACTCCCGGCTGCATAATGCTCAAAGGAAAAGCCGATTTCGCACTGGGTATCGTTACAGGAAATAACCAGGCTTTGCTTGCGGACCAGAACCACGAAAACACAGAACCCGTTTTAAAGGGAGCGGAGCTTCGCAAGTACCGTTTTATGCCGCCTTCCCAATCAATCGTATACCAACCGGAAAAATTCCAGCAGACGGCTCCTGAGCAGCTATACCGGGCTCCGGAAAAATTGTTATACCGTTTTGTCGGCGGCTGCCTCGTATTTGCCTACGACAACCAGGGGACGCTTTCGCTCAACAGCTGCAATATCGTCATTCCCCGTGCGGAAGGATTTTGCATCAAGTACATCCTTGCGGCGCTCAATTCCCGTGCTATGCAGTTTTACTTTACCCAAACATTCTCCTCCGTAAAAATATTGCGCTCCCACATTGAAGCCCTTCCCATCCCCGCTGCCAATGAAAAGGAGCAGAATGAAATAGCATTGCTTGCGGACCGGCTGTTATGCGAAAGCAATCCTGCCGCGTTGCGCGCGTTATACGAAGATATCGACCGAAGGCTGATGCGCCTGTTCCTGCTTGCGGAAGACGAGCAGGAATATATCCGTAATATGCTTCAAAACAAAAATGATTTTTTAATATAATTTCGCCTTCTCAAAAAAATTAAAAAAATTCACCTCAAAGTCTTGACAGCATAAGTTCTTTATAATAAAATAATAGACGCACTGTGAATGCAGCGCTAATGCGTGGGAGTATAGCTCAGCTGGGAGAGCATCTGCCTTACAAGCAGAGGGTCACAGGTTCGAGCCCTGTTACTCCCACCATTATTATTTATGGCCTGGTAGTTCAGTTGGTTAGAACGCTAGCCTGTCACGCTAGAGGTCGAGAGTTCGAGTCTCTTCCAGGTCGCCATTTTTTACAGCGTATTAACATATGGCGTCGCATGGCTGTGCCGCCGTAAAGGTTCGCTGCATAGCAGTTTCTAACAAATGCTTGCTGCGTAACCATTTGACAAACTGCAATAAATATCATGCGGGAGTGGCTCAGTGGTAGAGCGTCGCCTTGCCAAGGCGAATGTCGCGAGTTCGAATCTCGTCTTCCGCTCCATATGGCGCCATAGCCAAGTGGTAAGGCAGGGGCCTGCAAAGCCCTTACCCCCAGTTCAAATCTGGGTGGCGCCTCCATCTTTGCGGCAGTATCCGCAATAAAAAACCTCGTTTTATGACGAGGCTTTTTTATATTCAGATACAAAAAAAGCCCTGCAAAACGCAGGGCCTGCTTTTATGACTGCTCCGTATCTTCGTCGTCCCCTTCTTCGTCGCCCTCATAATAGAGCTGCTGGAAGATATTCCACAATTCATCAAGCTCCTGTTCCGATTCGATGGGCAGGTAAACATCCCCGTCCTCATCCTCTTTGATCCGCATAATCAAAACTTCGCCCACATCAAATTCATCCATTTTCTCGATTGGCGTAAACGCGACATAAAAGTCCTCGTCCACTTCGAATGTCAGCAAATGCTCAAATTTTAATACGTTGCCGTCCTCGTCCTGCATTTCGATCAAGTTTAATTCTTCACTCATTGCTTTTTCCTTTCTACTATTTGGTTTACAGGCTATCCATATACCCCTGCAAAATATACACCGCGGCAATTTTATCCACAACCGCTTTTCTTTTTTTCCTGCTCATGTCCGCTTCAATCAGCGTACGGTGGGCGCTTTTTGTCGTCAGGCGCTCGTCCCAGTAAATCAGCGGCAGACCGCTTGCCTCCCTGAGCTTTTCGGCAAAATCCTGTACCTTCTCCGCCTGCTCTCCAAGCGTGCCGTTCATATTTTTTGGCAAACCGCAAACGATCTTATCCACATCGTTTGCTTTTATGATTTCGCAAAAATGTCCAATGTCGGCCTGCTCGTCCTTGCGCGTATAGGTTTCAAGTCCCTGCGCCGTAATCATCAGTAAATCGGAAAGCGCGGAGCCAATCCGCACATCTCCCACGTCAAGTCCCAATATTCTTCCCAAATGTTTCTCCTTTTTGCCCTGTCGCCCTTGCCGCTCCCGCCTGGCTGCCGGATGCCGCGTATAAAAAATCACGCCTGAAACAAACAGCGCCAGGCGTGATCTGTATCTTATTACATTTGCTTGATATAATAGCTCACAAGCTCTTCAAGCAGTTCGTCACGGTCAACGCTCGCAATCAAAGAACGTGCGTTTTTGTATCCCGTCACATAGGTCGGATCGCCGGAAACAATATAGCCGATCAACTGGTTCACCGGATCATATCCCTTTTCGCGCATCGCCTCGCTAACAATGCGAATAATTCCGCGCACCGGATTTTCCAGCTCCTTGTCAAAGTTAAACTGCATTGTTTTATCTAAATCTGCCATGCTTCCTCCTCCTTTTTAGCCACTGTCACTCTGGTTTCATTATAGACCAATCCAGGCCCATTGTAAATCAATATTATTTAAAATGCCTTCACAGACGTGTTTTCAAATACAATTTGCCCGTTCCGACAGCCTTACCAGTTCCCTGACCGTGTCGTCCAGCTGCCGCTTTGTGGTCGTATCTCCCATAGTAAAGCGCAGCGCGTTTCTGGCAACCCTCTCCGGGAGCCCCATCGCAAGCAGCACATGGGACGGCTCGAGCGATCCGCTCGCACACGCCGATCCGCCGGAACATTCAATGCCCGCCAAATCAAGGCTCACAAGCGCTGCCTCCGTCTCTACGGATTCAAGCGAGATATTAACATTATTGCACAAGCGTTGCGTCGGATGCCCATTAAGCCGTACGCCCGCAATGTGTTTTAACAGCTCGGTTATCATATAATCGCGAAGCATGGTCAGTTGCCCTACCGTTTCGTCAAGCGATTTTACCGCCAGCTCAAACGCCCTGGCAAGGCCAATCGCCTCAGGCACATTTTCCGTCCCTGCACGCTTCTGCCGCTCCTGTGCGCCGCCACGCATATATTGTCCTATCTTTACGCCATCGCGGACATAAAGCGCTCCCACCCCTTTCGGGCCGTAAAACTTATGCGCTGAAACCGACAACAAATCAATATGGTCGGCCTGTACGTCAATCGGCAAGTGTCCCGCGGCCTGTACCGCGTCCGAATGGAACAGCACCCCCGCTTCCCTTGCGACTTCGCCAATCTCGCGCACCGGGTTTATTGTGCCCACCTCATTGTTTGCGTAGCATACCGATATAAGCACCGTATTATCGCGCAGCGCATCTTTCACCTGTTCTGCGCCCACCATGCCATATTCATCCGGCTTAAGAAAGGTCACTTCACATCCATTGCCCTGCAGGTATCTGGCCGCTTCAAGCACTGCATGATGCTCCACGGCAGTTGTGATCAGGTGTTTTCCTTTACCTGCCCCTACAATCCCGCACAGCGCCCAGTTATCGCTCTCCGTACCGCCGGACGTAAAATAAATCTCGCCCGCTGTCCCTGCATGGATGCAGCCTGCAACCATCCTGCGCGCTTCATCCAGCGCACGCTTTGCATATCTTCCGCTTTCATATATGCTGGACGGATTTCCAAAGTGCTCCTTATAATAAGGCAGCATTGCCTCCAAAACCTCATCCTTTACATAAGTCGTTGCCGCATAATCCAAATATATCCTGTCCATGGCACTTCATTCCCCTGTGCTTAAAAGCACAACTTCGTTTCATTGATAAACGTCTCTTTTTTTCCAAAACACCTTTTATGTAATGGCAATGAACGAACCCATTGCGCCGGTATTCCCATTGTCGCGCCGGTGGGAATAAAAGAGTTCACCATTCGAATAGGTGCACAAATCCGCGCACGTAATATTTTCCGCAGGGATTTTCCTGCCATATAATTGCCGCAGCAGCGCACGTTGCAGGCTTACATAAGTTTTCCCGTTGCGCACGCGCACCACGTCGCCGCCAAATTTATCACAAAACGGCTGTGCAACGTCTGCCTGCACTTCAAAACAGTCCTGCATAATATGCGGGCCGATGCCCACGATCAGATCCTGCGGTTTTGAACCGAATTCGCGGACAAAAACGTCTGCAACCTTACCCGATATTTCCTGATATACGCCGCGCCAGCCCGCGTGGCTTACACAGGCAATGCGCTTTTCCCTGTCCGCAAAAAAGACCGGCACACAGTCCGCATGCAGCGTCACCGCTGTAATTCCCTTTTCCCGGATGATCATCGCATCGCACGCAGGAAGATCGCTTTGCCGTGTAATTCCTTTTCCCGCGTCGTCACGCGTCGCGCAATAAATGCCGTCCCCATGCGCGTAATTAACGAGCGCAAGCCCCTCGTAGGGTACGTCCAGAACACCGCACACGCGGCGGTAGTTCTCTTCTTTATTCTGCGGGGAATTTTCCCTGGTCCTGCTTAAATTAAGCGATTCATAGCAGCCACTGCTCACCCCGCCCACGCGTGTCGTGAAGAGATGCTTCTCAAATCCCGCCTGCGTAAAGGAAGGGATCGTCAGGTATTTGACTCCGTTTTTTTCGCACAGCAAAAAACCGCGCTTCACTTTTTCTTCAAACGCGTTCATTTATTTCTCCGTCAAAAGTTTATTCAGTTCTTCCTTGAACGTATTGATATCCTTAAACTGGCGATATACTGACGCAAAGCGTACATAAGCCACTTCATCGAGCTTACGAAGGCCCTCCATTACAATCTCCCCTACTTCGTGCGAGGTGATTTCCTGACTGGGCGCATTGTATACGGAACGCTCGATTTCATTGATCAGTTCCTCAATGTCCTGAAAGGATACTTCCCTTTTCTCACAAGCCTTCACGATTCCTTTTTTTATCTTTTCGATATCAAAGACTTCGCGCTTTCCGTCCTTTTTGATTACAAAAACAGGAAGGCTCTCCACTTTTTCATATGTGGTAAAACGCTTTCCGCATTTCAGGCACTCCCTGCGGCGGCGGATAGAGGTTCCTTCGTCCACCGGACGCGAATCCACAACTTTGCTCTCAGGAAAATCACAATAAATACATTTCACACGTTTTTCCTCCGTTGCGATCAAGTTTTATTGTGATAAGTATACCATATTTAGTAGTGTAAATCATTTTTTTTCGTATATTTTGACATTCGGTTCCATACTTTTTTTAATTTTATCTACAATTTTACGTTCTACCTTGGATACGCATGACTGGGTTACGCCCAAAATATACGCCACCTGCTTTTGCGTTTTCGCTTCCAGTCCGCTCAAACCAAACCTGTTCCTCACGATTTCCTGTTCCCGTGCCGGCATCTCTTTGATGATTTCTCTGACGTCCTGCGCAAATTCCTGCCGCTCCAACCGTTCCAGAATCTCCTCATCACCCACCGTCAAAACTTCCTTGAGTTGCCTGCCCACAGTTTCCCCGCCGCCAATCGTCGCTTCAAGGGAAACTTCTTTCTGGCGGTACGCCCTGCGAAGATACATCAGCATCTCGTTCCTGATGCACTGGGATGCAAATGTCGCAAATTTAATTTTTTTCGAGACGTCAAAGTGATTACTCGCCTTAATCAGGCCAATGCTGCCAACAGACATCAAATCGTCAAAATCCGCTTTTGCGCCTGCATATTTTCTTGCAATAAAAAATACAATACGCAATGTCCTTTCCACAAGAAAATTCCTGATGTCCGGGTTCCCCATTTCCAGCTCCCTGACAGCGGCTTTTTCTTCCTCTACGCTCATTAACGGCGGATAATTTTCGATGCTATGCTGGTCTACTTTGTTATTTTTCATAATAATCATCTCGAAATACTAATAATATTTTTATCATATCATCTGATATTTCATTCTTTTTGTCGGTTTATGTAGGTTTTTTTATATTTTTTAATATTTCTCGTTGATTGTTACAGCACTTTCACCGAAAGCAGGTTATGCAATGCTTACAATAAACTGCTTGCATTTGCAATTTGTGCCAAAAGCCTGTAACCGGCCTTTTGACAAATTGCTGTAACAGCACATAAAAAAAGGCCCTTTTTTTCACAAAAAAGGCCTTTTTATGCTCTGTTTTATATGCCCGGCTTCAACACCGGGAATCGTCCAGGCGATCAGTAATCGCTTCTGTTCCTTCTCGGCTTCTTTTTCAGGAAGGACGGGATTTCCAAGTCCTCATCGCCAAATACTTCAAGCGGTTCCTGCTTATCGGTTGCTTCCTTCAGGTCGGAACCGGATGATTTTTCACGATAGGACGGCACCGGATCAAGATCAAGCGCTACTTCGTCGGTAAACTCAATTTTCTCCTCAAGCTTCGCTTTTCCGCCCGCCTTGTTCGGCACTGTTCCCGGAGCGTCAAAGCCGGTAGCAATCACCGTGATGCGCACCTCGTCGTCAAGCGAAGGATCGATGCACACGCCGAAGAACACATCCGCTTCCGGATCTGCGCCTTCCTGTATGATTTTTGCCGCTTCCTGAATTTCATACATGCCAAGCGACGGATCACCCGTTACGTTGAAGATAATCCCGCGTGCGCCTTCAATCGTCGTATCAAGCAGAGGACTGTTGATCGCCTGTTTTGCAGCTTCGACCGTTTTGTTCTCTCCATAGCCGATACCAATTCCCATATGTGCAACGCCGCGAAGCGTCATAACCTTTTTTACATCCGCAAAGTCGAGGTTGATGAGCGCAGGTTTTCCAATCAGGTCGATGATCCCCTGGATTCCCTGACGTAATACGTCGTCCGCCACGCGGAACGCATCTACAAGCGGAGTATCCTTACCTACCGTATTGAGCAACTTATCGTTGGGGATCGTAACGATCGTATCCACAACGGATTTCAAGTCCTCAAAGCCAACGTCAGCCGCTTTTGCGCGGGGATGGCCCTCAAACCAGAACGGCTTTGTAACAAACCCGATCGTCAGGCTGCCTTCCTCCTTGGAAATTTCAGCAATCACGGGTGCGGCGCCTGTGCCGGTTCCGCCGCCCAGGCCACAGGCAACAAAAACAAGATCCGAGCCCTTTACCGCCTGCTCGAGATCGTCGCGGCTTTCCTCAGCCGCCTTCCTGCCCGTATCCGGATCCGCCCCGGAACCAAGACCTTTTGTCAGCTTTTCGCCGATCTGAATTTTTTGATCTGCCTTTGACAGAAACAACGCCTGCTTATCGGTGTTTACCGCAATCAGCTCCGCGCCCTTCACGCCAAACTCAATCATGCGGTTCACCGCATTATTTCCAGCTCCACCTACGCCAAAAACACGAATCTTAGCAAAGTTTTCACTGTTATTATCAAATTCAAGTGACATTTATTTTCCTCCTTAGAGTATGGGTAAATTATTCAAACAGTACATCCTGTCCCCGTCCGAAAAGGCCTTTCCTTCTGGCCGGAGATTTACTTTGAATGTAACCATCATACGCATATTGCATAAGCGCATAAGCCGAGTGCATATCCGGCGGCTGCAGCTTGGTATTCTGAACGCGGATCAGCGTCGGCGTCCTTCCGGAAACAGCCCGGAAAAAGCTGTCCGAGCCCTTCATAAACGCCAGGCCCCCGCCTGTCAGGTACATATTAATTTTGCGGCTGACACTGATCTCCGACTTGTTCAAAAGCTTGCAGATATATAAGATCAGGTGCTCTACCCGCGCGTCAATGATCTCCTTTAAGAGATCGTAGGGATATTTTTTCAGTTTTCCATCCGAGCCTTTTGCAAAGAGCTGCGAAATGCTGTTATTGTCGGAAAGTCCAAACGTATACCTTCGCTTCAGCTGCTCTGCCGTCTCATCGTCCACCTTCATGGCGTAAGCGATATCATGTGTGATGTGCCCCCCGCCCATTGGTATCGTTGTGAAATGCAAAAGGGAGTCCCCGTAAACAAGCGATATATTTGTGCTGTAATAGCCAATATCAATAATCGCCGCAATCGCGTCGCGTTTTTCGGCAGGCAGAAGATAGAGCGCCTCCGCAAGCGGTTCCGGGATAAAATAATCCACGCGCACGCCCAAATGGTTTAACAAATCCATAACGTCTTTCAGGAAAAACTTATTTGCAAAGGTAAACGATATACAGCCGCGCAAACGCTTTGTGGGTATATCGTAAGGATCAAGATAGATATTGTCGTCATCCATCAAAAACCAGGCCGGCCATTCATGCACCAGCGTCAAATCTTCCGGGAAATCAAAACGGCGCGCCTTCTCGATCAGAAGATCGACGTCTTTTTCCGTTACGCGCCCTTTTACCGGCACCTGTGCGTTCTGGTTGATTACATTGATAAAGGAACCCGGAATGCCGACATCCGCATTCCTGATACGCGTACCCGTCTGCCTTTCGCAAGCTTCCAGCGCATGCTCAAGGGCATAGATCACATTTTTCGGTTCCACCCATTTCGAATTTTTGATTCCTTCGTATGGAACCTGGGCGTACCCTAAAACCTCCAGCCCCATTCGCTGCTTTTTTTCAGCGACGGTGCAGGAGATTTTCGATGTTCCAAATTCAATCACCGTTTTGAAATCTCTCATTCAAAAACCAACCTTAAGCATCCTATTTCTTCATGGATACAAAAAACCATTGTGTTTATCATAACACATCCATAGAAAAAACAAAATACTTTTATCCGATTTTGTCACATTTTTGTTACATTCAAAGGTCTTATTCGGCCGCTGGCTCCTGTGTAGGCTCCGCAGGGGCGTCCTGCCCGCCTGACGCATAAATCGAGGCGGACGTACCGGAAGAAACGTCAAGCGTACCGGAGGTTCTGTCCGTATCCGTAAGCTTTGGAAGCGTGCGCTTGATCCACTTTACCTTATCTACAAATTTATCGCCCTGGCCAAATTTAATATTCATGCCTTCCCGCGTCTTCAGCTTGATGCTGTTAATATCTGTCAGGTCGATCGACGCAATCGAGTCGATCATTTCACGCTCCTTAAGCGCATTCAAAAGATCGGTGTAAACCGATATCTTAAAGGTATCGTCTGTTGAAATCTGCTTTCCGAGATTCGCTGCGGTCAGTATAAAGCCCTCCACCACCGGATACTGCGTGCTTGGCTCGACAGGCTGTATTTCCAGTACGTTTGCGTTGATGTCAGCGAGCAGATACTGGTCGGAATGGTATATCAGCGCTTCCGGCGTGCGTTCCTTAACGTTAATTACAAGCGTCTTGGGATAAGACTTTTCTATGCTTTCCACCTCAATATACGGTTCAGTTTCAATGTTCTCCTTGATTTGCTCCGTATCCACAACAAACATATGCGTTTTGGGCGGTATATTTGCAAGCTTGGAAATATAGCCTGCGTCATAGCTTTCGTTCCCCTTCACTTCCAGATTCTCCACCTGAAAATACGCATATATAAAGTAGCCCGCTCCTGCCAGCAGCAGGATCGCGATTACGATCGATACAATTGTTCTTCCCGCACCACGTCCCTTGTGCGGATTGCTTCTATCTCTCATCTTTCCTCCGGAAATTATTTTTATTCATGTTCGCCAGATGCAGACGCCATCATGATCCGTCTTGATTGCTTCGATATATTGAGCAAAATACCGATCATGGCCATAAATATGACAAGCGACGAACTGCCATAGCTGATAAACGGAAGGGATACGCCGGTTGGCGGCAGCAGGCTTGTAACTACGCCTACGTTGATTACTACCTGCAGCCCAATCAAAACAATGATGCCTGTGGCAACCATTGTTCCGAACAGGTCGGGCGCTGTCGCCGCCACCTTGATTCCCCTGTAAATCAGGAAGATAAACAGCAGCAGCAAAACAACAGCGCCAACAAGTCCGAGTTCCTCCGCAATAATCGAAAATATAAAGTCCGACTCGCCATACGGCAGCCAGGACAATTTTTGCGTGCCGTTACCGATCCCCTGCCCAAACAGTCCTCCTGAGCCAATCCCGTACAAAGACTGGATTACCTGATATCCGTCCCCGGTAGGATTTTGCCACGGATCCAGAAAAGAAGTAATACGGCTGACACGATAAGACTCGCGCATCATGAGCACCACGCCGCCAACAACGCCAACGCCGCCAAGCGCAGCGAGGTGCCACCCTTTCGCACCGCCAATAAAGATCATAATAAAGGCAAGCCCGCACAACACGATGATCGCAGAATAGTTCGGCTGGAAATACAGCAACGCGCAGATTGGCAGCAGCACAAATAACGACGGTAATATCCCATACCGGAAGGTATCCATGCGGTTTCTGTTCACGTAGATGGTCGCCGCGATAAAAATAATCAATGAAAATTTTGCGATCTCAGCAGGCTGTACGCTGATCCCCGCAATGCGAACCCAGCGGCTGGAGCCATTGAGGTTCGTTCCTACGCCCGGCACGAGCACTGCAATCAGAAAAACGATGGCAATCGCCAAAAAAACATATTTTAGCTTGATCAGCTTCTTATAATCAAAAAACATAAAGAAGATCATTACCGCAAGCCCAAGGCCCGCGCCAACAAGCTGCTTTTTAAAAAGCGACAACCCGTCGTAATCATAAAGCGCAGAGGACTGAGCCATATAATAACTGGCGCTGAACACCATAATAAGCCCGTAAGCCACCAATATTAAAGTCACAATCAGCAAAGAGTAATCAATCGAGCCCTTCGGCAGACTGCTCTTTTTTCTTTTCATCATCAAAGGCCCTTCACAATTTCTTTAAAGATACGTCCTCTTTCTTCGAAGTTCCGGAACATATCCCAGCTTGCACACGCCGGTGAAAGAAGTACGTTATCGCCTTCATCGGCAATGCTGTAGGCCTTCAAAACCGCATCCTCAAAGCCCGTAGCCCTGATATAATTCGGATAGTTACATTCCTGTGCCGCCGCAATGATTTTTTCCGCAGTATCGCCCAGTACGATCACCGCCTTGATCATCGGCGTAAACTCTTCAAATAAAGGTACAAAGTCGTTTTTCTTATCAAATCCACCCAAAAGCAGTACCGTCGGCGCTGTCATTGCTTTAATTGCATTGATCGTAGCGTCAGGATTGGTTCCCTTGGAATCATTGATGAACGAAACGCCGTTCACCGTCCGAACAAATTCGATCCTGTGCTCAACGCCCGGGAAAGTCCTGAGCGTTTGCGCAATCACCTCCGGCGCGATTCCATAAAGGCAGGCAAGCGCGCTTGCCGCAAGCGCGTTTTCAAGGTTATGCCGTCCGGGTATCCTGACTTCCTTCGCAGGCAGGATGATAGTCTCTTTTCCTTCCAAAGAAAAGCAGATATTTCCTTCCTTTATATATGCCCCGTTTTGCGGGATCATATCAATGCTGAACCAAACCACCTTCGCTTTAATCTGCGGGGCAAGCGCGCGCACCAGCTCGTTATCATAATTTAAAACGCAATAATCTTCCGCCGTTTGGTTTTTGAAAATTTTTGCCTTCGCGGCAATATAATTTTCCATTGTTCCATAACGGTCCAGATGATCCTCCGTAATATTGAGGATTGCGCTTTCCCGCGGCCTGTAATCAGAGATCGTGTCCAGCTGCAGCGCAGCCGTTTCCGCAACCACTACATCGCCGGCCTTCGTTTGCATCGCTTCCTGTGTGATCGGTACCCCTATATTGCCAAGTACATGCGTAGGTATTCCCGCACTTTTGAAAATTTCCCCTGTGAGCGCCGTTGTGGTCGTTTTACCGTTTGTCCCTGTGATTGCAATAAAATCCGCCTTTGAGACTTCAAAACCAAGCTCGATCTCCGCAATTACACTCTTGTTAAGCTCATAAGCCTTTTTGATAAAAGGCAGGCCAAGCGGCACGCCGGGACTCAATACCAGAATATCCATTTCAGGTATCAGGTCTATCGGATCCTTCCCAAGCATATCGTGATACTTGTACCCCTCCAGCTCGTCAAGAAGGTGCTCCGGCAAATGCTGTTTTGGCTTTATGTCGTAAATCGTTACATCCGCGCCAAGCCTGCAAAGCAGCACGGCGGAAGAAACGCCACTTTTCGCCATTCCAATGACTAAAACCTTTTTATTTTTGTAATCCATGCAAGCTTCCCCCAAATTCGTTTACATTGAAACGAAAAACAATATCAATCCTCCGATGCACAGCAGCATCGTTGCAACCATATATCCTGACACTACCTGTGTTTCTGCAGCCCCGCCAAGCTCAAAGTGATGGTGCAGCGGCGCCATCCGAAACACGCGTTTTCCGCGCAGCTTGAAGGAACCGACCTGTATAATCACAGAGATTGCAGACAGTACGAACATAAAGCCCATAATCGGCAGGAAGAGCTGCATATCCGTTGCAATTCCCATCGCAGTCAGCGCCGCGCCCAGTGCAAACGAGCCCGTATCTCCCATAAATACCTTTGCAGGATGGGAGTTGAAGCACAAAAACGCGATACAGGAACCTGCTACAGCTGCTGTAAACATCGTCATATTCGACATATCCGAAGCGATCTCCGGCGTTACAACCGCCGCGCCGACTACGCTCAGAATAAATATCAACAAAAACGTCACGGAATTGATGAGCGTAATGCCAGTTGCAAGCCCATCGAGGCCGTCTGTCAGGTTCACGCTGTTCACCATCGCAATCAGGATAAACATCGTAAACGGAATATACCCTGCCCCAAGCTCCCAAAGCTGTCCTGAACCGGGGACAAACGCCATATCGAGTCCGAGCCAGTAGTATGCAAGGCAAGCCACCACTGCAGCCGCGATCAGCTGAAGCACAATTTTCTGCCATGCCCGCAGGCCGAGCGAACGCTTCATAAATAATTTAAGGCCGTCGTCCAGAAACCCGATCAACGCAAACGCAAGTACGGTGATCACAGAGAAAACCGTGTATCGCAAATCATCTCCCGCAAAAATAAAACTCGATGCAACAATGCCAATCAGCATGATGACGCCGCCCATTGTTGGTGTGCCTTCCTTTACAAGATGCGTCTGCGGGCCGTCGTCCCGTACGTGCTGTCCCGCTTTTGCCCTTCTCAGGATCGGTATGATGATTTTCGCCGCTACGAACGTAATCGCAAATGAGATCAGTATCGTCAGCAGCATATTTAACGTAAAATTCATTGAGCGTTTTCCCCTCGGTTCTGCTTATTTATGATATCCAAGCTTATTTAAAAGTTCTTCCACGACAACCTTTTCATCAAAGTCGTGCTTTTCACCTTTTATTTCCTGATAATCCTCGTGCCCTTTTCCTGCAAGCAGGATCACATCGTCTTTTTTTGCAGTGCGGATCGCGTGTTCGATCGCATCCCTGCGGTTAACAATACAGACATATTCCCCGCTTGTCTGGCGCATACCCTCTTCGACCTGCGCGATGATTGCCACCGGCTCCTCATATCTGGGATTGTCGGACGTGATGATCGTAAAATCAGACATCTCTCCCGCGATTTTCCCCATCACTGCGCGCTTTGTCGCATCCCGGTTGCCGCCGCAGCCGAAGATTGTTACCACGCGCCCGGGCGCAAACTTTTTGGCCGTGGCGATCGCATTTTTAAGGCTGTCCGGCGTGTGGGCGTAATCGAGTATGATGCTAAAGCTTCCGCCATGTGTGTCCAGCGGTTCAAACCGTCCCGCAACAGGCGGCATCGCTTTCAGGCCCTGTTCGATGCAGTAGCTGTCTATCCCAAGCGCATTCGCCGCAACGATCGCGCCCATTGCATTGTATACTGTAAAATATCCGGGAATACCGATCTCCACATGAAGAGTATGCCCGTTAAGGTCAATGTCAAACTGTGTGCTTTCATGCGTGATTTCAATTTCCTTCGCCGCATACTGCACCGGCTGCATCACGCTGTATTTGATGATTTCGCTTCTTGCCGCCGCCATCATATTTGCGGCGCTGTCATCGTCTATGTTGATCACCGATATCCGCGATTGCTCAAAAAGCATACTTTTGGCGGCAATATAGTTGTCCCATGTCTGGTGAAAATCCAAATGATCCTGCGTCAGGTTTGTAAAAATCCCCACATCAAACTCAATGCCAAACACCCGCTTCAAAACAAGCGAATGCGAGGACACCTCCATCGCAACGATATCGCAGCCCTCTTCCGCCATTTTTTTAAGCAGGCGCTGCAGATCAACCGATTCAGGCGTCGTGCGCTCCGTGTGGATCACCTCGTCGCCGATCATGTTCCTGATGGTGCCGATTACTCCCACCTTCATACCCGCCTGCTCCGCAATCGCCTTGAGCATATAGGTCGTCGTCGTTTTGCCGTTTGTACCGGTGACGCCCACCATTTTCATGCGTTTTGCGGGAAAATCAAAAAAGCGGCAAGCCGCGAGCGCCATTGTCTCACGGTCGTTTTTTACAATTACCTGCGTCACATCAAGGTTCGGCTGGAACTCGGTCACGACAACCGCAGCCGCTCCCTTTTTGACCGCCTCAGGCGCATATTTCAGGCCGTCTTCCGCAAATCCGGAAATGCAAAAAAACAGATCGCCGCGTTTCACGCCACGCGAATCGTATTTTAAATCTTTGATTTCGACCGTTTCATCGCCATGAATCTCGCAAATCATTCCGCGAAACACTTCATTCAGCTTCATTTTTTGCACCTCCTGATTTTTTATCTTTGATTATACCACAAAATGTTGTGCCATTCTACTATTCGGACGCAATCGGTAGTTTAAACTCTACGATAATGCTGCTTCCCTTTTCCACCGTTGAATTTGCAACAGGCGTCTGCTTTTGCACCGTTCCCTCGCCGAGCGCGAAGAATTCCAGTCCGGCCTCAAGGGCCTTGTTTCTGGCTGAAATCAGATCCATTCCTGTAAGGTCCGGAACCGTGACCTTATCCGCCGCGGGCTGCTGTGTGGTTTTGTTTTCCATAGACAGAACAACAATCGAATTTTTATTAACCTGCTCTCCTGCTGCCGGCACCTGTCCCTGAACCGTTCCGCTGCCGTCAAGGGATACCTGCAGGCCGGCGTCGGAAAGTTTATCCTTTGCTTCCTGCATGGGAAGCCCCATTACATCCGGAACCGAAACCTTTTCCTCCGTACCTGCCGCGCTGCCCGACGGCGCGATCTTTCCATTCATCAGAACGCCTGAAAGAACCTGTTTTGCGTAAGGCGCGCACACCGCGGCGCTGTTCTCCGTCGCCGAAGCGCCATCCGCTGTGATCATAACCATATATTTTGGATTGTCTGCCGGGGCATAGACGATGAAGGTTGAAACCACCTTTCCTTCCACCGCTATGTTGTCCTCATACTGCTGCGCCGTTCCGGCAAAGCAGCCGATGGTGTAACCGTCTACCTGTGCGCTTGAACCTTCGCCCGTAAGCGCCACGTTTTCCATCATGCCCCGCAGCTGAGCCGCCGTGTCTGCCGAAACGGTTGTGCCCGTTTCCTGCGCTTCGTATTCCTCTGTCATGTTGCCATTTGCATCCGCAAGCCCGAGAACCAGCCGCGGCACATACAGCGTACCTCCATTAATAATGGACGCCGCCGCGCTTGCAAGCTGCATTTGGGATGTTTTTATTTCCTGCCCTGCGCCCATTTGCGCGATATCCGAATTGCGCGCATATCGCTTCTGGAGCATATCGCCCGCAGTATCCGTTGCAAAATCGATGCCTGTTTTTTCTCCAAATCCAAATGCCTTCATATATTGATAGAACAAATCCTTGCCAAGCGTATCCGCCTGCTGCGCGGAGCAGACGACACAGTGCTGCTCTGCGGCCTGCAACGGGTTCAGTGTCCCATGAGTACCGGTACAGGAAATGATTTCTCCGTCGATATCCTTGGATCCGTCGCAGGTATAATCCTGCGGATCGATATTTGCGTCAAGCGCAGCTGCCGCCGTAAACAGGCTGAAAATGTTACCCGGCTCATAAGCTGCCGCTGTAATATTGTTCGTCGAAAGAGCAGCCAGCGTTGCAGAGTCGTCCCGTGGCGGCGAGTTCAGGTCAAACTCAGGAATATTTGCCATCGCGATGATCTCACCGTTTGTCACATCCATCACCAGCCCCTGCACGCTGTCCAGTTGCTGTGCGTCGTACAGCTCCTTGCACGCCGTTTCAAGAAAGCTCTGGTCTATTTCGTCAATCGTGAGCACCACGCTTTTCCCATCCTGCGGCTGTATCAGCATCTCCTGTCCGTTAGGAACCCCGCTGCCGTCCTTTGCCGTTTCAGAAACCTGCCTGCCGGACCTTCCCGCAAGCGTAGAATTGTAGCGTTTTTCAATTCCCGTTTGCCCTTCGCCATCGAGTGTCGTATAGCCAATCACCTGGGATGCAAAATCCTTATTGGGATAAAAGCGCTTGGTGTCGTCGATAAAGGATACGCCCGTAAGGTTCAGGGCTTTTATCGCTTCTTCTTCCTCTGTTGATATCTGGCGTTTGATCCAGATTTCCTTTTTTTCCGGATCCGTAGCCTTTTTGTAGATTTCATCCCTGTCCATTTGCAGGGCGTTTGCCAGACCGTCGGCAACTGCGTCGGCATTTCCGGCCTTCGCAATTTTTTCCGGAAGGATCACCACAGTGTCCGCAGCCGCGCTTTGTGCCAGCACATACATATTGCGATCCAGTATCGCTCCGCGTTTCGCCTCCACCACCGCATCTTTCGTCCACTGGTTTTCCGCCTGTGCTTTCAGCCAGTCGCCCTTCCATATAGACCAATATCCCACTCGTGTCATGAGCAGGATAATGAGTGAAATCAATATGATCAATATGACTAAAAGTCTCTTTCTTGTAACCAGTACGCGTGACGTTGACAACTTATTTTACTCCTGCCTAATTTTGAAACAGGCTCTTAACACCTTGGACAATGCTGTTCAAAAATCCCATAATACCCGCGTCGGACTGATCTGCAGCCTGCTGCTGTTCCACCGTTTCCGGCTCGCTGACTGCTGCCCCGCCGGACTGCGCTTCCTCCTGCACAGTTGCTACCGGCGGGTCGTCAGCCGGATCAACGTAAACGATCTGGTCTTCTGTCGGATAACTCATGCCAAGCTTTGTCGATGCTGTTTGCTGGATGCTGTTGAGGTCGTCCTTCAGTGCGATGTCCATTTTCAGCTTATCAAGCTCTGCTGATAATTCCGTAATATTTGACTCGATCTGTGTGTTGGTATTATTGGCGCTGCTGATTGCCGCATAACGGATGACGATTCCCGAAAGGATTGCAAATACAAAAGCAATGAGCAGTATCGTTGAAACAACGCCCTTTCTTTTCTGTCCTTCATATTCCACTGCGATCGGCTTTACTCCACTGTAGTTTGCCGACTGCTGCGTGTTGCTTTCGTCCATATCAAAGCCGTGGATGATCTTTCGTTTGGGGGCAGGCTTATAGCCCGCATAATTTGCCGCCTTGCGCGGCTTTTCATCATAATAGCCCCGCTGATAATCATTGCCGGCCGTGCCGCCATACCTGCTGCGCGGACGGGTGGTTGCTTCGTAACGCATTCCATCGTTATAGCGATACCTTCCGTCGTACCGATACCTGTCGTCATAGCTTTCCTGCCTGTTTCTCAGGCTGTTGGGATTAGGAGTATTATAATACTCCTCCACTTCCCTTGCGCGCTGCGCATAGGACTGCTGATAGCTCCTTTGCGTTACGCGCGCCCCTTCGTAGGCCGGCGTAAGATTTCTCCCGCCCACCATGTTTTTTACGCCGGTCTGGCGGATCGACGTAGGGCGTTCATATGTTTTTGTCGGCGATACCGATCTTCTCTGCTGTTGTCTTTGCTGTGGCCTTGCAGTTTTCTTCCGCTCGTAAATGCGGACGTCTTCTTCTCCAAGCCGCCTGCGCTCAGCCGCAACTTTTTGCATACGATAAGCTTCCATATCGGAAATCTGCCCGTTATGGTTTGCTGCCCGGCCCTGTCCGCCGCTGCGCGGAAGAGGGATTCTTTCATAATTATGTGCTCTTTGCGGTATTGCGTTCATGATGCAATCCTTTCGTTATCTCTTCTCTGCTACCCTTAGCTTAGCGCTTCGAGCCCTCGGATTTGTCTCAAGCTCCAATTCTGTCGGAAGTACCGGTTTTCTTGTGAGTATCCTGACCTGGCTTTCCTTGCCGCATACGCAAACCGGAAAGTCCTTTGGACACTCGCATGGATCAAACAGCCGCTTAAACGCCTGCTTCACAATCCTGTCCTCCAGCGAATGGAAGGTTATGACTGCAAGCCTTCCTCCGCTTTCAAGAACCGATACATAATCGTCTATAGCCTGCGAAAGCCCTGTAAGCTCCGCGTTCACCTCGATGCGTATTGCCTGAAACGTTCTTTTTGCGGGATGCGGGCCGTTTCTTCTTGCCCCTGCCGGTATTGCGCTTTTGATAATTTCTACCAGCTCCAGCGTTGTTTCTATCGGCTTCTTTTTGCGTTCCGCCACAATAAACTGTGCAATGCGCGAAGCCCATTTCTCTTCGCCGTAATCCCTGATTACCTGCCTCAGGGCTTCTTCGCCATACTCATTTACGACTCGCTGTGCCGTCAGGAGATTGTTTCTGTCCATCCTCATGTCGAGCGGCGCCGGTTCGTTATAAGAAAACCCGCGTTCCCCCTCGTCAAGCTGGAAAGACGAGACTCCAAGATCCAATATGGCCCCGTCTATTTTTTCAATATCCAGACGGTCTAAAATCTGCCTGATATTTTTAAAATCGTCATGTACAAGCGTGATCCTGTCTTTGTAACCGGCAAGCCTTTCCCCGCAACGCCTGATCGCCGCCATGTCCTTATCGATGCCGATCAGCTTTCCTCCCGGCGCGCTCGCCTCGAGAATTCCCGTCGAATGTCCCGCTCCGCCGAGCGTTCCATCTACGTAAAGGCCGCCGTCCTGCAAATTCAGTGCTTCAAGCGTCTCCCGGTACAGTACCGGGACGTGCCCCTGCGCCGTCATATTCCAAGCTCCGCAAGTTTGGCAAGCGTTTCTTCATAGTCTTTGTAAGCGCTGTCATTGTATTCCGCCCAGCCTTCCTTCGACCAGATTTCCGCTCTTGTCATCACACCGATGATTACAGTTTCCTTCGTGGCGCCGATGTGATCCCTCAGCCTTTGCGGCAAAAGGATTCTTCCCTGCTTATCTCCTTCGCATTCGCACGCGCTCGCAAACAGCATACGCGTAAAGCTCTGCGCCGCAACATCGGAAACCGGCAGGTCTTTGAGTTTTCCGGCAAAGTTGTTCCACTCGTCCATGGAGAACACAAAAAGGCATTTGCCAACGCCCTTCGTCACGATGAAGCTTTCGCCCAAATCGTCACGGAATTTGGCCGGCATGAACACCCTGCCCTTGGCGTCTAAATTGTGTGTGTATTCTCCAATCAGCATCGCCGCGAAAACTCCTTTCCCCACTTTTAACCACTTTGCGCCACTTTTAATCAAATTTTATCATTTTCCCCACCATTATGCAAGCTTTTTTCTGACAAAACAAAAAAAACCGCGAATTGTGTAATTCGCAGTTTTTTGGCTTTGTTATCGCTTTTTTAAATTGTGTTTAGCATATTTTCTTCAATTTGAAGTCCAGGTAGTCCGCAGATACTAAATTATAGTTGACCGAACCGATTTTAAGATTTGTAAGGTGCAGGTTTTTTAGCACCTCGCCATGAAGATGCCCAAAAACGACTTCACTGACGCCTCCGCGCTCCAGGATCTCTGCAAAATCCGTGTTTTTTATATTCTCATATACGGGCGGAAAGTGCATCAGGGCAATCTTTTTTTTGTCCTGATACTTTTTTGTAGTATCAAGCGAAAGCTGCAGCCGCAGCTTCTCCCTCTCGAATATTTTTTTATCATTTTCCGAAAATCCGTTATCACCGGGGAGGCTCCAGCCCCTCGTGCCGCAAAAAACATAGTCCCCCACAACCAACGAGTTATTTTGCAAAATATAGGTTTCGTTATACAAAACAGCATTTATTTTCGACATCGATCCCCACCAGTAGTCATGATTCCCCTTGATCATAATTTTTTTCCCGGGGAGGTCGCAAATCGCGTCCAGATCACAGACCGCATCCGCGATATTCATTGCCCAGCTGATATCGCCGGGGATAAGCACTATGTCGTCTTCCTTTACCCGCGCGTTCCAGTCCGCGCTGATCTTTTCAAAATGGTTTTTCCAGTGGTCTCCGAAAATATCCATTGCTTTTGGCTGCGCGTTCGATAAATGAAGATCACCGATTGCGTATATATTCATTCGCCATCCTCCGGGCCGAGCATTTGTTCGATATAATCCAATACTTTTTCCTTTCCCAGCTTGCTGGAAGCCGAGACCGGCACGATCAAAAATTCCATATCCAGGTCAACTGCGGCTTCGATGTGCTTTGCCATCTGCACAGCGTAGTTATAGCGTTTGGATTTTGCAATTTTATCCGCCTTGGTTGCCGCAATCATAAACGGCACGCCGTAATGGGCCGCCCATTCGATCATCTGCAGGTCGTCCTGCGTTGGTTTGTGGCGGATATCCACCAGGATCACGAGCGCGCGCAGATTTTTCGCCACTGCAAAATACTGCTCCATCATCCTGGCCCACGATTCTTTTTCCGTCTTTGACACACGCGCAAAGCCGTATCCCGGAAGATCTACAAGATAGAAGGAATCGTTCACCAGAAAATAATTGATAAGCCTCGTTTTCCCCGGCTGCTTACTGACGTATGCCAGCTTCTTATTGTTCGTCATATAGTTGATGAGGGAGGATTTTCCCACATTCGACTTTCCGGCGAACGCAATCTCCGGCCTGCCCTCCTCCGGATAATCCTCCGCCCGTTTCATGCTGGTAATAAAGGCCGCTTTTTTGATCTCCACTATTTTTTCTCCGTTACAAGCGCATTTTTAAGCACATCGCCAATTTCCGTTGCAAAGATAAAGTTCAACTGGCTTCTGACGGACTCCGGCAACTCTTCCAGATCGGCTTCGTTGTCCTTTGGCAGGATAATCGTGTGGATACCCGCGCGAAGGGCGGCAAGCGCCTTTTCTTTAATCCCGCCTATTTTAAGCACCCTGCCTGTCAGCGTGATTTCTCCCGTCATGGCGATATCATGGCGCACCGGGCGCTTTGTAAGCGCAGATACCAGCGCCGTTACCATCGTAACGCCCGCCGAAGGGCCATCCTTGGGGATTGCCCCTTCCGGCACATGGATGTGCAGATCCGTTTTTTCGTTGATATCCTTGGGAAATTTCAGCTTGCCGCTCATCGCGCGCACAACAGAGATTCCTGTTTTTGCCGATTCTTTCATCACGTCGCCAAGCTGCCCCGTAAGCTCCATCTTGCCCGTTCCGGGAATCACGGAAACCTCAATGGGCATCGTCTGTCCGCCGACAGCCGTCCATGCAAGGCCCGTCACCACGCCGACAGTATCTTTTTTCATCACATTTGTTTCGCTGCGCCTCGGAAGCCCCAGATAATCCTTCAGGTTCTTCTGTGTGACGGAAATCTTCTCGTCTCCCTCGCCTACGATCTGCGCGGCAGATTTACGCATAATAGTCGCTATCTCGCGCTCCAGGTTCCTTACTCCGCTTTCAGCCGTATATTTATGGATCATATCCATAATCGCGCCGTCGCTGATCCTGACAGTACGCGGCTTGAGGCCATGCTCCTTCGCCTGCTTTGCGATCAGGTGTTTTTTTGCAATGTTAAGCTTTTCCACATCCGTATAGCTATCGATGTTAATGATTTCCATCCTGTCGTAAAGCGGACGCGGAATGGTGCTGATATCGTTTGCAGTCGTTATAAACATAACCTTTGACAGGTCAAATTCAATGTCAAGGTAATGATCGCGGAAGGTGTTATTGATCTCCGGATCGAGCACCTCCAGCATCGCAGAAGCAGGATCTCCGCGGAAATCGCTGCTCATCTTATCGATCTCATCCAGTAAAAACAGAGGATTCATGCTGTCCGCCTGCTTGATTGACGTAATGATACGCCCGGGAATCGCGCCGATATATGTACGCCGGTGCCCCCTGATCTCCGCTTCGTCGTGCACGCCTCCAAGGGACATCCGCACAAATTTTTTCTCAAGCGCATTTGCAATGGAATGCGCGATCGACGTTTTTCCTACGCCTGGAGGCCCCGCAAGGCACAGGATCGGCCCGTGCATATCATTTTTCAGTTTCCTGACCGCCAAAAACTCGATAATACGGTCTTTGACTTTATGGAGGCCGTAATGCTCCTGATCGAGAACCTTGCGCGCATGTGCAAGATCCAGATCGTCCTGTGTGTATTTACCCCACGGCAAACTCACAATCCAGTCGATATAGCTTCGAATGACGCTGATCTCCGGCGAACCCGAAGACATCCTCGTCATTCTGGCAAGCTCTTTTTCCGCCTTCGTGCGCGCTTCCTCAGAAAGCGGCAGCTCTTTGATTTTCCTGCGAAGCTCGTCTACCTCGTCCTCGTCGTTTTCCGTTTCTCCAAGCTCCTTCTGGATGACCTTCATCTGCTCGCGCAGAAAATACTCACGCTGGGATTTATCGATCTGCTGCTTTACCGAGGATGCAATTTCCTTATCGATTTCAAGGATATCGATCTCTTTTTTCAATATCTCCATCACAAGCTGCAAACGCTCGAGCTCGCTGGCGCAGTTGAGCACCTTCTGCTTATCATCCAGCTTAATCGCCACGTTGGAGGCAATCATATCCGCGAACTTGCCCGGCTCCTCCACCTCGCCGATCGTAAAAAGGGTTTCTCCGGGAATGCGGGCCCCGAGCGCCGCAAACCGCTCAAAGAGATCGGTTACACGCCGCATGTACGCTTCCTTTACAACCTCTTTGGATGGATCGTCGTGGGACTCCTCCGGAATCTCTTCGACCTCCGCCCGAAGGAACGGTTCCTTGCCGGCGTATCCGATCATACGCGCGCGGCGCTCTCCTTCTACCAGCACCCGAAGCGTATCGCCCGGCAGCTTCAGCACCTGCTTCACCTTGGCGATTGTTCCGATGCCGTGCAAATCCTCGATTTCCGGCATTTCGATTTTAAGGTCCTTTTGCGTCACCAAAAAAATTTCCTGCCCCTGCGTGACGCATTCCTCCACCGCAGCAACGGACATTTCCCTGCCAACATCAAAATGCAATACCATATAGGGGAAGATAACAAGCCCCCGTAACGCCACCATCGGCATAACTAATCTTTCCAATTTATATTTGCTCCTTTTCCAGTCTGTCTGTATGTTTGATTATACATGAAAATCAATCCCAATTCAATCAGGACATCCCCGCCGCCTTCAGAGATTCCCCTGTTTCGCCTGTTTTTTCTCTTATATTTTTTCTTCCTGTTTCCACACTGTTTTACAGCCAACAGGTAAAACACAGCGCATAGCGCAGATGCAATAATATATGCTGCCCGCACAACCATTTGATAAACTAAAACAAATGCAAAAACACTTCTTTCTTCTTTCCCCGCCCGTGGCATACAGTAATAAGAAAGCCTTCCCTTGACAATCAAAGGAAGGCTTTCCTGCTATCGCGCGTTTTTACAGCCCATACAGTTCGTCCTGGCAAATGAGCTTGATATCGTTTTTTGTCAGCACATCGATTGCTTTGTCATTATCCTCCACACGGAATATCATATATGCAAGGTCTTTTTTCCGCGTGATAAACGCATACGTATATTCAAGATTCACACCGTTATCCCCAAGGATATCGAGAATACCCGAAAGAGCGCCCGGCTCATCCGAAATCGCGACTGCAAGCACAGGCGTGATCGAGCACACATATCCCGCTTCCTTCAGCACGCATGCGGCCTTATAGGTGTCGTCGACAATCAGCCTCAGTATGCCAAAATCACGCGTCTCCGCCACGGAAAGCGCCCGCATATCGATCTGATTCTGGTTGAGAACCTTAACCAGCGCTGACAACTGCGCGGGTTTGTTCTCCAAAAATACAGAAATCTGTTTTACCGTCATTGTGCACCCCTCCTTACCTTAATAAAGGTTGCGTTTGTCGATGACGCGCACAGCCTTGCCCTCGCTGCGCGCAATCGATTTTGGCGCCACCAGGGCCACCTTTGCAAAGATGCCAAGCATCGCCTTCATTTCAAAAATCAATTCACGTTCACGCTCCGCCACCTGGCTTACGGAGTCGGAGAACATTTCCTGCGTCATCTCCACCTGAACTTCCAGCACATCGCTGTTCTTCTCCCTGCTGACGATGATCTGGTAATTTGCCGGATACCCCTTATTGAGGAGCACCGTTTCAATCTGCGACGGAAATACATTTACGCCTTTTACGATCAGCATATCGTCGCTGCGTCCCATTGGCTTGCACATTTTGACGTGCGTCCTGCCGCAGGAGCATTTTTCCCTCGTGAGCACGCAAATATCGCGCGTACGGTAACGAAGCAGCGGAAACGCCTCCTTGGTAATACTTGTAAATACCAGTTCGCCCTTTTCCCCGTCCGGCAACACCTCTCCTGTTACAGGATTGATAATCTCTGCGATAAAGTGGTCTTCATTTATGTGCATCCCGGTTTGCTCGCTGCATTCAAACGAAACGCCCGGACCGGAAATCTCCGTCAGTCCATAAATGTCGTAAGCCTTGATGCCCAGCTTCTTCTCAATATCCCTTCGCATCTCCTCGCTCCACGCTTCCGCACCAAAGATACCCGCCTTTAGCTTGATCTGGTCCTGCAGGCCTTCTTCGCAGATCGTTTCTCCAAGGTATGCCGCATAAGACGGCGTACAGCAAAGGATCGTCGATCCCAGATCGCACATAAATTGTATCTGGCGCTGCGTGTTGCCGGATGACATTGGCAGAGTCAGCGCTCCAACCTTGTGCGAGCCGCCGTTAAGGCCCGGTCCGCCCGTAAAGAGGCCGTAGCCATATGAAACATGCACCACGTCATCCCTGGTGCCTCCCGCCGCCACAATCGCACGGGCGCAGCACTCGTCCCACAGGTCAATATCGTGCTGTGTATAAAAAGCGACAACCCGCCTTCCTGTCGTCCCGCTCGTAGATTGTATCCTGACAGCATCGCTAAGCGGAACCGCCAGCAACCCGTATGGATATGCGTCGCGCAAATCATCCTTCGTAAGGAAGGGCAGCTTGCATAAATCATCTACAGATTTCACGTCATCGGGCTCCACGCCCTGCTTCTCCATCAGGTTCCTGTAATACGGCACATTGTCGTAAACGTGCTTCACCGTTTTCACGAGCCGTTCATCCTGCCACTTCCTGATCTGCTCAGGCGAAGCGCATTCGATTTCAGGCTGGAAATAATTCTCCATTGCAATCGATCCTTTCTGTTTGTTTCCGGACGCCCGGAAAATATCATAATATAATGTACGTTTCTATCATACCATTTTCCCGCGCCTGAGCAAATACCAAAATAACGCAATTCAGAAAAAAAGCGGCGCATTCCTTATACAGCAAGAACGCGCCGCAATTTCTCAATTCAATATACGTTAACGCCCGCAGGCCGCCTTATGCCAGAATTTCAAGCAGCTCGCCAATACTTCCGATTACATATTCCGGTTTATGCGTACGAATGACCGCTTCCTTATCCTGCGCCCACGCAATATCCGTATTTGCAAAACACGCGTCGCAGCCAAGGGTATGCGCTACCTTCATATCGCCGTTTGTATCCCCCACATAAAGTACGCGTCCCGGGTTTATTTCATTGCGTTCCAGCAGCGCACGGAAACGTTCCAGCTTCTCCGCCTGTTCTTCCTTTGCGCCTTCAAGCTCAAAAAAATAATCCTGCAGGCCAAGCACTACTACCATGCGCTCCAGAAGCTCCTGCATGGAATTTGAAATCAGGGCCATGCCATACCCTTCCTTATGCAGCGCGCCCAGCGTCTCCCGTGCGCCGTCCGCAAGCCTGATCCTGCCAATCATATCGTCCGCGCCCGATCCGTAAAAACTACGCAAATAGCGGAAAACTTCCTCTTCCTCTTCTTCGTCCTTCACACCTGCGTCGCGCAGAACATCCCTGATCGAAAGCGTTTTCTGCAAGCCGTTCGTGATTTTGTCCGGATCAAAAACCTTTCCGCATTCCGTAAAATAATCGATAAACACCTTACAATGAAAATCCGGCGTATCTGCAAGCGTTCCATCCAAGTCAAATAAAATATGATCGTACCGTCTCATCTGCTCCTCCGTTCGGATATCCTTTGTCTAACGTTCTTCCTGCCAATCCCCCGAAAAGCACCCTTTGATCATACCCTTTTTGGGCGTATTTTGTCAATGAGGCGCATTACAGAAAACGACAGCAACACCGTAGCATTGCTGTCATTTTTTAATTCATTCCCAACCGGACCTCAAGCCCTTTTGTATCCACAAATTCAATGAGCTTTTCAAGCTCTTCCGTGGTCATCGGTTCTGTAGCCGGATATTCGTAGTCGAGCCCCAGGTTGTGGTATTTGCTCATGCCGTACGTATGGTAAGGCAGGAAACGTATCATATGCGCGCCGCTTTCTGCGGCGGCGTCTGCAATGCTTTGCAGCTCCGCGGGCGTATCGTTAAAGCCGGGCACCACTGGAACGCGAACCTCCACCGGCTTTTTCGCCGCCAGGTAAGCAAGGGTTTCCAACGCCTTTCCGGCGCCGCTTCCCGTATATTTTTTGCTTTTTTCACTGTCCGTATGTTTGATATCGAGCATGACGTAATCAAGCAACGGTTCAATGCGCCTGCGCGTCTCGCTGCTCATATTCCCATTCGTTTCGATTGCGGTATGGATGCCTTCCTCCCTGCATTTTTGCAGCAGCTCCACAAGGAATTCCGCCTGTTGTGTGGGTTCCCCGCCGCTTACCGTAATACCGCCGCCCGATTCCTCATAGTAATCCCCGTCCTTGCGTACGGTATCCATCACCTCATCCGCGCTGTATTCCTTGCCGCTGATCCTGAAACAGTTTTCAAAGCAGGTGAGGGCGCATGTACCGCACAGCGTACAAAGGCTGTGATCCACGAGATACCGGCCCTCCCTTAAGCTGATTGCGTGGGAAGGGCACGCAGCCGCGCACCTCCCGCACATAGAGCAGCTTGAATCCGTGCGGATAACGACAGGTTTCCTGCCGATCGATTCCGGATTGTGGCACCATTTGCACCACTGGTTACAGCCCTGGAAGAACACCACAGTCCTGATCCCCGGGCCGTCGTCCAGCGAGAACCGTTGTATGTCAAATATACATCCCATTCCTTAAACAGTATCCTCTCCCTTAATTTGCTTCCGAATATTCCGTGCGGGCAATCAAATGGTTTTGCCATTTTTCCTCCAGCTCCACATAGAATGCGCTGAAGCCCGCTACCTTCACCACCAGCGTGCGGTAGTCGTCCGGCTTCTCCTGCGCGTCCTCCAGCATTTCCCTGCTGATGACATTAAACTGCACCTGGAATCCTCCACGCTTGAAATATACCTTGATCGTCTGCGCGATCTTCCTGCGCTTTTCTGCGCTGGCAAGTCCGGACGGGTGGAATTTTACATTCAGGATCGAGCCGTTGTCCATCAGCGCATGGTCGATTTTGGAAAGCGAGTTGAACACCGCCGTGATGCCGCTTTCATCCGTCCCCGGAACAGGCGACATATTATCCGCCAGAGACTCCCCTGCGTATCTTCCGTCTGGAGTCGCGCCAATCACTTCACCGTCGATCACATTCATAACAACCGTTTGTGCCGTACAGCCGAACTGGCCTCCGCGAAGCGGCTTCATCTTTTTCATTTTTGCAGGCATGATCTCAAACAAACGCTCGCACAGCAGGTCTACCTCGTCGTTGTCATTGCCAAACGTGGGGCTTTCCGCAAGCGCCTTGCGTATTTTCTGGTTTTCTTCCCCTTCGAAATTTTCCTTCATCGCCTTAAGCACCTGCTCAGCCGTATAAAGCTTTTTCTGGAACACAACCTGGTCGATCGCCTCTAATGCGTTTGCAACGTTTGGATATCCGTGCGAATGAATGATCGTGTCGTTATAATTTGGCCCGCGGCCCCAGCTGATATCCTTACCCATTTCGATCCTGTAATTCACAGTTGCCGAAAGGAAGGGCGTGGGCGTGAGCGTGAAGTAGCTTTCCGCAATCGCCCGCTCGATCTTTGGAATAAATTCCAGATAGTAATCGAGCTGCTGCTCGAAGAGCGCTATCACGTCGTCAAGGTTTTTCGCGTCTTTAAAAGAAGCTTTCGTCTTGCACAATGTCTTACCCGTATTTGGATTCTCTCCGTCGTACAGCGCAAGCTCCAGAATTTTCATCATGTTAACATATACCGGCGTTACGCCTGTGCCATGCTTGCCCGGCACGCGCACCTCAGAGCAGCCCATACCCGCCCAGTTACGCGCGTCACGCAGGTCTACGCCTGCACGCAGCATCATATCCACGGCAACGTCGTCGTTGAAAAATGCAGGCATACCGCCGCCATGCGCCACAAGCGCCTCCATCGAGGCCTCCATAAATTCAAGCGGCGTCGTCTTCCCCGCGCTCACAATTACGGTCGGCACATTCATATTTGTGTGTCCGAGCGCCTTCAGGAACAGGTAGGAAAGCTCGTTGACCGCCGATTTTCCATCCGGCGTCTGCCCTGCAAGCGTGATGGTCTGGAACAGCTGGTCTCCACCGAGGATTTCCGTCGTACCCCAGTCGCGAAGCTTATTTGCTTCAAAGCACTTGAGCAGGAAGCATTCCAAAAGCTGCTGCGCCTTGTCCGCATCAATGCGCCCTTCGCGCACATCCGCCTCATAGAAAGGATACAGATAGGAATCCATGCGGCCCATGGAAATACTGTGACCGTTTGATTCAATTTGAATCAACAGATGAATCAGCAGCACCATTTGCAGCGCTTCATAGAATGTGTCCGGTTTCTCTGCCGGAATTTTGTGGCAAATACGGGCCATCTCCATCAATTCTTCCTTACGTCCCGTATCTGTTTCCTTCTTGGCGCGTTCAACCGCCATCTGTGAAAGCCGTTCAGAATAATCAATCGCACCTTCAAGCACCATGACCACCGAGTTCAGGAAAGCGAGCTTCTCCAAGTATTCCTCGTCGCTTTCATCCAAAAGTCCGATCTGTGTTTTGGTTTTTTCGATCACAGCGTTAAAGCCCGTATCGAGCAGGCCAACGTAATCCGGGATGATATGCCCGTCGCCGTTCTGGTTATGCTCGATAGACATCGTCTGGTTCACACTTGGGTGCTGATGGCCTTTCCCATCCGGCCCCGGCCCCATCAGGTAGTCGCCAATCGTCTGTTTGAGCGAATAATCCACGCGGTCAAAATGCGTTGCGCCGTCCCATGCGTCACACATTTTGAGGATTTCCTCCTTATGCTCCGGCGTCACTACAAAGCGCTGGCGCGGACGTTTTTCAAACGTATCCAGTTCATCGCGCACCCAATCGATTGAGTATTCCGGAAACAGCTCCACCGCAAGCGGTTTCCCCGCCGTATTTCCCATCAAAAGGTCGTCGTCGCCGAGATAAATGGTCATCTCGTTCATCATACGTTTAAAAGCCCGCGCACGGCGGATTACAACCGGCTGCCCCGGCGCTTTGAGACATTCTTCCGTATAAATTTTACCGCGTTCCGTGCAAATTTCAGGCGCGTAACCCAAAATATACTTTTTGATCCGTTCTGTTCTTGTCATGCTGTTAACCTCCCTTAGAGCCATAATACTGTGCATTACGCACAATGTTTCCCCTGTTTTCATTTGTACTATGTGGTCATTTATGAAATGTTATACTTCCCTGTGTATTTCAATTATACTTTTGATGCAACGTTTATCACAAAATCTCGTTTATACTGATATATGCCTGATTTTCTCTTTTTTGCTTGATTATCGCATTTTAACGCCTTATTTCTCCAACATTTCTTCCTGTTTTGATTATTTCAATTTTTCTGCCCAATTCATTAAAAAAACCGCGCGGTTTTCGTTAAAATTGATTTCTCCCAATACATTTTTTGATATTTTTCCTTTATTTCAATTTAAAATGTTCATATCATTCAAATACTCGTTATTTTATCCATTATCTATCCATTTCTCGTCTTTGATCAATGTTGTATCAATGGTATCATATGTGTATCATCTTGTCCACCCTTTTTTGGGTGCAATTCCAGGTACTATGACAACAGATATAAAGGACACAATAGAAGGAGGAATTTATTAATGCAGTATGGAATACCAATTCCTGTTTCGTCCGTAAAAGCGGATGAATTTGGAGATGCGCAGCTTTATGCGTGCGGTGAAACAGACCAGCTTAGCTTTGGCGTGCTCGAGCTCCCCGCCGGTAAAACAGCCGGCTACGACGCGGGGCATAAAAATGCGGACGAAATTTTTTATGTTATATCCGGAGAGGCCGTGCTGACCTATCCGACGACAGAAGAAACCGTCCGTCTCAAAACAGACGATTTTACTCTGGTACACCGTGACATACCCCACATCGTCAGCAATCCCGGGGACGGGGCGCTCAAATTTCTTTACGCAACCTGCGCGACAAGAGATTAACAAGGAGGAACATCATTATGGCAGACATCTTAAGCATCGGCGGTATGCTCGTCGAAATCATGCGTAAGGATATCGACAAACCCTTTGACAAGGCCGCCGACCTTACAGGCCCTTACCCGAGCGGTGATACCCCCATTTTTATCAATGCCGCGGCAAAGCTTGGCAATTCTTGTTCGTTTATCGGCGTAGTCGGCGACGACGGCTTTGGCAAATGCCTGTGCGACCGTCTCTGTGAAAGCGGCGTGGATCTTGACATGGTACGCGTGGCTCCCGGCGCTACAACCGGCACCGCGTTTGTAGGGTATTTCAGCGACGGCAGCCGTACGTTTATTTATCACTGGCGGCATTCTGCCGCAGGAATGATAGACGAAAGCGATATCGATCCCGAGAAAATCAAGGGCGTAAAATGGGTGCACATCACCGGCGTAACGCTTTCCGTCAACGAGAACTGTATGAGGGCAGTCTACAAACTGCTGAGCGTGCTTGACGATGATGTAAAGGTATGCTTTGATCCCAATATCCGCCCGGAGGTTTTAAGCGTCGAGGAAATTCGGGATATGTGCGCGCCGATCATCGCGCGTGCAAACGTCATTTTTCCAAGCAAAACGGAAGCGATGATGTTCACCGGCGCTCCTGACGACGATACCGGATGCAAACAGTGGGCGCAGCAGGGCAAGCTCGTCGTACTTAAAAACGGCGAAGATGGCTGCCGCATCTTTAACGGCGGCGAGATTATGGACGTTCCCTCGTTTTCTGTTACCGAGGTCGATCCGACAGGCGCAGGCGATACCTTCTGCGCAGCCTTCGTAACCGCCCTGAACGACGGCCTTCCCCTGTATGAGGCAGGACGTTTTGCAAATGCTGCGGGCGCGCTTTCAGTACTGAAAAAAGGTCCGATGGAAGGCGCTCCCACGCGCGAAGAGGTGCTCGCGCTCCTTGATCAATAACACGGTATTACAGGCTTTGCGCACAAGCTTTACTCTTTTGTACTTAAAACGCAGAGCCTCTTTGGGTATTCCGGCCCTGTTCGCAGGAAACTGCTGCGAACAGGGTACGGAACGCCTGTAAATCTTTATCGGAAAGGAATGAAACAATGAAAGTAACGTTACAGTATATCGCGGATAAGGCGGGCGTATCCCGTTCACTGGTTTCCAAGGTGCTCAACAATAAACCGGTCCGTGTTTCTGCACAAAAAAGGGCCCAGATCATCCGGATCGCCCAGAAGCACAACTATACCCCGCAGGGAATTGCTTCCGAAGGCAAGCTTCCTTTCCTGCGCAAGAAAAAAGTAATCGGTATTCTGCAGCCTGAGCTCAATTTCTATTTTTTAACCCAGCTCACGGATGAAATCGAGAAAAACCTGCGGCGCGAAGGCTATTCCTCGATTATCTTTAACAGCCACGAAGATCCGCAAATAGAGCGTGAAATCCTTGAATTCTGCTTTACAGGCGCTGTCGACGGCCTGATTGTGAACGCCTGCGACAACTTTGCAAATCTTGACTACCTGCGCAAGCTGCAATCAAATAATCTTCCGATGGTTTTCGTGGACCGTTATGTTTACAATGTAAACGCAAGCTATGCGGCGACGGATAACAGAGCAAATTCTTTTAAGCTCACCGAAGCGCTTATTGAACGCGGGCATAAAAACATCCTGTTCATTTTCCATGGCAAATCCATCTGCACGACCGTACAAATGGACCGTTTTGCGGGATATCAGGACGCGATGGAGAAACATCACCTGAAGATACAAAAGGAATACATCTATACAGACCGGCCACTTGACTGCCAGCCGCTTTCCAATCTTGAAAACATGAAGAAGTTCACAGCGGTGGCCCTTGCTACCACATGGGATTTTTTATATGTGTGCGATATGCTCAGGCAAATGGATTTTCCGGATGCAATCGACATCGGCTCGTTCGATACGTTTACGATTCCGTTTCCCCTTTCCGACGGAAAACTGCCATTCAAAAACATCCGGTCGCTGTTTTTGATGATACAGCAACCGGATGTGCTCGCCGAAAAAGCGGTAGATTTGTTACTTTCTTCCATTCAGTCCAAAAATGCCGCTCCCCAGCAAGCCCATATTGGCTGTCACCTGCAAATTTTTGATAATATCAATTCTTCGCAGTTTTAAGCAAACAATCTGTTTTTTAAGCGCTTCCCTTGTTACGGGAAGCGCTTTTTGCATAATTGAAACCCGCTAACGCTTGCTGATTCTCAGGTGTCTGATATT